>DBEP01000033.1:2547-2825 GCA_002294045.1 Lachnoclostridium sp. UBA903 | reverse complement strand
TGGAAGCAGATAAGCTGAAAGAATTAATCGGTGAAAATGAAAAAGAGAATATTATAATGGACATGGCCGTACAAAAAGCAGTGGATTTTGTGACGGAAGCGGCTGTGGAAGTGTAATCGGAATACAGTTTTAGATTTAAAAAATTCTTAAAAAGCAATACAAAGAAGGAGGATTTACTATGAGTTTAGTACCTTATGTCATTGAACAAACAAGCCGTGGTGAAAGATCCTACGACATTTATTCCAGATTGTTAAAGGAAAGAATAATATTTTTAGGAG
>DBEP01000033.1:0-2442 GCA_002294045.1 Lachnoclostridium sp. UBA903 | reverse complement strand
ATTATTCCTGGAATCAGAAGACCCTGGAAAAGACATAAATCTGTACATTAACAGCCCGGGAGGTTCCGTAACGGCAGGTATGGCTATTTATGATACCATGAACTATATTAAATGTGATGTATCCACTATTTGTATCGGTATGGCTGCCAGCATGGGCGCATTTCTTTTAGCCGGCGGCACCAAGGGCAAGAGATTTGCACTGCCTAATGCGGAGGTAATGATTCATCAGCCTTCCGGAGGTGCAAAAGGCCAGGCAACGGATATTAAAATAGTTGCTGAGAATATATTAAAGACGAAAAAGAAATTAAATGAGATTCTTGCCTCAAATACCGGCAAGCCTTTGGACATTATAGAAATAGATACGGAAAGAGATTATTACATGAGTGCGGAAGAAGCAAAAGAATATGGTATTATTGACAGTGTAATCATAAGCAGATAGGTTGCAAAAGACGGAAAGGAAGGGAGTTGATAAATTAGTGGCAAACAGAGTTGATGAAAGAAAACAGGTAAGATGTTCTTTTTGTAATAAAACCCAGGATCNNAAAACTGATTGCGGGACCCGGTAATGTTTATATTTGCAATGAATGTATTGAAATCTGTTCTGAAATAGTAGAGGAAGAATTTGATGATACCGTACAGGATGCAGATATTAATTTATTGAAACCTACTGAAATCAAGAACTTTTTGGATCAATATGTTATCGGGCAGGAAGATGCCAAAAAGGTATTGTCCGTATCCGTTTATAATCATTATAAACGTGTCCTGGCCGGCAGAGACCTGGATGTGGAATTACAAAAGAGCAACATACTTATGGTAGGACCGACCGGTTCCGGTAAAACATTTCTGGCGCAGACACTGGCTAAGCTGTTGAACGTGCCGTTTGCGATTGCAGACGCCACGGCACTGACAGAAGCCGGTTATGTAGGAGAAGACGTAGAAAATATACTGTTAAAACTTATTCAGGCAGCAGAGTTTGATGTGGAAAGAGCGGAACATGGAATTATTTATATTGATGAAATCGATAAAATTACCAGGAAGTCCGAGAATACTTCCATAACCCGGGATGTTTCCGGTGAAGGCGTACAGCAGGCACTGTTAAAAATACTGGAAGGCACCGTTGCTTCCGTTCCACCCCAAGGCGGCCGCAAGCACCCCCATCAGGAATTCATACAGATANNATTGTGGAGGCCAGAATAGGCCAGAAATCAATCGGATTTAATGCGGAAATATCCCAAGGCGCCAAGGAAAATATCGGAAAACTTTTCAGGCAGGCGATGCCCCAGGATTTCGTAAAGTATGGATTAATTCCGGAATTTGTAGGCCGTGTTCCCGTAACGGTTGCTTTGGATTTACTGGATGAAGAAGCGTTGGTACGTATCCTTACGGAGCCAAGGAATGCAATTGTAAAACAGTATAAAAAATTGTTTGAACTGGATGGAGTTGAACTGGATTTTGAAGAGGAGGCGATACGTGTCATAGCGAAGCGTTCCCTTGAAAGAAAAACAGGAGCAAGAGGGTTACGTGCAGTCATGGAATCTATTATGATGGATTCCATGTATAAAGTCCCATCGGATACACAAATCTTGAAGTGTATTATTACCAAAGAAGCTGCAGAAGGTGGAAACATGCCTACGTTAATTAGCTCAGAGGATAATCAGCCAAGAAAACCGATTTCAAAGCGGGTACCGAAAAAAAATAGTAACGAGATTGCTTAAATTATCTATAGACAGGGGGCTGTCTTAAAATACCTTTATTGTTCCGAAATAACTTCAAGGGTTTACTATTGCGGAGTTTGTGGATTTAGATTTAATAAAGGCATTTTAGGCAGTCCCCTTAACATAGGACAGCAGCCCGGGAAAGGGTATTGCATAAAACTTAAACGCAGGCGGAGGTTAGGATGAGTGAATATAGTAGGAGAGTTCCTGTTGTAGCATTAAGAGGAATGGCGGTTCTCCCTGGCATGTTGATTCATTTTGATGTAAATCGGAAAATATCCATAGATGCCATTGAGAGTGCCATGGAAAATGACCAGTTGGTATTACTGCTGACTCAACGGGATTCTGAAATAGAAAGCCCGGGTCAGGATGATTTATTTCAAATAGGAACAATAGCAGAAGTAAAACAGATAATAAAACTGCCCGGTAATGTAATCCGAGTTTTAGTTTCGGGAACGGAGAGGGCACAGTTGGAAAACCTGATAGAAGAACAGCCGTTTCTTCTGGGAGAAATCGGACTGTTAAAAGATAATAGCGGGCAGCGTTTTTCAAGTACGGAAAAAAAGGCTATGCTTAGCGGGTTAAGAGATATCTTAGAAGTATACTTTATAGAAAATGCAAAGATTGGGAAAGAAGTTATCAAACAGCTGATGAAACTGGAGGATGTTGAGGAATTAATAGATCAGATAGCCGCCAATATTCCCCTTTCACTGGAAGACAGGCAAAG
>DBEP01000111.1 GCA_002294045.1 Lachnoclostridium sp. UBA903 | reverse complement strand
TTCTGCTCCAGAATAAAGAACACGGAATGAAACACTCCGTATACTCCCTTATAAAAATCCTCCATGGAAGGAATTGCCCCAATGGACTGGTTTCCCAGATCGTGTACCTTATTCCCATGCTTCCACTGTAATTTCTTAATGGCAAAGTCTGCTTCCTCATCTCTTGTTATTTCCGTGTTCAACTGCAAACAGGGACGGTCCGGAAAAGATTTGACCATAAAGCTGCCGGCTGTAATTTCGGACAGGGCTTTCAAATTATCTATTCGGAAACGAATGGCTGATTTAGCCGTACGAAGATTTTCCAGCTGCTTTTGTATAAGCTCCTGCTCGTTTCGCAGCAATGCCAGAGTATTGCCGATACTCTGATAATCCAGGTATTCCTTAATCTGCTTCATGGAAAAATCCAACCGACGCAAATCGCGGATGATATTTAATTTATAAATATCTTTCAGGCTGTAAAGGCGATAGCCGTTTTCTCCCCGGCGGGGTTTCAATACGCCAATTCTTTCATAATAGCGCAGGGAATCCGCCCCGATACCGTAAAGCTTTGAGATTTCATTGATTTTATAATAATCTTTCATAGGCAGAGCATCTCCTTTCCTGAGTACACCTGAGTACAAACGCCTTCTTGACATTAGTATTATACCAGGGTTTACACTAAAGTTACAGTCATTATGAAATACTTGGGCTGTATAATACGGAAATGAGGTTTTAATGATGTTTCATAAAAAGTTTATCAACCCTATAGATGAAAGCAGAAATCTGTTTTCCCCCGGCAGAATGGCGGCCATCATAACCGGCACCGCCATACTTTCATTCGGATTGCGTAACATCCACCGGCAGTCAGATATTACGGAAGGCGGTATTCTGGGCATGATCCTGTTTCTCAACCATTGGCTGGGAATCACACCCGGCATAGTTTCACCTGTGCTGGACATCCTTTGTTATGTCTTTGCATTCCGGTCATTAGGCAGGGACTTCCTCAAGGTATCCTTCGTATCCACTCTCAGTCNNCCTGTGGGAACAGGTTCCTCCTATGCTGCCGGACCTTTCTGCCCATCCTTTGATTGCAGCCCTTGCAGGCGGTGTCCTTGTGGGTACCGGGGCCGGCTTGGTAATCCGGCAGGGAGGCTCCACCGGCGGGGATGACGCATTAGCCCTTTCCATATCCAGGTTAACCGGCTGCCGTATTTTTCTTGCATATCTTGCAACGGATATTACCGTACTGTTATTGTCTCTCACTTATATTCCGCTCCGGCGGATCGGCTTTTCAATCGTATCGGTTGCTATCTCTTCCCTGATGGTTGATTTCATTAAAAATTTACCGCTGACACAGAAGCAGGAAAAGAATAAGCCCGCAGCATAATAGAAAAGAATATGGCAATGATATTAAACGAAACTAATGCAGGACCGTACCAGCAATTACTTATATGATAAAGCTAACCGGCAGTTTAAAAAATAATCCAAAACCGCCGGTCAGCTTTATCTTTTATTCATCAGATACCTCTATGTCTTCCTCCAGCCGGAACAAATCACAGGAAACCGCATCGGCGCTTGCATTGGAATCTCTGATTTCCTCCCATTTCAAGCCATACTTTCTATGTATTGCAGCCGTTTTTTCAAATACATCCCAATGCCATTCCTCCGCAGGAGTACGATGACCTTCCAGAGGGGAACCTACATTCACATTCCATTGGGAAGGTTCTACCACTATGCCTTTTTCCGTAAGGTATTCAATGCCTTCCAGAAGCGATTCTTTCGGCTCAATACCAGATACCAGAGTTGATCGCACCCTGTATTTTCCGAATACATCCACCTCATAGCTCAAGGCATCCAGCCAGTTTTTCCGTCCTCCGTAAAGACTTGATTTGCCGGGGTAAATTACATCAAACATTTTTTCATTCCAAATTTCTAAATTTGTGGCAATGGTCCTGAAACCGGCCTCCTTATAATGCTCAAATACAGTAAAATCATCTATTGCTCCAATACAGGCCGTTCCGTTAAAATCCTGCTGCCCTGTTTCATTCTGGATAGCCTCGGCAACGTCGATATAATATTCAACTTCCCTTCTTTCAGGTATAAAGCCGCCGCTTACGGTCATGTGGTCAAAGCCTTCTCTATATCCGGCCGCAATTGTTTCACCTACCTGCTTAGGTGTTTTCCACCTGATGCCCTGAGCTTCTCCATATATATCCTTAGTTGCGTTGATATTGCAGAACAGACAATCCATTCCCTTATCTTTTAATGAGCATTCATTGCTGTAAGACACAAACATGGCTCCATAGCCGGAGTCGGTTGCAATTGTCCTCATAGATGTTTCATCCGATGTTTTCAGTCCGTAATAATGGGGTCTGCGGGAGAAATGTACCTTTTCAATAACAGGTTTTGTTCCGTCATACAGCTGAAATTGCCCATCCTCAAACTTCAGGCTGAGGGGGCTGGACTTATTCCAGCGAAGCTGTACCCGGTATTTACCTTTTGGCATCAAAAAACAGGCGGGAAACTCGACCTCCCTATGTGCATGCCGGTCTCTTGCAAACAAAGTATTCACCTGCTCTAAGTATTTCCCTCCTAAATCCAGGTACTGAAATATATCAGGATTAAAATTGATGCCCTCTACCAAAGCTCTGTTTTTTAATTGGATTTCCTTTCGTAATTCGGCTTTTGATTCACTCATAATAAAACTCCTTCATATATTATATTCCGATGATATTTCCTGATTATCAAAGAATTCACTATATACCTTTTTCCTGAGAAATGCAAAATCTCCGTCCGTTCTGTCCCTTGGCCTTGGCAATTCAACCGGAATTATTTTCTTTATAATGCCGGGCTTGCTTGACATCACAACCACTCTGTCTCCCAGATAGATTGCTTCATCAATATCATGAGTGACCAGAATCATAGTGGTTTTCTCAAATTGCCATATTTTCAGGACCTCCTGCTGCATATTAATTCTGGTAAAAGCATCAAGAGCACCAAAGGGCTCATCTAAAAGCAAAACCTTAGGACGGTTAATCAGGGTCCTGGCTATGCTGACACGCTGCTGCATGCCTCCGGATAACTGGCTGGGCAAAGCTTTTTCAAATCCATTCAGTCCTACTAAATTTATATGCTCCCCGATAATTCGTTTCTTTTCTATCCTGGACAGCTTTGCCGACAGACCGAATTCGATATTATTTTCGACCGTACTCCACGGAAATAACCTTGGCTCCTGAAAAATAATTCCTACTTCTTTCTGGGACGGTTTTTCGATTTTTTTATCATCCACATATACTTCTCCGGCAGTTGCCGCATCCAAACCTGATATAATCTTTAACAGCGTACTTTTTCCGCACCCGCTGGCCCCTACAATGCTGATGATTTCTCCTGCCTTTACATCCAACGAGATATTCCTCAGTACCTCCAGCTTGATTTGATTTATGGAAAATTCCCGTTTTATGTTTTTAACCTGTAAAATCATTTGCTGTGAACCCTCCTTCCTGTCATTGCTCAACGGCAACCCAGTATAATAAA
>DBEP01000077.1 GCA_002294045.1 Lachnoclostridium sp. UBA903 | reverse complement strand
TGACTTCGTTGGCCCTGGTATATTCTGGACCACCTGATAAAAGCCAATGAAGGATACTGGCCCAGACTGACTTAGGGCGTGTCTGTAAACTGCTTGTGCCGGTCTGGGCGAACCACTTTGTGGGAGGCAAGGAGCTATTTTGGGTGCGTAGTGGGGCTACGTTCCTAAAATTGCGACGAAGAATACCGCAAAGTGGGGCGGTCAGACCGGTGCAATGAGTTTTCAGACACGCCCTAAGAGAAAGGGATGTCTTTATGTGTAAAATGATTATAAATGCAGATGATTTCGGTTACTGCCGCGCTGTCAATTACGGGATTATGGATGCCCATCTGAATGGGATTCTGACATCTGCTACGCTCTTAACCAATACTCCGGGCTTCAGGCATGCCGTAGCTTTGGCAAAAGATTGTCCCTCCCTGGGTGTGGGCCTTCATTTAAATATCGCGTTCGGGCAGCCGCTTACGAAAGGCAGTACCCTGACCGGCAAAGACGGCTATTTTATTAAACCGGGCAGTCTGCCTTCCTCCCATACTTATCAGATGGAAGATATACAGGCGGAACTCGAAGCCCAGTACCAAAAATTTGTAGAGGCCATGGGGCAAAAACCAACCCACCTGGATTCCCACTTATTCACCACAGACAGCAATCCCGTTATGGCCGCGGCGGCCAGGGAACTTGCCGTAAAGTACCGGCTTCCGATGAGAAACCATGACATACCGGGATTTTCTCACGTTGATTTCGTACAGTTCCGCACCTATTACGGGGAACCGGGGCTGTCCTACGTATACGATAATATAGAAGATATTTCTTCCAGGCCGTATGTGGAACTGATGAGCCATCCGGCATACATGGATTCCTATCTGCTCAAGTCATCTTCTTATAATGTACAGCGTCTTACAGAACTGGATTTTCTCATAAGCAGTGAAACGAAAAAAATGATAAAAGAATATTCAATTGAATTAATCAATTACAGCCGGATATAAGCGGCAATTAAAGGGGCGGGTGTACAAAAGCGGAAGGCCGGGAAAGCAAAACCCCAAAATGGCATAAAGTAACCTTCAAATTCACTTTAAAGGTGGAGATAAAGGTTACTTTTTTGCTGAATATTTTATGAAGTATGGATTTCCTGATTTTGAGAAATAATAATGGTAATAATGAGCTAAACTGGCAAAAACCGCCCTTCGTTTAAAAAGAAGGCAGATTTACTGTTTAGCGGCAATATTATTATGGAGGGAAATACATTGAAGAATAAAGAAAAAGGATTATCGGCATGGCAGCTGACTATGATGGCATTGGGAACGGTTATCGGCGGTTCCTTTTTCCTGGGGTCCTCATTAGCCATAAATTCTGCGGGACCGTCTATTATAATATTATATATTTTAGGAGGGGTACTGGTTTATTATATATTATTTGCACTTTCCGAAATGACGGTGACAAATCCGGATTCCGGCTCTTTTCGTACTTTTGCGGCGGAAGCTTACGGGCAGGGAACCGGATTCGTTGTAGGCTGGGTATATTGGACGGGAATGGTCTTAGCTATGTCCAGCGAAGCGACTGCCATATCCTTATTAGTCCGGGAATGGATTCCTGGTATATCCATATCCTGGACGGGAAGCTTTATAATAATCGGCGTGACCTTATTAAATCTTTTAGGAGCCAGCAGATTAAGTAAATTGGAAAGCGGCCTTGCCGCCATAAAAGTTTTAACTATTCTGGCCTTTATTGTCATCGCCGTTTTATTAATTACAGGTTTATTTCCCGGTAATACGGCGGTGGGGGCCGGGGAACTTACCAGAGAATCATTTATGCCGGGCGGTATAAGAGGTCTTGCCGGAAGCATGCTGATTGTTATGTTTACCTATGCCGGCTTTGAAATAATCGGCCTGGCGGCTTCAGAAGCCGATAATCCACAGGAGACAGTACCCAAAGCCATAAGATATACCGTTATAAGTCTGGTCGGATTTTACATCTTATCCGTTGCCGTAATGCTTCCGCTTATTCCTACTGCTGAAATCAATGAGGAGACCAGTCCCATGGTTGCGGCGCTGAATCGTTTTGGCATTACATGGGCCGGTTCCGTAATTAACCTGGTATTAATAACAGCCATACTTTCCACTATGCTGGCGGCCATGTTCGGCCTTGGGAGGATGATACGGTCTTTGGCGGATGAGGGACTTGCCCCGGCTCTGTTAAAGGAGCATACCGACGTTCCCTACAGGGGAATACTATTTTCCGGTTTTGCCATGCTGGCCGGCCTTGGCCTGGGTTTGCTCCTGCCGAGAGTATATTTGTTTTTAATCAGTGCAGGCGGATTTGCCTTGCTTTTTACTTATGTTATTATTGTGGCAGCCCATATCCGTTTCCGTAAAAAATACGGATGCCCCGAAGGAAAATGCAGATTGGGGGGATTCCCTTATTCCTCTCTGTTTGTTTTAATTGTTCTGCTGATTGCCATCGCGAGCATGCCGTTTATAAGTGGACAGGGAATAGGATTGGTTGCGGGCATTATTATGATTGTTTTTTATACCCTGTGCTATGTGGGTATGTTATTATACCGTTTTCTTTATGGGAAAGGCAGGTTTCCAACGGACAGATACGGCAGTGGTTACCGGGACGGTTTAACAACAGAATTTTCGGAAGAATTATCGGGCATAATCGAGAAGCAGCAAAATGCAGGGATGACGGAGGAAGAGAACGTAAATTCCGGCAGGGAGACGGACGGTAAGGATGACGGCGGTTTCTGATTGACAGATTCCATAAATTGTGCAAAAATACATCTCAGGAAGTAATGTATCAACTATTTAGAATAGTCCCGTAACCCAGGCAGATCATTGGAATCATGTTTGGTGGTACAGAGAGACAGGAGCTGTTTATGGATATTAAATATTTAGAATATATCATAGAAATCGCAGAACAAAAAAATATGACAAAAGCGGCAGAGAATCTTTTTGTATCGCAATCATCCTTGAGCCAGTATCTGTCTAAGCTGGAAGCAGAACTGGAAACCCCTTTGTTTAACAGAGCTAAAAATGAGCTGACCCTTACCCCTGCCGGAAGCATGTATGTGGAATCCGCAAAAACAGTGGTTCAGATAAAAAAGAAACTGTATCAAAATATTAAGAACCTTTCCGGTACAGGACGCATCAGTTTGGGAATTACCTCCCAATGGGGAATGAAAATGCTGACAAACATTATCCCGGAATACAGAAAAGCCTTTCCCCATGTCATATTATTCTAAATAGTTGATACATT
>DBEP01000025.1:2776-3060 GCA_002294045.1 Lachnoclostridium sp. UBA903 | reverse complement strand
TGCATTACCGGCGCTTCCTTATGAGATACATACGGGACAGATCCATAATGTGATTCAGGCAATTTTAAACCGCGGGGAACCGATGATTCAGGGAATTGACGGCAGGAATACTTTAGAGCTGATTACTGCCATCTATAAATCCGGATGCACGGGACAGACCGTTTCCCTGCCGCTGGACAAGGAAGATGCATTTTATACGGCAGAAGGGATTATTAAAAATGCAAAATATTTTTATAAAAAATCTGCTTCTGTTGAGAATTTTAGTGACGATAAAATTACGACCG
>DBEP01000025.1:1540-2669 GCA_002294045.1 Lachnoclostridium sp. UBA903 | reverse complement strand
AGGATTATGGTAATGCAAAAGAATGATGGAATGAATTATGCGCCGAAGGGGAGACCCCGGCCGGTGGTAAAACCGGGTGAATTTGTGATTGCGGCAATTGCCCTGGATCATGGACATATATATGGTATGTGTAATGGATTAACGGAAGCAGGTGCGGTAATAAAATATGTTTATGACCCGGATATTAAAAAAATGGAAGCATTCTGTAAAGCATTTCCCGGTACTAAAATGGCTTCCGGAGAGGATGAAATTCTGTCGGATGACGAGGTAAAACTGGTAGCCGGCGCTGCCGTTACCTCAGAACGGTGCGCATTAGGACTCCGGGTTTTAAATGCCGGAAAGGATTATTTTACAGATAAAGCTCCCCTTACCACCTTAGAACAGCTGGAACTGGCTAAGACTGCGGTAAAAAAGACCGGTAAAAAATATATGGTTTACTATAGTGAAAGGATTCATGTAGAAAGTGCGGTTTACGCCGGAGATTTGGTAAAAAGCGGTGCCATTGGAAAGGTAATTCAGGTTATGGGAATGGGACCCCATCGTTTGGGGGCTTCGGGCAGGCCGGACTGGTTTTTTAAAAAAGAGAAGTATGGAGGAATTCTTTGTGATATAGGAAGCCATCAGATAGAACAGTTTTTATATTATGCGGATGTTTCGGATGCTTCCGTTGTGCGGAGCCAAATTGCCAATTATAACCATCCTGAGTATCCGGAATTGGATGATTTTGGTGATGCCGTATTAGTAGGAGACAATGGTGCCACACAATATTTCAGAGTAGACTGGTTCACTCCGGAGGGGCTAAGTACCTGGGGAGACGGCAGAACTTTTCTTTTAGGCACGGAAGGGTATATTGAAATCCGGAAATATGTGGATGTGGCAAGAGAGAAAACTGCAAATCATGTATATTTGGTTAATCAGGACGGGGAGCAGCATTATCATGTGGATGGTAAGGTGGGATTTCCGTTTTTTGGGCAGCTGATTTCAGACTGTATGAACCGTACGGAAAATGCCATGACCCAGGAACATGCTTTTAAAGCGGCGGAATTAAGTATTAAAGCCCAGATGCAGGCGGTAAAGATTAAATAGAAAATAAAAACAATTCACCGGGTGTGTTTGAAAAATCATCGCA
>DBEP01000025.1:0-1522 GCA_002294045.1 Lachnoclostridium sp. UBA903 | reverse complement strand
ATTTTTCAAACACACTCTAAGGAACGGCTGTTTCAAAGTAAAACGGACAATCATAAAAGTGAATTATAGTATATGCAGGAAGGTACTACAGACCTATACGGAAAGGAAAGAGTATGATTTTAACTTTAAAAGTTCTGGATGAAAATAATCAGGTACAGGCTGTCAGACAGGGGGAGGATGAAGTTTCCCTGGTTTATAACAGAGAATATAAGGAAGGGGACCGTATATTCCTGGAATCGTCGGAAAAAGACGTATATTTAGCGGTACAGGCCGATGATGCGCTCGGAGAAGCCTTTGTCTATACAACGGGACCTATTGATTTTAAAATTCCTTTCGATGAAAAGAAAATCTGTTATTCTCCTAAAACTTTTTATGGCAGCCGGCACCTCCTTACGGCAAGGGCAGCTGCCAGGGAGGAGATAGGTACTTACCGGAATCTGTCATTAAATGTAATGGACCAGCATGGCAATACGGGCTGTTATCCCCATGCATCAGCCAATGTGGAAACCAGAGGGGAATCTGTTTTTGCGGCGAGAAACGCCATTGACGGCGTAAGGGAAAATCATTCCCACAGCGAGTGGCCTTATGGCTCCTGGGGCATCAACCAGCAGGATGACGCCGAAATGACGGTGGAATTCGGAAGAATAGTGGAAATCGATAAAGTTGTCCTTTATACAAGGGCCGATTTTCCCCATGATAACTGGTGGACCCAGGTTACCCTGTTTTTTTCCGATGATACGTCCATTGACTGGAAATTGGAAAAAAGTGATAAAGCCCATATTATTACCTTTGATAAAAAACAGGTTACCTGGGTTAAGCTTGGCAGACTGGTTAAATCGGACGATCCGTCGCCGTTTCCGGCATTAAGCCAGATTGAAATATACGGAAATGATATTCATATCTTTAAGTAATCCGTAAGACCAGTTTGTTACTGGCCAGGGTAATACGGATTCTGTAAATTTCGTGTTTCCAGGCTGTCTGCAAGCGGGGGTCCGTAATAGGAAACGATTCAATTTCCACGGCGGAAACTCCGCCCAAAAGGGTCACATGTCCTAAGGAGCCTATTTCAATCGTACAGTCTGTATTATGAATGACAGTATCGGCGTTGTTACCAGCATTTTTACTGACGTTATTTGTACTGTTGTCAACTATATTACCGAGATTACTGTGAACAAACGGTTTTTCACAGGTAATAAGGTTCAGGATAATGTCTGCTTTGCCGGAACCGGGAATAACCTCATCCGTAATGGTAATGTGTTTTCCTTTTTCTAATATAACCGAGCGCCGGTAGTGCCTAACGTATCCCTTATCAGGATAGGCGGAAGCAATATCCATCTCTATGGAAGCCATGTTATTTTCAAAAGCAGTGTGAATGCCGGCTGCTTTATATTCGGCTCCGTCTTTTTGCATCAGGCCGTTTATGCTTGGAAGATTATGATAATCGGACTGCATGGTCCAGATGTCATACCTTTGGGAAGAAAACGTCTTGAGAGTATAGCTTTCCACTCCGATATCGATAAAC
>DBEP01000037.1 GCA_002294045.1 Lachnoclostridium sp. UBA903 | reverse complement strand
AAACGACACTTCCATGCGCCAGGTGTGTAAAGTAATATTATACATACTAGTATACTAGTGCAACGTTCTTAAATTACCGACCATTATGCTGGTCTGAATCTCCGATAGTACTGGTCCACAAGCCTCGGATTAGCGCCACTACACCTGCGTTTGTGAACCAGCACTCTCGAAGATTTATCCTCGGCCTAATAGCAAGTTATTTAGAGAACGTTGTACTAGTCGTGAAATAAGGAGGATATAAAAAAATGCAGATGACTTTACGCTGGTTTGGAAGCAGACATGATTCGGTTACGTTGGAACAAATCAGACAAATACCCGGTGTAACCGGTGTTATTACAACATTATATGATGTACCGGTGGGAGAGGTATGGACTCTGGAGGAGATACACAAGCTTAAGGACGAGGTACGTGCCGGCGGCCTTGAAATAGCTGGTATAGAGAGTGTTAATATTCATGATGCCATTAAGGTCGGGATTCCGGAAAGAGAGAAATATATTGATAATTATATTACCACTTTGGAGAACTTAGGCAAGGCGGATATCCACCTGGTATGCTATAATTTTATGCCTGTTTTTGACTGGACCCGTTCGGACCTGGCTAAAATGAGAGATGATGGATCCACAGTTTTATCCTATGATCAGGACTTAATCGATAAAATTGAACCTGAAAAATTATTCAGCCAGATTGACGTAAACAGCAACGGATTTATACTTCCGGGCTGGGAACCGGAGAGGCTGGCACACGTTAAGGAATTATTCGAACTGTATAAAGAAGTGGACAATGAAAAATTATTTGGCAATCTGGTATACTTTTTAAACAGAATACGGCCGGTATGTGAGAAATACCATATTAAGATGGCTATCCATCCGGACGACCCGGGCTGGCCGGTATTTAACCTGCCGAGAATTATGAAAAATAAAGAGGATGCAGTCAGATTGCTGAATGCGGTAGATGCGGATTTTAACGGTCTTACCCTATGCAGCGGTTCCTTTGGTTCCAATCCTCAAAACAATATTTGTGAAATTATACATGCGGCAAAAGGAAGGATTCATTTTGCACATGTCCGTAACTTAATCCATCATGCCCCGGGTAAATTTGACGAAGCAGCGCATTTGTCCAAGGATGGCTCTCTTGATATGTATGAAATTATGAAAGCCCTTTATGATGTTGAATTTGACGGTCCGGTGCGCCCGGACCACGGCCGTGCAATCTGGGGAGAGATAGCCATGCCCGGATATGGATTATATGACCGTGCTTTAGGAGCAACTTATTTAAACGGTTTACTGGAAGCTATTGAAAAATCAGACAGGAAATAAAGAATAGGGGGACAGCGTGAAACAAAGATTTCACGTCCCCCGTTTTATGCCTCTTAAGACGGGCAGATGGGAGTCAATTATGAAATTAAAACAGAATGAACTTGAAAATAAAAGTACCTGGGAGCAGAAGGGTTTTGAACTGCCCGGTTATAACCGCAGCGAAATGATAGAACGGACCAAGGAGAATCCGGAGTGGGTTCATTTTGGAGCCGGTAATATCTTCCGTGCTTTTCCGGCTGCCGTATGCCAGGATTTGTTAAACAGAGGGATTTTAAAAACGGGCATAATTGTGGCAGAAGGCTATGATTATGAGATAATAGAGAAAAGCTATAAAAATTATGATAATTTAAGTCTGCTTGTGACCTTAAAGGCAGACGGCAATTTGGGAAAAAAAGTTATCGGCAGTATTGCAGAGTCTCTTTGCGTGGACACCGGGAATACGGCAGACTGGAACAGGCTAACCGAAATCTTTAAAAATCCGGGTTTAAAAATGGTATCCTTTACCATAACCGAAAAAGGATACAGTTTAGTGGATAACACACAGAAATTTTTAAGCAGCGTAGCGGAAGATTTTAACCGTAAGCCGGCTTTCGCAGTTAGCTACATAGGCAAATTAACGGCATTATGCTATGAGAGATTTTGTTCCGGCAGGCTGCCCCTGACCTTAGTGAGCATGGATAACTGCTCCCATAACGGCTCCAGGCTCTATGAAGCAGTTACCACCTTTGCGGAAAAATGGGCAGAGAACGGAATCGTAGAACCGGGTTTTTTAACCTATGTAAAAGAAGATATCGCCTATCCGTGGACCATGATTGATAAAATAACACCCAGGCCGGCGGAATCTGTTATAAATATGTTAGAAGAGGCCGGCTTTGAGGATACACTGGCGGTCGTTACTTCCAAAAACACCTATGTAGCTCCCTTTGTTAATGCGGAAGAACCTCAATACCTTGTAATAGAAGATAATTTTAAAAACGGAAGGCTGCCTTTAGAGCAGGGAGGTATTATTTACACCAAAAAAGAGACGGTAGATAAAGTTGAAAAAATGAAGGTATGCACCTGTTTAAACCCTTTGCATACCGCCTTGGCCATATTCGGCTGCCTGCTGTCCTATGATAAGATTTCAGAGGAGATGAAAGATAAGGAACTGTCCGCTTTGGCAGAAAAAGTAGGCTATACGGAAGGGTTGCCGGTTGTATCCAATCCGGGAATCATAGACCCGAAAGACTTTTTAGATGAAGTAATCAAGGTGAGACTGCCAAACCCATTTATGCCGGATACACCGCAAAGGATTGCCTGTGATACCTCCCAGAAGTTAAGCATTCGTTTTGGGGAAACTATAAAAGCATATATGGCAAGCGACACTCTAAAGGTAGAGGACCTGATTTATATCCCTCTGGTACTGGCAGGCTGGTGCAGGTACCTTATGGGTATGGATGATAACGGCAAACGGATTGAACTAAGTCCGGATCCCATGCTTTCAGTTCTAACACCGGTTTTTGGAAGAATTAAACTGGGAGAGAAAGACGGAATCCATGAAACATTAAAAGATATTTTAAATAATAAATCCATTTTTGGGGTAGACTTATACGAAGCAGGTCTGGGAGAAAAAATAGAATCCCTGTTTTCTGAGCTGATTCAAGGCACAGGCGCTGTCAGGAATACGCTGAAGAAGTACCTTTTATACTAGCATGTATTCGGAGGGAACGTCATGTACATTTTAGAACGCAGCGGAAAAGAAACAGCCCGTGAATATGCCTACCGCGTTATAAAATATAACATCATTTCATTGGAACTGGTACCGGGCAGTATGGTCAGCGAGAACGAGCTGGCAGATGAAATGGGGGTCAGCAGGACTCCGGTGCGGGAAGCTTTAATAGAATTAAGCAAGCTTAAAGTAGTTGAGATATACCCCCAGAGGGGCAGTTTTATTTCGCTGATTGATAACCAGCTGGTGGATGAAGCCAGGTTTGTGCGTTTGATTCTTGAACAGGCCATGGTAGAAATGGCCTGTGATATTGCTGATGAAACGAATTTTCTTGCTTTGGAAGAGAATCTGAAATTACAGGAATTTTATTTGGAGCATACGGCCAAAGATAAATTGCTTCAGCTGGATAATGAATTTCATGAATTATTATTTCTAATCAGCAATAAAAAATTTACTTATGACTTACTCGGTGGTATGATGACTCATTTTGACCGGGTTCGAAGATTAAGCCTCTCTGTTATAAAAGACTCTAAAAATATATCCGATCACCGCAGCCTGATGGATGCTATAAAAAAGAAGGACAAGGCCTTGGCAAGAAATATTATTACAAAGCATTTATCCAGATATAAGCTGGATGAAGAAGAGTTAAAAAAACAATACCCCGGTTATTTTAAAACATAATTAAAAGAGAGACTGACATCCGGACCGGTTAAGATAGGATGCGGACATATAATATTTATAAAAATTGATTAAGAGGTGAAGCATATGCTGCAGGAAAAGAATTTAAATAAGGTTATCTATTTGGCAGGGGGCTGTTTTTGGGGTACGGAAAAATATTTATCCGGTATTAAGGGAATTACAAAAACGGATGTCGGCTATGCAAACGGCAATACCGAAAATCCGACTTATGAAGAGGTTTGCCATAATAACACCGGACATGCGGAA
>DBEP01000021.1 GCA_002294045.1 Lachnoclostridium sp. UBA903 | reverse complement strand
TTAACATGACCTATTTTCAGAAAACCAATTTAACAATGGCAGGCGTTGTGCTGCTGTCGTTTCCGGTAATCTTATTTTTTATCTTTACACAGAAGCATTTTGTGGAAGGTGCTATGGCGTCGGGAATAAAAGCATAATTGGCAAAACCCTCCGGGGATATGAAAGGAGAATAAAATGGCAGGTTTTATAACAATAGAAGAAGATGTCCGGGTAAAAATGCTGAAATATCCCAAGGGCAAAATAGATATTGTATTAGATACGGATACGGCGACGGAAGTGGATGACCAATTTGCTGTCGCATACGCGTTATTATCGGAAGAACGGCTGGATATCAAGGCCATTTATGCCGCTCCCTTTGCCATGAATGAACGTACTTCGGATCCGAAAACCGGCATGGAGATGAGCTATCGGGAAATTTTGCACATAATGGAGCTGATGAAGCTGCCCAAAAAGGACATAGTCTATAAAGGTTCCCAACGGTATCTGACAGATAAAAATAAACCGGTACCTTCGGAAGCGGCCGATAATCTGATTAAAATCGCCGGAGAATATTCACCTGACAGACCGCTTTACGTAGTCTGTATCGGAGCTATTACAAACGTGGCGTCGGCAGTTTTATCGGAACCGGAAATTATCAGGAATATGGTTATCATCTGGCTGGGGGGCAATGATATGGACGATACCCCTAACGTATATAATGTTTATCAGGACGTAAAGTCGGCACAGGTTATATTTGACTGCGGAGTGCCGCTTATACATGTTCCGTGCAATTATGTGGCCTCCCATATGCTGACGGGCATTCCGGAGCTGGAAGCGTGTATTGGGGGGCAAAACCCTCTTTGTGATTATCTGATAGATATTGTGAAAGCTTATGGCAGGGATCACTTTGCATGGGGGAAACAAATATGGGATATTGCAGTAATCGGATATCTGATAGAGGAAAGTTTTGCAAAATGGGAGTGGATTCCGTCCCCGGTCCTTACCGACAATATTACCTGGAGTAAAGATTATTCAAGGCACTTGATTAAGAATGTCAAGGAAATAAAAAGGGATAATATTTTCAGGGATATGTTCAGGAAATTAAGAGGATTGGAGTACAAATGAAAGAACAGTTTAAGATACCGGCAAAACCGATAGCAAACAGTAATAACCTGCTGCAGGGCAAACAATACAGAATTACCGTATTGACGGAACAGTTAATCCGGCTTGAATACAATAAAACGGGAGTATTTGAAGACCGGGCGACCCAGGTGGTATTAAACCGTGATTTTGACCGGGTTCCCTTCCGGTATCGGGAAAGTGAAGAGGAACTGGTGGTTGTCACGGAAGAGCTGCGCCTGACTTATGATAAAAAAGAATTTTCCGGAAACGGACTAAAAATTGAACTAACCAACGGTTTGACCAACTATCATAGTGTATGGCATTTTGGTGAAGCGGGCAGACGGAATAAGAATCTGAAAGGAACGGCCCGTACCCTGGATGAGTCCGATGGGCCTATTGATTTGGAAGACGGATTGTTAAGCCAGGACGGATATTCCATTCTGGATGACAGTGAATCCCTGGTTATTAAGGAAGACGGACAGCTATCCGAAAGAGCTTACGAAGTTTTGGATATTTATTTCTTTGGATATGGACGGGAATACAGGAAGTGTCTGAAAGAGTTTCATTATCTGACGGGTAAAACCCCGCTGCTTCCCCGGTATGCCCTGGGAAATTGGTGGAGCCGCTATTATCCGTATACGGATAAGGAGTATTTACAATTATTTGACCGGTTCGGGGAAGAGAAAATACCCTTTTCCGTAGCGGTACTGGACATGGACTGGCATATGACGGAAAACACAGGATACAGCAGCGGCTGGACAGGTTATACCTGGAATGATAAATTATTTCCGGATTATAAGGCTTTTTTAAAAACACTCCATGAAAGAAAATTGAAAGTTACGCTGAATGAGCATCCGGCTGACGGAGTATGTGCCCATGAAGTGATGTATGATAAGTTTAAAGAAGCAGCAGGTGAAGAAAGGGCGGAAATAAACAGCACGGATGCGGTACGCTTTGATATTACCTCTGAAAAGTTTATAAATGCATATTTTGAACTCCTGCATGATAATTATGAAGAAGAAGGTGTGGATTTCTGGTGGCTGGACTGGCAGCAGGGCGTATATACAAAGCTGAAAGGACTGGATCCGCTGTGGATGTTAAACCATCTGCATTTTCTGAATAAGGGCAGGGATAATCTGAGACCTATGATTTTCTCACGATATGCCGGACCGGGAAGCCACCGTTATCCGGTTGGTTTTTCAGGAGATACGGTAGTGTCCTGGAAAGCACTGAAATTCCAGCCTTATTTTACCGCTGCCGCCTCCAATATCGGGTTTAACTGGTGGAGCCATGACATCGGAGGCCATATGCAGGGAATTAAAAATGATGAGCTTATGGTGCGCTGGGTCCAGTTTGGCGTATTTTCACCGATTTTCAGACTGCATAGTACCAATAATTTCTTTAACAGCAAAGAACCCTGGAGATATGCCGGGGAGGTACGGGGGATTCTAAAAGAATTCATGAGGCTCCGCCACCGGATGATTCCGTTTTTATACAGTTTAAACTATGCCTCCAACCGTGAGGATAATGCGGTTGTGGAACCTTTGTATTATGATTACCCGTTCTTCGAAGATGCGTACCGGTATCCCAATGAGTATCTGTTCGGACGCAGCCTCCTTGTAGCACCGATTACGGAGCCGGTAAACGAGATAACTTATCTGGCGGAAGTTCCGGTATGGATTCCGGAAGGAATATATTTTGACTTTTTTAACGGTACAATTTATAAGGGCGGACGTAATCTTAAGATGTTCCGAAAGCTTGGCGAAATACCGGTACTGGTTAAGGCGGGTTCCGTCATTCCTCTTGATTCAAGGGATTATACGGGCAACGGCACCGAATTGCCGGAGGAAATCTGCCTGAAAATTTATGCAGGAGCAGACGGAAGCTTTGAGCTGTATGAAGACGACGGAGAAAGCAAAGAGTATGAAAAGGGTGTATATGCGCTGACGAATATCCGGCTGGAATGGGAAGCCGGCAGAATACGGATTGGAAAAACAGAAGGGAAAGATTTTGCCGTCCCTGAGAACAGAAAATACCGGATAGAATTAATCGGTGTGAAAAAAATGGATACGGATAAAATATCTGCAGAAGCAGGCGGATTGCCTGTTTCCTTACAGGCGGAATATATGCAGGAGAAAAATACACTGTTTCTGTATCCCGGAGCTTTCCGGGATGGGCAGGAACTGGTTATCTGTTTAAACCAGACGATTGCCCTTTCTGATAATCAGGTAAAGGATAAACTTTTTGCCTTGCTGTGTGATGCGCAGATTGAATATGATTTGAAAGCAAAACTGAATCAGATTATAGAAAAATCCATGACACCGGCTCAGTCTCTTTCCGAGATTTTTGCTATTTGCCCTTACAAAGAACTGAATGAAGCCTTTATGGAAATTCTGACAGCAATGCAATAACTGAGTAAAAAGCCTGCAGACAGGCGGAATGGAGTTTTTATGAAACTTGAAAGCAGATATATGGATCAAATTTATGGTGGATTTATTGGAAAGGTTATTGGTGTCATACATGGTGCCAATACGGAAAGCTGGACCTATGAGCAAATAAAAAACGTCCTCGGCACCATTGAATCTTATCCTTTTACCTTTCGTAATTTCTGCAGTGATGATGATATNNCCTGTATTCTATATGAGGGCCATGAAGGATTTCGGATACGATAAAAACCTGTCCGTAGATAAAATGGCACATACCATGGCTAATTACGTAGCCGACGGACATGGGTTTTTCTGGTGGGGAGGCTATGGGATTTCCACGGAATATACCGCTTATTATAATGTAATGAACGGTATCCCGGCGCCCCGGTCCGGTTCTATGGAACAAAACGGCAAAACAGTGGCGGAACAGATAGGAGGACAGATATTCTCGGACTGCTGGGGCTTAATCTGTCCGGGAGATCCGGCCCTTGCCGCAGAGCTGGCAGGTAAAATGTCCAGCGTAACCCATGACGGCAACGGCATCTATGGAGGAATGTTTCTGGCGGCTTGTATTGCCAAAGCATTTACCTGCAGGAATATGAATGAAATTATTGAAACAGGGTTAAGTTACATTCCGGCAGATTCGGATTACGGTATCATGGTCCGGGATGTGATGGGACATTGTATGGAAAGCGATGACTGGGAGAAATCCTTTTTCTATGTAAAAGAAAAATACGGTTATCAGCATTATGAAGGGGTATGCCATATTATACCCAATGCCGCAGTTATTGTTTTATCACTGGTACACGGCGGCAACGATTTTTCCAGAACCATAAATATCTGTAATATGTGCGGCTGGGATACGGATTGCAATGTAGGCAATGCAGGTACGATTCTGGGCGTCATGAACGGGGTAACCGGTATTGATGAAAAATGGCTTGGCCAGGTGAATGATTTTGTATGTACCTCCAGCTGCCTCGGTTACTTCAATATCCAGACCGTTTCCCAGATGGCGGCACTGGCAGCAAAGATTACCCACAGAATGTATGGAATCGGGGAAGAAGGAATATGGGAGGACATCTTTTCCCGTCCGGAGGGAAAATACTTCCACTTTGAATTCCCGACGGCTACCCATGCCATGCGGTGCCGTTTTGAAGGAAATAAAAAGATACGGCTTTCGAATACGGAGGAAGAGGCATATCTGGGAAACCGCTCATTGAAAATAACCGCTCCGGCCCTCAGGAAAGCAAACCAGTTTTATATTTACCACAAGACTTATTATACACCGGATGATTTTGAAGACAGCAGGTATGACCCGGATTTTTCACCGACGGTTTATCCGGGGGACAGAGTCAGCATGCAGGTTAAATTA
>DBEP01000106.1 GCA_002294045.1 Lachnoclostridium sp. UBA903 | reverse complement strand
GTAGGAAGATTTCGGAAAACCCCATGTACCGCAGCTGGAATTATATTACCGGGGAACTTATTGAAGTAAGATGCTATACTAATTTATCTGCAGCCACGCTATACCTGAACGGAAATAACCTGGGCAAAAAGACTTTTAATGAGGATTCGGGCTGTATTGCTTGGTTTGTCCCTTATGAACCGGGTGAAATTACAATAATGGGCAACAGCAGGTTCCTGACGGAAAAAGATGTTGTGAAGGATTCTATTTCAACTACCGGTCCCGCCAGCAATATACGGCTGAAACTGTGGAATCTGACAGAAACACTGAAGCAAAGCTTTCCTGCTTTAACATCTGCTGCCAAAAAGGCGGGCAGTTTGTCTTTGTTTTCTTCCTTAAAACAAATTGAAGTTACGGTTACCGATGCTTCCGGCAACCGGGCTGTCCATGACAGCACCATGCTTTCGGTGGAAGTAACCGGCTCCGGCAAACTGACGGGTCTGGAAAACGGTGATTTATCGGATTATACGGAATATAGCCAGACTTACAGAAGGGCATATGAAGGCCGCCTTTTAATATATGTAACTCTTCCTGCCTCTGGTTCTGAGGGTACAACTACGATTACGGTAAACGGTCCCGGCCTGAAAAGCGCCGTACTCCATCTTTAGGAATTATTTCAACACACCCTTTGCATAAGCGGAAGGAGAAATACCGGCTGCCTTTTTAAATACCTTGCTGAAATAATATAAATCGGCAATACCAACGGCCTGACCGATTTCCGTTATTTTCATATTGGTAGTGGAAATCAGTTCTTTAGCATGATTTATACGTACCGTATTCAAATAAGCAAAAATTGTTTTATTTGTAAGCTGCTTGAAAATACGGTTAATGTAGTCAAAATTGCAGCCGGTTATTTCTTCGATATTCCGGCTTGTAATTTTCTCGGCATAACCGGTATTGAGATAGCTTAACAAGTCCTGCACCTTGCCATAGGATTTCGGCATGCCTGCCGACATATTCTGTGTAATGAACAGCACATAACTGCGGTAAGTCTCAACCAAGACCTCTAGTATTTTACAGGAGCACAGCAGTTTGTAGTGTTCCAGAGGATATTTATTATGCCCTGCCGCTTCATCCAGAAGGCAGCATACTTTAATAAAATCACTGTAATTGGAAAAATGATAGTATTTCGGAAATAATATTTTGTTATTCCCGTAAGAGGAATAACAAAAAGGATCGCTTTTAAGGGAATCATTGCGTCTTGTTATCATAGACATTGTCATATCCTGCTCGGAATCAAAACAGGCTTTTTCCATCGGTTCATGCCGGAAATGGATGTAATAATATTCGCATAGGGAGGCCTGGTAACCTTCGTGTACATATTCCGGCTCCAGCAGAAAAAAATCACCGGGTTCCAGTACGTATTTTATATTATTTTCCATCAGGTACATCTTCCCTTTTTTTATAATATAAATAATATACTCATCCGCCCGCCTTTTGTGATGAACATAAGGCGGGTTAACAAGAACTGAGTTTATTAACCGTATTTTTAGAATATGGCCGGCATCTAATTGAAAGAGCATGAAATTTTCCTCCCGTATGTAAATCAAACGGCATAATCCTTGCGGACCGCCGTATATCCGCTTCCCGATAAACGGTATAGCCCGGAATGTTTCTTATCTTTTGCTGTTAATTATTTCATTGGCTTTTGTATAGATGCCTTCCGCATCTTCACCAACATAAAAATTATTGTTTTCATATAAAATACGGCCGTTTACCATGGTAAGTTTTATGTTCTGCTTACTGCCGCTGTATACAATATTTTTCGTAATATTGTTAATCGGCTGCATATTGGGCTGATGAAGATCAATAAGAATTAAGTCCGCATATTTTCCCGTTTCCAAAGTATCGCAGTCCGTTAATCCCATTGCCTTGGCACCTCCGATGGTTGCCATATAAAGTACCTGATTAGCATCCAGCGCGGAAGCATCCGTTTCTTTTAGTTTCTGCAGAGCCGTTGTCAAAAACATTTCCCGGAACATATCCAGACAATTATTGCTGGCCGGTCCGTCGGTGCCGATTGCAACCGGAATTCCCATATCCACCATCCGTTTAACCGGGGCAATTCCGCTGGCAAGTTTTGCGTTGGAACCGGGATTGGTAACTGCCGTTAGTTTTTTTTCTTTCATTACGGCCAAATCCTCTTCCGACATATGCACACAGTGGAAACCGCCCCCGCCGTAATCAAAGATGCCCAGACTGTTAAGATAACAGGTCGGGGTTGTGCCATTGCGTCTGATACATTGTTCTACTTCGGATAAGCTTTCTGAATTATGGGAATATACGGGAGCTTTATATTTTTCCGCCAGGGAAGCAATCCCTTCAAGCAATGGTCCGGGCGCCGTATATTCCGCATGGAAGCCAAGGCAGAATCCGATTAGCTCATGATAGTTTTGAAATTTTTTATAGTAGCCCTCCAATAAATCCAGAGCATAATCGGTTTCGCCGGTAATTTGGCTGATTCCTCCGCACATCACCGTACGAAATCCCATTTTGATGGATGCTCTTGTCACATCCTCCGGGCAGAAGTACATATCAAAATTAGCAGTTATGCCGCTGGTCAGGTATTCAAGAATTGCTAATTTTGATAAATGATACATTTCTTCTCCTGTCAGCTTTGCTTCCATGGGAAATATCTGTTTATTCAGCCATTCCAAAAGCGGCAGGTCATCCGCATAGGACCTTAAAAAGGTCATGGCAGAATGGGTATGGGCATTTTTAAAACCTGGCATAATAAGATTGCCTTTGGCATCAATCTCCCTGTCAAAATTAAACTCCGGTCTGACGCCTCCTTCTCCAATATAAGCTATCCGGCTGCCCTTTACCCATAATTCACCTTCCCGGATCTGAAAGTCTTCGGCCAGGGTTAAGATTTTCGCATTGTAAAATCTGATATTCATACCGCTCCTCCACTTCCTCTAACGCTTTCCTTTATCGTAAATCTCTCCCAACGCCCTGGGTGCCCGGTTTGTTTTGGAGAAAAAGATTAAAAGCAATAAGGTTAAAACATAGGGCAGAATCATGATTAAGTCCGAATATGCGCTGGGCAGCTTCATTAATTGTACGATTCTGTAGCCGCCTGATTTTGCAAATCCGAAAAGTAAACAAGCTCCCAAGGCCGGAAGTATCTTCCAGTTACCAAAGATTAAAGCTGCGATTGCCAGATAGCCGTAGCCCATGTAAATACCCGGCGAAAAATTAGCGGAAATAGAGTATGCAAAGCACATACCCCCTAAACCGGACAGGGCACCGGATACCATAACCGCGATATAACGGATACGGGATACCGAGACACCGGCGGCGTCCACAGAGTGGGGATTATCGCCGCAGGCTCTCAGCCGCAAGCCATATCTTGTTTTATACAGGACATACCATGCAAAAAAGGCAATTACCGCTATTACTATTTCAAAAGGGTAAATATCCTTAAAAAAGGCGCCTATAACAGGTATGTCCGATATTCCTCCCAGGGTAAACCGTTTGGATACGCCTAACTGGAACTTATCCGATGCGGCTCCGAAGGCATTTTTATTAATCTGACTGGTTAGGAAACTGGTCAGGGCCGCGGACAGGATATTGATTACAACACCGCTGATTACCTGGTTAGCCCTGAATTGAATACAGAGTACGGCATGCAATATCGAAAATAACATACCTCCGGCCATGGCAAAAATAAGCGCCAGGTAGAATAAGGAGTCCAGATCCAATTTTGTAAAGTTTGAAATTAAAACTACCGCCAAAGCTCCAATAAAAGCCCCAAAGCCTTGCAAACCTTCGATGGCCAGGTTCGTAATGCCGCTTTTTTCGCTGTATATGCCTCCGATAGCCATAATAAAGAGAGGCAGGGCAAAGGATAAACCATCAATAATTACCGTATCCATTAAGCTTCACTCTCCTTTCTCTCCGGCTGCTTATCCTGCAAACGCCTGATTTTATATTTTAAATATTCGCCGCAGGCGCTGAACAATAATATCAGTCCGGTAATAACAGATGCAATATCCTGGTCAATTCCCGCAATAGAACTCATATAAGTACTTCCCTTACTGATAATGGAAATTAACAGCGAGGAAAATATTATCCCTATGGGATTGGAATTGCCTAAGAGAGACACTGCAATGGCATCATACCCTACACTGGACAGTACCTTGGGCTGTATGGAAGAAAAATATCCCAGATAATAAGTAACCCCTGCCATGCCGGCCAGGGCACCGGAAATAACCATGGCTGAAATCAGGTTTTTCCCTACGTTAATACCCGCATATTTTGCCGCATTCCGGTTAGCTCCAACGGTTTTAATTTCATAACCGGGCACCGTTTTATCCATAAAAATTTTAATGAGAACAGCAACAGCGACCGCCAATATAAACCCAAGGGGGATATCCATTTTAAGGCCGCCGTATTCCACATTTACCAGCGTCAGCCTGGAGCTGTTAAGAATATATTTGGACTGTCTGGATACCGGGTCTACAATATAAGTATTTATAAAAAATCCAAATACATATTGGGCAATGTTATTCAGCATTATGGTGGATACGACTTCATTAATATTAAATTTGAATTTCAGCCATCCGACCAAAGCCCCCATTACGGCTCCTACCAAAATTCCGATAATTAATACAATAGGCTTTGCTATATATCCGCTCAATTCACTATAGCCGACTGCAACCGTAGCGGTAAAACCGGCCGTCAGCATCATTCCGGATACACCGATGTTAAATAAGCCTGCCTTAGCTGCTACCGCAACGGCTAAGGAAGCAAACAATAAAGGGGTCATGGCATTTAACAGGCTCAGAAAGTCCGTAAGAATACTTTTATAACCGGCATAAGAAGGTTTCGGCAATATTCCTGAGCCCTGCAGCAGATTTAAAAAAGCATTTACGGGATTTTTTCCAACCACTAATATTACGATAGCGGCTGCCATTAAGCTTAAGAAAATTGACAATATGGGAATGGTAATGGACTGCCATTTTTCATTGAATATCAAATGATAGGAAACTTTTTTTGATTCAGGGGATAATTTTTTATTTTCTGTTTGTTTTACCGGATTTCTGTCTTCTTTATTCATGCCCTACCCCCATCATAAATTCGCCTACTTCCTTAGTGGTCAGCGATTTCGTGTCTGAAATCTTCTGGAACCGTCCGTTATAAATAACGCCTATGGTATCAGAAACATTCATAATCTCATCCAATTCCAAGGATATCAGCAGAATTGCCTTTCCCTTATCCCGCTCCTGTAAAATCATATTATGTATGTTTTCAATAGCACCGATGTCCAGACCTCTTGTAGGCTGCACAAATATCATCAGTGGAGACTGCAGTTCGATTTCTCTTGCTATAATGGCCTTCTGCTGATTTCCGCCGCTCATGGAGCGGACCTGGGTCCTTACTCCCTGGCCGCTCCGGATATCATATTTCTCAATCAGCTTATTACCGAACCGGTCTATTTCAGACCTATTTAAAATTCCTTTGGGAGAATAGGCTTCCCTGAAATAAGTCTTTAAGGCTAAATTATCAGACAGGGTAAAATCTAAAACCAGTCCGAACCTCTGCCTGTCTTCCGGAATGTAGGAGATGCCGCATAAAGTTCTTTTTCTGATGCCGTAATGGGTGATATCGATACCGTTCAGTTTAATGGTACCACCGCTGGTCTTTATTAACCCGGCAATGGCATCTGCAATTTCCACCTGTCCGTTGCCGGATACCCCTGCAATGGCAAATACCTCACCGCCCCTTACCATAAAGGATATATCTTTTACAGCCTCGAAACCATGCTGGTTTTTTACAGTCAGGTTTTCAACCTGTAATATAATCTCTTTCCTGTCGGCGGGTTTCTTGGTTATTTCAAAATTTACTTCCCGCCCGACCATCAGACTAGCCATTTGCCTGGTGGAGGTTTCCTTTACATCCAGTATATCAACCAGTTTGCCCCGGCATAGTACGGCACAGCGGTCGGCCACTTTCTTTATTTCTTCCAGTTTGTGGGTAATCAGTATGATGGTTTTGCCGCCTTTTCTCAAACCCTCAATGATTTCCAGCAAAAATTCGATTTCCTGAGGTGTCAGAACAGCCGTAGGCTCGTCAAAAATCAATATTTCAGCTTCCCGATACAGCATTTTCAATATTTCCACACGCTGTTGAATGGATACGTTGACGTCTTCGATTCTTTTACAGGGATTAACTTCAAGGCCGTACTTTTTGGATAATTCTTCAATTCTGCGGTTGGCGCTGCGTATATCCACATAGGGAAAAATACCGGCCGCCATTTTTAGCGGTTCCACACCTAATATGATATTTTCCGCTATGGTGTAATTCCGTACCAGTTTAAAATGCTGGTGAACCATACCGATATTCAGTTTTGTGGCATGGTTTGGAGATTCGATTTTTACCTTATTGCCGCGAATCCATATTTCTCCTTCATCCGGTTCATACATGCCAAAAAGCATACTCATAAGCGTTGATTTGCCTGCACCGTTTTCACCAAGCAATGCATAAATTTCTCCCTTTTTTATCCGGATTGTGATGTCATCATTGGCAACAATCCCGGGAAATTTCTTTGTAATATGTTTCATTTCTACAATATACTCGGACATTATAAGTCTCCTTAATCCTATTCGTTTACCGATTCTGTTTTATCCGGCTATGAAATATTGACATCCATTCTAAAAGAAGTTTATCATTTTCTGTGTTTTTTCTCAACAGAAAATGATAAACTTCTAAACATTCCATTTAGAGTGAACTCTAGAGTGTGTTTGAAAAATGCTTGTGCCGGGCTGGATGCTCCAATTTGTGGGTGACAAAGAGCGATTTTGGGAGAGTAGTGATGCTACTCTCCCAAAATACCGGTTCCTTTTATTATTCAGGAAGACCTGGAAAAGCATCCGATATGATTCCGTTAAAATTGGAAGCCGGAACGACTGTTCCTGCTTTTACCAATTCATACGCCTCGTTTAATTTGGCTATGGTATCGGCAGATAACTGGTGGCGTCCTTCCTCGCTTACATATCCGGTCGAATCGGTATTAGCCTGCAGAACAACATTCTCTCCTCTAAAACTACCGTCTTTTACTGTGTTTAATGCTCTTTCCACATTAATACTCATAACTTTTAATGCAGAAGTCAGGATAACATTGGAATCACCGTTTACACCGTCATCATACTGGTCAACGTCACATCCGATTACCTTAATACCGGTCGCTTCTTTTGCAGCAGTGAAAACGCCGTTGCCGGAAGCACCTGCCGCTACAAAGATTATATCGCAGCCTGCATCAATTAAAGCTTTTCCCACAACCTTACCTGTTGCTTCATCAGCAAAGCTGCCTATATAGTTGCCATCCACATTGGCACCGGTTACGTCGGTACCTGCATATGCCGGCAATTCGAAAAATTCAACGGTTTTATTATAGAGTGCATTTACATAATTAACTCCTGATTCAAAACCGAACTGGTAATTAACATTGGAAGGATAAGCCACACCGTTTGCAACAGCCACCTTGCCTGATTTTGTTTCTAAAGCTGCTGCCATACCGGCAAAAAAACCGCTTTCCTGTTCGGCAAAAGTCATTGCATAAATATTGTCAAATACGGTTTGTTCTCCCTGCGCAGCCGGATCGGAATCAATTAAAATAAATTTTTTGTCCGGATTTTCCAATGCAATGCTTGATATCCCCGCAAACTGAAAGCCCGGGCATACGATAACATCATAATCTGCAACAATATCAGCCACCGCCTGTACGGCAGCCGCCGTATCTCCGGTAGGCTCATTAACCGGCGTTACGGTTGCATTGGGATTTTCTTTAATGAAGTTTAAGATACCGTTATAGTTGTCCTCATTAAAAGAACCGTCATCTACGCCGGACGGGCTGGTAACAATTGCAATTTTTAAACCTGTTTCTGCTGTGGATGGCTCAGTCGGTGAATTTTCAGTTGAAGTACCGGCAGTTGATTCATCTCCTGTGGACTCTGCAGTACCTGTCTGGTCTCCCGTGCCGGAAGAAGCATCTTTCTTCGCACAGCCTGTAAATGCAGAAGCCATAAGTGTCATGGTTAAAGCAACTACAATTACAACATGCATCTTACTTTTTTTCATAATATGTACCTCCTATTGGTTAACTATATTGCCATGAGTAAACCCTCTCCGGGCTTTTCTC
Source organism: Lachnoclostridium sp. UBA903 (assembly GCA_002294045.1). Lineage (GTDB taxonomy): Bacteria > Bacillota > Clostridia > Lachnospirales > Lachnospiraceae > Anaerocolumna. Next base: position 9,867 of record DBEP01000106.1, on the reverse strand, counting down.
AAAAAGATAAACATACCCTTATCTATCAATGATTTTCAATAGTAACACATTTATACATGTTTTACAATAATCCAAGACATAAATTATACTATTATATTTATTTATAAATAATATTAATATATTTTATCAATCATTTAATACTAACACCCGTGCATATCGTAAGCTTACTTTCGATACTGCCTAAATAATAAGTGTGAAATGTCTTTTATCCACATGCTTATAAATAAAAGACGAAACCTGAGTTTTTTTCATTATTTATGGAATAAAGCCCGGATACTATCCTGAAAAGGAGGATAACAGATACCCTTCTCCGTAACAATTGCCGTAATCAGGCTATAATCCGTTATATCAAAAGCAGGATTATAACATTTGACTTCCTTTAATGCCATAGGTTCCCGGTAAAATTTTTCCTTGATTTCCTTCGGGTCACGCAATTCGATTTCAATGTCTCTCCCGGTTTGGCAGTTTAAGTCTATCGTTGACGTAGGCCCTAATACATAAAAAGGGATACCGTAATATTGGGCCAGGATGGCAACCCCGCTTGTACCGATTTTATTTGCCGTATCGCCGTTGGCCGCTATACGGTCACAGCCTACAAAGCAGGCTTTAATCCACCCGTTTTTCATAACTATACCGGCCATGTTGTCACATATTAAAGTAACGTCAATACCTGCCTTTTCCAGTTCGTAAGAGGTTAATCGCGCTCCCTGGAGCAAAGGTCTGGTTTCATCTGCGAATACCTTGAAATTCATGCCTCTTTCCTTCCCTAAAAACAGAGGCCCAAGTGCGGTACCGTAACGGGAGGTAGCAAGGGGACCTGCATTGCAGTGGGTAAGTATTCCGTCGCCGTCTTTTATCAGGGTCAGTCCGTATTCGGAAATGGCTGTACACATTTTAATGTCTTCTTCATGGATTGCCCTGCATTCTTCTTCCAATAATTTCAGGATATCCGGAATTGTTTTTTCTTTGTTGGCAGTTACTATTCCTTCCATCCGGTTTAACGCCCAGCTTAAATTTACCGCAGTAGGTCTGGAGGAATTCAAATAGTCCTTATGTTTTACAAACTCCTTATAAAACTCATCATAAGTATCCGCATTAATGCTCTGGGCTAATACGTAGATACCGTAACCGGCACAAATTCCGATAGCCGGTGCGCCTCTGACCTTTAATTCAAATATGGCATCGTATAATTCCTCCGCATTTCCCAGGGTCAGGTATTCCGTTACATTGGGAAGCCTGGTTTGGTTAAGGATAATTACTTTTTTTCCGTCTTCACTTAACCTTACATTATCAATATGGGTGACTTCATTTAAATTGCACATAAATCTCCATTCTGCTACAGTACGCGAAAGCAAATTATGGGATTCTAAAACCGGAATCCCGCTTTAAATGCTTTGGACTGAAATGCCTTTTCATAATCTTTGAGTTCATATAATTCAATGGGCGGTAACGTAATTAACCCTCTTTTTAATAGTTGAAGAGCTGGTCCAAAGGGGCCGCATCTGCTTCCCATTATAGTTATTTCATTTACTACGAAATAACTCATATCAATCTCAGCCGTACCGGCATAAGTACTTTTTAGCACAATAATACCCTTTTTGCGGACCAGCCTGGCGGCGGCCAGTATGCCCGAGGCGGAACCGGACGCGTCAATTACGACTTCAAAGGTCTCCTTGGTATCCGTTACGGCTTTTGCAAATTTTCGAAAATTATTAAGTTTTTCCTCATGTCTTCCAATCACCGTAAGATCAGCTCCGGATAAGGCTACAACCTGGGATATCATATAGGCTAATCTTCCGTCTCCGATTACGGCTACGTTTTGGGAAGGCTTTATATGTGCTTGTTCCATAATTTCAAGTGCCGCTGCCAGAGGTTCGGTAAAAACAGCGGTTTCTGAAGGTATTTCCTCCGGCACAATATGAAGGAGGTTCGTATCCAGTGTCATATATTCGGCAAAACATCCGTCCTTATCTGTAATACCGATTACCCGGCGGTTAATACAGTGGTTTTTCCTGCCTGTTTTACAATAAATACAATCTCCGCAGCCGGCGTTGATTTCGCCTACAACCCGTTTCCCTATTAAATTCCTGTCACCGGATTCCACCGCCACGCCTACGAATTCATGTCCCAAAACGCCATGAAAATCCGGCTTATAGCCTTTTAAGATTTCCTTGTCCGTATTACAGACAGCGCTGATTATAATTTTAATCAGACTTTCTCCCGGCCCTGGAACAGGCATTTCATAATCTTCCAGATAATTCAAAGTCTTGTCATAGTATAAAGCTCTCATATGGTCATACCTTTCCTGTAGATACTTTTTTGCTGCGAAGGACTGAAGGCAAAACCTATTCCAGTGATTTTCCAATGTTAATAATGGTTTCCGTAATTAATTCCTTAAATATAGGTGCCACACGGTCAGCCGTTTCCTGAACTTCTTCATGGGTAAGGGGTTGGTCCGTCATTCCTGCACACAAATTGGATATGCAGGAGATTCCGCATATTTTCATACCCATATGGTTGGCAGCCAGGGCTTCACAGGCCGTACTCATGCCAGCTGCATCTGCTCCCAGAACTCTGCACATTTTAACTTCATAAGGTGTTTCAAAATTAGGCCCTGTCAACTGAATATAGACACCTTCCTGTAAAGGTATATTTAATTTCTGCGCTGTGCTGCGTATAATATCCTGCAATCCTAAATCATAAACATGGCTCATGTCCGGAAAACGCGTTCCCAATTCTTCCATATTCTCCCCGATTAACGGCGACGGTACAAAACTTGAGATATGGTCCGTAATCATCATAAAATCACCGCTTTTAAAGAAATAATTAACACCGCCGGCAGCATTGGTTAAAAATAAAACCTCCGCTCCCATTAATTTCATGAGCCTTACGGGCAGTACAACATCAGATATGGAATACCCTTCATAAAAGTGTATTCTTCCCTGCATAATCACTACCGGAACACTGTCTATATATCCAAATATAAATCTTCCTTCATGTCCTTTCACGGTAGAAACGGGAAAGCCTTCGATTTCCTTATAATCTAATACTGCCTCGGTCTGAATACTATTCGCATAATCCCCTAATCCTGATCCGAGAACCAGGGCTACCCTGGGTTGAAAATTAATTTTTTCACTGAAACTTTTATAACATTGATTAAGCTTTTCGTAAACTGGATTCATGTTAATCTCCTTTATGCTCTTCTATTCTATTCCATGAACTTCCTTATTTTATTTATATTATAACAGATAACGCTTCTATCTTCAACGAAGTTGCAAAATAATCAGTCCCCGCAGGGATCATGGACTAAAGTAACAAGCCGGAACCCATGGCTGTGTCCCAAAACCGCGTTGGTATTGGATTCTATATAATGAATATGCCGGTCCCCTATGGTAATGGCGCCTGAGGTTCTTCCGATATATTCATGGTAATGTCCGTCAATAAAATCGGTCCGGAAAACAATTTCATGGACATGATCATTTTTATTTATTGGAATTGCTTCTCCGGTAACACCTGAAAATCGGTGGAAATGATTTTCTGCCGTTTTTAAGTAGCCTTGAAATTCATGCACATGATGCTGGATTACCGTTTCCTTTTTATCAAAATTTAATTTAATATATCGCATAATAATCAGCTCCCTATTATATTTTAGCAAAAAGTGCATTCAGAGTATCATATGCGTAATTATATAATAAGTGCTAAATGACATGACGGCATAAGAATCATATCCTAAACAAAGCTTTTTTATACAATAGGAAATTACCATTGCATAAAAAGGGCTGCCGCAGATATTACAGGTAATCCACAGCAGTTTTAACATTGCCTATTTATTTTAGGGGCGTACCAGAACAGTGCAATGAGTTTTCAGACACGCCCTAGTCACGTTTTACCTTTATCCCCCGGCTAACGTAACCTGTTACTTTCAAACCGTGCATGGGTCTGAAGGCAGTATGCGAAATCTGAAATGCGTTCTTCCAGATTCCCTTTGTCCAGGGTACAATCTATTGAAGCTGCCATATCACTTAATATTTTATCACTAATATGTTTCTTTTTATGCAAAAGAATGGCAAGTTTCTCTTCATAGGTGCCAGCCTCCAGAAATTCAAGCAATACCGGATTAACCCCGCCTTCTTCGGGAGCAGTTTCACCGCATGTTTTATTCTGTACGACCCTGCTTTCCCTTTCTTCCAAAATACCGGATATATCTTCCTCTGCCGGTATTTGAAACGGTTCAAACCGGGCCAGTCCGTCCGCAGTGACAATTCCATAGATAATTTTCGTTGGTTCCGGTCTTGCATCCTCAATAGTATAAGCTTTTCGCAATCTTTCCTTTGCGGCATTTACCTTATCCGTATTATTACCGTATATTGCAGCTAAGGAATCTCCTGCATTCACTTTGTCACCAAGCTTCTTGCGGATATAAATGCCCACGCTTAAATCAATGACGCTATCCTTGGTTTCACGTCCTCCTCCTAACAGCAGAGAGGCCATTCCGATTTCATCCGTAACTATCCTTGTAACATACCCGTCCCGGTCTGCAATGACTTCTTCCTCAATGGAAGCTTTAGGAAACAGCTCCGTATTATATACCGCACCGTCATCACCGCCCTGGTCCCGTACAAATTCCGCCAGCTTTTTCAGTGCCGAACCATCGGCTATGGTTTGTATTAACAGATTTCTTGCCTCTTTCACGGAACCTGTTTTTCCGGCACCAAAGACCATATAGCTTCCGAGAGTCAGGCTGACTTCCAGTAAATCTTCCGGTCCATTCCCTTTTAGCGTATCGATTGCTTCCGCCACCTCAATGGAATTGCCGACCGCCCTTCCAAGAGGCTGATTCATATCGGTAATCACAGCATAAGTTTTCCTGCCCACACCGTTGCCGATTTCAACCATGGCCTTTGCTAAAGCTATGGAATCCTCCGGTGTTTTCATAAAAGCGCCGCTGCCGGTTTTAACATCCAGAACAATTACATCCGCACCGGAGGCTATTTTTTTACTCATAATACTGCTGGCAATCAGTGAAATATTATCTACGGTTGCCGTCACATCCCTTAATGCATATATCTTTTTATCGGCCGGCGCCAGATTAGCAGTTTGTCCTACAATGGCCATCTTCATACGGTTTACGTTTTCGATAAATTGCTCCGGTGGTATGGAAGTGGAGAAGCCAGGAAAACTTTCCAGTTTGTCAATGGTCCCGCCGGTATGTCCCAGTCCCCTTCCGGACATCTTGGCAACCGGTACGCCCAAGGCCGCCACCATAGGGCTTAAAACCAGGGAAGTCTTATCCCCTACTCCACCGGTACTGTGTTTATCCGCTTTAATCCCTTCAATTGCAGACAAATCAAGCATATCTCCGCTGCGGGCCATGGCCATGGTTAAGGCAATTGTTTCGGTTTTATCCATACCTTTTAAGCATACTGCCATCAAAAAAGCAGCCATCTGGTAATCCGGTATTTCCCCATTGGTAAATCCGTTTACCATAAAATTAATTTCCTCTTCCGTCAAAGCTTTCCCAAGCTTTTTTTTAACTATGAGATCATATATTCCCATTACCGTAACCTCCTGTCTTACGGACCTCGTTTGTATCCTGCATGGTGTCCGTTATCCGGTTAAATTATTTACCTGATAAGACATTTCATATTTTATTATATAATTTAATGTTAAATTATTCAACAATAACTCTATATCGGAACGGGTAAATTATATTACAGTTTAATTTTATTTGACTTAAAGAATAAAAAAGGTTAAAATATTTTAACATGCTGGAGCGTGTTTAAAAAATCATGGTATTTTCAAACACACTCTGAAGTGAAAGGAGTTTTGAGATGAGTTTCAGATTCGAAAAAAAGGTTATCTCTCCTTCTGAGTTGATTAAATTGTATCCCTTGCCGGAAAAAGATGCTTTAGTCAAAAAAGAAAGAGACAGCCGGATTAAAGATGTTTTTACCGGTAAATCCGATAAATTTGTTGTTATTATAGGCCCCTGCTCCGCAGATAATGAAGATTCCGTCTGCGATTATATCAACAGGCTTGCCAAGGTTCAGGATAAGGTAGCGGATAAAATAATCATTATTCCAAGAATTTATACCAACAAGCCAAGAACTACCGGAGAGGGCTATAAGGGAATCGTTCACCAGCCGGACCCCGAAAAAAAACCGGATTTGCAGGAAGGCCTGATTGCCATGCGCAAAATGCATTTACGTGCCATTGCGGAGACCGGCTTAACTGCTGCGGATGAAATGCTTTATCCGGAAAACTGGCCTTATGTGGAAGATATATTATCTTACGTTGCAGTTGGGGCCCGTTCTGTGGAAGATCAGCAGCACAGATTAACCATCAGCGGCATAGACTGCCCGGCGGGCATGAAGAATCCGACCAGCGGCGATTTTTCTGTTATGTTAAATTCCTGTGTGGCAGCACAGGGCGGCCATACATTCCTATATCGGGCTTATGAGGTTCACACTACCGGCAACCCTCTTACTCACACTATTCTGAGAGGAGCGGTAAATAAACACGGGCAGTCCATTCCCAATTACCACTATGAAGATTTAATCCGTCTGCTTGATATGTATAATCAAAGAGAGCTTGAGAATCCTGGGGTTATCGTCGATACCAACCATGCTAATTCCAATAAATTATACTACGAACAGCCGCGAATTGTCCGCGAAGTATTACACAGCCGGTCTGTTAATGCGGATATTGCGAAATTTGTAAAGGGCGTCATGATAGAAAGCTATATAGAACCCGGCACCCAGAAAGTAACTGAACATATATACGGCAAATCCATTACGGATGCCTGCTTGGGCTGGGAGGAGTCGGAAAAATTAATTTATACCATCGCCGACCATATTTGACCAGAGTGTGTTTGAAAAATGCTTGTGTCGGGCTGGATGCTCCAATTTGTGGGAGGCAAGGAGCAATTTGGGGTGCGCAGTGGTGCTACTCTCCCCAAATTACGACGCAGTATACTGCAAATTGGAGCGTTCAGAACGGCGCAAGGCTGAACTGCAACAGAATTTAAGTCCTGGGATGGGTTTGCGTATATACATCCCGGACTTTTCCATTCCGATTCTGCATATAGACCTGAGTGGCCGTAACAGCCGTATGACCTAACAATTCCTGCATGCTTCGGATATCGGCCCCATTATTAATCATATGTACGGCAAAGGAGTTTCTTAAAACCTGTGGGGTAATCTCATCCTGAATGCCTGCATTTTTACCGTAACTTTTTATGATTTTCCATAGCCCCTGCCTGCTCATGGGCTCACCGGATAAATTGGTAAAACATATATCCGTATCAAATTTACCGACCAATTCTTCTCTCGCCTTCTGAATATAAATTTCCAATGCCTGCTTTGCCATATTGCCAAACGGTACGATTCTCTCTCTGCCGGAACTGCAGCACCGGATAAATTTGTTTTTCAAATTAATGTCTTCCAGCCGGATGGATATCAGTTCAGAAACACGAATACCCGTAGCATAAAGCAGTTCAAGCATAGCTTTATCCCGGATGCCTTTAACGGTCTTTGTATTAGGCTGATTAAGCAGACCGTTTATCTGTTCCACGGATAAAGTATGTGGCGGCTTTTTTTCAACTTTGGGCGCATGCATTCTCTCTGTCGGGTCATTCTGTATTTTCCCTTTTTTAATCAGATATAATATAAATGCTTTTATGGAAGCAATGTTTCTGGATACGGTTGCAGGTGACATACCATCCCGTTCCATATTCAATATATAGGAGTTTAAGCTTGTTTCACTTATTTTCCCCGCATCGGTAATATTTTGCTTATCCAGATGCCTGAGCAGTTTCATCAAATCATTTTGATAGGACATAATCGTATTTATTGATGCCTTCTTCACTTCCAACATATAAGTTACAAATTCCTGCAATACCGCCTTCATGTAAATCAGTCTCCTTCATCTTTACATTAAAAACTTTTTCGTTTTACTATAAATTCCATTTCCATTACTATTCATTATCATTATAGTTTGTACCACTCATAAATGCAAACGCTATTTTAGTTTTCTTTTTTACCTTTAGATTTTCAAAACAGCTGCAGGATTTTTTTTAAAATAAATGACCCTACATAGGTTTCCAGCAGTCCGCCTATCAAAAGGACCAAAGCCAGCAGCAGAATCAGTATTAAATGTTTCGCTATCCTTTCTGTTCTGCCCCTTCTGCCCGCCTTATTATCATACATTCCCCGGCAAAACCAGTAACCGATCCGTAAACAAAGGAAAGCAACCGGTATATACAGAAGATAATGGGGAAAAGTGTAACCGAATATTAATAAAATTCCTTTCAGACCGTAGCGCATTAATATGGCGGTAAGGAAAAAACCGCATTGGAAGCCGCCATAGAGGATGCAAAAAGTCATATAAGGTATACCGATGGCCGTAGCTGTGATTATCCAGAACAGGATAAAGTTACGGTAAACATTCCACAGCACATATCTCAAAAAAACCGGGTAATCAATAACGGTAACCCTGATTCGGTATAAATAATCCGCGTCTATCAGTTCCATGGAATTCCAGTAAAACCTTTTAAATATCCTTGCAAATAAAAACCCCAGTATAATACCTCCCCCAAGAAGGAAGGCTCCCACCTTTACCTCTCCCAGTTTTCTTAATTGTATTTGTACATAACGCATAAAATCCCTCCGATTTTACTTTAGGTAAAAATTACTCCATCTGATGCTGCCTTGCAGGCTGAAAATACATTCTGCGTCATTCGTCCAAGTGCCAATGTGTCAGCACACTAGCTATCACTAACATATGAAAAAGGCACAAAAAAAATGCCGATATAAAAAAGATATCGGCATTTTTTTATGTTCTTCTCATTTTAAAGGCTCATCTTTGTTTTATAAGCCAAAATAGCTGAAATAGTTTTGGCATCGTCAATAGTTCCGTTAAAAATGAGTTGTACCAATTCCTCAACGGAATATTTCTCAATGGTGACAAATTCGTCTTCATCCAGATTTTGTCTGGAGGGAATCAAATCCGCAGCATAATAAATTCCAATTTTCTCGTTGCAAAAAGCCACTGTCGTATATAAATCAATCAGATGCAGTACTTTATCGGAACGAAAACCCGTTTCCTCTTCCAATTCCCTGACTGCACAGGCCTTCATGTCTTCACCTTCATTTAGTCCGCCTGCGGGTATTTCTAAAGAATACTTTTCAATAGCGTTACGGTATTGCCTTACCATAATAATCCTGCCGTCTTTATCTACCGGGACAATTGCGGCAGCACCCCGGTGACTGATAAAGTCCCAGTCAGCAGTATTACCGCTCGGCAGCTGTATGTTTTGGCTTATAAAACAAAGATNNCTGTATGGTGTCCGTATACATGTTAATGATATGCCCTTTATGTACCGGAGTTCTTTTTAGCCTTTTATACCCATTCATATACCGGCTCCTTCCTTATTTTTTCATTCATAAAGGCCTGAACCTTCCGTTTCTGCTTCCCCGGTCAGGGCCATAGGATTTTCTGCTCCGGATTGACTCTCTCTTGAATTAACAAGCCAAAGCTCAATCCCTTTTATTGCTTTTCCATAAAAACAGCTTTGTCATAGCAGGCATCCGTTGCTTTTATGATTGCATTGCGGAAACCATATTCCTCCAGGGCAGCCACCGCAGCAATGGTTGTTCCTCCGGGGGAACAGACCTGATCCTTTAATTTACCCGGATGTTCCTTGGTTTCTAACACCATCCTGGCGGCCCCCAGAACGGTTTGCGCCGCCAAGGTATAAGCCTTATCCCTTGGTATGCCGTATTTAACCACACTGTCAGCCAGAGCTTCAATAAACATATATACGTAAGCAGGTGAACTTCCATTGGCACAAATAACCGCGTTCATTAA
>DBEP01000032.1 GCA_002294045.1 Lachnoclostridium sp. UBA903 | reverse complement strand
GTTTGTGGATACGGACGGTACCGGATACTTTATCTCCGCAGCCAATGAAAATGCAGACTTAATGCTGTATAAATTAACCTCGGACTATCGGCGTATTGATTCCCTCGCTGCCAAATTATTTGCCGGCTCCAAGAGGGAGGCACCTTGTCTGTTTAAAAGGGGGAATTATTATTTCTTACTGACCTCGGGCTGCACCGGCTGGACGCCTAACCAGGCCATGTATTCCGTATCCACCAGCCTGACGAGCGGATGGTCAGGCTTAAGGAATATCGGGGACAGCAATACCTTTTATTCCCAGCCGGCGCATGTAATTCCCATACAGGGAACCTCCGCCACTACTTATTTATATACCGGAGACCGCTGGGGCGGCGCGTGGGGCGGCCGGGTAAACGAATCCATGTATGTATGGGCACCCCTGTCCTTCCCTACGGATTCAACCATGAGTATGAGCTGGGCCAATACCCTTTCCGTTAATGCGGAAGCCGGAACGGTTACAGGCAGTGTTAATTATTTCAAATTCGTAAACCAGAACAGCGGGAAGGTAATAGACGTGGAAAATGCCTCAACTGCGGACGGGGCCAATGTCATTCAATGGACGGACAGCGGCAGCAACAGCCAAAGATGGCAGTTCCAGTATGACGGGGCAGGATATTTTCGTTTCAGGAATATTAACAGCGGTAAGATACTGGATGTATCTTCCGGATCTACAAGCAACGGAGGAAATATCATACAGTGGACGGACAATGGCGGTGATAACCAGAAATGGAGAATTATTGACAAGGGCAACGGTTATTATAAGCTAAAGAACAAAAAGAGCGGGCTGCTGGTTGACGTCAGCAATGCCTCTGCCAGTGACGGGGGAAATATTGTACAATGGGCGGATAACGGAGGCACTAACCAGGCCTGGAGCATTCAGCCGTAAATATTTGCATCTTATGGATGCCGGCGATAAAGATTGAGACGTATAGAATAACGGATAAATCTATGGAAAGCTGTCTTAAGAAAAACAGCCATGGATGGTTTTGTAAAGTTAATGTCTGATGTTACTTTGTTGAGAGATACGGGAATATTCTTATATGATGATATAAATAAATTATATACAGTATTTAATAATCCAACTTCCCGTATCTCTGCCAGGTAAGACAAACCGGATTGTTATTATTTTTACCATTCATTTACCAGGGGCCTTGCGTCCTTCCACCATAGTTCATAGTCTTTCATATAACAGGTCAGGATTTCATTATAATCCTTCGGTGGTTGATAGGACATCCATTGGGTGGTTGCTTCCACAAACTTCTTCGCAGATTCATCATCCGGCTTTGTTAAAAATTCATGCCCTAATTCTATGATACCTTCCGGTTTATCAGAAGCTTTGGATACAGACTCCTCCAGTCTCCGGTTGCAGGGGAATAGGATTTTATTCTCCTGTAATATAATGCGGTAACAGCAATAGGCTATTTCTGCGGCGGCCCGAATTCGCATATAGGGATTGTCTTTTGACAGAGGCCAGAAATAATGGTAATGAAGGCAGAGGGAGCTGTAAAAGGACAATAATTTTTCTTCCATTTCACTTTCCTGGAAAATGGGTATCTTTGCTACAATACCTGGTATCTCCGGGTCCTTGCTGAACAAGGTATATGCTCCGAGATAGGCGTTCCTGGCAGGTTCGCTGCCGTACCCGGCAGCTGACTGTATAAATTCTTTCGTATAGTATTTTAAGTCAAAATATCCCCTTTCATAAGTACACATTCCGTTAATACACTCAGCGGTGGTGTTTTCTTTTTCACGTTTCGCATAATATTCGGGAGTAACTATAACCATGGCATCAATATCGGAATTCTCGCGGGCAGTTCCTTTTGCAACGGAGCCGCCAAGGATTACGGCTATAATTTCCTCACGGTTACTAAAATAACGGATTAAATTCTGAATGGATTCCTCGTGATGTTTATACATTTCCTTCTGCTACTCAAAACATGGACGAAAATACCCTTATTGAAGTTTCGCCGTTTCTTCCCATCTGTTTTTATAATGTTTTTGCACTTTTCGGTTTTAGGATATTTTGTTGAGTAGATACTCCTTTCTATATCATAGAAGCCGTTACTGCTTTTTCTTAAATCAGTACAAGCGTTTAAGCTATCTTTATTCTTCCGATGACTTTGATTTTGTGTATACGTCGAAAGCTACGGCAGCCAGCAGTACCAGACCCTTAATAGCCTGCTGCCAGTCAATGCCTACACCCATAATAGACATGCCGTTATTTAAGACACCCATAAATAAGGCGCCGATGATAGCTCCCATAATTTTACCGATACCGCCGGAAGCGGAAGCTCCGCCGATAAAGCAGGCTGCGATGGCATCCAGCTCAAAGTTCGTACCGGCCTTTGGAGTGGCGGCATTCAGACGGCCTGCGACGACTAAGCCGGCAAGTGCGGCAAGAATACCCATGTTTACAAATACCATGAATTTAACCCTTTTGATTTTAATTCCCGATAATCTTGCGGCCTTTTCATTACCGCCGAGGGCATAAATATGGCGGCCCAAAATAGTTTTCTGCGTAATAAAGGTATAGATTGCAATTAAAAACGCAATCAGAATAAGAACCAGAGGAATTCCCTTATATGCCGCTAAATTATATGTAAATAAATTAATGGCGGTTAGAATAACTATTATTTTGGCAGCAGTAAACCCGAACGGCAAAATTTCGAAGTTATACTTTTTCTTATTTTTTATACTTTTTAATTCCACATAAATATAAAGTATGGATAACAAGATACCAATTGCGATTGAAATCAAATTCAGGTCTGCGATTTTTAAGGATTCCGGCAGAAAACCATTGGCAATGGCCTGGAAGGACTTTTCAAAGGGAGCCAGGGTCTGCCCTTTTAACAGAACCATAGTCAGACCGCGAAAGACCAGCATGCCGGCCAGGGTTACAATAAAGGCGGGTATCCTTACATAGGCAATCCAGAAACCCTGCCAGGCGCCAACCATAGCTCCTATAAGCAGGCAGAGAGGAATTGCTATTATAACAGGCATATGGTAGGTTACCATAAATACCGCGGAAATTGCTCCTACAAAAGCGGCAACCGAACCGACGGATAAGTCTACATTACCTGTCAATATGACCAAAAGCATACCAACCGACAAAATTAACACATAGCTGTTTTGAAGAATGATATTTGTAATATTAAGAGGCATAAAAAGAACGCCGCCTGTTAGAATCTGAAATAAAATCATAATAACTACGAGTGCCAGTACCATGGCGTATTCGCGGATATTG
>DBEP01000120.1:206-18565 GCA_002294045.1 Lachnoclostridium sp. UBA903 | reverse complement strand
AAATCGCTCCTTGCCTCCCACAAAGTGGAGCATCCAGTCCGGCACAAGCATTTTTCAAACACACCCTAATTATAGCATTACCGGCATCAAAAGTCATTCATAAATAAAAGAGCAATTTTGCAACAAATAAATATATCAGCAATTTATATTCTGTATTTTAGTTTACCGAATATAAATAGTAGTAATAAATATATTACAGTATAAACAAAGCGGAGGTTTGGTATGGACAAAGTATTGCACCGTAATTCAAAGGTTGTGGTTATTTTAAAAATTCTTCTGTTTTCCTACATAATAACTGGAATCCTGTTGTTACTGTTGGCATTTTTGATGCTCAAAGCAGATATTCCAAGCGGCTTTATAAGCGGGGGAATTATCTTAACTTACGTATTATCCTCTTTTGCCGGCGGATTTTTATTGGGGAAAAGTGCGGACCAGAGAAGGTTTTTGTATGGTCTGGGAATGGGAGCTTTATATTTTATTATTCTGGTTTTGATTTCCATATTAACGAATTCCGTAATGGGAATGGAAGTAAACAGGGTGATTACGGTTATGGTGATTTGTTTATTCAGCGGCATGCTTGGGGGAATGATAAGCTGACGGGTTAAATTTAAGTGAAACCATAAAAATGCAGGATTACAATACATGCGTTACAAACTGAATAAATAAAAAGTGCGAGAATACCTTTTGTGTTATATTTAAGTCACCACAACCCAAAAAACCGAAAGGGATATTCTCGCAGGGCTTGTATAACATTTAAGTAAAACCATAAAAAACTCTTTTCATATGAACAGGGTTATGCTATAATACAATTTGATGTTATTTGCCATATAGGGCAAACAGGAATAATTGAAGGAGGCAACCTCATGAAACGTATCAAAACATTAAATGCGCGGAATTTAAAGGATACCATGAAAAAGGGCGGATGCGGCGAATGTCAGACTTCCTGTCAGTCAGCTTGTAAGACATCCTGTACAGTAGGAAATCAAAGCTGCGAAAATAAATAATAGCAGAAGTTACATAATCAGATACAAAAAAACAGTAATTAGCAGCAGGAGCATTTGCTTATCTGCTGTTGAAAGATGTATTGTATAAGCAGCGTCTTAAGGCCGCTGCTTATTGTTTGTTGCAGATTTGCAGAACCGGCTGCGGCAGCGGTTTTAAGGATAGAAGGGGGAAACGTGTTGGTTCACCAGTACAAAAATAACGGCTATAATATTGTATTAGACGTAAACAGCGGAATGGTGCATATTGTTGATGAGCTGGTTTATGATATTATAGCGCTATACAAGGATATACATAAAAACAAATCCTGTGGTTTCGATGAGATTGATAAAGAAGAGGTGCTGCAGGAAATCATGGCAAAATACCATAATATGGAATACACCTCTTTGTTTGAGCAGGAAACCGGTCAGGAGGAAGCTGTTAAGACGGCGGTTTTCGAGGCTTTTGAGGATATCGAGGAGCTGATTCAGGAAGAAGCTCTTTTTACGGAGGATATTTATGAAAACTATATATCCGATTTTAAATCCCGCCAGACGGTGGTAAAAGCATTATGCCTGCATATCGCCCATGACTGCAATCTGGCCTGCCGTTATTGTTTTGCAGAAGAGGGCGAATATAGGGGCAGAAGGGCTTTAATGAGCTACGAAGTGGGAAAGCGGGCTCTGGATTTCCTTATAGAGAATTCCGGAAACCGGAAAAATCTTGAAGTAGACTTTTTCGGGGGAGAACCGCTGATGAATTATGAAGTGGTGAAAAAGCTGGTGGTCTATGGAAGGGAACAGGAAAAGCTTCACAATAAAAAGTTCCGCTTTACCTTAACTACCAACGGATTACTGCTGAATGACGACGTTATGGAATTTGTCAACCGGGAGATGAGCAATGTTGTGCTCAGTATTGACGGACGCAGGGAAGTAAATGATTTAATGAGGCCGTCCCGCGGCGGAAAAGGCAGCTATGATATCATTCTTCCCAAGTTTTTAAAGCTGGCTGACAGCCGGAATCAGACAAATTATTATGTGAGAGGTACTTTTACCCGCAGCAATCTGGATTTTTCCGAAGATGTGAAACATCTGGCAGAGTTGGGATTTAAACAGATTTCCGTGGAACCGGTGGTAGCACTGCCGGAAGAAGCGTATGCCCTCAGGGAAGAAGATATCCCGGAAATCTGTGAAGAATATGATAAGCTGGCCCGTTATATGATGGAAATGAAAAAGGAAGGAAAAGAGTTCAACTTCTTTCACTTTATGATTGACTTATCCGGCGGCCCCTGCGTTGCAAAACGTCTGTCAGGGTGCGGTTCCGGTACGGAGTATCTTGCCGTGACCCCCTGGGGGGATTTATATCCATGCCACCAGTTTGTAGGTGAAGATGAATTCTCAATGGGTAATGTTTTTGAAGGCATCAGAAAAACGGAATTAAGGGATGAGTTTAAATGCTGCAATGTATATGCCAAGGAGAAATGCAGGGACTGCTTTGCAAAGTTCTATTGCAGCGGAGGATGTGCCGCCAATTCCTTTAAGTTCCATAATGACATTAATGATGTATATGATATCGGGTGCAGACTGCAGAAAAAACGCGTGGAATGTGCAATCATGCTGAAAGCTGCGGAAACGGATGAAATTTAAAGAGCGGATTAAATTGGGATTTTTTTACGAAGGAAGATAAGGTTTTGGAATACAATCAGGTGATAGGCGGTATCCGAAGCCTTACCATAGCATACTTTAAGGGAGTTAATATGGAAAAATGGGTACTGAAAAATAAAAAAGCGGATTTTGCCGCTATGACGGAACAATATAAAATCAGTGAAGTGATAGCAAGACTGCTGATTAACCGGAATCAGGAGAAGGAAGAAGATATCAGGGCTTACCTTTATCCGGAATTGGACCGGTTACATAATCCTTTGCATATGAAGGACATGGTAAAAGCCTGTGACATATTGACGGACAAAATTAAACATGGAAAAAAAATCAGGATTGTAGGTGATTACGATGTGGACGGGGTCGCCTCCACTTATGTCCTGTATACGGCACTGTTAAAATGCGGGGCTGCAGCAGATTACGAGATTCCGGACAGGATAAAAGACGGTTACGGCATTAATATGGGGATTATCGAATCTGCCCACCGGGACGGTATTGACACAATATTAACCTGTGACAATGGCATTTCGGCGGCGGAACAGGTGGAGAAAGCCAAGGAACTGGGGATGACGGTTATTATTACGGACCACCATGATGTACCGTTTTTAGAAGCCGGGGATAAGAAAGAATATTTAATACCATGCGGGGATGCTGTGGTAAACCCGAAACAGGAGGACTGTGATTACCCCTGGAAATGCCTGTGCGGTGCCGCAGTTGCCTATAAACTGGTACAGATTTTATACGATAAATTCGGGATTGACAAAAAAGAAACCGAATCGCTGCTGGAAATCGTAGCTATTGCAACAGTCTGTGACGTAATGGATCTGGTAAATGAAAACAGGGTTATCGTAAAAAACGGTTTGAAACTGCTGCGAAAAACCAAAAATCTGGGTTTAAAGGCTTTAATAGAAAAAAACAATATAAATCTCACCAGTCTTTCTGCCTATCATCTTGGATTTATTATCGGGCCCTGCCTGAATGCTTCCGGAAGGCTGGATACTGCCAAAAAAGGACTGCGTTTATTATTATCCCGGTCAGAAGAAGAAGCCCACCGGCTGGCCGAAGAATTAAAGCAGCTGAATGACATCCGGAAGGAAATGACCGTCAAAGGATTTGAACAGGCTGTTAAATTAGTGGAAGCCGGTAACATGAAAGAGGATAAGGTCCTGGTTGTTTACTTAAATGACTGCCATGAAAGCTTAGCGGGTATTATTGCGGGAAGGTTAAAGGAAAAATACAATAAGCCTGCTATTGTCCTTACGGATACGGAAGCGGCAGTGAAAGGCTCCTGCCGTTCCATTGAAAAGTATAATATATATGAAGAACTGACAAAGTGCAGGCATCTGCTGTTAAAATACGGCGGACATCCCATGGCTGCCGGATTGTCCTTGGAAAAGGCCATGGTAGAGCAATTAAGAGCTGATTTAAACAGCAATGCCGGCCTGACCGAAGAAGACCTTATTCCCAAAATAACCATTGATATACTTCTTCCCCTGGGCTATTTAACGGAAGAGCTGGTAACGGAATTAGAGCTTCTTGAACCTTTTGGAAAAGGCAATACAAAGCCCGTGTTTGCGGAAAAAAACCTGCGCATAAGAAGGGCCTCTGTTATGGGCAGGAATTCCAATGTGATTAAACTCCTGGTAGTTAATGACTATGGAAGGGTTATGGATGCCTTATATTTTGGTGAGGTAAATACATTTTTAAATACCCTGGCCGACGGCTACGGGCAGGATGAAGTTGATAAAATGCTCCAGAACAGGGATAATGCAGTTAAATTATCGGTAACCTACTACCCAAGTATTAATGAATACGGCGGCAGCCGCACGGTACAGATTATTATCCAGAATTATCTTATTATAAAATAAGCTACTATTCACAGAACTGCTGATTTTTTGCTGAGCTGTGAATAGTAACACTGTAAGTAAAATAGATGTTGTGAAATTGTGAAATAAATTGATATTTGAAGCAGGAAATGTTATAATAATCTTTGGTGTTACTGTGCAACGCAGGCACAGTTAAAGAGTAGATATCCAGAAAGAGGTTAACATGAAAAAGCTAGAAGAATATGTCAGAAGTATACCTGATTATCCTGAGAAAGGTATTATATTCAGGGATATAACAAGTGTATTGCAGGATAAGGATAGTTTAAGAATGTCCATTGACCGGATGCAGGCACTTTTAGACGGATTGGATATAGATGTTATTGTCGGGCCGGAATCAAGAGGATTTATATTCGGAGTTCCCATTGCCTACAATTTGAACAAAGCCTTTGTTCCTGTACGTAAAAAAGGGAAACTCCCCTGTGAAACCATTGAAACGGAGTATACCCTGGAATATGGTACGGCCACGGTTGAAATGCATAAGGACGCAATTAAGCCAGGCCAGAAGGTTGCCATAGTGGATGATTTAATCGCAACCGGAGGGACCATTGGAGCTATAACCCGGCTGGTGGAAAGACTGGGCGGCGAGGTGGTTAAAATTATTTTTCTGATTGAATTAAAAGGTCTGAACGGCCGTGACAAATTAAAAGGCTATGATGTGGATGCGGTAATAAAATACGACGGAAAATAAAGTTTTAATGATTTATGGTTTGTCCTGCTTGAACCTTGTAATTTTAAAATCATATATTTATATTAAATTTTTGCCGTAGATTGGATGGATATCAGTACATCTGAACTAGGGCAAAATTTTATATATATTATGATAATAATGTAAGCGGAGAGAATGCATGTAAGCCTGCCTGCAATATCTCGGCGGAGCAGCAGAAGCCCGGGTTTTTACTGATGATGGAATAGTGACAATATGTTACGGTTCAGCCGTAAGGCTGAACCGTAACGACAAAACACTGCAGGATACGTCAGCATCCAATAAATGAATTGATTTTTTTTTATAGATTGTTTATAATAAAAAGATAAACTTACAGACTGGTGGTGATTTCATGGACGATTTGGCATATAAGATAGAGGAAAATGATAATAAAGACAAAAAAAATAAGGCAATGTTAGTTCCTGCTGATTTTACAAATCCTGAAGCTTTATATCAGGGTTTGGTTAAAATCGTGGAAAGTTATCATCCGTCAGCCGATATTTCCATGATTGAAAAAGCCTACCAGGTTGCTGACCTGGCTCACAAGAATCAGTTCAGGAAATCCGGTGAACCTTATATTATTCATCCCCTGTGTGTAGCCATTATACTGGCCGAACTGGAACTGGACAAAGAAACCATAGTTGCGGGGCTGCTCCATGATGTAGTGGAAGATACGGTTTATACCATTGAAGAACTTACTAAGGAATTTAATGATGAAATCGCCTTATTGGTGGACGGAGTTACGAAATTAACGCAGTTAAGTTATTCCAAGGATAAAGTCGAAATCCAGGCTGAAAACTTAAGAAAAATGTTTTTAGCCATGGCAAAGGACATCCGGGTAATCTTAATAAAACTGGCCGACCGTCTGCACAATATGCGGACGCTTCAATACCAGACTCCTGTCAAGCAAAAAGAAAAAGCAAGGGAAACCATGGATATCTATGCTCCTATTGCACAAAGACTTGGTATTTCCAAAATTAAAATAGAACTGGATGATTTATCATTAAAATACCTGGAACCGGAAGTATATAATGATTTAACCGAAAAAATTAATACCAAAAAAGGTGAACGGGAAGAAATCATTAATGGAATTGTGGAAGAAGTGAGACATCATATCCTGGCAGCGGATATTGATGCAAAGATAGACGGACGTGTAAAACATTTTTTCAGTATCTATAAGAAAATGGTTAATCAAAATAAAACGCTGGATCAGATTTTTGATTTGTTTGCCGTACGTATTATTGTGGAATCGGTTAAGGACTGCTATGCCGCCCTGGGTGTGATACACGAGATGTATAAACCCATACCCGGCAGGTTTAAAGATTATATTGCCATGCCAAAGCCGAATATGTACCAATCTCTTCATACCACGTTAATCGGACCGGGAGGACAGCCTTTTGAAATCCAGATCAGGACCTATGAGATGCACCGTACGGCTGAATATGGTATTGCCGCCCACTGGAAGTATAAGGAGGGCCAGGACGGAAAGAATACCCATGATACGGAAGAAGCAAAACTGACCTGGCTGCGTCAGATTTTAGAGTGGCAGAGAGACATGTCTGATAACAAGGAATTTTTAAGCCTGCTGAAAAGTGATTTGGATTTATTTTCAGAAAGCGTGTATTGCTTTACACCAACCGGTGATGTGAAAAATCTGCCCAATGGTTCCACCCCGATTGATTTTGCATACAGCATCCATAGTGCGGTAGGTAATAAAATGGTGGGTGCAAGGGTTAACGGTAAATTGGTGAATATTGATTATGTCATCCAAAACGGCGACCGGATTGAAATCATTACGTCCCAAAACTCCAAAGGTCCCAGCAGGGACTGGTTAACCCTGGTAAAAAGCACTCAGGCTAAAAATAAAATAAACCAGTGGTTTAAAACCGAATTAAAGGAAGATAACATTATCCGCGGTAAGGAAATGATAACTTCCTATTGTAAAACGAAAGGCATTAATCTTACCGATTTATTGAAGACTGAGTATATGAGCAAGGTTATGTCCAAGTACGGATTCCGTGACTGGGATTCCATCTATGCCGCAGTCGGCCATGGCGGCCTGAAGGAAGGCCAGGTAATCAACAAATTAAAAGATGAATATGACAAAAAGCATAAAAAGGAAATTAACGATGAAAAGGTTCTGGATACACTTTCTGATATAAAGGAGAACAGAGCTGCAACCGTAGTAAAATCAAAAAGCGGTATCGTAGTGGAAGGAATCCATGATGTGGCAGTCCGTTTTTCCAAGTGCTGCAGTCCGGTTCCAGGGGATGAAATCGTCGGCTTTGTAACCCGGGGCCGCGGCGTTTCCATTCACCGGACCGATTGCATCAATTTAATGAACCTGTCGGAGGAAGACCGTGCAAGATTAATCGAGGCCGAATGGAATGTATCTCCGGATAAGAGCCAGGGCGGAGAATTATATACCGCTGAGATTAAAATATATGCCAATAACAGAAGCGGCGTATTGGTAGACGTATCCAAAATATTAACGGAAAATAAAATTGATGTTACATCCATGACGGTTCGAACCAGCAAACAGGGCACGGCAACCATTAGTATAGGTTTCCAGATTAACGGGGTGGAACAGTTAAAATATATCGTAGCAAAACTTCGGAGCGTAGAAAGCGTACTTGATATAGAACGTACGACAGGTTAATCTTCGGTGCGATTTATAGCCCGTAAACGGGCGGACAGGAGGCAGATATGAGAATTCAATCCTATGTATTAGGCGAGGTCAGTACCAATTGCTATATAATATCCGGGGATGGCGCCAAAGAGGCGCTTGTGATTGATCCGCCGGACCATTCGGCTGCCATTGCAAAGAAATTAGAGGATGAGAAATTGATTCCTGTTGCCATATTATTGACCCACGGGCATTTTGACCATATTATGGCGGCGGAGGATTTGTCGGAAAACTATCATATTCCCATATACGCAGGTGAGGCGGAAAAGGAACTGCTGTCGGATGCCAGTTTAAACGGTTCCCGTATGATGCACAGGAATTTTAGTTTGACTCCGGACCGTCTGCTGAAAGATAATGAACTGCTTCATCTAGCCGGAATGAGTATAAAAGTGTTTCATACTCCCGGCCATACGGCAGGAGGTGTCTGCTATTATTTTGAAGATGAAAAAGTTTTAATAAGCGGCGACACCTTATTTCTGGAATCGGTAGGCAGGACGGATTTGCCCACCGGCAATTCCGCCATATTATTTAAATCCATCCTGGAGAAAATAATGGTATTACCGGATGAAGTCGTAGTTTATCCCGGTCATGGAGAACGTACAACCATTGGTCATGAAAGAATTCATAACCCTTATTTAAGGGCAGATAATTTTTGGGATTGATTAAATCATAAACGGTATACCGGCAAGCTGATGCGGATATCAGCTTGCCGGTACACTGAATGGGAGCCGTCATGATTCAGATTTTTTTATCAGAAGATATGTATGAATATGACATACATTCCTTAGCAAAGGCATTTTACCCGGAGGAACCGATTCGGATTTTTAAACCTTGTTCAGAGAATCTTTCAGAGCGTAATGATATACGGTCAGGGAATGATATACGGATATATATAGATTTTGAAGAACCGGCTGTAAAGCTCAGGGTAATGCGGGGCAAAATAGAGCTATACCCGAACGGCAATACGGAGCAGATATTTAAATATACGTATGGCAGCGGGGTGGCAGCGCCCCCTTTTGATACAGATAATCCGGCAAAGGAGCACATTAATGCCGGATATGACAGGAACCGGTTAAAAAGGAGCCTGTACCGGTGCTTATCGGGCTTAACCGGTAAAAAGCTTCCGTGGGGCACCTTAACAGGAGTCAGACCTACCAAAATTGCCTATGAAAAGCTGGAGGAGAATATACCGGAGATTGCAATTAAGAATTACATGAGTAAGCAGTATTTATGCTCTGCAGAAAAGATTGATTTAAGCCTTCAGGTTGCGGGACGGGAAATTACATTACTGCATAAAATGGACTACAGGAATGGTTACAGCATCTATATCGGGATTCCGTTCTGTCCAAGTACCTGCCTGTACTGTTCCTTTACCTCCTATTCCCTTGAGAAATTCGGAGATTTTGTTGAAGCTTATCTGGAAGCTTTATATAAAGAAATAACTTTTGCCGGAACCTGCGGATTAAATAAAAAAATAACCGCCCTTTATCTGGGAGGCGGAACACCCACGACTTTAACGGCCAGCCAGCTTAACCGGCTGTTATCCCATATCGGGAATGTCTTTGATGTTTCGTCTGTTTTGGAATATACGGTGGAAGCCGGAAGACCGGACAGTATTACCGCGGAAAAATTAAAGGTGCTGAAGGACCATGGTGTTACCAGAATTTCCATTAATCCTCAGACCATGAGCCAGAAGACCCTGGACTTAATCGGACGAAGACATACGGCGTATCAGGTAATTGAGGCATTTCATATGGCCAGGGAAGCAGGACATGAAAACATCAATATGGATATGATTATCGGTCTGCCGGGGGAGCAAAAGGAAGACGTAGCCCATACCCTGGATGAGATTGATAAATTAAAACCTGACAGTCTTACGGTTCATACACTGGCCCTTAAAAGGGCTGCCAGACTGAATATACAAAAGGAGGAGTACCGTAAGCTGGCGCCGGCAGATACGCTGCATATGCTTCAATTAACTTCCGATTATGCCAAAACAGCCGGTTATCTGCCGTATTATCTCTACCGTCAGAAGAATATGGCAGATAACCTTGAAAATATCGGGTATGCCAGACCCGACAAAGAAGGAATTTATAATATCCTGATTATGGAAGAGAAGCAAACCATACTTGCATTAGGTGCCGGGGCATTATCCAAATTCGTATTCCAGGATGAAAACCGTATTGAACGGGTTGAAAATGTAAAAAGTCTGAAAGACTACGTGGAACGTATCGATGAAATGATTGGGAGAAAGCGTATTTTCCTTGAAGAAAATTCCCGCTGTTTATAGAAAGGATATTCTGATGCTGTTACAGGAAACACTTGAATTATTGGAAACAGATAAGGATGAGGTCGTGGCAGATGACCTTAAAGAGGCTGTTGACCATGGAATACTGGTCAGTAAATTAGCTTATCTTTTATCTAGGGAAATGGAGATGGATAAGGTGTTCTGCTATGCCATGGCGCAGGCGGGGATAGTACATGATATCGGAAAGCTGAAATTAGGGCGTTTCTTATATAAACGAAGTGAGAATATTTTAGCAGTGGAGGAAATGAAATATATCAGGATGCACCCTGCCATCGGTTATGAAATCTTAAAGAAATATGATTACAAGGATAACATGCTGCATGCCGTGTATCATCACCATGAAAATTATGACGGAACCGGTTATCCGGATAATTTAAAGGCGGATTCCATTCCTGTCGGAGGAAGAATTCTGCGGGTATGCGACGTCTATGCCGCATTGATATCCAACAGAAGATACAGGCCCGCCTACGACCAGGAGACTGCCATAGCGTTAATGATTGAGGAAGTGAAGAATTTTGACATGAAGATATTCCTTGCTTTCCTAAGAGTGGTTCATACCGGTGAATTTAAGAAAGTGAATGAATTTGTCAGTTATATTAACAAAGAGTACGGCTTGCCGGTACACTAGTGTGCTGACACTTTAGTGAAATTAAGATAGATTTGGAGGGAATAAGATGATTACACAAAGACCCAAAGGCACGCAGGACTGGTTTGGGAGCAATATGTATAAAAGAACCCGGATAGAGGAATTGGCGAGAGAATTATGCAGGACTTATCATATAAAAGAAGTGATAACTCCTGTATTTGAACATACGGTTTTGTTCCAGAGAGGCGTGGGTGAGACTACGGATGTAGTTCAGAAGGAAATGTATACTTTCCTGGACAAAGGCGAGAGAAGCATAACCCTGAAACCGGAAGGTACGGCGGGAGCAATCCGTGCTTATCTGGAAAATAACCTGTATGCGGAGAGCCAGCCTACCAAATTGTTTTATGTGACACCTGCTTTTCGGTACGAACAGCCCCAAAGCGGAAGACTGCGCCAGCATCACCAGTTCGGTGTGGAATTCATCGGTTCGAAGAGTCCTCTTGCCGAAGTGGAATTAATCACCCTGATTACCACCCTGATTGAAAAAATCGGTCTAAAAAATGCAAAGCTCCACATTAACAGCATCGGCTGCAATAACTGCAGAAAATTATATAATGAGGCACTGTTAAAATACCTGAAACAGCACGAAGAACATTTATGCCCTACCTGTCTTGAGCGAATGTCGATAAATCCCTTAAGAGTACTTGACTGTAAAGTACCGTCCTGCAAAGAGATTGTAAAAGACGCGCCGAGAACGGTTGAATATCTGGATGAAGAATGTAAAAATCATTTTGATGAATTACAGGATTTATTGAAGGAATTAAAGATACCCTTTGAAATTGACACCGGCATTGTAAGGGGGCTGGATTACTATACCAAAACCGTATTTGAATTCGTAAACGAAGACGGCTTTACCTTATGCGGCGGAGGACGGTATGATAATCTCATTCATGAGATAGACGAAAAACAGGATATCCC
The DNA here is from genome assembly GCA_002294045.1 of Lachnoclostridium sp. UBA903. Taxonomy (GTDB): domain Bacteria; phylum Bacillota; class Clostridia; order Lachnospirales; family Lachnospiraceae; genus Anaerocolumna. The sequence goes on along the minus strand of DBEP01000120.1, from coordinate 6,779 downwards.
GTCAGTTGGTTTCGGCATGGGTATTGAACGTATTATTTATTTTCTGGACAAGGAACAGATTGAACTGGAACCGGAACCGGCAATTGAGCTGTATGTTGGTATCCTGGGTAAGGAAGCAAAGGCGGAAGCTTACAAAATAGTTAATCGGTTAAGGAATGCGGGTATTATTGTTGAAACGGATTATATGGACCGAAGCGTAAAAGCACAGATGAAATATGCCAATAAAATCGGGGCCAGAAATGCTGTCATAATCGGTGCGGATGAATTAGCCGGCAATACCGTAATTATAAAAAATATGGAAAACGGGGAGCAGACGGAAACCGCCTTAAATAAAATTACGGATTACTTTATACTATAGAAAAAAATCATATTTATATAGTCGGATTCATATTGAAGCTTACGGAGACGGACAAATTATGATTTATATCAAAATTTAATTTATGATGGAGGATTTATTATGGTAAAGCATATTGTTATGTGGAAACATGGAGATGATTTTACGGAAGACGAGAAAAAAGAACATGCAAAAATAATTAAAGAAAGCCTGGAAGCTTTAAAGGATAAAATTCCCGGAGTTATTTCCGCCAAGGTAATTACGGACCCCCTGCCGTCCGGTTCCGGCCATGCGGATCTGATATTGGACAGTACCTTTGAAGATGTGGATGCCTTAAATAATTATCAGGTGCATCCGGAGCATGTTAAAGCTGCGACCTTTGTACGTTCTGTTGTAAAGGACCGGAAATGTATTGACTATTGTGAATAATCAGTGATAAGATAGCATAAGCATATGCGTAAAATTAGGAGGTCAATATGTCTGAATCAATGAAAGGCTTGCACAGAAGCCACAGATGTACGGAAGTAAGCGGCCTGAATATCGGGGAAGTTGTTACCGTTATGGGCTGGGTACAGAAAAGCAGGAATAAAGGCGGAATTATCTTCGTAGACCTGAGAGACCGTTCCGGTCTTTTACAGGTTATATTTGAAGAAAGCGATATAGGAAAAGAAGATTTTGCAAAAGCGGAGAGGTTAAGAAGCGAGTTTGTGATAGCCGTCGCAGGAAGGATAGAGGCACGCTCCGGCGCTGCCAATGAAAATCTTGCAACCGGTGCAATCGAATTAAGGGCGGAGGAACTCAGGATACTTTCCGAAGCGGAGACGCCGCCATTCCCAATAGAAGAGGACAGTAAAACCAAGGAAGAATTGAGATTAAAGTACAGATACCTGGATTTGAGAAGGCCGGATCTGCAGAAAAACCTGATTATGAGAAGCAGGGTGGCAACTCTGACCCGTGAATTTTTATCAGAGGAAGGTTTTTTGGAGATAGAAACTCCCATGCTGACGAAAAGTACGCCGGAAGGCGCCAGGGATTATCTGGTGCCGAGCCGTGTGCATCCGGGTAATTTTTATGCCCTTCCCCAGTCACCCCAGCTATTTAAACAGCTTTTGATGTGCTCCGGCTACGACCGTTATTTCCAGATTGTAAAATGCTTCCGCGATGAGGATCTTCGGGCGGAGAGACAACCGGAATTTACCCAGATTGATATGGAATTGTCCTTTGTGGATGTGGACGATGTAATAGAAGTGAATGAAAGGCTGCTGAAGAAACTTTTTAAGGAAACCATCGGAGTGGATGTCCCGCTTCCCATCCGGAGAATGACGTATGCTGAGGCTATGGAACGTTTTGGCTCCGATAAACCGGATATCCGATTTGGCATGGAATTAAAAAGTGTATCGGAAGTGGTGAAAAACTGCGGCTTCTCCGTGTTTACGGAGGCCCTTTTAAAAGGCGGTTCCGTCCGGGGTATTAATGCAGAAGGACAAGCGGAAATGCCAAGGAAGAAAATAGACGCCCTTGTTGAATTTGCCAAGGGATACGGCGCAAAGGGGTTAGCTTATCTGGCGGTGAACAGTGACGGCACCTATAAATCGTCTTTTGCAAAATTCATGACGGAGGAAGAGCTGACGGCTCTGGTAGAAGCCATGTCGGGAAAGCCGGGCGACTTACTGCTGTTTGCGGCGGATGAAGATGACGTTGTATTTGACGTATTGGGAAACCTGCGCTTAGAAATAGCCAGAAATCTTGATTTGTTAAAGAAGGAAGAATATAAATTCCTTTGGGTTACGGAATTCCCGCTGCTTGAATATTCCAAGGAAGAAGGAAGGTATACGGCAAAGCATCATCCGTTTACCATGCCTATGGAGGAAGACCTGGATTTACTGGATACGGATCCGGGCAAGGTAAGGGCCAAGGCTTATGATATCGTATTAAACGGTACGGAAATCGGCGGCGGCAGCGTAAGAATCTTCCAGAGCCAGGTTCAGGAGAAAATGTTTGAAGTATTGGGCTTTACCAAGGAAGAGGCATATGAACGCTTCGGCTTCTTATTAAATGCATTCAGGTACGGTGTTCCGCCCCACGCAGGGCTTGCCTATGGTCTGGACCGTCTTATTATGCTTATGGTAAAAGTGGACAGTATCCGGGACGTAATCGCATTCCCTAAGGTAAAGGACGCTTCCTGCCTAATGACGGAAGCACCAAGCACGGTAGAACAGAAACAGCTGGATGAGCTTGGAATCGGGATAGTATCTGTCAACCAGTAAAGTATAGTTAGGAATCGAAAGCCAATAATATGGAAATCAAACACAGAAACAAAGTAAAAATAGTTAAATTTATATATAAAAAGGGAGAAACCTCCAAGCAGGAAATATCCCGGGAGCTGGGCCTTAGTATGCCCACAGTACTGCAGAACATTAAAGAATTGCTTGACAGGGGGATTGTCATAGAGACGGGCAAGTACCGTTCTACGGGAGGAAGGAAAGCAGGAGCCCTGTCTTTGGCAAAAGGGCATAAATATGCAGCCGGTATTGACATTACGAAAAATCATATCAGTATGGTTTTAGTTGATACCAGCGGTGCTGTCTCCGTATATAAAAGATTAAAGAGATTTTATGAAGATTCTGTTGAATATTACGAAGGTTTAGGAGTGGAACTGGAAGCTTTCCTTGCAGAAAACCATATTGATAAGAATAAGGTTTTAGGAGTAGGCTTATCCATACCCGGTATCGTTGATACAACCAATTCGATTCTGCTGCGGACTCATGTTTTTAAGGTTAGTAATTTAAGCCTGAAAAAGTTCAGCCGATTTCTAAAATACGAAGTTGCTTTCAATAACGATGCCAATAGCGCGGCCTATGCGGAGCTTCGGGAAGCCGCAAAGAACAGTATATATTTATCCCTGAGCAATACGGTGGGCGGCGCCGTTTATATCAAGGATGAAATTTATATGGGGGATAATTTTAAAAGTGCCGAGTTCGGCCATATGGTCCTAAAACCGGGGGGACGGACCTGCTATTGCGGCAAAAAGGGCTGTATGGACGCCTATTGTTCCGCCCTGGCTCTTTCGGAATATACGGATGATAATCTGGACCAGTTTTTCCTACAGTTAAAAGACGGGGATAAAAAATGTATCAAAGCCTGGCAGGAATATTTAGATTATCTTGCCTTAGCGGTCTCCAATCTCAGGATGGCATTTGACTGCGATATTATTCTGGGAGGGTATTTAGGGGGTTATCTGGAAGATTATTTAGTGGAATTAGGGTCCTATGTTGTAAAATATAACAATTTTGATATAGATACAACCTATATCAGAAGCGGTAAGTATAAAAAGGAAGCCGCTGCCGTTGGAGCGGGAATCCAGTTTATAGAGAAGTATTTTGAAGCCATTGATTAAAATTAAGCCTTATGACTGTCGGAAAGACTGACGGTCATAAGGCTTTTTTTATCTCATAGGAAAGTTCATCCACACCGGAGAGATATTTATTTTATATGATTGACAAGCTGAGAATTTAAATATATAATATAAATATAATATAGGAAAATAGTTTCATAAACAATTATCCTATACAAAGTAACTAAAAACTGCCGTTGACAGTAAAAAATGCTACTCGCGGCCAAAATTGTAATGCTGAGGGGATAAAATCATATCGGGGAAGGCATTATACCATTAAACCAATATTTTAAAGGAGGATTTTTTATGAATTTTAAAAAGCTTGCGACACTTTTGATTATTGTTTGTATGGCAGTGGGGATGTTTAGCGGCTGCGGCAGCAAAAATCAGACAAATGAAGGCGGGACGGAAAATACCGGTACAAACGAGACCGGAACCGGCTCAGAAACAAATGGAGAATCAGGGAGTGGAACCGGGAATCAGAATTTTGACGGTGTTACATTGGACATCGGTATCTGGAGCGATGATGAACAGAAAAGGCTCGAGGCGGCATTTGAGGGAATTGAAGAAGAGCTTGGTATTAAAGTTAACTTTATGAAATATCCCAGTGATTCCGATTTTTGGGACAACATTCCTACCCAGATTGCAGCCGGCACGGCACCGGATATTATATCCTGTACCAATGAGCATTATTTACAGTATATAAAAGAAGGTCTGTTTGTAGGTCTGGATGATGCAATCGCAGACGGTACTATTAATACGGACGGACTCCTGGAATCCGCATTTGACGCGTGGAAAATTGACGGCGTTACTTACGGTATTCCTTATGCATTAAATCCCGGTGTATTTATAGTAAATAACAATATGTGGGAAGAACTTGGATTAGGCGACGCATATCCCAGGACCTGGGATGAAGTTCTTGACATCTGCAAAAAGGTGAAAGATGAAACCGGTGAACCGGCGCTTTGCCTGAATATTCAGGAATACCATCTGACAAATTATGCAATTTCATTCGGAGGCGGATGGGGATTTGGCGAAGCCATTAACTCCAAAGAGAATGCGGAAGCGATACAGTTTATACTGGATGCCTACAAAGAAGGATATATTATTACACCCACCGAGCTTGGACTTGGCTGGGACGGTGCGGTTATGATTCAGGAATCGGCATTATTTTCAACCGGCGGTGCATGGTACCAGGCAAGCTTCATGTCGGAAGCACCGGATATTGAGCTTAAATATCTGGCGGTACCCACAGGCGGAGATTCAACGGGCGGTGCAACTTTACATTCGGCAGCCTTGGTGGAACTTAAGAATTCCGATACTCCGGAAGCGGTAAAAGCAGCCATTGGATATGCATTTGCAAACGAAAACTTGTATAAAGCCACTGTTGAAGTAACCCAGGTTATTCCGGCTAACGATTCCTACTATCAGTTATATAGAGAAGAACTGCCCGGTCTTGCGGATTTGGTTGATTATCTGGATAATACCCAGCCATTTGCTTATCCTGCGCAAAGTAAAAAGTTTGCGGATGCTTTAATTACGGCAATGCAGTCAGCCATGTTTGATGATAACTCCAAGATTACCGGCCAGGAAATCGTTGATAAACTGGCAGCTGATTACGGAACCGAATAAGTTTACTGTGACTATTCGGTCACTGCAATTCATATAAACAATCGGGGCTGCTGCAAAATTCAAAATGGTAACATACTTGTGCTTTTTTGCAACAGCCTCTGATTAACGTGGGACAACGATACCTGTAAATTACATTAGAGAGATTGTGGGGATTCATGATGGAAAAGGAAAAGGCAAACAGGCGGGTCAAATATAATAAAAAGGAAGCTGCAACGGCGCTTCTGTTCGTGCTTCCTGCTTTTGCCATGTGGTTGTACTGGTTTTTATATCCGGCTGTTAAATCCATGCGGTTAAGTTTTTATGAGTATAGTTATATTAATCCGGATAAAACGAAATTTGTCGGGTTCCAAAATTTTGTCCGGTTATTTCAGGACGCTGATTTTTTAGATGCTTTAAGCCACAGTTTCATTATGGTTGCCGTGGTTGTGGGGCTTCTGACCGTTATTTCTTTTATCATAGCGGTTATGCTTCAGGGAAAAATCAGAGGTAAAACTTTTTTCAGAACTTCTTATTATATGCCTTATGTTATTTCGTCCGTAGCCGTAAGTATTTTCTTTATGTATTTTTTCATCAAAGACGGCCCCGGAACAATGATTTTTACACTGTTTGGTTTTAAGAATACAACTTGGTTTACCAGTACCAGATATGCGCTGATATTGGTTATTCTGATTTATGTATGGCAGCAGATTGGATTTTATATGATTTTATATATAAGCGGACTCCAAAATATATCAAGCGAATTATATGAGGCGGCTAAAATTGACGGAGCAAACAAAATACAGTCAATCCGCTATCTTACGATTCCCTTGGTAAAGCAGACAACCTATCTGGTCGTTACTTTGGGGATGATTAACAGTTTCCAGATATTCGATCAAATTGCGGCCATTTCCAAACAGAGTCCGCTGGGGTCGCCGGCAGGGTCCACCAGTACGATTGTAACCTACCTGTACCAGCAGTCTTTCAGCTACATGGATATGGGCTACGGCAGTGCGGCGGCAGTGGTACTATTTGTGATTATATTTGTACTTTCACTGATTAGAATGCTTATAACAAGGGAGGAAAACTAATGTTTGGAATATTAAAGAAAATATTACTGTATACAGCGCTGATTATGCTGGCGGCAGTTTTCCTGGTTCCTATTCTGTATGTATTTTATAATTCCCTGCTGCCTTACCGCTATGTACAGACCTGGGCTCCCATAAAATACTGGTCC
>DBEP01000120.1:0-158 GCA_002294045.1 Lachnoclostridium sp. UBA903 | reverse complement strand
AATATCCGATTTTAACCTGGTATCGTAATACATTTGTTTCCACCGTATTGGTGGTAGGAGGCAATATGCTGCTTCCGACCATGGCGGGTTATGCGCTGGCAAAGCTTAGATTTCCCGGAAGAAAAATACTATTTAATGCATTTTTAATGTCAATGATG
>DBEP01000087.1 GCA_002294045.1 Lachnoclostridium sp. UBA903 | reverse complement strand
CACGAAGTGGCGCATACCATGGAGCCTGCGAACATGGTTTCCAATTGGGGCGACAGGACCATGAACATGTTTTCTGTTGATGGTTAAAGGATAAAGGTATAAAGGAATAATTTGGGGACAAGGAGTGAGAAAATATGGAAATACAATTGTGGAGGGAAATACTGGATCCGTATTTTTTAGCAGTAGATGAGTTAGTTGTAAAATTTAATCATATTATTGAAGAATACCGTAAAATGGGTGGTTATTCTCCCATTGAACAGGTTAACGGAAGAGTAAAGACAATATCCAGTATACTGGAGAAGGCACAGAAAAAACAGATACCCTTGGAGGACATGGAGGAAAAGGTGGAAGATATTGCCGGAATACGTATCATCTGCCAGTTTGTGGAAGATATTCAGAAGGTAGTGGACATTATAAAAAAAAGAACCGATATGCGCATAAAGAGTGAGAAAGATTATATTACGAATATGAAGGAAAGCGGATACCGGAGTTATCATATAATTATATATTATACCGTACAGACTTTAAAAGGGAAAAAGGAATTACAGGCTGAGATACAGATCCGTACTCTGGCCATGAATTTCTGGTCCACCATAGAGCATTCTTTACAATATAAATATAAGCAGAACATGCCGGAGCATATCCGCAGAAGGCTTTCGAAAGCAGCGGGTGCAGTTATTATATTGGATCAGGAAATGTCTTCCGTCCGGGATGAAATTATGGATGCACAGAATTCCTTTAAAATAAAGGCGAATATGGTGGCGGATATCTTAACAAATATTCAAAATTTATATAAAGTGGCAAATAAAAGAGAGGTTGTGAAAATCCAGGATGAGTTTTTCCAAATCTACGAATCAGGAGATTTAGAGAAATTAGAACGTTTTAATAAAGAATTGGATATTATATCGGAAGGCTACCGGGCACAGAGCCTGCGGTAAAGAAAGTACAGTTTAAGGAGAATGCAATGACATTACCAAAGCTTTTTGAGAATCGGATGATGGAATTACTTGGGGAGGAATATGAGGAGTATATAAAATGTTTTGAGAGAAAGCATTACAGCGGACTTAGGGTCAATACTTTAAAAATTATGCCGGAAGAATTCGAAAGAATCTGCCCTTTCAAGATAAAAAGAGTTCCATGGATCGAAAACGGATATTATTATGATGGAAAAGAACAGCCGGCCAGGCATCCTTATTACTATGCCGGTTTATATTATATACAGGAACCCAGTGCCATGACACCTGCCAGCCTGCTGCCGGTAGAGCCGGGAGACAAGGTGCTGGATTTGTGTGCGGCACCCGGGGGCAAAAGTACGGAACTGGCTGCCAGACTGAAAGGAAAAGGGGTGCTGGTAGCCAATGATATCAGTAATTCCAGGGCAAAGGCCCTTCTTAAGAATATAGAGTTATTCGGTGTTAAAAATGCAATTGTCGTAAGCGAAGCACCGTCTAAATTAGTAAATTACTTTGAAGGGTATTTTGATAAAATATTAGTGGATGCTCCCTGCTCCGGGGAAGGCATGTTCCGTAAAAGTCCTTCTGTCATGAAGAACTGGGAGCAATATGGAGTAGATTATTATAATAAACTGCAGAAAGAAATTATCTTACATGCTGCTAGGATGTTAAAACCCGGCGGCAGTATGCTTTATTCTACCTGTACTTTTTCACCGGAGGAGAATGAAGGAACTATTAAGTTTTTATTGGAACAATGCCCGGAATTTTCTGTAGTGAATCCACTTGCAGGCAGAAGCAGAGAGAAAGTTTCTTATGAAGGTTTTGCTTTTGGAAAACCGGACTGGGTGGAAGGGACGGAAGAATTAAAAAATTGTATCCGTTTGTGGCCCCATCGTATTCATGGGGAAGGGCATTTTATAGCTCTGTTGAAAAAAAACTCCGATATAAAAGGGGAGTTTTTTATTGCCGGTAACAGGGAAAAAGTCAGTCTTTCCGATGAAGTGGCGGAATTTATTCATAAAACCGACATTTTCGTTGAGCCTAAGAATCTGAGTATCAGAGAAAATAAGTTATATCTGCTGCCGGAGGATATTCCCGCCCTTAAGGGACTGCGTATTCTAAGAAGCGGGCTTTTTCTGGGTGAAATAAAAAAATACAGGTTTGAACCAAGCCAGGCTTTGGCCTGCGCGCTGAAAAGCGATGCTTATGACCAGGTAATCCATCTGTCCGCAGATAATCCCGATATAATAAAATACCTGAAATGTGAAACCATCGAAATAACCGGTGAGCATAAGGAAGGCTGGAGCCTGGTATGTGCGGACGGATATCCTCTGGGCTGGGGAAAGCTTGCAGGAGGTGTATTAAAAAATAAATACCTGCCGGGGTGGAGATGGATGTAAAAGAGGCTAAGAGAGGAAATGTGTTATGAGTACACCGGTGCGTCTGGATAAATATCTGGCAGACATGGGTATAGGTACCAGAAGTGAGGTAAAAGGATATATCAGGAAGGGAAGAATTAAGGTAAACGGAATTGTAATAAAAGAACCGGATTTAAAGCTGGACAGTTTAAATTCCGAAGTGTATTTTGACAATCAAAAAATAGAATATGAAGCTTACGAATATTATATGTTAAACAAGCCTGCCGGAGTCGTGTCGGCAACTGCCGATTATCATTGCAAGACAGTTGTAGAATTAATACAAGACAGTAGGAGTAAAAGTTTATTTCCCGTAGGGAGATTGGATAAAGACACGGAAGGGCTGTTATTGATAACCAATGACGGGGATTTGGCACACAGGCTGCTTTCTCCTAAAAAGCATGTGCCTAAAATATATTATGCCAGGGTTAAAGGCAGGATTACCGGGGAAGATGCCGCAATATTTGAGAACGGAATAAAGCTGGAAGCGGATTTTACAACTCTGCCCGCACGGCTCGTAACTCTTGAAGCAGATGAGGTATCGGAGGCAGAAGTGACCATCTATGAGGGGAAATTTCATCAGGTAAAGAGAATGTTCAAAGCAGTCGGTAAAGAAGTGCTGTATTTAAAAAGAATCAGCATGGGTGACCTGCGATTGGATGAAACCCTTCTGCCCGGAAGCTACAGAAGACTTACGGAGGAAGAACTAAATAAAATAAAAGGAAACGAAAAAAATGAATAAAATATTTAAGAATATTAAGGCTGTTATTTTTGATTTGGACGGGACGTTGGTAGATTCCATGTGGATGTGGAGAAATATTGATATTGAGTATTTGGGGAAACATGGCATCGAATTCCCGGAAAATCTGCAAAATGAAATAGAAGGCATGAGCTTTTCCGAAACCGCGGTTTATTTTAAAACACGTTTTGGTTTGAAGGAAACTTTGGATGATATTAAAAAGGAATGGAATCAGATGGCTTGGGATAAATATACCACGAAAGTCCCTTTAAAAGAAGGTGCATTGGATTTACTCCGGTTCCTGAAAGAGAATAATATCAAAACCGGGATAGCTACCAGCAATTCCAGGGAACTGGTTGACTTAACCATCCAAAAACTGAAGGTGAAGGAATTTTTTGGGTCCGTTCGTACTTCCTGTGAAGTGGAAAAAGGCAAGCCGGCGCCGGATATCTACCGTCTGGTTGCAAAAGACCTGGAAGTAAAGGCCGAGGGCTGCCTGGTGTTTGAAGACATAATTCAGGGAATCATGGCCGGTAAAAATGCCGGCATGAAGGTATGTGCCGTATATGATCCGTATTCAACGGAAGATACCGATAAAAAGAAGGAGCTGGCAGACTATTATATTGAATCCTTTAAAGAACTTTTTATTACGTAAGACATTCCTGGTGAAATAAAAAGATGGATGTAAGGATATAAAATTATATATGATTTAAAATTTTATACGAATTCAAAATGTTATTAATTCTAAAAATAGATGGGAGCCGTTTATGAAGATAATTACGGTTGACAAAAATGAGGCCGGGCAGCGCCTGGACAAGCTTCTTATGAAACAACTGAATAAAGCACCAAAAAGTTTTATCTATAAGATGCTTCGTAAAAAAAATATTACCCTGAATGGGAAAAAAGCGGATGGCTCCGAAAAAACCTGTATAAATGATGAAATTAAGCTTTTTTTATCCGATAACACAATAGAAAATTTCAGGGAAGCATTCCATCCTGCAATAGTAGATTATAAACTGGACGTAATTTATGAAGACTCCAATATCCTGGCCGTGAATAAACCCGCCGGACTGTTATCCCAAAAAGCAGCCCAAGAAGACGTATCCCTGGTAGAACATATTATTTCCTATCTGCTTGAGACCGGGCAGTTACAAGAGGAGGAGCTTAAGACCTTTAAACCGGGAATCTGCAACCGTTTGGACCGCAACACCAGCGGCCTTATAATAGCCGGCAAAACCCTTCCCGGTTTGCAGACCATGTCGGAACTATTCAGGGAAAGAAGGCTGGATAAGTTTTATTTATGTATCGTAAAAGGTACTATCCGAAATCCGCAAAGAATCGAAGGATATTTAAAAAAGGATGAAAAAACCAATCTGGTAACGGTTTCGGATGAGTATTTCGAAGGCAGCGAACCCATACAGACGGAATACAGTCCCCTGAAATATAACGACCAATATACTCTGTTACGGGTTAAATTAATTACCGGAAAAACCCATCAGATCCGTGCCCATCTTAGCAGTATCGGACATCCGGTTGCGGGAGATGGCAAGTATGGAGACAAAAGCCTTAATCTCCGGCTAAAAAAGGATTTTTGTCTTAAGCATCAGCTGCTGCATTCCTATCAGCTTATTTTTCCGCAGCTTACAGGTGAATTTCAGATATTATCGGAAAAAGTACTGACGGCCGGGCCGCCGGATTATTTTTTAAAGATTCAGAAGGAATTTTTGGATTAATGAAAGGAGAAAAGTATGCCTTCATGGAATTCCAGAGGCCTTAGAGGGTCCTCCTTAGAGGAGTTAATTAATATTACCAACACAAGGTACAGGGAGAAAAAACTGGCATTGATCCAGAAAATTCCTACGCCCATAACACCTACCAGCATTGACAGGGAGAAAAGGCATATTACCTTAGCTTATTTTGAACAAAAAAGTACGGTGGATTATATCGGCATTGTCCAGGGAGTTCCAGTCTGCTTTGATGCTAAGGAATGTGCGGCTGATACTTTTGCGCTGCAGAATGTTCATGAGCATCAGGTTAATTTTATGAGGGATTTTGAAGAACAGGGAGGAATTGCTTTCCTGTTGATTTATTATTCAAAAAGGAACTTATATTATTACCTGACTTTCAGACATTTGTCCTGGTTTTGGGACAGAGCAAGAAACGGAGGAAGAAAAAGTTTTCGTTTTGACGAATTGGATATGGACAACGAAATACAATGCAAAAATAATACTATCATACATTATCTTGAAAATTTGGCTAAAGATATAGACAGCAGGGATAAATAAGAAATCAGATGAAGTGTTATAAGGAGCTTGCAGGATAAACGCAGGAAGGAGAATAATTCCGGAAGGAAGACAGCTTCCTGCGTTTGGAATTTGGAATAACAGTTGACAGGTATATGAGATTGTAATATAATAATTAACATTATCATGGTAGCGAATTATCACGTTACCTCGATAAAGCAAACGAAGCAAAGTATGCGGCTTTATATCCGTTTGTTTCACGCCATTATCAGAGCGGAGGAGAATATGATAGATAAATTATTGCATACGCCGGAAGGTGTGAGGGATATCTACAATGCGGAATGTGAAAGGAAGCTTATGCTGCAGGAGCATCTGCATCATGTTATGAAACTCCATGGCTATAAGGATATACAGACACCAACCTTTGAATTTTTTGATATATTCAGCAAAGAGCGGGGAACCGTGGCAGCAAAGGATATGTATAAATTTTTTGACCGTGACGGCAATACTTTGGTTTTAAGACCGGATATTACACCTTCCATTGCCAGATGTGCCGCAAAATATTATAAAGAAGAAACCTTTCCCATACGATTGTGCTACATGGGAAGTACCTTTATCAACAACAGCAGTTATCAGGGCAAGTTAAAAGAATCCACCCAGCTGGGAGCGGAATTAATCAATGATGACTCGCCGGATGCCGACGCAGAAATGCTGGCCCTGACCATAGAATGCCTGTTAAAGGCAGGTCTCAAGGAGTTTCAGGTTGAAATCGGAGAAGCGGATTTCTTCCGTGGGTTAGTGGAAGAAGCGGGATTTAATGAAGAGGAAGAAAACCAGCTAAGGGTATTGATTGAAAAAAAGAATATGTTTGGTGTTGAGGAATTAATTTTAAGCAAGGATATCAGTGCTAAGTTAAAAACGGTATTTTTAGGCCTTCCCGAACTATTCGGCACTTTGGATAAGCTTATGGAAGCAAAAGCAATGACAGATAACGAAAGGGCCTTAAAGGCGATAAAGCGTCTGGAACAGTTATATGCCATATTGACCGCCTATGGATTGGAAAAATATGTTACCTTTGATCTTGGTATGCTAAGCAAATATAATTATTATACGGGAATTATATTCCGGGCCTATACCTATGGAACCGGTGATACCATTGCCAATGGGGGCCGTTATGATAACCTGGTGGGACAGTTTGGCAAGGATGCTCCTGCAATCGGGTTAGCCATTCTGGTTGATTCGCTTATGCTCGCCTTATCCAGACAGAAAATCGAAATTAAGGCGGAGGCAGAAAATACCCTCATATTATACAGGCAGGAGCTCATAGAGCATGCTGTTGCCCTGGCCGGTCATTTCAGAAGCCAGGATATGAATATGGAATTATTATGCATAAAGGACCATATAAACCTGGAAGAGTATAAGGCATATGCCGGACGGAACGGCATCGGGGGAATTTTATATTTTGAAACCCCAGAGCTGATTACGGTAATCAATCTGGAAAGCGGAGAAATGAAAGAAGTAAAGGTTCAGGATTTGTAACTTTCGGCTGAACCCGATAATCCGCCGGAATTTTTAGCCGGCCGGCGTTTATATCGGTTCATAAACCGTAATGATTGGGTAATCTTGTTTGGGATGGAGGTTTCTATGAGATATTTAACCTTTGCCCTGGCTAAGGGCAGACTGGCAAAAAAGACGCTGGAAATATTGGAAAAGGTCGGATTTTCCTGTGAAGAAATGAAAGATCCCAATTCCAGAAAACTTATTTTTACCAATGAAGAGCAGAAAATTAAAATATTCCTGGCAAAGGCCAGCGACGTACCTACTTATGTGGAATATGGAGCCGCCGATATCGGCGTTGTAGGAAGGGACACCATATTGGAAGAAGGCCGGAAGCTGTATGAAGTGATTGATTTGGGCCTTGGAAAGTGCAGGATGTGTGTGGCGGGGCCGAAAGAAGCAGGAGAATTATTAAAGCACGGCGAGTTAATCCGGGTAGCTACCAAATATCCTAATATAGCCAAGGATTATTTTTATAATAAAAAGCATCAGACGGTGGAAATCATTAAATTAAACGGTTCCATTGAATTGGCACCCATTGTAGGACTTTCGGAAGTGATTGTGGATATTGTTGAGACAGGTTCCACCCTTAAGGAGAATGGGCTGGAAGTGCTGGAAGAAATATGCCGGCTGTCTGCCAGGATGGTAGTCAACCAGGTCAGCATGAAGATGGAACACGAGCGGATCACGAAGTTAATCGGTGCTTTAAGGGAAGTTCTTATTCATACTAAGGAGGCATAGGTACATGAAGATAGTAAAGCTTGAAACGGAATCAAAAAAAGATATAATGGAGAATTTATT
>DBEP01000018.1:13739-13917 GCA_002294045.1 Lachnoclostridium sp. UBA903 | reverse complement strand
ACGGCCGGTTCTTCCGATACGGAAAAATATGCGGAGTATTTTAAAGCTTTGCTGGAACAGGGAATTTATACCGCTCCGTCACAGTTTGAGGCCATGTTCGTATCGGTTGCCCATACGGAAGAAGACATAAATAAGACCTGTAGGATTTTAAGAAAGCCAGGGCGTGTCTGAAAACTGC
>DBEP01000018.1:0-13558 GCA_002294045.1 Lachnoclostridium sp. UBA903 | reverse complement strand
TATCCGGGTATTGCCATACACTGACTCAATATAGGGGGCACGGATAAATTTCATAGGAACAATACCCAGACCTTCAACATAACTTTCGCTAAAGAAACTTCCCAACTGCCTGCCGTACGCATTTCTCCTTACGGTTACAGGAAGTGTTCCCAAATGAACCGTATCCGAATCCGCAATATGGGAAGCAAGCAGGATTAATCCCGCACAGGTGCCCATAACAGGAAGGCCTGACAGTATTTTCTCCCTCAAGGGATTAAAAAGCCCCAGTTCCCTTAGAAGCTTTCCCATTACGGTACTTTCTCCGCCCGGAATGATAAGGCCGTCAAAAGTTCTGTCTAAATCGGTTCTTTTCCGGATTTCAAAAGACTCCATATTCAATTTCTTTAAGGTTTTTTCCTGTTCTATAAAAGCTCCCTGTAATGCCAGAACACCGATTAGCATCTATTTTCCCCTTTCTGCCATCAGAAGATTGATTTCATCTTCGTTAATTCCCACCATGGCTTCCCCTAAATCCTCAGATAAATCGGCTATTATCCCGGAGTCGGTATAATTAGCTACGGCTTTTACAATTGCAGCGGCTCTTTTTGCCGGATTGCCGGATTTAAAGATTCCGGAGCCTACAAAAACCCCTTCCGCTCCCAGCTGCATCATAAGGGCCGCATCGGCAGGAGTTGCTACCCCGCCGGCCGCAAAATTAACGACCGGAAGCTTTCCTTGGTTATGAACGGACAATACTAAATCGTAAGGTACCTGTAATTCTTTGGCTGCCTGATAAAGTTCATCCTCCCTTAAGGCGGTTAAACGGGTAATTTCACTGTTCATCTTTCTCATATGACGTACGGCCTGGACAATATCTCCCGTTCCCGGTTCTCCTTTGGTCCGTATCATGGCAGCGCCTTCATTGATACGCCGTAAAGCTTCCCCTAAATCTTTCGCACCGCATACAAAGGGAACCTTAAATTTAGTTTTATCAATATGATATAAATCATCGGCAGGAGACAGGACCTCACTTTCATCAATATAGTCTATTTCAATAGCTTCCAAAATCTGTGCTTCCGCAAAATGGCCGATTCTGCATTTGGCCATAACCGGGATAGTTACGGCTTTTTGTATCTCTTTTATCATTTTTGGATCGCTCATTCTGGAAATACCGCCTGCAGCACGGATGTCAGCGGGAATTTTCTCCAGGGCCATAACGGCGCATGCACCGGCCGCTTCCGCAATCTGAGCCTGTTCCGGTGTGGTAACATCCATAATTACACCGCCTTTTAGCATCTGGGCCAGTTCCTTATTCAATTCATATCTGTTTTCCTTCATTTTGCACCTATTACTTCCTCTCTATTTATAATTTCTTTAAAATATTTTCTTTTTACTTTAAACCTTTAAAAATATATATATTTTTAATCGGTATCCGGATACCATAACTGCCGGGACAGTTATCTGTTATTATTATACATTATTCTGTACCTGTTCAAATAGCCAATACATATAAAATTAACAGTGCCAGTTAGTAGTTATAATTAATATTGTTATGTTCGGGTCACCTTTTTTAGTGGCTGCAGTTTCATCCGGGCTTTTTTGATTCGGAACAGGAAAACGATTCCGTAGTTTTTGTTTATTCCTGTATTTTTCTTGTCTTATTCATAATAATACTTGAAATTAATACCGGATTATGGTTAAAATATAGGTGTTGTATAAAAATAATGGCTCTGCAGGGAGGAGACCCCTATGAGTAATAATGCAATGAATCATGTTATTATTGTAGGCGGCGGTGCATCGGGACTTGTGGCCGGTATATTTGCGGCCAGACAGAAAAACAAGGTAACCATACTGGAACATAAAGCTAAAATCGGTAAAAAGATTTTAGCTACCGGTAATGGAAAGTGTAATTATACCAACTTATACCAGCAGCCGGAATGTTACAGAGGCAATGACAGTTCCTTTGCCCTAAAGCTCCTGTCCCAATTTGATGTAAACCGGACTATTGATTTTTTTAAGGAGCTGGGGATTTATCCAAAGGAGAAAAACGGTTATGTATATCCCAATTCCGAACAGGCTTCTTCTGTTGTTGATGTACTGCGGCTGGAACTGATGCAGTTGAAGGTCAGTATATGCTGTGAGGTTCATGTAGAACGGGTCAGCAAGGTCAAAAATCGATTCCTGATCGCAACAGATAAAGGAGAATATACGGCAGACCAGGTCATACTGGCAACCGGCGGATGTGCTTCTCCCAATCTTGGTTCCGACGGCAGCGGTTACAAAATGGCAGAAAACCTGGGGCACAGAATAATTAAGCCCCTGCCTGGGCTGGTACAGCTAAAATCCGATTCCAGGTATTTTAAAACCTTGGCCGGTGTCCGTACCGGGGCAACGGTTCAATTATATATTAACGGCAAATATGTAACAAGAGAGCAGGGAGAACTTTTGCTGGCCGCATACGGGGTATCGGGAATTCCCGTTTTGCAGCTCAGCCGGTATGCTTCCAGAGCTTTAAGCGAGAATAAGAAAGTTCATCTTGTAATAGATTATTTACCTTTCCTGAAGAAAGAGGAGGTTATCGGTTTATTATGTGAGAGGATTAAAAGATATCCTTCCAGAACAATGGAAGAAGCTATGATAGGGCTGCTCAATCAGAAACTGGCCTATGTAAGCATTAAGGAAGCGGGAATAGAACCCGGAGTCTGCTGCGGTACGGTCAGGACAGGCAATCTTAAAGCCTTGGCAAATCAGCTGAAGGAATGGACGGTTATGATAACGGGGCCTAACTCTTTTGAACAGGCACAGGTAACTGCCGGAGGAATTGATACATCTGAAATTAATCCGGATACTCTGGAATCCAAATTAATAAAAGGACTTTATTTTACCGGCGAATTAATTGATATAGACGGCACCTGCGGCGGATACAACCTTCAATGGGCCTGGTCCACGGGAGCAGTGGCCGGAACGAACTGCAAAAAGGATGCAGATAATAATACCTGAAGAAAATTTAATGGTGAAAGGACTGCCATATAAGAAAAAATGATACAAATAACACAACTAAAATTAAATATAAACCATACCCGGGAAGATTTAAAAAAACTAATAGCAAAACAGTTGAAGGTT
The DNA here is from genome assembly GCA_002294045.1 of Lachnoclostridium sp. UBA903. Taxonomy (GTDB): domain Bacteria; phylum Bacillota; class Clostridia; order Lachnospirales; family Lachnospiraceae; genus Anaerocolumna. The sequence goes on along the minus strand of DBEP01000018.1, from coordinate 10,456 downwards.
TCCGAACAGGAAATCTTAAATTTTACTATTACAAAGAAATCTATTGATGCAAGAAAAAAGAATACGGTTTTTTATGTCTATAATGTGGAAGTTGAACTTTTTGACGAAAAAAAGTTAAGGAAGCGGGTTCACGGCCCGGGTACTACCTTTGGTGAACGGCCCGGATATCAATTTAAACCATGCGGTGAAGAGAAGCTGAAATTCCGCCCTGTCATTGCAGGTTCCGGCCCGGCCGGTTTATTCTGCGGTCTTATGCTGGCCCGCAGCGGATATCAGCCGGTTATAATTGAACGGGGTGACGAAGTAAGCAGGCGGGTAAAAGCGGTTGAGAATTACTGGAGCAATAATGAACTGGATATTAATTCTAACGTACAATTTGGGGAAGGCGGTGCAGGAACCTTTTCCGACGGTAAACTGAATACTTTGGTTAAGGATGAACTGGGCAGAAACCGCAAGGTGCTGGAAGTATTGGCAGAACACGGAGCCCCGGAGGAAATTTTATATCTGAATAAGCCTCATATCGGGACCGACCGGTTAAGGACTGTGGTTCAGGGTATAAGGGAAGAAATTATTTCCCTTGGCGGGGAAGTGAGATTTAAAACCTGCCTTACCGATCTGATGATTGAAGACGGTAAATTAACGGGGATTGAGGTTAACGGAAAAGAATATATGGATTGCAGTGTTTTGGTTATGGCAATCGGACATAGTGCCAGGGATACTTTTGAATTAATTTATAGGAAAGGGTTTAAATTATCTCCGAAATCCTTTGCCATAGGGGTAAGAATAGAGCATCCCCAGAGACTTATTAACCGTAACCAGTACGGTGATGCCTATGATAAATTGCCTGCTGCGGATTATAAATTAACTTATAATGCGGAGACCGGCAGAAGCGTATACTCCTTTTGCATGTGTCCGGGCGGATTTGTAGTGAATTCTTCTTCCGAAAGAGGCGGTATTGCGGTAAACGGTATGAGCAACCATGCCAGGAATGAAACCAATGCCAACAGTGCCTTAATTGTGACAGTGACTCCAAAGGATTTCAGCAGGGCAGAGGATATGCCGGAAGCCCTTGCAGGCATTGAATTCCAGCGTACCTGGGAAAGAAAGGCTTATGAGGCAGGCAGGGGATTTGTGCCGGTTCAATTATTTGGAGACTTGTTAAGACACCGGGAGAGTGTTACAATAGGTCATATTAAACCGAATATAAAAGGAAGCTATCACCTGGCGGATTTAAGGCAATGTCTTCCGGATTACGTGATTGACACCCTCATAGAAGGAATACGGACATTTGACAGAATGATACCCGGATATTCGGATGAAGAAGCCGTGCTTTCCGGTGTGGAAACCAGGACTTCCTCACCCCTTCGAATCGAGAGGGATGATAAATTTGAATCCAATATATCCGGAATCTACCCCTGCGGGGAAGGTGCCGGATATGCAGGCGGCATTACATCCGCCGCAATGGATGGCATAAAGATATTTGAAGCAATTGCCAGGCGCTATAAGATATAAAAAGTTAAACTAAATACATTATTTGATTTCATACCGAGGATTTGAAAGGAGCATTTATGTCCAGAGCAGCAATAAAGGATAAGAAAAGAATTGTTGTTAAAATAGGTTCTTCCACCTTAACCCATGAAAGTACCGGCAGTTTAAACCTGTCCAAGATGGAAAAACTGGTTCGGATTCTAACGGATATCAGGAATCAGGGCAAGGATGTTATATTGGTGTCCTCCGGTGCCATTGCGGCAGGGCGGGAAACTCTGGGGTTAAAGGAAAAGCCCAAAGATAAAACGGTTAAACAGGCCTGCGCGGCGGTAGGGCAGGCCAGGCTTATGATGGTATACCAAAAATTATTTGCGGAATATAATCAGGTACCGGCACAAATCTTAATGACGAAATATACAATGATTAATGATATCAGCAGAGAAAATGCGAGGAATACATTTGAAGAACTGTTAACCATGGGCGTAATACCCATCGTCAATGAAAATGACACGGTATCAACCGATGAAATCGAGTTCGGTGACAATGATACCTTATCTGCAATTGTAGCAGCACTGGTTAATGCCGATTTGCTGATTCTGCTATCCGACATTGACGGATTATATACGGATGACCCTCATAAAAATTCTCATGCCGTTTTTATTGATTATGTGGAAGTAATTGACAATAAATTATGTAAAATGGGCAAAGAATCATCAACTTCCTATGGAACCGGAGGTATGGCAACCAAAATATCCGCGGCCAGGATTGCAACCGATTCCGGTACCGACATGATTATTGCCAACGGAGAGGAAATATACATAATTAATAAAATTATGGAAGGTGAAAATGTGGGAACCTTATTTAAAGCCCATAAAGACGAGAATTTTGTTTTGATGGATTACATCCGTACCAATCAATATCCATAGCACGTCGTGTGCATCCTGCCGGCCGGGTTTATCTTGTAGGAGCAGTTTTCTATCAGGTAAAATAAACGCTTTTAAATAAGTTTAGAAAGGTATTTCAAAATGGATGACAATAAGTTAGCAAGAATTAACGAACTATACAGAAAATCCCAGAAAGAAGGATTAACTGAGGAAGAAAAACAGGAGCAGGCCGATTTAAGAAGTGAGTATATTCAGGCGATACGCAGCAATCTCAGGGGAACCTTACACCAGATATCCTTATTAAACCCGGACGGTTCCGTTACGAAACTGGCAAAAAAGGAAAAACATTGATGTTAAAGCAGGAAATCCGTAAATCCATGAAAGAATTAAAGAGCAGGCTGACGGAACCGGACAGAAGAGCTTACAGTGACAGAATTCTGAAACGGCTATGGGAAACTTCGGCATATGGAACATGCCGACGGATTTTTTGTTATGTGTCCTTTAATCAGGAGGTTATTACGACGGGATTAATAGAAAAAGCCCTTTATCAGCAGAAAAAGGTAGCCGTCCCCAAAATAACCGATGATGAAATGAAGTTTTATTATATTGATTCCCTTAAAGAGCTTAAACCCGGTGTACTGGGCATATTAGAGCCGGCTGCAGGAAAGGTAGCCGTCCCCGTTAGGACGGAAGAGAATCTTATCATTGTTCCTGGGCTGGCATTTGACCCGCAAGGAAACCGTATTGGTTATGGAAAGGGTTATTATGATGTATTTTTTCAGAAATATGAAAATTATCCCCTGAAAAAAATTGCCTTGGCTTATGATTTTCAGGTTCTGACAGAGCTTCCTGCTGACGAACTGGATATAAAAGTGGATCAGATTATAACCCCGAGCGGTATAATCCGATAATTTAATAGATAGATTTAAGAAAGGATGGCTGATTCATATGAAATATTTAGAAGAGATCGGCATGAAAGCAAAAAAGTCTGCGACAATGTTAAATACTTTAGGTGTTGCACAAAAGAATGAAGGCCTTAGGGCGGCGGCCGATTCTTTGCTGAATGACGAAGAGGAAATTTTAAAGGCAAACCAGTCGGATATAACTGCCGCAAAGGAAAATGGCATGATGGAATCCTTAATTGACCGTCTGCGGCTTAACCATGACCGTATACAGGGAATGGCAAACGGACTGCTTGATATTGTTAAGTTAAATGATCCGGTGGGTGAAGTGTTATCCATGACTTCCCGTCCCAATGGATTAACCATCGGACAGAAAAGGGTCCCCATCGGAGTAATAGGAATTATATATGAATCCCGCCCCAATGTAACCGCAGATGCTTTCGGACTTTGCTTTAAAACCGGGAATGCCGTTATATTAAGAGGCGGAAGTGATGCGGTTCATTCCAACAGGGCAATCGTAAACGCATTAAAGAAAGCATTGAAACAGGTTAACTTAAATGAGGACGCCGTTCAGTTAATCGAGGATACCAGCCGGGAAACAGCAAAAGAAATGATGCGTTTAAACCAATATATTGATTTGCTGATTCCCAGGGGAGGGGCCGGATTAATTCGTACGGTGATTGAAAACAGCACGATTCCGGTGATTGAGACAGGAACAGGCAATTGTCATATTTATGTTGATGAATATGCGGATTTTGATATGGCGTTAAATATTATCGACAATGCTAAAACAGACCGGCTGGGTGTCTGTAATGCCTGCGAATCCTTAGTGGTGCACAGTAAAGTGGCGGACGGTTTTATCCCTCTTATTTATAACAGGTTAACGGAAAAACAGATTATATTTCGTGCGGATGAAAGGGCAAGGGCAATCTGTGATAAAATGGAGCCGGCTAAGGAAGAAGATTATGGAAAGGAATATTTAGACCGTTTCATTTCCTTAAAGATTGTTGATTCGATTGAGGAAGCGATTTCACATATTAATTACTATAATACAAAACATTCCGAAGCCATAGTAACAAGGGACTATGACCATGCAATGAAATTCTTAAATGAAATAGATGCCGCAGCAGTTTACGTAAATGCTTCCACCCGATTTACGGACGGAGGGGAATTTGGTTTTGGTGCTGAAATAGGCATCAGTACCCAGAAACTTCATGCCAGGGGGCCAATGGGTTTGGTTGCGCTGACTTCCACAAAATATATTATATTTGGAAACGGGCAGATACGATAAGGAAGTAATTATTTAATTAATTCTAAGAGTTCTATTAATTCTTTGGGATATGTGCATATGGATAAACATTGACTGTTTTTCCAACTGTACATATCCCATAATTGTTATAAAGCAAAATTTAAATTAGGGCACCTGAAACATAATGCGATAGTATACAGGAAATTCATTTGTCGGAGAAACATTTTTCAAACACACTCTAAGCATCATAATAATGGAGTTATAAACAACAGCAAAGGAATTTATGGATACATTGGTTCATAATATTTTTTTCTTAACTTAACACGGGAGAGGACAAAATGACTAAATTACAGAGGTTGATTAAAAAATGCATGGAACAAAATAATCTTAATTCTGGAACAGCAGAATCGTTTAACAGTGCTTTAAAGGATTTAGGGCGTTGGGTATTAACTCTGTACAGTAATGGTAAATTGACATTTGATAATGATTCTGCGAATAATTTAAAACTGCATGAAAACTTAAGCATTAAGGAATTTGTAAAGGAAGTCGGGGAAAATGCGCTGGAACACGGATATTTTAAAGGAAGGGAAAAAACCTTTTATGAGCTGATAGCACTGTGCCATAAAGAATTATCGGAAGCGCTGGACGAATTCTATAAAGGTTATCCTCCGTGCTACACATATTACAGGGCAGACAGTGAGCCAAAAGGTATCCCCGGGGAATTAGCTGATGTTATTCTAAGGATTTTTATTATGTGTTATCAGTATGATATTGATATTGAGACTGCGCTTATAGAAAAAAATGAATATAATAAATTGAAAAAAATACAAAAGTAAATATAAAAACTTTCTTCCTGCAAAAGTCTGCCAACTACATCCGGAAGCGGTTTTCTTCTGGGATTGTTTCCGCTCCTGTGTTTTCCGTGGAGGAATAAATATTGGAGGTTGTATTTTGTTTACGATTCAGATATAATCTTAATGTTATAAGTCAAAAGCAGAAAGTTGAGATATAAAATGAGTAATATGGTTATGGATTTAGATAAAATAGAGCTTTCAGGGAAAGAACCAATAAAAGAACCGGAGCGCCAGTATTATTTCATGGCAAAATGCAGGGAATGGGTCATAAGAAAAACAGAGGAATTAGGAAGGCCTTTAACCTACAATACCCAGACCTTCGGCTGTCAGATGAATGCAAAGGACTCGGAAAAACTGGCAGGCATTCTGGAAAAAATCGGTTTCTTGGAAACGGATACACAAGAAGCTGATTTTGTAATCTATAACACCTGTACGGTAAGAGAGAATGCCAATACCAGAGTGTACGGAAGACTTGGCTACCTGAATAATTTAAAGAAGAAAAATTCAAATATGTTAATTGCATTATGCGGCTGTATGATGCAGGAAGACGCTGTAGTTGATAAAATCAGAAAAAGCTACCGCTTTGTGGATATTATTTTTGGAACCCATAATATTTTTAAATTTGCGGAATTAATATATACCAGGCTGACTTCCCAGGGAATGATTATTGATATCTGGAAGGAGACGGACCAGATTGTGGAGGACCTTCCCAGTGAAAGAAAATATAAATTTAAGGCAGGGGTTAATATTATGTACGGCTGCAATAATTATTGCACCTACTGTATCGTTCCATATGTCAGGGGCAGGGAGCGCAGCCGTAATCCGGAAGACATCATTAAAGAAATTAAGGACCTGGTGGCGGACGGGGTAGTGGAAATCATGCTTCTGGGCCAGAATGTGAATTCTTACGGAAAAAACCTGAAAAAACCGATTTCCTTTGCCGGCTTATTAAAGGAAGTAGAAAAGATTGAAGGCTTAAGAAGAATCCGTTTTATGACCTCCCATCCCAAGGATTTATCCGATTCTTTAATTGAAGTAATGAAAAACTCAAAAAAAATCTGTAATCATCTGCATCTGCCTTTTCAGTCCGGCAGCAATAAAATTTTAAAAATCATGAACCGGCAGTATTCCAAAGAAGATTATCTGGCTTTGGCAGACCGGATTAAAACGGCCATGCCTCAAATATCCCTTACCACGGATATCATAGTCGGTTTTCCGGGAGAAACGGAAGAAGATTTTTTAGAGACGCTGGATGTGGTAAAAAAGGTACGTTATGACAGTGCATATACTTTTCTGTATTCAAAAAGATCCGGTACACCTGCCTCCAAAATGGACAACCAGGTGGAAGAGCCGGCGGCTAAGGAGAGATTTGACCGGTTGTTAAAGGTCATCCAGATGATTTCTTCTGAGCGTACCGGTAAGCATGAAGGCGAAATACAGGAAGTATTGGTGGAAGAAGTGAACGAACAAAACGATTCTCTGCTGACCGGCAGGTTAAGCAACAATATGTTAGTACATTTTACAGGCAGTCCGGATATAATTGGTTCGATTATAAAAGTAAGACTGACGAAATGCAAGGGATTTTACTATCTTGGCGAAATTCTGGAATCCGGTATCGCCAAAGAGTAAAATTATCCGCTATGTGTCTGAAACGAGGAAAGCAGAATTTTACAGGCCGCGGATAAGCTTTTATTCATACAGGGCGATTAGTATAAAAATTCAAAATAATATCGATTATTTTCATTATAATGTGACATAATGCATAAAAATTTAGGATGTATACTTGACATACTCAACAAAACAGTATAAAATTTAAGTGTTGTATCTTTGTACAATGAAAATTAAATAAGGAGGTGCTCCTGTGCAAGACATACTAAAAATAGTAATTGCTATTTTAGTAACCTTGGTAATAGTTGCTCCTCTTGTTTGGAAAATTGCGATATCCTATCGTATTAAAGTCGTAGAGGCCAAGATAGGTTCTGCAGAAGAAAAAGCAAGAGAAATCATAGATGAAGCTTTAAAAACAGCTGAAACTAAGAAGAGAGAAGCCTTACTCGAAGCAAAGGAAGAGTCCTTAAGGACTAAGAATGAATTAGAGAAGGAAACTAAGGAAAGAAGAGCAGAAGTGCAACGTTATGAGAAACGTGTTCTTTCTAAAGAAGAAACTTTAGACAGGAAGACGGAAGCACTTGAGAAGAAAGAATCTAAGCTGACTGCAAAGGAAGCTGAGCTTGACAAAATCAAGGCTGAAGCTGAAGAACTTCACAGCAGACAATTGCAGGAGTTAGAAAAAATTTCTGGACTTACCTCCGAACAAGCGAAAGAATATCTTTTAAAAACTGTTGAAGACGAAGTTAAACATGAAACCGCAATGTTAGTAAAAGAACTTGAAAGCAAAGCAAAAGAAGAAGCAGACAAAAAAGCAAGGGATTATGTTGTTACTGCAATCCAAAAATGTGCTGCAGACCATGTAGCCGAAACAACCATATCTGTTGTTCAACTTCCAAACGATGAGATGAAAGGAAGAATCATTGGCAGGGAAGGACGTAACATCCGTACTTTAGAAACTTTAACCGGTGTCGATTTGATTATTGATGATACACCGGAAGCAGTTATCCTATCCGGTTTTGATCCGATCAGAAGAGAAGTCGCAAGAATTGCACTTGAAAAATTGATTGTTGATGGAAGAATTCATCCTGCAAGAATTGAGGAGATGGTTGAAAAAGCGCAAAAAGAAGTTGAAATTATGATTCGAGAAGAAGGTGAAGCAGCAACACTTGAAGTTGGTGTTCATGGTATTCATCCTGAACTTGTACGTTTACTTGGTAAAATGAAGTTTAGAACAAGCTATGGACAAAATGCGTTAAAGCATTCAATTGAAGTTGCACATTTATCCGGATTACTTGCCGCAGAGATTGGTGTTGATATCAGGACGGCAAAAAGGGCTGGATTACTACATGATATTGGAAAATCTGTTGACCATGAGATGGAAGGCTCACATATTCAGATTGGTGTTGAGTTATGCAGGAAGCATAAGGAATCTCCAATTGTTATTAATGCCGTAGAGGCACATCATGGTGATGTTGAACCTGAGTCGTTAATTGCATGTATCGTACAGGCTGCCGATACAATTTCAGCAGCAAGACCTGGTGCAAGAAGAGAAACATTAGAAACATATACAAACAGATTGAAACAGTTAGAAGATATCTCAAACGGCTTTAAAGGGGTAGATAAGTCATTTGCAATTCAGGCAGGCCGGGAAGTACGTATCATGGTTGTGCCGGATCAGATCAGCGATGCTGATATGATATTACTTGCACGTGACATATCAAAACAAATTGAATCTGAATTGGAATATCCGGGTCAGATCAAAGTAAATGTAATCAGAGAATCCAGAGTTACTGATTACGCAAAATAATATTTATCAATTTTACAGCGAAATCTTTATAAGTAATTTATAAAGATTTCGCTTTTTTTATCTTATTCTTATAAAAGTCAATATTTAAATATTTAAATTTTTACTTGAAATCTCTAACCAGATATAATACAATACTTAGGAAACTTTCAAAAGTGTATTTTTGTATACAATAAACCAATGAAAGACGGCGAATTCCAGAGGAACGCTTTATAAGGAGGATAACGATGTCATTAGAACTATCAAAGAAAGTGCAGGCAGTAAAACCTTCATCAACCCTTGCAATCACTGCAAAAGCCAAAGAACTGAAAGCACAGGGGATCGATGTTGTAGGATTTGGAGCAGGGGAACCGGATTTCAATACCCCTGATAATATTAATGAAGCGGCAATAAAGGCTATTCATGACGGTTTTACAAAATATACCGTGGCATCAGGTACCTTAGAGCTAAAAGAAGCTGTTTGTAAGAAATTTGAGTCTTTTAATAAGATAAGCTACAAACCGAATCAGATTGTAATCAGCAATGGCGGAAAACACTCTTTAACAAATGTTTTTGAAGCAATTTTAAATCCGGGGGATGAAGTCATAATTCCGGCACCCTATTGGTTAAGTTATCCGGAGATTGTAAAGCTGGCGGACGGTATACCTGTATATGTAAAAGCAGATAAAAAGCAAAATTATAAGATTACGGCGGAGCAGGTCTCGGCTGCCTGTACCGATAAAACGAAGGCTCTTATCATAAATTCACCCAATAATCCCACCGGTATGATTTATACCCGTGAGGAATTGGAAGCCATAGCAAAAGTAGTGGTGGAAAAGGACATTTATGTGGTAGCCGATGAAATGTATGAGAATTTAATCTATGGGGATTACGAACATGTAAGTATTGCATCCCTGAATGATGAAATATATAAAAGAACCATTACCTGCAGCGGCGTTGCAAAAAGTTATTCCATGACGGGCTGGAGAATTGGCTATACCGGTTCTTCCGCAGAAATAGCAAAATTAATGGGCAGTGTACAAAGCCATCAGACTTCCAACCCGAATTCCATAGCTCAGAAAGCGGCAGCGGAAGCCTTAAGCGGTCCCCAGGATACCGTGGTTGCCATGGCGGCGGAATTCAACCGGAGACGGGAATATATGGCGGATAGAATTGCCGCTATGCCGCTTATCGATGCCTTAACTCCCCAGGGAGCCTTCTATTTGTTTGTAGATTTTAGCGAAGTAATTAATAAAGAATATAAGGGCAGCAAAATCGGTACCACGGAAAAACTTGCAGAAATCTTTATTAATGATTATAATATAGCTGTCGTTCCCTGCGGCGATTTCGGATTTGACGATCATGTCCGTTTATCCTATGCCATAAGCCGGGAACAGATTGAAAAGGGTATGGACCGAATGGAGGAATTCTTAACTGCGTTATAAATATGATGTAACATAAATATTATACTATGTATGGTAAATATTTATAATATCGTTAATTATAAAATTAGGAGGAAAAAACAATGGCATGGATGGGATTTATCGGAGCCGGGAACATGGGATACCCGATGATACGTGGAGCCAGGAAAGCCTTTGGCGCGGAACAGGTAATATTTACGGATATCAGTCAGGAGAGACGTGAATTCGTAAAACAGGAAACAATAAATATTTACCATACATAGT
>DBEP01000123.1 GCA_002294045.1 Lachnoclostridium sp. UBA903 | reverse complement strand
AACCAGAAATCAGAAGGATATGTGGCTCCGAGAAACAGTCTGGAGGAAGCTGTTGCAGCAGCGTTTAAGGAAGTCCTAGGAGTGGAACAAGCAGGTATCTATGATGATTTTTATGAACTTGGTGGTCATTCCCTGAAAGCTACTCTGCTGATTATGGTTTTGAAAGATTTATTTTCAATTAAAATACCATTAAGGACAGTGTTCTTGTATTCATCGGTAGAAAAACTAGCTTTAAAAATCGGGGAACTTATTAAAGAAAATGAAAATTCGGGTTCTATGACGTTTCACGATCTGGAGAATTCAGAAGACGAGGTGTTGGTATAATGGAAAACAAATACGTAATGAGCTCAGCTCAGAAAAGGCTTTATGCAATAAACGAAAGGGTAGGAAGCAATATAATTTATAATATTCCATTTTTTATTGAAATTGAAGGAATACTGGATACTGAGCAGCTTGAATATTCAATAAATAAGATAATAGAAAGACATGAAGTATTGCGTACTACATTTTGTCAAACGGCGGAACATTTTATTCAAAAAGTACATGATGAGATTGATTTTCAGTTAATTGTGGAAAAAAAGAAAGCGTTTAGTTTGGCAGAAGAAACTGAGAAGTTTGTAAAACCCTTTCATTTAGAGGAAGGTCCTCTGATTCGGGCAAAAGTAATAACAATATCAGATGTAAAACATATTTTAATGTTTGATATCCACCATATTGTTTTTGATGGTGAAAGCATGGCAATATTTATTGATGAACTCTCTAATTTTTATATGGGAAAAGAACTGCCTAAAATAAAAATTCAGTACAGGAGATATTCTGCATGGCAAAACCAACTGGACATAACAAAGCAAGAAGAATATTGGCTGAATGAATTTTCAGGAGAAACAAATTTCGGAGAGATAAAAACAGATTATGTACGACCGATGGATCAAAGTTATAGGGGGAGTAATGTTAGAACTGAACTTGATCATGTGTACAAAGAAAAAATAAAAAAGTTATCCCAATCAACAAAAACAACAGAGTTTATGGTAATGCTGTCTGCCTTTATGCTGCTAATGAGCAAATATTCAAACAGCGATACGATTGCTGTGGGAATACCCATAGCAAATAGAACAAATTTGAACCTTTACAATACAATTGGAATGTTCGTCAATACACTGGTAATTAAAGGTGAGATGCAGGGATGTAAAACATTCAGGGATTTACTGGACATAATCCAGGAAAAAAGTTTTAATGCATACGAATATCAGGATTATCAGTTTGAAAAGTTAGTTGAAAAATTATCCATTAAATTGGATACTTCCAGAAACCCACTGTTTGATGTTATGTTTGTTTTTCAAAATCAGGATAAAACAAAAGTTAAACTGGGGGAGGCGAGAGCAAAAACCATTGAATGGGAGCAGCAAATTTCAAAATTTGATATGACTTTATCGGTTACAGATACAGAAGATGGATATACCATTAACATGGAGTATTGTACAGACTTATTTAAACATACCACAATGGAACGTATGGTAAAGCATTATGTCACATTACTTGCAAATATATTGGATAATACTGAAGATGGGCTGTCTAAATTGACAATGCTTGATGAAGCCGAGGAACAAAAGATCATAAAAGAATTCAATGATACAGATGCATTATATCCAAAGGATAAGACTATTGTCGACCTGTTTGAGGAACAGGTCGACAGGACTCCAAATAAAACAGCATTGCTATGTGAGGGGAAACACCTTTCCTATGCGGATTTGAATAGCAGAGCAAACAGGCTGGCTGATAGGCTTCGGGCAGAATATAATGTGAGGCCGGATGATTTAATTGTATTAATTGCAGACAGAAGTCTTGAAATGGTAATCGGAATTTATGCAGCCATGAAAGCAGGTGGTGCATATGTACCAATTGACCCTTCTTACCCTGAAGAAAGAAAAAAATTTATCATCGCTGATTGTAAACCAAAGTTGATTCTTTCTGGGACAAAAGAAAAATGTGTAGAATCAGATGTACCTGTTGTAAATTTATTTGATGAAACATTTTATTCAGGCAGCAATAAAAATTTGGAAAGAGTAAATAAACCAGATGATCTGCTCTATATTATTTATACTTCCGGAACTTCCGGAAAACCGAAGGGAGTCATGATTGAACATGGAAATGTTGTAAGACTTATGTACAATGATAAATTCCAGTTTGATTTTAATGAAAATGATGTATGGACACTGTTCCATTCCTACTGTTTTGATTTTTCTGTCTGGGAACTTTTTGGAAGTACGTTATATGGCGGCAAGCTAGTAATTGTGACAAAAGAAACAGCCAGAGATACATTCGCATTTTCTGAGCTGCTTGAAAAAGAGAAAGTTACCGTGCTGAATCAGGTACCATCCTCTTTCTATAATCTCATTGATATTACGGGAAACAGGACAATCAACAGTATAAGGTACGTAATATTCGGAGGAGAAGCATTAAATCCGAATAAGTTGAAAACTTGGCATATATACAATCCTCAGTGTAAGATTATAAATATGTATGGCATTACAGAAACTACCGTTCATGTTACCTACAAAGAGATTGATGGCCATGTGATCGAAAGCGAAATCAGCGATATAGGTTCCGCTCTCCCTACCTCAGCTGTTTATATAAAGTGCGGGGAAGAACTGTGTGGAATCGGAGTGCCGGGAGAATTGTGCGTTGCAGGAGCAGGGGTAGCAAGAGGTTATTTAAACAGACCGGAGCTTACTGCCGAAAGATTTATAGATAATCCATATGGGGACGGGAAAATATATCGTTCCGGGGATTTAGTACGTTGGCTGGAAGAAGGAAATATTGAGTATCTGGGAAGAATAGATCAACAGGTGAAAATAAGAGGATACAGAATAGAATTAGGGGAAATTGGAAGTGTAATTAACGAACTCGAAGAGATCAAAGAGGCAGCTGTTATTGCAAAAGAGGATAGGAATGGCGAGAAGTTTTTGTGTGCCTATATTGTGGCTGATAAAAAAATGAATCCAAATGAGATTAAAAATGAATTAAGCAGTAAGATTCCGGACTACATGATCCCCTCCTATATTGTTCAGATCGCATCTTTACCTCTTACCAGAAATGGAAAGTTAAAAGTAAAAGCGCTGCCAGAACCGAAATTAATAGGGGAAAATGGATATCTAGAGGCCAGAAATGAGGAGGAATCAAAAGTAGTAAATACATTCAAGATGATTCTGGGGATAAAAAAGGTGAGTATAACTGATAACTTCTTTGATCTGGGCGGTGATTCGATTAAAGCAATAAGAATCGTTAGTAAGCTGAAAGAAGAAGGATACAATACCAGCATCAAAACGGTTCTGACTCAGAGGACACCTGAAAAGATAGCGAAAGAGATAAAGAAAAAAATAGCTGTTGAGAAGGCGGAGGTAGGCGAGGTAAATGGAAATGCACCTTTGACTGCAATACAACAGGAATTTTTCGAGTGCAGGCTGGATAATCCGAACCATTTTAATCAGAGCGTTCTATTTGAAAGTCAAGAAAAGATTGACGGTCAGGTATTGGAAATCGTATTGCAAAAGCTTGTGGAACATCATGATATCCTGCGTGCAACATATAAAGATGGCGTTCAAGTAATTGGAAAGTACAGTGAAAAACAGTGGTATAATTTCAATATATTCGATTCTGATATTGAATCAATAAAAGATCTGGCTGAACAATTACAGAGAAGTATAAATATAGAATCAGGTCCTCTTGTAAAAGCAGGCTTATTTCATACTCCTGATAAAGATTACGTACTTTTGATTATACATCATCTTGTTGTCGACGGAGTGTCATGGCGGGTTATCTGTGAGGATCTGGAAAATGGCTATAAACAGGCAGCTACAGGCAAAGAAGTAACTCTCCCGGAGAAAACAGTTTCCTTCAAAGAATGGGGAACTAAGATAGCAGATTACAGAAACAGTTATATTTTAAAAGAAGAAATAAAATATTGGCAATCAAAAAATAAAGAAATCAAAAAGGGTAAATTTAAAAAAGATACTACCGGTTCTGAAAGCAAGCCAGCGATGGAGAAATTTGAGCTGGAAAAACGATATACGGAAGAGTTGTTAAAAAAGAGCAACAGAGCATATAATACTGAGATCAATCATTTGTTGCTTGCAGCATTAGCACGGGCATTCAACAAAGTAACAGGACAAAAAACACTGTCACTTATTATGGAAGGTCATGGAAGAGAAGAGATTACGGAAGGCATCTGTATTGACAGGACTGTTGGATGGTTTACTACAATGTATCCGGTAATTTTAAAAAATATTGGAAATGATATGAATCAAGTCATCAAAAATACCAAGGAAAACTTGAACAGGCTTCCAAATAAGGGGATTGGATATGGCATATTAAAAAATATTGGAGCCCCTGCATTTGGCGAAATTTCAGAGCCTGACATTACATTTAATTACTTGGGAGAGTTTGGGTCAGAGCAGGTTTCGGGAAATGAAATATTTAAGATATCAGATGTGGCGCGGGGATCAAATATTGCTGAAACGAATAGATTCGGCACTCCTGTCAGTATTAACGGCGGGCTGCAATATGGTGTTCTGTCCATAGGAATCACATATGATAAGTCTGAGTATAATAAAAAAACCATAAAAAATTTATGCGATCAGTTTAAGCATGAATTGATAGGTGTGATCGAGCATTGTAAAAATGCAGAAACTATACAATACACAGCAAGTGATTTTGGTGAATACAGTTGGAGCGACAAAGAATTTATTGCAACCAATGAAAAACTGAAAGCAAAAGGGGAGAAAATTAAAAGAATTTATCCCCTTACAGCAATGCAGGAGGGGCTGCTGTATGAGAAACTTGCAAATGAGAAAAGTACACAGTATGTCACTCAGCAGGTGGTTAAATTTAACAGGCTTAATGTAGAAAATATGCAGGCAGCATTTAATGCGGTAGTCAATAAACATGATATCCTGCATACAGTGATAAAATATAAAGGTGTTAATAAGGCAAGGCAGGTCTTATTAGTGGAAAGGAAACCGGAATTTCATTACCTGGAGGCAGCCGGTGACAGCGAATATGAGAAGATTAAAGCAGATGATGTGAAAAGAGGCTTTGACCTTGAAGATAATACATTAATCCGCATGACAATTATTAAAAGAACTGACAGTGATTACAGAATGATATTGACAAATCATCACATCATATTAGATGGCTGGTGCATTGCCATAGTATATTCGGAATTGTACAAATATTATCTGCTGTTACAGAATAAAAAAGTGATTCCAATTGAAAATGGTGGAAGATATGAGGATTTTGTAAGGTACATAGAGAAGAAAAACAAAGAGGAGAGTTTGCTGTACTGGGATGAACTTCTGGAAGATTATGAGTGCAAGGCGGATATTATACCAATTGGAGCACCTGATCATGTGAAAGAAGAATGTATCAGAAAAGATATTTCATTCACCAGTGAAATGACAAAAAAGATACGGCAGCTGAGTGTGGACAGCGGAGTAACAGTTAATACCATTACAGAGGCGGCTTGGGGTGTTCTGCTACAAAGATACAATAATACCAATGATATCGTATTCGGAAAAGTAGTATCAGGAAGAAATGCGGAAGTTAAATACATTGAGCAAATGCTGGGATTGTTTATCAATACCATACCTGTACGGGTAAAAACAGAAAGGAATGAGACATTCAAAACGCTGATAGGAAAAATTCAGAAACAGGCAGTTGAAAGCAATGATTTTGATTACTGCTCTTTAGCAGAAATCCAGAGCAGAAGTCGCCTGGGCAGTGGCCTAATAGGAACGCTTATGGCATTTGAAAACTACTATATTCATGATTCAGAAATGAATGTTGAAGAGGACCAATTAGTGGCTGAGTTTGAAAGTGTCAGAGAACAGACAAATTTTGGAATCTCTCTTTCTGCAAATATAGGAGAAACTTTAAATCTTGGGATAGAGTATGATGCACAAAAATATGGAAGTGAAGAGATAGACCTCCTGCTTGGATACCTGCAGACATTTCTCACAAATGCAGTAAACCATCCTGATTCAGAGATTGAAAATCTTCAAATATTAAGCTGTAAAGAGCAGGAATTGGTAATGAAACAATTTAACACTTCAGAAGCTGCATATCCAATGGATAAGACGGTTTTTGAATTGTTTGAAGAACAGGTCAGGAAAACTCCAGACAAGGTTGCAGTTACATTTGAAGAACAAAAACTAACATATGCAGAGCTGATTGCAAGGGCTGATTGTATAGCCAGAAAGCTCACAGCAGAATGCGGGGTGAAAGCAGATGATTTCGTAGCAATTATCTCCGAGAAGAGTTTAGAACTTATAATTGGAATCTATGCGATCTTAAAAGCTGGAGGAGCCTATGTACCACTTGATTCCTCGTACCCAAAAGAAAGAATCGAATTCATACTGGAAGACTGTTGTCCGATGGCTGTATTAAAAGGTCCAGGCAATTCAGACTTTGAAACAGAAGTGACACAAATTGATTTATGTGATGATACAAATTATGCAAAAGGTGAAGAACCACTGAAATATACGGGAATGCCATCGGACCTGATATATATGATTTATACATCAGGTACAACGGGAAATCCGAAGGGCACCATGGTAGAAAACAGCAGTGTTGTTAATCTGCTGACCCATCTTGTAAGAACAAGAAAATTTGATGAAAAAAGCATAATATTACATAAAACCTCCAATGTATTTGATGTATCAGTATGGGAAATTTTTGCTCCCTTAATATGCGGAGGAGAAGTTGTTCTTTTGAGAAGCGGGTATGAGAAAGATCCTGAAAAATTGGCTGAGGTAATTGAGAAGTATAAAGTGACGGAATTATCTTTCGTACCTTCGATGTTTAAGGCGTTTGTATCAGTCTTGGATAAAAAGGATGAGAGGCTTAAGTCCTTATCCGGCCTGCAGTTAGCAGGAGAGGCATTATCCGCAGATCTTGTGAGGTCTTATGAAGGATACGGAGAAATCATAAATCTGTACGGTCCGACGGAAGCTACGGTTTATGCCACCGAATTTTTATGTGCCAGGGATACAGGAGAGGTTCTGATTGGGAAACCCATCAGTAATGTACAGGCTTATATTCTGAATAAAAATGCACTTTGCGGCATTGGTGTTCCAGGAGAACTGTGCATTGCCGGTAAAGGTATTGCACGCGGGTATCTTAACAGGCAGGAGCTTACTGAAGAAAAGTTTGTCGATAACACATATGGGGAAGGAAAGATGTACCGTTCCGGAGATCTTGTGCGCTGGCTGCCCGATGGAAATATGGAATATATGGGAAGAATTGATGAACAGGTGAAAATCAGAGGATTCAGAATTGAACCGAAAGAGATTGAAAGCAGAATGTATAAGATTGAGGGAGTAAAAGAGGTTGTTATTGTTGTGAATACAGATAATAGCGGAAGTCAGTACCTATGTGCTTATATTGTGGCAAATGGAGATCTCAAGACAGAGGGAATCAAGGAAAAACTGAGTAAGAACCTTCCTTCCTATATGATACCAGCCAGTATTATGCAGATTAATTCCATTCCGGTAACAAGAAGTGGAAAACTTGATAAAAAAGCATTGCCTGAACCGGAGTATCAAAGCATACAGGAATATGTCGCTCCTTCCAATAAGATAGAACGGGACATTATTGAAATAATGGAATTTGTTTTAGGAGAAGATAATATTGGTATGAATGATGACTTCTTTGAATTAGGAGGGCATTCATTACTGGCAATTGAACTGATAAATCGGCTTAACGAAAAGTTAAATATCAAATTGTCGTTCACTGATTTTCTGAATGCATTAACTGCAAGAGATATCTATAGTCATTCAAGAGAATTGGAGTCTGGCTCCGATGAGGAATCTATGGATTGGGATACGATTCATGAGACTTCGATATAAAAATATTAATTAAGTTATAGATAATTATTCATTTATATCGGTAGAAAATGTGCAAGGAGAACTTACGTGAAAAATCCTTGCACATTTGGCAAAGAGTTATTAATACTATTTCACATTCTATGGAAGGATTGCTTTATGTTTTATATACCAAGAAAGGATAAATTATGCTTGAAAAGTATGAAATGAGTCATGCCCAGAAAAGAATCTACACAATTGAAATGCTGATGGGAGAAAAGGATACTGTATATAACGTCTCTACATTTTTTTATATAAAAGGTAATTTAAATTTAGATAAATTGAGAAATTCATTTATAGAACTAGTTAAGAGACATGAAATACTCAGAACCCAGTTCGATGAAATAGGAGAAAAATTTCTCCAGATTATTTGTGATGAAGTTTCGTTTGAATTTGTTATAGAGAACGCTGATAAAAGTGAACTATATGACAAGTGCAAGAATTTTATTCAGCCATTTGATATAAAGAAAGCTCCTCTCTTCAGAATTAAAGTATTAAATTTTGGAAATAATGAGTTTTTATTTATGTTTGATATTCATCACATTATTTTTGATGGTGCAAGTGAACCTTTGATTATTAAAGAGATTATTGACCTGTATCAGGGGATACAGCTACCTGCTGTAAAGTATCATTATAAAACTTTTTCTGCATGGCAGAGAAGACTTGATTTAAGTAAGCAAAAAGAATACTGGATGAGTGAGTTTAGAGGCATTGTGCCTATTCTAAACTTAAATACAGATTACTTAAGAATGAAGAAACCGAGTTTTAAGGGATCCAATGTAACAATCTCAATAGAAAAGGAAACAAAAAATAAAATAAAGAAATTTATAAAAAAACACAGAGTAACTGATTCTATGCTGATGATAACTGTTTTTATGCTGATGCTTCATAAATATACCAGGCAGGATGAAATTGTAATCGGAATACCGGTCTCAGGCAGAACCCATATGAACATGCAGAATATGATCGGAATGTTTGTTAATTCACTTGCAATTAAGGGAGTAATAGATAGTGCAATGAGTTTCAGCAAGCTTCTGTCCCACGTAAAAGAAAAATGTCTGAGGGCATATGAAAATCAGGATTTTCCTTTTGATGAGCTGGTTCAATCTTTAAATTTACACCGTGATCTGTCAAGAAATCCTATATTTGATGTGTTGTTTGTATATTCGAATCTTACGAAAGGAACAGATTTGAAATTCGGCAATCTGGAAGTACAGTCTATTTTCATAGAGCAGAAAGTATCCAAGTTTGATATTACACTTTCTGTGACAGAGACAGAAGAAGGGTATGCAGTGGATTTTGAGTACTGTACAGATCTTTTTAAACCGGAAACCATAGCATTTATGGCAAAGCACTATGCTGTGCTTCTAGAGCATGTGTCGGATTATCCTGATTATAGGCTGGACGAGATCAGTATGTTGGATGAGACAGAAATCAAAAAAGTTACATTTGAATTCAATAATTCGAATACAGAATATCCACGGGACAAGACAGTTGTAGAATTGTTTGAAGAACAAGTGGACAAGACACCGGACAAAATTGCTGCTGTATTCGGCACGCAGTGTATAACA
>DBEP01000112.1 GCA_002294045.1 Lachnoclostridium sp. UBA903 | reverse complement strand
GATTCTTTCCCTTCTGCGGGTTCCCGTTATTTTCTTCTGATTTGATGTTTTTGGGGTTTGAGGGTTATTTCGGATATCAGCATTCCCTCCCGCTGGTTTAAAATCATATCTACGGCTTGGGCTACCTCTTCCGGCAATAAATAGGTATCTTCCGGGCTGCCTTCACGGAAGCCGGCATTTCTGTAAAAATTGGATTTGGTCATGTCAGGGTGGATGGTGACTACCCTTACGCCATATTTTCTTACCTCATCAAAGAGGCTGTTTGAAAAGCCGGTAAGGCCGGCTTTTGTTGCACCGTAGGCACAGCCATGGGTATTGGATTTGCCGGCTGTTACGGAGGAAACATTGATAATATAGCCCGCATACTTTTTTATATCTCTTAACAAAAGCTGGGTTAATACAATAGGAGCCTCCAGATTAACAGCCACCATTTCATGGATTTTTACGGGATTAAGCTCCTCATGGGGGCCAAAGTAACCGACACCGGCGTTATTGACTAAGATATGGATGTCGTTATGGTTTTTGATTTCATTGATTTTTGCGGCCAGCTCGGAAGTTTTAGCCATGTCGCAGGTAATCCTGGCAAAAGCTTCCGAAGATAAGCCTGTATCGGTAAAGTTCCGGCCGATACCGTATACTTTATATTGATTACGGATTAGTACTTTGCTGATTTCCAGACCGATTCCGGAGGAGGCTCCGGTTACAATTGCTGTTTTCATGAATCTGTTTCCTTCCACACATAAATGTTTTTTTCGGGAATATATTCTTTTACCAGGTTATAGGAAAAAGAAATCATCTCCCTGGTTAATTTCTTTCCGTAGTGGCAGACACCCCGGTCGTTTTCGTAAGGATACTGGATAATTACCGAATCAGTGCGCTGCTTTCTCATCTGTTTTAAATATTCCTGGGAAACCCGGAATACCCCAAGGCTCACGTCCTTTATCTTATCAGCCGGCAACCGGTGAAAGACGGTCTTTATCATATCCTCATAGATATTACGCCAATCCTTTCGGTATAGCAGGGGGTCAAAGCAGAGCCGGACGCCAAATCCTCTGTCTATAGCCTTTTCTATACAGCACAGCCGTTCCTCCAAGGAAGGTGTATGATGTTCATATTCTTTGCGGAGAATATCAGGAGTAAGGGTCCAGGCCAATATAAAATTATTATGGGGAGTTAGCCGGTCCAGTACGCTTAAGCTGGCACTTTTCGTACGCAGTTCAACGGTTAAATCAGGGTGGAGCCCTGCAAATGCCAGCCATTCCTTTACAAAATCCAGAATATTTTCAAATGCCAGCAAATCCGTATCATAGGATATGCACAGGTATACCGGATATTTTTTCAGGAGCTCCTCGGTTTCGAAGAAATAATCCTCAATATTAACAAAAATAACAATATTGGCAGACGGATACATCCCCTGGAGATAGCAGTATTCGCAGTCATAAAAACAGTTCATGACAAGGGAAGTATAATAAAAATGCCGGTTCCCGAAGTTCTGGCAGACAGGGGCGCCTTCATAAACATAAGAATTTTTCTTTACCGCAAGGATTAAACAGGGGGATTTCTTCTGGAACAGGTAATTTTGATGCCCCCTGCAAAATACGTCTTTATAATGGTTTATTTCAACACGTACCGCATTGGGAAACCGGGAGAGGATTTTATGGGAATTGGGATAATCCATGGCAGCCTTTTCAATGTATATATGGGAGAAAAAGGGGTTATAGGAACAGCTGTTTAATTTCTTCAAAATAATTCTTCCCTTCTGTTTTTGTTTTACACGGCAGAGGCTTATCCTCCAGAAAATCTTTTATTTTGTCCGTAAAACCGCCTTCTTTTAATTTGGAATACTTTAATAGCTGTCGCAGTTTAAATTCCATGGAAACGGAAAGATGAAGGGCTTTTGCAAGCTCCGCAATATAGTTTTCCTCATCCGCCGTAAAAATGGACCGGTTTTTAGACAGTTGTGCCTGTACCTGTCTTATCCATTCCGCAATAACCGGTATATTTTCCCGGATTAATCCGGTTACTTTATCCGGGGCCATATCCGTATCCATTAAATAATCAGATACTACTTTTAAGAAAAACATCTGATGAGGCTGGTAAAAACAAGAAGCGGCCTGGTATAAACCCGATGCCTCCATATCGGCAAGCAGCGGCTTCTGGGACAGCTCTTCCGGCTGTACCATGCCGGCATGGATTACGTTAGGACTTGTTATTACACAGCGTTCTTCAAAAGGATGCGCAAAAAGGATATCGGGATAATAGCTGCGCCTGGTTTCCAGGTCCAGAATTTCATTGCACAAAAATACGGACCCGGCAGGAACTTCTTCCCGGTTAGAGCCGCAGACGCCCAGATTTACAAACACATCCCTTCCTGTCGGCGGAATCAGAGAACACAGAGAAGCTGTGCTTATGGCGGCCTGTACGGCACCTGTTTTTGTAATCAGCAGCAGTATGTCCCCTTTTCTGAAAACCTGGAATTTAGTAAAAGAGGTATCCTTTTTCAGCCGATAGTATTGTATCAGTGGCAGCGCCTCACAATAAAGCGCCGTAGCAATCAGAATCATATAGTTACCTTCTTTATTACAGTATACCAGTATTATGTAAAATAAACGGCAGGATGTCAATAGAGGAATTCAAGGTGCGGAAACCCCAGGCCGGGAAGAATCCCGGAAGGAAGGCAGCCCCCCAGGATGTAGTTGGTAGACTTTTGCAGGAAAGAACCCCTATGACACTAATAAACTCCAGGAAATTACTTAAAACGGAGTGAAAAATGGACAACTCGCTTACGCTCAGACAGTTCCATTTTTCACTCCTGGCGTAATTTTTGGAGTTTAAGTGTCATAAGGAACCCTCCCAATGCAAAAGAACAACCTGGATTTCGT
The DNA here is from genome assembly GCA_002294045.1 of Lachnoclostridium sp. UBA903. Classification (GTDB taxonomy): domain Bacteria; phylum Bacillota; class Clostridia; order Lachnospirales; family Lachnospiraceae; genus Anaerocolumna. The sequence goes on along the minus strand of DBEP01000112.1, from coordinate 6 downwards.
ATTCGC
>DBEP01000041.1:615-2518 GCA_002294045.1 Lachnoclostridium sp. UBA903 | reverse complement strand
AATTCCGATATATTTTACCGGAATCTGCATGGAGATGTTTATGATGATGCCTGTCAGTTTGCTTTGAAGCTGTCAGAGGAAAAGGGGTATACTTTCATCCATCCCTTTGATGATGAAATTGTATCCACCGGCCAGGGTACGATTGCCATGGAGATTTTTCAGGAGCTTCCCACGGTGGATATTATTTTAGTGCCTATCGGCGGCGGCGGTCTGGCGGCCGGAGTTTCAACCCTGGCTAAATTATTAAATCCCAATATTAAGGTTATCGGTGTTGAACCAATGGGCGCTAACTGTATGCAGGAATCGCTCAAGGCAGGCCATGTGGTTACCTTACATAATGTGGATACCATTGCGGACGGTACTGCTGTAAAAACTCCTGGGGCCGCCATATTTCCCTATATCCAGAAAAATATTGACGACGTTATTACAGTTGATGACCGTGAGCTTATCGTGAGCTTTCTGGATATGATTGAAAACCATAAAATGGTAGTTGAGAATTCAGGTTTATTAACCATTGCAGCCCTGAAGCTTTTAAAATGCAAGAATAAGAAAGTGGTTTCTATTTTAAGCGGAGGCAATATGGATGTAATTACCGTCTCTTCCATCGTGCAGCATGGGCTGATCCAGAGGGGACGCATATTTACCTTATCCGTACTTCTGCCTGACAGACCGGGCGAATTGCTTAATGTAGCCGGTGTAATTGCGGCAAATCAGGGGAATGTTATTCGTCTGGACCATAACCAGTTTGTCAGTATAAACAGAAACAGTGCGGNNAATACCTACCATTAAAAATTTATCCGTATTTTTTATAACAAAAGATTTTGTACCATTGGCTGGTTCTAAAGCGGTATATTAACCAGGCAATGATACAAAACTGCTTCCGAATTTACAGCTGATGGCAAAGAATCTCTATAAATTGATTTACAGAAATTTCTTAATCTGCTATAATGATTACAGTCTTTATATTCTGGTATCCATTCCGCAATTTTTTTCATTGCTCATCTCCGTATTAAACCGTTTTTACATTACAATCCGCGGAAAGCAACCGGCAGGCATGCTGCGGTTTCCAAACCTATCAACGTAAAGGGGGAATGATATAATAACTTAATAAAAAATACATTTATATAAATTATTAATTATATGCATAAGGCTAAAGAATTTCCAGCTAAAGTATTTCCATATTGACAAAAGGAAGGTAATAAGTTATTATAATAACAAGAACATTAGTTCGTGAAAGCAAAGGAGATTAAATATGTCAAAGGAAGATAAAACAAGAGCTTTGGAATCGGCACTGGCACAGATAGAGAAGCAGTACGGCAAAGGGTCCGTAATGAAATTAGGCGATAAGGCGTCCCGCATGAACATTGAGACGATCCCTACCGGTTCCGTCAGTCTGGATATTGCATTAGGACTTGGGGGTGTTCCCAAGGGAAGAGTTATTGAAATCTATGGGCCGGAATCCAGCGGTAAAACTACGGTAGCATTACATATGGTTGCGGAAGTCCAGAAGCGGGGAGGAATAGCTGGATTTATTGATGCGGAACATGCCCTTGATCCGGTTTATGCTAAGAAAATCGGAGTAGATATAGATAATTTATATATTTCCCAGCCGGATAACGGGGAACAGGCACTAGAGATAACCGAAACCATGGTTCGTTCCGGAGCTGTGGATGTTGTTATCGTGGATTCTGTTGCGGCATTGGTTCCCAAGGCAGAAATAGACGGTGATATGGGTGATTCCCACGTAGGCTTACAGGCCAGGCTGATGTCTCAGGCCTTAAGAAAATTAACTGCCGTCATCAGTAAATCTAACTGTATTGTTATCTTTATTAACCAGTTGCGTGAAAAAGTCGGCGTTATGTTTGGTAACCCGGAGACAACAACCGGCGGCAGGGCGTTGAAT
>DBEP01000041.1:0-559 GCA_002294045.1 Lachnoclostridium sp. UBA903 | reverse complement strand
TCTTGGCGTTGAAATTCTATTCCTCCATACGTCTGGATGTCCGCAGGATTGAATCCTTAAAGCAGGGCGGAGATATTATAGGCAGCAGAACAAGAATTAAAGTTGTTAAGAACAAGATTGCACCGCCTTTTAAGGAAGCCGAATTTGACATTATGTTCGGCCAGGGAATATCCAAGGAAGGCGACGTATTGGATCTTGCGGCCAACGAGAATATTATTGTCAAAAGCGGAGCATGGTACGCTTATAACGACGCCAAGATTGGACAAGGCCGTGAGAATGCCAAAGCTTTCTTAAAGGATAATCCGGAGATATTTGCAGAAATTGATAAAAAAGTACGTGAAAAATATAACATTACTTCTGATATTGTTGAAGTTGCCAAAAATACGGAGGAGAAATAGCGCTGTCTTTCCGCTGCGATGTCTGTTAAATATGATATCTGTTATATATAAGGAAGCGGTCTCTGTCACAATAAAAAAAACGATGTCGGATAGGCATAATAATTTAGCAGAGCACAGGCTCTGCTAAATTATTTATAAATTCCAGCAAATATAATAATATT
>DBEP01000125.1 GCA_002294045.1 Lachnoclostridium sp. UBA903 | reverse complement strand
AATAAATAAAGGTCATTTCCATTACAGAGCATGGCTGTCTTCCCGTCATTTAAAAATCCAATAGGTGTTTTGATGATGCCGGCATCCAGCAGAGCCGTATTAATCACTCCGCTTGGATCAAATAGAAACCCCCACATAATGGAAACGGCAACCATGGAAGTTATTACCGGAATATAAAATAAAGTACGGAACAAAGAAATACCCCAGAGTTTTTTGTTGACCAGTATGGCTAAAAATATGGACAATATCTGAATTACGGGTACAACTGCCACAAACAGAACCGAATTAAGAATTGCAATCGAAAATTCTCTGTCACCAAATGCCCGAATAAAGTTATTTAAACCGGTAAATTTTGTTTCTCCTAAAACAGAATAATCAAAAAACATAAGCGGAAGGCTTCCAATAATGGGAACAAAAACAAACATAACAATCATGATAATAGCCGGAGTCATAAACAGATATGCTTTTATGGTTTGCCTGGTTTTTACTTTCATAGATAACTCCTTAATGAAATGCTGTTGCATATTTATTTTTACTTACAAATAGCGGTATCAGGGGGCCGCAGCCCCGCTGATATGGAAATGACCTTTATTTATTTGTTCAGAATATCGTTAACAGCAGTCTCTTCTTTCTCCAAAGCGGCCTGGATATCCTTTCCGCTGGTGATAACCGCTTCATAAACCTTATTTACCTCCGCCTGAATATCACTCTGTCCTTCCACACCTAAAGAATAGTCCTTAGAGGTTACGCTTACCTGGGTGGACATGGCTCTTGCCTGGCCTTCTAAGGATGTCTGGTCAGAAATAAAAAAGGAATCTTCACTGGCTTTTGTGGTAGAAGGAAAAATAGCAACCTCCTTACAGAACGCCAGCTGGTTGTCATCATTGGTTATGTAGGAAGCAAATAAAATTGCAGCTTCCTGGTTCTTACTTGCCTTAGGCACCACCACATTCATAAGGGCATTGCGGCTTAAGCCCGTACTTCCGGTAAGAGGTTTGGCAAGGCCGATTTTTTCATAAACATCCGGCGCTTCATCCTTGATTCTGGATAAGGAGGAACCGGAAGAACTGATAATTGCAAGCTTGCCTGTCTCAAATAACTTCAACTCATTATCCCATTTTCCCCAGTTTGTTTTAGGAAGATAATCGGCATCCGTCATAGCTTTAAAGGATTCCAAAAGCTTAACCGTATCCGTATTATTAAATGCTGCTGCGGTATTATCGTCATTCAGAATCGGTATTCCTTCTTCTACCAGAAGGTTAAAAAATTCCGGTGGATTGTACAGGTAAGCGCCTGTTTTTTCCTTCATGGTCTTAGCCATGTCAAAGGCATCCTGATAGTTTGTGGGAATTTCCGTAATACCTGCCTTTTCAAACAGTTCCTTATTATACATCATAATATTGGGGGATGCATACCAGGGAAAAGCGTATACGGAATTGCCGATTCTGGTGGAATCATAAAGACTTTCTACATATATACTCCTTTGCTCCTGTGTTGCTTCCGCTTCCAAATCTACCAATGCGTCTTTTCCGGAGAGGGTAAGCGCCATCTGAGTATTTAAATTAACAACATCCGGCGCTTTTCCTCCGGCTGCGGCCGTAACCAGTTTTTCCTGAATGGATTCATACGGCAAGTCGGTCCACTTTACCGTAACGCCCGGATTGGCCGCTTCATAATCCGCAATCAACTGGTTAAAGAAATCGGTAAAGGTTGGCTGAAGGGATATGGTCCAAAATTCAAGAGCTACCGGTTCCGTTGTCTTAGCTCCGTCCCCCGGCTCATCAGCCTTTGTTTCTCCGGAAGCATCACTTTGTACGCCGTCTGTTGTCTTGCTGCTTTGACAGCCGGACAACATTCCCACAGCAAGTGTTAAAATAAGTAACATGCCAATTACTTTTTTCATTAATAATTTCCTCCTTAAAATATAAAAATATAATAATTTATAAACAAGCAGGCCCCTTTGCCATGCAATGTTATCAGGCGGGTATTTGGTTATTTGCATTATAACAACCGTTTTTTTGTTTTACAATAACTTGGCCCCATTCAGAAAGTAGTTACACGATTCATAAAAATTCCTTGTTTTTGTGAAAGTAGATTCAGATTTGAAAGGAAGCCTGTCTTCCAGCAGAAAGCTATTGCATTCATAAATTGATGTGTGTATAATTGTGTAAAATGGGGCTGTTGCAATATAGTTATCCTATTCTCCCACAAGTAAGTTACATTTTGAATTTTGCAACAGCCTCTTTGTGATTGGGTCAGGGTATCCTTTGTGAGGTATTAAAATGAATTATGCAAACGGGGAAGTAAAACAGAAAATATGGAAAGTATATGATGACCTGACACCGGTTGAGAAAAGCGTAGCCGACTTTTTCCTGAATAATACAAAGCAGATGGATTTTAATTCTAAAAAACTTTCAAAGCTTTTATATGTTTCGGAGGCCACATTATCAAGATTTGCAAAGAAATGCGGCTATAAAGGCTATCGGGAACTGATCTATGTATATTTAAAGGATTTGGCAGGATGCGTGAAAGAAAAAGATATCAGTACCTTATCTGCAAGAGTCCGTGATACTTATCTGAAACTTTTGGAAGAAAGCTACGATTTGCTGGATGAAACACAGATGAAGCGCCTGGCTAACCTTATCAACAAATGCCGGCGGGTCTGTGTCTACGGCATGGGCAGTTCCGGATTTGCCGCCAATGAATTCAAGCTTCGTTTTATGAGAACCGGATTATATGTGGAGGCAATCACCGATTCCCAAATCATACAGATGAATTCCGCTCTGGTGGATGAAGAAAACCTGATAATAGCCATTTCCTTAAGCGGCAAAACAAAGGAAATCCTCTCCGGAATACGTTTGGCCAAAGAGAATAAAGCCAAGGTTGTTTTAATCACAGCGAATAAAAACGTAAAAGAAAAAGAATATTGCGATGAAGTACTCTATGTAGCCATGACGAAGGACTTAGACGGCGGAACCATGATATCACCTCAGTTCCCGGTCCTGGTCATGATTGATATTTTTTATACCTATTATTTTGAAAATAATTCTTACTTCAAGGCAAAAAAGCATAGGGAAACCTTGTCCGCATTATATGAAATCCAGCGG
>DBEP01000036.1 GCA_002294045.1 Lachnoclostridium sp. UBA903 | reverse complement strand
TCTCCCACAAGTTTGTTATATTCTGAACTTTGCAACAGCCCCTTCTGGTATGATTAAATAGTATTAATTTGCAATAAAATAAAAACAATGACTCAGTCAGTTATAGAATCTTTTTTAATATCCAACCGGAAACCGGGAGCCGGCAAGCCGGCATCATTATAAAAATTAATATTTTCCGGATTATCGCACCAGGCATAACGGACCGACACCGGGACGCCGGTTCTGTCACAGGTTACCGTTACAAATTTTCCTTTACGAACGGCGGCGGCGGGATGGAATATTAAATCCGCACCTGCCAGTTCAAAATTATTCAGCTGATACTCTGCCTGTGTATCCTCCAGATAATCAAAGCCAATGGTAACACGGTTTCCCGAAACACCCATGCTCTTCGGAAGCGGCCCGCTGTGTACGGACGTATCATGATAAATCAGGTAACCTGCCGCCTTTGCCAGACGAATGCCAAGCATTTTTTTATTCTGGGGATGCAAATCATTCGCTTCTCCGATATCCAATGCCACAACCATGGCCGTAGCGGGAATAGACAGACATTTCCTCTGCTGCTCCCTAAGCTCCGCCCAGCCGGTATCCTCCGCGGTATTAAGCGGCTCCCTGTAATTGGCTAACTGCACATAAATAAAAGGGAGCTCCCGGCCGCTTAACCTGCGCCAGTCGGCAACCAGGGCAGAGAATTTCTCCGCATAATCCTCCGGGTCTTTTGTATTGCTTTCTCCCTGATACCATAATATACCCTTAACTTCTATTTTGGATAGCGGCGCCACAACCGTATTATAAAAACAGATTGGCAGGGCGGGCGGAAACAGTACTTCCGGCCTTGGATGCCCGGCTTTTTTACCGGCTCTGTAATACCATTTGCCTTCCAGACTTATCTTTTGTCCGTCATAGTACAGATAATAAGGCTTCCCCTTTACCGTTCCGCCGTTTTGGTTATGAATCAGAATACGTACGGTAATGAGATTGCCGCCCTTTTTTAATACACCTTTTGGTATCCGGTATTTTCTGGGCGGATATCTGTATTCCGTCCGGCCCACCGGTTTTCCGTTAATCCATATCCGGTCCGAATCAATGATACTTCCCATATATATAAGGGCATCCTCCCCGGAAGGTTCCTTATCCAGAACTATTTCCCTGCACAGGTATAGCGAACCGCAAAAGACGGTGCCATAATCGGAAACCAATGAAGGAACCGTACAGGTATCCCATTCCTTATAATTGTCCCCATCCGTGAACCTTAATTCCTCTTCCTCTATGCGGAAATCCCATTCTTCTGCAAGACTTCGCTGTTTTCGTAAAAATGCTTCAAAGTCTTCGGCATTCGATTATGGCACCGTCTTTTGCNNTCTCCGAACCTGCCAAGTGCTGTCGGGTTCATCCAGGACTCAAGCCTGCACCCGCCCACGGCCGTCAGAATCAGGCCGACAGGTACTTGATAGGCTTCCTTGATTTCTTTTGCAAAAAAGTACCCGGCGGCACTGAAATCCAATATATCTTCCCCTGCGGCCTTTTTCCAGGAAGAGGCATACATGTACTTTTCAGGTTCCCTGAAATTATAGGAGGCGGGAATGTGGTACTGCCTGATTAAGGGCTCACAGGCATTCTCAATTTCTTCTCCTGAAATGTCAGACACTCTTCTGACCGGCAGTTCCATATTGGATTGTCCGCTTAAAATATATACGTCGCCGAGCCAAATATCATCTATTGTAATTTCACAGCTTCCCTTTACCGTAATACGGTAGGGCCCTCCCGCGGCTGCCGGCGGCAGTTCTGCACAAAATTCAGAATTGCCGTCTACCACTGCACAGTATTCCGTATCCATAAACCTTACGGTAACCGTATCCGATATTGTTTCCCTTCCGTAAATCCGGTTGACGGCATCCCTTTGCAAAACCATTCCGTCCCTTAATATAGGTGAAAGAGTAAGTCCTTTTCCCTCCAAGCTGATAAACCTCCTTCCTCTAGAGTGTGTTTGATAAATGCTTGTNNCCGGGCTGGATGCTCCAATTTGGGGGAGCGCTCTAATACAAAGGACGGCCATATTGATCCGGAATTAATGTTTTACGGTAAAAATAAGAATTAATTACGTCACACCATTCCTTAGCATGGTCTTTTTGATGGATAAATCTGTCCAGCGTCCTTTGATAGACATCCTCATCAACCAGTCCCTTTAACTTTCGCCACATTTCCGGAAACTGTCCCGCTTCCTCCGCCCCTTCGAAATGGGTATCATATATATGCTGGAGAACCGTCTTCCCGGAAGAAAGAACATAATCATATTCCACACGGTGGAAGAACAGGAGCAGCTCTTCCGGGCAGGTTTTTCTGTCCGCATACAGGGATGCAAGGGGTTCGTTATACTGGCTGCAATACCCGGTTCCCTTCTTTGTCCTGTCCACACCGATACCTTTATGATCCGCCTTGTGGTAAGTCCCCCATCTGTCATATTCATACCCGTCAACATCCGGCCCGTAATGGGAGCCGGATTTTACCATCCAACCGATTCCAAGGGGTGAAGTATATTTTTCATATGTTGTCCATGACGCCATCAGTATATTAAAGACCGTTTCCCTTATCTTATCGTTGTATCCAAAAGTCTGCAGAATCCATTCCTCAGCAATATCCTCCGGGGCAAGTCCCGTGTCAAATGCAAGCCTTCCGAATCCGTACAGATTGGCGGCCGCAAGGTCATGTCCGGTCCAGTTAGGGTCATTTCCGGTATTGGCAACCGCAGCCATTCCGCAGTTTCTGCTGAGGTAAGTCCTGCCGCTTACAATATCCGCTACCGTTTTGTAACGCTCATTACAATATGTATTAAAATCAAGAATTTTCTTAAACCAGGGGAGCAGGTAACATACATGCCTCTGCTGTCCCGTATATTCCTGAGCAA
>DBEP01000082.1 GCA_002294045.1 Lachnoclostridium sp. UBA903 | reverse complement strand
CGGTAAGTACAACTGTCAATGCCATAACCAATATTTCAATGGTATAAGAAATGACTAAAGCAACAAAAAAATTTATTATGATTCTTTTATTCATATACGGCTCCCATCTGCCTGCCTAGACAGGCTAAAAAGTTCATTTATCTGAAAGAATGCTTTCGTATACATTAACCCGCTCTGCTAAATTCCCAATTTTCGTTTGAAATTGCGGATATACTGCCTTGATATCATAATGGATTCCCCGTTTTGCAGCCTTGCTTTGATTCTGCCGTTTAACATAGGCGTTACCTGTTCCACTTTCATAAGGTTTAATATGGCTGATTTGCTGACACGAATGACACTGGTATCCTCAAATTTCTCTTCTATTTCATATAGCCGCAGACGGGTTTCATAGACTCTGTCCCTGGTATAAATAAACACTTTTTCATCAACCGTATCAAAATAAAGGATATCTTCCAAATTAATAAAATAGGTTTTTCCGTCGGATTTACCGGCAATGGTGTGGCCGTAAAGCTGAATGACGGACATTAACCTTTCTGTTTCCTCATTCATATCCCGGCATTTAATGGTGATTTCCACTTCATTTATATCCTTGGATGTTTCAATATTTATCTTCAACTGTCTTCTCCCTCCCATACATAAGATGCAGGCATTGCAGCTTCGGTTCAAGAATAGGTTCCAAAAAAACCCCTTTTAATTCTATCTTACAATATCGTCATAATATTTCAAGCAGATTTCGGTTTCCTGCCATAATTCATGCGGTAAGCTGCATACAAAAAAAGAGTCTGGCTTGCCAGACTCTGGCGCTGACGCGCTGTCACTTCAGTGACAAACTACCTCTGGCGCGTCGTGCGCATCCCGCGGAGCGTTTTTATTCAATAGGACGTGATTTTCTATTGAACAAGAAAGAGTCCCGATTGCGGGATTCTCCGCCTGCGGCGGGTTGCATCGGCAACATAATTCCAATCCGCCAATAAACAATAAAATACCGCCCCAATTTGCGTAAAGGAGCGGTTATAATATTCTTAAGTATGTTTGAAAAATGCTTGTGCCGGACCGGATTGGTCCGCTTTGCGGAAGTCAAGGAACGATTTCGGGTACATAGCGGCGCTGAGCACCAGTGGGGTGTAATTATTCCCTGTTTTTTAATATATCCGCAAATGAAATCTTCTTTAGCCTCAGCTTTAAAAGCTGATGTGTAACCAGATAGGATGCCATGGCAATCAGAAGAATTATAAAGTAGGTAAAGAGGTTGATTTTTATAAAGATAAAACCTTGTATATTGGTAATGCATTCCGGCCAAATCAGGGTCAGTAACCGGTAATCCAGAGGTATTGCCGCAAGGACGGATAAAAGCACCGTATAAAAAGTACTGCCCAGATACAGCTTGTTGATTTCACCATTGTTGTAACCAAAGATTTTAATTAAGGATATATTAGAAGCATTTTTATCTATTATCATTTTCAACAGCAGATACATAATGATGATATAAAGAATAACAGAAAGAGCTACCAGCATGGATATCATGGATTTCATCATATCGGACATATTTTCCGCTACTTTACCCATATCTTCAGAAGTAATGCGGGAATAAATATAATCCTCTTTTATATTCAGGTTTTCATTGCTGAAATAGGTATTATAATAATCTTCTTCATTGCCAAGCATTTCATTTAACGCGCCGTAATCCATAAACACATATAGTCCGCTGGTATACTCCCGCATTCCGGCAATCTTTAAATTGTATACGGTATCGTTTTGGGAGTCTTCCAGTTTCAGAATATCTCCGACGCTTACTCCGAATTTTTTACCGACCGCACGGGAGATATACAATCCGTCGTCACCTTTTTTTATACCAAAATCCAGGTAACGGGAGTCAGGTTGAATACCTTGAAGTGTGATTTTTATATTTTGCTTCAATTTGTCATAATGAGTTGTTAAATTAACCGTAACTGCCTTTTCTCCATCCTGACTTTTATCAAGCTCTACCGGCTGTTTTAATATGTAAATATACCGGCTGGGGGCGTGTTCGGTCACATCTTTGACATAATTATGAATGGAATCACGGACCCCAAATCCCATAAGGAGAAGAAAGGTGGAAAAAATCAGTCCTGTAAATAAAGTCAGGTTATTTCCCAGGCCCCTTAAAAATACCCGAATCCGGAACTTTGTTATAAATTTAAAATGTTTCAGTTTCAGTGCTTTTATCCTGTCTTTTTTAGTATCCTTCCGAAGCAGTTTCAAAGGTGTACAGCGAAGCCTTCCGGATAATACGAAAAAATTAACGGCTGCCGTTATTGCAATGGGTGCCGCAATGCCGAACAGTATTAAATATACGGGATAAATAATATGCAGGTTGGGGTAGCTGTAATATTGATAGGAGGAATCCGCAACAAATTGGGTGAAAACGGCAAAGCCTGCCCCAGTTCCCACCAAAGACGCAAAAGTTACCAGTATAACCGGCAGCAGCATAAAATGGCACGCAATTTCTTTTTTTACATAACCCAACGCATAAAGGGCCCCGATTACCGGGCTTTCGTTGTCTATGATATGCAGTATGCTTAAGGAGATAATAAAAGCCAGGAGGAACAGCAAAATGGTACCAAGTATTAAGGCGATGGATTTATTTATGGCCACATCATCGGCATAGCTGGTAGTTCTTTGGTTATCTTCCGTTTTATAGAATGAGGTCACTATATTATGCTCTTTCAATATACTTTTTAGTTCTTCCGTCTTTTTATCTTTTTCCCTGTTCTTTAGTTCTCTGTCCTTATATCGAAAACTGTATCCATATACAATATTCTCCTGCCCGAGCCGCAAAAAAGCCTCTTTTGTGACAAAACCGATTCCAAAATTCTCCGGATCGGCTAATAAGTCAGAATTATCTTTTATAACAAGGGTATATTCCGGCGTAATGCCATAACCTTTTACCGTAAACGATTTGCCGCCCGGATGCAGTGTGCTGCCTATGTCATAACGGCTGCTTTCCCCAAAATGGCTGTCTATGATTATATCACCGTCATTTTCCAGGTCATTTCCCTTAACCAGGGTAAGAAGATTCAGCTTTGTCCTTTCCGGAAATAAACGAAGAATACGGCCTTCTTCCAGTTCTGCATCAATATGGAAATCTTCAGCCAATACAAAACCCTTATTTTCTATTTTTTTCATGGTTTCTGCATCTAATTGTGACATTACCTGAAAATTCCCGTCCTCCAAACGATTTTCAGCAGCTGCTTTTTCCACCGTATTCATTATACTGTCCGTTGAACCTGCAAATCCGATTATAACGGATACACTTAAGGCTACCAGGAAAAATAAACCGGTATAACGGAGCCAGTTGTTTTTAAATTCCCTTAAAATTCTTTTATTCAGTACCATATTTCTCTCCCGTCCTATACTTTTAGCTACCAGCTTATATCCGACGCAGCCAGGCGTGTTTCATTTTCCATGTCTTTTGTTATCTGTCCGTCCTTTATTTTAATTACCCTATGTACCATATCCTGAACCGCACTATTATGTGTGACTATTAGCATAGTGGTTCCATACTGCTTATTAATTTCTTCCAGTAAAATCAGGATTTCTTTTGAAGTTTTATAATCCAGTGCCCCCGTAGGTTCGTCACAAAGAAGCAGCACCGGATTCTTTACCAAGGCCCTGGCAATTGCCGTCCTTTGCTGCTGTCCGCCGGAAAGCTGCCTGGGGAATTTATCCTGATGCTCCCATAATCCTAAAGTATGAAGCAAATCGTTGAGCTGAAGAGGTTTCTCCGACAGATATTCACATACCTCAATATTCTCCCTTACCGTCAGGTTGGGAACCAGATTATAAAACTGAAAAATAAAACCCAGATTATCCCTTCTGTAATAAGACAGTTCTTTATCCTTCATTGCACTTATCTCATGGCCGTTTACGTTTACTTGACCGGAATCAGCCCGGTCCAGCCCTCCTATTATGTTTAAAAGGGTGGATTTACCGGAACCGGACGGGCCCAATATGGCACACATTTTGCCTTTATCCAAAGAGGCGGATACCTGATTTAAAACTGTGGTTACATTACCATTCTCTCCATAGCTTTTTATAACGGACTTCATTTCCAGAAACATAGGAATTTCCCCCTTGTTGATAAATTTTATCAAAACATGAAATATATTTCATGTTTTGATTTTTATTATATTCATTTACATTTTATTTGTCAACAAAAACATGAAATTTATTTCATATTATCACAGCTTAAGGAAGAGTACTAGTAATCCAAAAAGTTTGTTTTTACGATAACCGGATAAAGTGATTAATAAGAGTCCAGCTTTTTGAATTATATAGAATCTCACTTTATTCTGACGATTACAAACTTTATGGACTACTAGAGTATGTTTGAAAAATGCTTAGGGTGTTCAGAACGGTGCAGAGAGAAAATTATTTGAACTTCCTTCTATTTCTCAGGATAAACCCGTGAAAGGATGTACTTCCAGGAGGAAGGCTATTTCCGAATGCGGCTGTCTGTTTCTGTTTCTTGACGATATTTTTTTTATCAATTATAATAGCAGGTATTAGGAGATGATTTTATGAGTAAATCTGAGATTCGGATACCCAAACAGCAGCGTTCCATAGAAAAAAAAGAAAGAATTTTAAAGGCCGGTTATGAAATATTCTGTGAAAAAGGCTATCACAGCACCAACACTGTGGAAATTGCCAAACGGGCAGGGGTTGCCACAGGAAGCGTATACAGTTATTTCAAAGATAAAAAGAGCATTTTCCTTGCCATATTGGATCTCTATGCAGAAGAAATTTCCGGAGGAGTACTTTCGGAATTGGAAAAGCTGGATTCCACCATGGATTTATATGAATTGCTTCATAACATAATAAAAATATCAATACAATCCCATAACATAACCAAGGATGCCCATGAAGAAATGCAGGCCATGTCTCATTCGGACAAGGATGTGAGTAATTATTTTTATGAGTTCAGGTCACGGCTTGTGAAAAAGTTAGTTGAAATATTAGGGCAGCACGGTATCCATCCCGCCCATGCAGAAGAAAAAATTATCCTGGCCTATAATGTCATTGAAGATTTATGCCATGAGATTGTATATTATAAAAGCGAATCTGTTAATTATGAGGTTATGGTCCGGGAAGCCGTAACTATGATTATACATTTATTAACGAAAGAGAACAGCACTTCATTCTGAAATACCCAAAAGGTTCCCTGACTGAATAAGTCCGGGTGCCGATTTATACACCTTCTTTTGGCAAATGAAGGCGCAATCATCGGCACCCGGACCTTAAATAGCCGGAGGCTTAAAGTACTCGGCAGGTATTATAAAACTTGAATTAAATCTTCGTTGTAATCCACGTTCCTTTCCGTATCAAATATAATATTCGAATAATCGTCTCTGTTCGTCACGATAACTGGAGTCAGAACCGAATACCCGGCTGCTGTTATAGCATCTAAATCAAATTCAAGAAGGACCTGGCCTTTTGTGACTCTGTCTCCCTGCTTTACCTTTTTTGTAAAATATTTTCCGTTTAGTTTTACCGTATCCATACCGATGTGAATTAGTATTTCTGCTCCGAAATCCGCTTTCATACCGATTGCATGACCAGCCGGTAAGAATGCGGTTATTTCCCCATCGGCCGGCGCAACTAATTTACCTTCCGCAGGCAGAATTGCAACACCGCTTCCCAGCATCCCGCCGGAGAATGCTTCATCTTCTATATCGCTTAATTTTTTTACTTCGCCTTTTAACGGGCTTGTTATTGTTCCGGTGCCTTCCTGGATTTGTCCTTTTACTGCTTCGCCCTGCAAAGAGGTTCCGGAAGTTTCCTTTTCGTCTGTTACGTCTTCAAAGCCAAGCAGCCAGGTTGCCGCAAAGGATACGGCAATGGAAATTACAATTGTTGCGGCAGCCAGATAAAAGTTTGTCATATTACCGGACCCATCCGTAGGTATAAAGGTCGGAAGGGCAGCTATTCCCGGGGAAACAACGGCATATTGTTTTACCTGCATGATACCTGCAAATAATCCTCCGATTCCTCCGCCTATCACTGCGCCAAAGAAAGGTTTCCTAAAGCGGAGCAGCACCCCGAAAATAGAAGGCTCCGTAATTCCCAATACGCCGGTTAATCCGGAAGAAAAGGAAAGGGCCTTTACATCTGTGTTCCTGGACTTCACCGATACGGAAAGTGCCGCTGCTCCTACCGCTACATTGGCAGCTAACATGCCCGTCATAACAAAAGCGTCATAGCCATATTCCGCCATGGATGCAAATACAACCGGGAACAAAGCCTGGTTCATTCCGGTCATAACCAATACCGGTGTCAACGCACCGATAAGTCCGACGGATAACCAGCCAAGCTTTGTGTTTATAAAGATTAGGACGGCTGCCACATAGTTACCAAGAATGGCTCCCAGGGGACCCAGGGCTATTAGAGTTACCGGTGTAACAATCAATATAACCAGCAATGGTTTTGCAAAGAATTTTATTTCTTTCGGTATCACCCTGTCCGCACCTTTGTCTATGACTGCCATAAATAGCACACCTAAGATAATGGGAATGACTGAAGTATTATAATTGGCCTGGGTAATAGGAATCCCCAGAAAATCAAGTCCGGCGGCACCGTCAATGGAACTGTGCACCAGAATGGCTCCCAGGTAGGCTCCCATCATTGGATTGATACCGATTTTACGGGCGGCGCTGTAACCGATAAAAATAGGAAGGAAATAAAAACCGGCGTTGTTAACGGCATTTAATACGATATACGTACCGGTTTCCGTAGATAAGCCAAAAAAGGTGACCGAGATATTTAGTACTGCCGACACTAATCCTGCCGCAACCAGAATGGGCAATACAGGTACAAAAGTACCGCTGATAAAATCAATTATTCCGCCAAAAATATTTTTCTTTCCGTCTTCCCTTACCTTTCCGCCTTTTTCAAATTTACCCAGCTTAATAAATTCATTGTACACATTACCTACATCCACACCAATAACAATCTGATATTCATCCCCCCGGGTAACCAACCCCATTACGCCTGGAATTTTTTTAATTTTTTCCTGGTCGGCCTTAGACTTGTCATTTAAAGTCAGGCGCAGGCGGGTGGCACAGTGATTTGCCACACCAATATTTTTTACTCCCCCGCAGGCATTAAGAATATTTTCTGCTAACAACCTGTGTTTATCCATAAGTCATCTCCTTTTACCAAATCTGTCCGTTGGATTTAATTAAATTGGAATACCAGTAAAAAGAATTCTTCCTGATTCTTCTTAAATCAAGAACTTCTTCATCCGTAGTATTGATGTATACCAGCCCATAACGTTTCGCCATGCCGTTACCGGTACTTAATAAGTCCGTAAATGACCAGGGATTATATCCAATGACTTCGCATCCGTCACTAATCGCCATACCTACCTGGTAAATCTGGTTTTTCAAGAAGTCGATACGTGCCTGGTCGTGTACTCTGCCGTCTTCACCAACCGATTCATGAGCACCAAACCCATTCTCCGTAATCATCATAGGCAATTGATAGTGATCCCACATATAGCGAAGCATGTAACGCATTGCAATCGGATCAATTTCCCAATCCCAGTCCGTTGTTTCTACATAGGGGTTAGCCGTAAGCTGATATATGCCAGGGAATTTTGGATATATAAAGTTTCCCTTAACTCCGTTTTTATTCAGCTGCTGTTCTACAAATGCTTCATCGGGTTTACAGTCCTTTGCAACATTGCTGCGGTAGCAGTTCAGTGCAAAAAAATCAATTTTGGCAGATTGAATCAATTCCATATCCCCCGGGCGGATATCCGGGTCAATATCAAATTCCTTCCAAAATCTCTTTATAAATCCGTTATACTTTCCATGAACGTATAAATCATTCCACAATTTTTGTGTCAGCTCTTCCGCATTCATGGCGGCAATCTGATCCTCCGGCCTGCAGCTCTCGGGATAAATCGGAACATAACCGGGAACCGGTCCGATTTTTCCGCCTTCTACCATTTCATGGCAGGCAACGACTGCTTTTGCATGACAAAGATTCATAATATGATTAATCTTCCATTTGTCTTTCTCCCAGTTATCACACCCCTTGTCAACGCCAAGCCAATTGCCGTAACAGATCTGCATATTCTGTTCATTAATGGAAAGCCAGTATTTTACCCTGTCACCGAATTCCCGGAAGCATACCCTTACGTAATAGTCGAATTCTTCAATTATATTCCTGTTGCGCCATCCGCCGTATTTTTCATCTACCCAGACCGGCATATCATAATGATATAAAGTTACAATCGGGGTAATGTTATTGGCGACCAGCTCATTAATAAGGTTGTTATAGAATTCTATTCCTTCGGGATTAACTTTACGGTCTTCGCCCGGGATAATTCTTGACCAGGATAAAGAAAAGCGGTAAGAGGAAAAACCGCATTCCGCCATAAGGGCAACGTCTTCTTTATAGTGATGATAATGATCTGCTGCAATTGAATTATCTGTAAACGGTTTCTTCTTCTGGCTGTTTAAGTCTATAATTGCCGGTGTCCTCCCGTCTTCAGCCGTAGCACCTTCTACCTGCCAGGCGGAGCTGGATGCGCCCCACATAAAATTATCTGGAAAAACCGGATTTGAATTGTAATACATATTTTTTGCCTCCTTTATTTAATCGGATGAATGTTACCGTATTTTCTGACATATGCGCTGTAGATGATATCAAACATATAACTGATGCCGTATTTTCCATATACCGAACGTCCTTCTGCCGTACGGTCCACGGCACTTAAATGATATACTTTATCGTACCATTTCTTAAAGCTTTCATCACGGTTAACCGTAATCAGAACTTTATAAGCCTCACAATTTGAAATATAATCCCGGGCAGCATAGGCAAACGTTCCCGTTGCAGAAATTGTCATAAGGATATCCCGTCCGTCTAATGTCCGGATTAAATCGTTATTGGTATACATATTGGATATAAGACGGATAATCTTACCGTGAAATATCATGGACTGCTGGAATTCTTTCATGATTGAGGAAGACGTATCCGAAGTCAGAAAGACCACATAACGGCTTTTATAGATTGTATCTGCAATCTTTTCAACTTCTCCCGTATTCATGCGCTGGTCAAGTTCCTGAATCATAGCATTGATTTCGTTTGTTAGTTTCTCACGGTAATTTTCACGGTTTGCATGCTGCATATAATAGGAATATTGATCATCATATTCGCGGAATTCCGTTTTCAAATCAACAAAATTATCATAACCGATGGACTGGCAGAACCTGCGAACACTGGAGCGTGACACAAAACAGTCTTCCGATACATCATAAATATTTAATTCCGATAATTCATGGTAATGCTCCAGAAAATAGTTTGCCAGTACATAGTAGGAATCATCCGATTCATTCTCATTTAACACGGAAAATAATGCATTCAGCAGACTTAATCGATTAATTTTCATAATGGTACCTCATATGGCAGGATAACGATACGATATCACATTTTTATTTTATAAAAATAATGAAAACTATGGGGTGCAAATTTTGGCACCTTTTCAAAATTCCGACGGCAATGCGGCGGCATTGCCTAGAGATTTTTAACGCAGCACTGGTGCAAAGCCGCTACCTTTAAGCTTATTTTTTGCTATTAGCAGAAAAACATACTATCACAAAAAATTA
The DNA here is from genome assembly GCA_002294045.1 of Lachnoclostridium sp. UBA903. Taxonomy (GTDB): domain Bacteria; phylum Bacillota; class Clostridia; order Lachnospirales; family Lachnospiraceae; genus Anaerocolumna. Next base: position 10,548 of record DBEP01000082.1, on the reverse strand, counting down.
TATATTTTTTTATTGACAAATCTTATATTAGTAACTATAATAGTAACTAATAAAGGTGATGATAACAATGTATTCAACAAAATATTCTGTAAGTATTCATATATTAAGCCTTATTGCTCTTAAAAAGGAGCAGGCAATCACTTCTGATTATATAGCCGGCAGCGTTAATACGAATCCGGCGCTGGTAAGGAGATTAATGAGTGCTTTAAAGAGAGCCGGTTTGATTAAGAGTCAGACTAAAATCGGAGTCATGGGATTAACCAGACAGCCGGATGAAATCTCTTTATTACAAATATTCAAGGCTGTGGAAAAGGAACAGCGCCTTTTTGCCATACATACGGATACCAATCATAATTGTCCCGTGGGCGCTAGTATCGGCAATGTTCTGGAGTATATCAACCAACAGGTGCAGTCTGGATTTGAAAAAGAACTTGATTCCATTCACTTATCCGATATTATAAACGGCTTGCATATGAATGAGCAGATAACCGGTTAGACTCATCTTTAATTTCACATCAACAACTATGGATTTAATTTATAAAAGGAGGTATATATATGAGTAAAAAAACAATCGGAATTATTGTCGGCAGTCTGAGAAAAGAATCTTTTAACAAAGCAATTGCCAACTATGTGGCATCCATCACTCCATCGGATTACGAAGTAAAATTCATCGATATCGGTGGTTTAGAGATTTTTAATCAGGATTTGGAAGGCAATCCGCCTGCATCCTGGACAAAACTTAGGGAAGATGTCAAATCCGCTGACGGGTTCCTGTTCTTTACACCGGAATATAACCGTTCTATTCCGGCAGTCCTGAAAAATGCCCTCGATGTTGCTTCAAGACCTTACGGCGAGAATTCCTGGGCAGGTAAACCGGCCGGAATTGTAAGTGTTTCTCTTGGCAGTATTGCAGGTTTCGGTGCAAACCATCACTTACGGCAGATTTTTACTTTTCTAGATATACATCCATTGCAGCAGCCGGAAGCTTACATCGGCGATGTTACGTCACTGCTGGACGGAAACGGAAATCTGGTAAATGAAGGTACACAAAGCTTTCTTAAAACTTACTTAGATGCATTTATTAACTGGGTAGAAAAATTTTAATTTAGATTCTAATTGCTGTTAATAAAATTTTTATATTAAACCAGAGGGTGTCCCAAAAGGTGCTTTTGGAATTTTTGACCCCGCTCATCATAAAATTTTCAGCAAAAAGTAACCTTCATCTCCACTTTTTAGTGAATTTGAAGGTTACTTTATTCATTTTTGGATTTGCTTTCCCGGCCTTACCCCTCTCTTTTTATGACGGTCAAATGGAACGGAGCTTTTGCCAAGCCAGATTATCTTATTTTCATTAGTTTTCTGGCAATACCCATAACCGGTTTATAAAAGATGCCTTCCAATTCTTTGCTTACAACCTTTAATTGGGAACGGATTGCTATATTCTGTGGACAATGGGTTTCGCATTTTCCGCATTCTTTACATTGGGAAGCATTGGCCGGTTTTACGGACAGGGCTCCCAAAGTCTGCATATATCTCAGCCGGATGGTTTTATCATTTAACAGGTATTTATCATTATAGCAGGAGAAACATCCCGGTATGTCCACTCCGGCCGGACATGGCATGCAATAACCGCAGGCAGTGCAGGGAATCTTGGTCCTTTCCCTCATAACCGTTTTCACCTTTTCAAAAACATCCAGTTCTTCCTTGCTGAGGGAGTCGGCTTCTGCGGTACCTGCAATCCGGATATTATCAGCCAGCTGCTCTTCGGTGCTCATACCGGACAATAAAACGTTAACTTCCGGATGATTCCAAACCCACCTCAAGGCCCATTCGGCAGGAGAACGGCCGGTATCATAACTTTGAAAGGCTTTAACGACCTCACTTGGCAGATTATCCGCTAATTTCCCGCCCCGCAGCGGCTCCATAACCATAACCGGAATTCCCAGGCTTGCCGCCAGCTGCAGGCCGGACTTTGCTGCCTGATTATTTTCGTCCATATAATTATATTGAATCTGGCAGAAATCCCAGGGATATGCCTTAACAATTTTTTCAAAGTCAGACTTGCTGCCGTGAAAGGAAAATCCGATATTCCTTATTGTTCCCGCTTCCTTCAGGGATTCCAGCCATTCTAAAACCCCAAGAGATACCATCCGGTCAAACATCGGTTTATCCGTAAGCATATGTAAAAGATAATAATCAATGTAATCCGTCTTAAGCTTTGACAACTGGGTGGCAAGGATCTTCTTAGCATTATCCAGCTTATTTACCATAAATGGCGGAAGCTTAGTTGCTATTTTAACCTTTTCCCGGTATCCGCCTTCTAATGCGGTACCTAAAAAAGACTCACTTTTACCGCCATGATAAAAATAGGCCGTATCAAAATAATTAACACCTTTTTCAATAGCGTCCCGCACCATGGCCGTAGCCCTGGACTCATCAATACTTCCGCCTTTAGCCGGGAACCGCATACAGCCGAATCCAAGAACGGAAAGCTTGTCACCATTTTTACTGTTTAATCTTGTCATCATAAATTAATTGCTCCCTGTTTTAACCGTAATCATGTAATCATATCCTTTCGGTACCTCTGCCTTTTTAGTTTCAAAGGGAGCTGTCTTTCCCTGGTGGTCAAGGGACAGCCACAGATGCAGCAATGCAATACCGATATCAATCTGGTTAAACTTACTAAAAATGGGAGCTGTTATCACATTTAAGCTTTTACGGCTGACCGTTATTTCATCGCCGGTAACACTAAAATACCAGGGCTGCGAGTTACTGGCTGACGGTGCAAGCCTGACCGGTTCCAACAGCTCAGCCATATCCGTTAAATCCGTGATTTGAGCAATATTTTTGCGTTTAAATTCACTGGTATCCGTTCTGTGCAAAGGTTCATTTGCTTTACCAAATGCAAGAATTATTACAAATTCCATCCCATCTTTTCTTTCCAATAACTCCTTGGAAGGCTTTGCCATTCCCAGCCAGCAGCTTCCGATACCGTTTGCGGATAAATACAAATCAAGCTGCTGCATTAAGAATCCTGCATTCATAAGATAACCTTCTTTTTTCTCCGAATAGCAACACACATAATAAGGTGCTTTAATCGGGAAAAGATTTTTTACGTCACCGGGATTTAAATACACCAATTCATGTTTTATTCCTTCATCCATGGACTTTAAACCTGACGCATAATTTTTAATTTCAGTAAGAACTGCCGTATCAAGCGGTGCCATATCAAATTTCCGGATTGACTTTCGTTTAAAAATTGTTTCATACAACTGTAAATTATTCATTAAATTACCTCCTTATAAATATTTAATTCAAGTTATTTATCCTCCCGGGTTCTGCCTTTTACCAAGGATTTATGTATTAATATATTATACCATGTTCGCAGGCTCTCATGGTATGCGCCGCTTTGTGGCGTTTATGCGCACTCACTTTGTTCGGCGCAGGTATAATGTCTGGTGACATTATACCATATTTACCAACCGAATGTTAATATGTTCAAGAAATTATTGGAAAAATTTAATAAAATTTATAATTTAGAAATATATTGCCTAAAATAGTGTCCTATCCATTAGAGCAATTACCAGCCATTAATTTCATGTCAAAAAACCTGGTATTATCAGAGTGAAATTAAAAGAATTGATAATAATATCAGTAACAGAGTAATAATTTTCAGGAGGCGCAGGGATATGAATAATATAATAATCAGAAAAATGATATGTCGTATTTTATTAATCAGTCTTATAGGATTATTATTGCCAGGATGCAAAAACAACGATTCTTCAGATGCCGAAAATAAAAAATATTCCGCTTCTGTTGCAGGTTACGGCGGTGATGTTACGGTAGAAGTTACTGCTACAAAAACCGGTAAGATAGGTACCTTAAGAGTGGATGCCTCAGAGGAAACTCCTGAAATCGGCGGGGCAGCTGCTTCCAGAATGGCTAAAACCATAGTTGCAAAGCAAAGCCTGTCCATAGATACAGTATCCGGCGCCACTATTACGTGTAATGCGGTCCTAAGTGCGGCAGAATCAGCTTTAAAAGAAGCAGGAATCGATACGGAAGCTTTAAAAGATAAATAATTACAATAATTAAACCTGCTATTATTACGGAGTTGATTGATATTCACAAAACTATTTTTATTTTTATACTTATTTCTTTCATATTTCATTATAAAAGGAACCGTATCTAAAACACGGTTCCTTTTCCTTACATATTTCAATTTTTATAATTTCAATTCTTTATAATGATACAACTTTTATAAATAGTTGATTATAATTTGGCCAGAGAAGCTATTGCCCCGGTCCCTACGGTCCAGCCAGTATAAATATCCCAGTTCCAGCCTTTGCTTTCCGCAAACATCAATACTGCAATTCGTGTTTTGGAACCATATATACCATCTATTTTAAGCGGTATGTAGGTATAGCCCGGCAGAGCCTTGTTCAGTTGTGTTTGTAACCATTTAATGTCTTGTACAGAAGATTCTCTTGTAACGTTTGTTGTTGGCATCTCTGTTTCCTCCTTATATGTTACTCCCAAATATATACATATGCCTTTACAGGTAGCTTCGGCATCCGCCTTCTGAAAATTCGGGTCCAGCATGGTTTTTGCTTCCGCCAGGTTATCCATAAATCCGGATTCCGTAAGCACGGCCGGCATGTTTGTATAACGCAGAACGGCTATATTAATGCCTGACTGCGTTATATCCGTTTTAACGCCCCTGTCCGTCCTTTTATGTTCCTTTACAAGTTCGCTCTGCACCAGTCCGGCCAGCTTTTTGGATTTGTCCGACGCATATTGGGAAATAATGGTTTCAATACCGTTTGCACTTCCCCACTTGCCGGTTGCTGCATTATAATGCTTGGAAACAAATATGTCAGCCTTTGCATTATTGGCAGCCGTATATCGGTCTTTCGGCGGTATATCCCCGGTACCGGGACTGACATTTACCGTATTCATCCCGCACCGTTTTAAAGCTCCTATTAAATATTCGGCGGTTGGCTTGTTAAATTCCTTTTCCAGTATGTAATCCCCTTTTTTCTTACCAAACCAATCCTCCGGAATGGCAGGGGTTCGCTTCCCTGCCGTCTCCATGCCATGCCCGTTGTCCACTGCAACCAAATATGCCATGTTATTCACTCTCCTTTGCCTTTATTTCTGATTAGGTGCCATAATAATAAACAATGATGCTCGTAAAGATCATCAGAATCTGCTCTCCGCTTATCTTTCCGGATGCAGATAAACAGGCAAAAACGCCAGTCAAAAGAATAGTTACAGTACTCTTTACATTAGTTTATTTGGTTACTCTTACTTTTATTATTATGATTTGATTTTTGCCGCAGCGGATTCTAAAGTACTATCAAAGCCCAAAGCTTTTAACAAGGGAAATACTCCAGGTTATTTATCTATTTCAGAGGTAAGTAAGGTGTTTAGTGTCTTCCAAAAGTCAGCTTATCTTCTTCAGGATTCATCAGATGCTTTTCCGCCCATTCTTCCATATTCTTGAGCTTCATTCGAGCTTAAATATCTTAAGTTGTGTTCATTTTCCAATTACCTCACCTTCCAATCTGGTATAATCTACGTGTAAAAAAAGCACCTACCTGCCGGAGTAAGTGCCTAATCGTTATAAAAATTATGTAATATTTAATGCTTTCTTTACTTCTTTACCGATAATGCCATCGACTTTCAATTCATTATCTTCTTGAAATTTCTTTAATGCAGCTTTAGTTTTCTTACCTAAAATACCATCTGCTTTTCCACAATCATAACCTAATTCATTTAAAGCTTTTTGAACTTTTTTAATCAATTTAGATGATGCAGAAGATTTGGCTTTATTTGTTTTGGTACTAGATGACGTTGAATTCTTACTTGTTTTTTGAGAACTAGTTTTGGTACTTGTTGAATAAGGACAAACCCCATTTGTATGCAGGTGTGCTGGATGTCCTCCACAGTGATAATGATAACTTCCTAATCCGCTCTTATTTTTATTGTCCTTATGTCCTCCACTTGAATCAGTTCTTCCCGAATGAGCTTCGACGCTAATTATTTCTGGGTTATCGAGTGTAATAAAAATTGGTGTCACCGTTATAAGTACTGATAATAAAATAACCGATAACATTCTAACTAATCTTTTCATTATATCCTCCCACGCTTTTATTTTACCATTATTATACAGCGGATTACGGTATTCTGCAATATAAAACCCCCATATCTCAGAGTAGTTTTTGAAGGGAGTACGAGTATAGGAAAGTTCTCCATGGCGGAGGATGAAATATCCGAAAGTCGAACCGGCCACCTACTCTATAAAAAAGGGGCCGGTGCTTATGTATGTTACATATAGCGACTTATTCGCGTTTGTAATTATGTTCATAGCTATAATTACCCTTGTCAGAAATGATAAGCATAAAAAATAGTAGAATAACCTGCCAATCTCAACAATGATTTTTGCTTCATAAAACGCGGCAAAGTAGTTGTCATGTGTGTAAAGCTGATTTTCCTCTTGCGGGTTAAGGTCAGAAAAAGTTACCTCGCGTGATTGTTGCCACTTCGTCCGTTTGTAAGCGTTGATAGCTTCGTGTTTCAACACTTGCTTGCAAAAGCCGTTTTTATCATAATATTCCTACAACAATTTACGCTTATAAACCTGTACTGAGGCAGCGAAAGCCACAATGATTATACCCACACACCAAGCCAAAGCCATCCATAGGCTATTGCCTAAAGGTAAATCAAGCGTCAAAGCCCGAATACTGTCAATAATCGGTGTCATGGGCTGTATTTCCGCAAACCATCTAATGCCGCCGGACATGGTATCAATGGGGGCGAAGCCGGAACTGATGAAAGGCAGAATAAAGAGTGGAAACATCAGTCCGCTGGAGCCTTCTGCCGTCTTTGAGATTAGCCCGCACAGTACGGCAAGCAATGAAATTGTAATGTTCACTAACATAAGGAGACCCACAACAATAAGCCAATCCACAAAGCCGCCTTGTGGTCTGAAACCAAGAATAAAGGCAGTGTCAACGATTACAGTGGTTGAAATTACATTTCTCACCACTCCGGCACCGGTATGACCTATAAGTACGGCGGATTTTGAAATAGACATGGAGCGAAAGCGGTCGATTATACCTTTCGTCATGTCTGTCGCGACATTCATTGCCGAATGTTGAGAAGCTGTACCAATACTTTGCATAATAATTCCCGGTACAATGAAATCAATGTAGTTGAAATCTCCTATGTCTGCTATATTCCCAAATACAGTCCCAAACAATAACATTAAAAAGAATGGTGTTATTGTTGCCATTAACAGTGCTTCGGGATTTCGCATAGAAATAAGCAAACAGCGTTTGAACATTATCCACGAATCTAAAAATATACTCGTCTTTGGCTTACTCATGATTACTACCCTCCTTTTTTTCATCAATTAACGTTAGAAATACCTCTTCTAAAGAGGGCAGGTTTTGCTCGATGCTATCAACGGCAATGCCATTATCATTTAAGAGTTTCATAGCTTCTATGGCTTTTCTTTCACTTTGGATATTTAGTTGTGCGCCTCGTTGCGGCATTATCTCTTTGAGATATTGCGGTGTGCCTTCTGCGAGTATCTTACCGCCATGAAGAATGGCGATGCTGTCGGCAAGATACTCTGCTTCTTCTAAATATTGCGTAGTGAGAAACACCGTTGTTCCTCCCGCTGCTAAGCTCTTTACCAAGTCCCACATGGCGATACGGTTTTGTGGGTCAAGCCCTGTAGTGGGTTCATCGAGAAAAAGTACTTGGGGGCTGCCCATAAGGCTCATGGCTATATCCAATCTGCGGCGCATACCACCAGAATAGGTGGATACTTTTCGGTTAGCCGCATCCTCCAGATTGAAAAAGGATAGCCACTCGTCCACCTTACTTTTAACATCCGGCAGACGCTTAAGTTGCCCGATAAGATTTAAGTTTTCTCTGCCCGTTAAAACTTCATCTACTGCCGCAAACTGCCCTGTCAGACTAATACACTCACGTACATAGTCCCCTTGGTGTACCACATCAAAGCCACTGATGGTAGCATTACCGCCGTCCGGCTTCGTCAAAGTGGAAAGAATTTTAATGACAGTTGTTTTTCCTGCACCATTCGAGCCGAGCAGAGCGAAGATACTACCTTTGCAAATAGTGAAGCTGACATCCTTCAAAACATGGTTTGTTTGGAAGGATTTTTTTAAACCCGAAACTTCAATGAAATTTTTAATCATATTTTCCCTCTTTTTTTTTCGTTTTTATACATACGCATGTATGTATAAACTTTAAATTTTACTGCCTATAATGAGGCAGTAAATCTAAGACTTTATTTTTTCATTCAAATTCACGTTTGCCTATTTCCAAAAAAAGTTCTTTCATTTCCTTATCCATAAAAGGTACGCCCAACACTTCCCCCAACTGTTCAAGAAATGAAACTTTATCGGCAAACTCTTTATAAGGCACTTGAAATGAAAAGGAGCTTAACCACAAAGCAATCAGCAGAGAAATAATTTGTGATACTTGTTTTGGATATTTAACAGAAATTGAGCCGTCCTCATTTCCCTCAAGCAATAGTTTTTCAACATAAGGAGCCACCACATTTGCTTGGAAAAGCGTTTCATTCTTAAAGACAACAGGATTACCTGCTAATTTCTGCATTTCGGTTCTCAAACTATCACTCATATCCAAACGGGGACAGAGGTCAAGTTTAAACACAAAACGAAGTTTTTCAAGAGCATTAAGCCCTTCCTGCTTATGGGCGAGGGTAAACGGATTGTTGTCATTAAAAGACTTGTACATAACACTGGAAATCAATTCTTCGCGGGATTTGAAATAATGGTAAAAAGCCCCGCGGGTTACACCAACCTCCTTTACAACATCTTCAACATTCACATTCTCTAATCCCTTTTCTGAAAAAAGGCGCATAGCAGTTTCCAATATATATTGCTTCGTTTTTTGGTCTGGGTCGTGACGTGGCATATAATCACCTCTACATACATACGCGTGTATGTTTTTTTATATTATAGTTCTTAGGTTTAATTTTGTCAAGCATATACACCCAATTATCCAGGGAAATCATAGTCGATGGAAGTGAGCTGAATCAGTTTTATGGAAGTCAACCACAAAAAAGGTGTAGCAAGATTTCATAAACCCAGTAAATAAGCCAATCTCAGCAACAGAAAATAATGCTTTACTTTATGACTTTATCGTGTTAAAATTATGCTGTTAGAATATACTTATCAGGAGATGGATATATGAGCAAAAACATCAGAACCTCTGCCGTGGACCATTTGTTTGAAGCTATATTAAGTTTAAATAATCCGGAGGAATGTTATACCTTCTTTGAAGATATTTGTACTGTAAATGAATTGTTGTCATTATCCCAGCGTTTTGAAGTTGCACGTATGCTGCGCGACCATAAGACCTATCTGGAGATAGCAGAAAAAACGGGAGCATCAACAGCAACCATAAGCAGGGTAAACCGTTCCCTTAATTATGGTAAGGATGGTTATGATATGGTTTTTTCCAGAATATCTGAGAGTAAAGATAAAGACTGACATAAGACTCTGAGGCATGGCTGGTTTTTTAATTTACAGCATCTTCTCAGGACGATAAGCTTTATTATTAAAATTATTAAAACCTCCGGACGGGAGGTTTTTTAATGATATCTTAAGGATTTATTCTTTTTTCTTATCCTTCTTCTTATCTAATATGGATTCATCGATTAATTTTTCTATCATCTGTTTTTTAACATATACGTCAAAGCTTAACATACAGATAAAGGAAAATGTATTTAAAAATTCTCTTTCCTCATCTGATTCTACTTCCGGAAAAGTTTCTCTTGATTTATTGAACTTTTTAATTACGTCTTTTAAGAGATTATCCATCTGGTCCTTCTCATAACTAAATACCTCTTTATAGATTGCTTCCAAACCAATATCAGAACCTTTACCGTAATATTTTTCGGTAAGAGGATTAAAAATATGCTGAATGTCACTGATAGTCAAAATATTTTTAAAATAATAAATAAAAATCAATAACAGAATATGCTCTTTCGAGTATTTCTTTTTATTAGGCGGTGGTAACAACTCATTTTTGGTATAGTTATTAATCATGGTTTTTGTAAGAAGCTTATCTTCATTAAAGCGCTTGGAAGCCTTTAAATGTTCATCCATGAATGTGGTAACCTGATCCATATATAAATCGATATTGGGTATCTCATCCGGGTTAATATAATCCAGCTTTCTGATACTTTCAATTATGCTTTTCAAGCATTCTTCACTGCTCATATCCACCGTTATCACCTCTGCGTCTATTATATAGTATTTAATACTAGATGTAAACATATATTTTTTTCGTGGCGTGTGTTTGAAAAATGCTTGTGCCGGACCGGTTGCTCCACTTTGTGGGAGGTAAAGAGCTTATTGTTGGCAGGTTTTTGCACCTAGTGTGTTGTCCCGCTCATCTTTAGTCAAACTGTGCTGAATATTTTGTCACTCCGTAAGGCGGAGGAATGAGGCGTAGTGGTTCCTACGCCGACTGACGACAACG
>DBEP01000080.1:29377-33545 GCA_002294045.1 Lachnoclostridium sp. UBA903 | reverse complement strand
CGGCACAAGCATTTTCAAACGCACTCTAAGACCCGGCTGCTATGCACCACCCATTATACGATTGTTTTCGCTATATAAAGACATATATTTACTATAATTTACATGATACATCGTAAGCAACCAACTGTCAATACTTGCCATGTTAAAATATGGCTGAATTTCGGCATTCCCTATCCCTAAGAAGTACGTTTAGGCACCGAAGAAGCGTGGAAAGAAAATAACCCAAGCTCGGGTTAACTTTTGCGTGTAACTGTAAGACTTTCGCGCGTAAATGCGATACTTTTGCATTGGAAAGGTTTACTATACTTTTAAGCTCCAGAATCTACTCCCGAGTAAAAAGCATAACTTTGTTTTTCACCTCAGCTCCCATTGTCCGGATTACCAAAGCGTAACCGTCCCATACTAAAATCGTCATACAAAATGCCGGATTTTTATTGTGTTTTCATCCAAAAAATGTTATTCTTATATAAGTTGTTATTTCAGATATTATTACTTATTATCAGGGTATCTAAAAAATTTTAAAACAGGTCTGATGTCAATCTATATGATAAAGGGCCGGAGAAATTATGGGATGATTCCTGCCACGATATATAAACCCCTTATTATTCCATTTATTCATGGATTTAAGGCTTATAAGTTATTATTGCCACCAAAATACCCGGCGACAATTGCCAATGGCGCTTCATACGCATCCCGGGGAGTGTTTTTATCTTATAGAGGCAGTTTCCCTGATAAGATAAAAAGGCAGGCCGGGAATTGATATAAGAGATACCATATACAAAGGCAATACCTGAAGTATTTACACCTCATGCAAAATATAGTATCATGATAGCAACAAGGGTGTCTCGCAATACTGATTTCCATTTGGATTCAGCATTCTGGGATAGCCCTTTACTTTATTCAGAAAGGATGTATGCCGCATGATAAAAACTGTATTTTCTATCGACCTGCCGGTTTTAGAAAATATGCATATATTAAAAAACCGTATAGAGCCTTTAAACAAAACCGGCAGTGAAAAACGCGTCTGTATCGTTACCGGTATCCACGGTGACGAACTGGAAGGGCAGTATATATGTTATGAGATAATACGGAGAATCAGCGCCGGTATTGATAAACTCCATGGAATTATCGATATTTATCCCAGCCTGAATCCGCTTGGAATAGATTCCCTGACCCGCGGGATTCCGGCGTTTGATCTGGACTTAAACCGCTGCTTTCCGGGTAATAAGGACGGGGATATGTCGGAAGATGCAGCCTCAAAGATTGTGGAGGACATTCTGGGTTCCTGTCTGTGCATTGATTTACATTCCAGCAATATCTTTCTCCGTGAGATTCCCCAGGTCAGAATGATTGAAGAAAATGCGTCCATGCTATTGCCCTATGCGAAACTGCTGAATCTGGATTTCGTATGGGTCCACCCTTCCGCCACCGTACAGAATGCTACCCTTGCCCATACCTTAAATACCAACGGCGTTCCTACCATTGCCGTGGAAATGGGAACCGGTATGCGTATTACCAAACAGTTCGGCGACCAGATTACGGAAGGAATCTTCTGCCTTCTGAAAGAAATCGGCATGTGGGACGGTGAGGTAATTACCCCCAAAACTCCAATCATATCTTCCGAAGGACACAGGGAAGTTACCATGGTGCATGCCGATGTCTCAGGAATATTCCTTCCTGCCGTAGAACATTGGAACGGCGTAAAAAAGGGTGATGTTATCGGTGATATTGTAAATACGTTAACCGGCGATATTAATCAGCATATTATTTCCCCATGTGACGGCATGGTCTTTACCCTCCGTGAATATCCCGTGGTAAACAGCGGTTCATTGATTGTAAGGATTCTGGGAGGTGATTTATAATGTTTAAGGATACCGTCTACACCATCCAATCCTCCTTCCGGGGTGAAATGAATATCCCCGGATACCGGTTCGGAAAAGGGGAGAAAGCTGCCTGCATCGTAGGCCCCACCAGGGGAAATGAAGTCCAGCAGCTCTATATCTGCTCCCAGCTGATTAGAATCCTGTCTAAGCTGGAGAAAACCGGTGCTATCATAAACAATAATGAGATTATGGTCATTCCGACCATTAATCACTATTCCATCAACATTGAAAAACGTTTCTGGGCCATGGATAATACGGATATAAACCGTATGTTTCCGGGAGACCCGGAAGGAGAAACCACCAAAAGAATTGCGGCAGGCGTATTTGAAGCGGTAAAGGATTATAATTATGGAGTCCAGTTTGCCAGTTTTCATACCCCCGGGGATTTTATCCCCCATGTCCGCATGATGGAGACCGGCTACCAGAATACCAGCCTGGCCAATTTGTTCGGCCTGCCTTACGTACTTACCAGAAAACCCAAGCCCATTGATACGGGAACCTTAAATTATAACTGGCAGCTGAACGGGACCAACGCTTTCTCCGTCTACACCAGCGCTACCGACCGGATTGATGAAAAATCTGCCAAGCAGGCAGTTTCCTCCGTACTTCGTTTTCTTACCCGTATGGGAATTATAAAATATAACTGCCATAACGGCTTTATCGCAACAACCCTGGAAGAAGACGCGCTTATGTCCATCCGCGCAGACGTATCCGGCATCTACCGCCGCTTTAAGGAACCCGGGGAGGAAGTAACGTTCGGCGATATTCTGGCTGAAGTAGTTGACCCTATAGAAGGTGAGGTCATATCCCAGATTATCGCTCCCAGTGACGGAATTATTTTCTTTGCACACGGTAAGCCGCTGGTAATAGAAAATTGTACCGTTTATAAAATAATTCGCAGACTTCACGAATAATGCGGAAAATAAGATATTTCTGTGAACTTTTTTATACGGCTTGACTTACCGGAAAAAAGGTTTAAAATAGTTATTACGTGTATGCATGGCTAACACTCATGTTGCAGCACTGAGTAATTTTATTAAATGGAGGAAATAAAGTGAAAAAAACAAAACGAATTGTGTCCCTCCTGCTGATATCTCTTTTGGCAGTTGGAATGACATTCATGGCAGGATGCAGTAAAAAGACGGAGCCGGCAAAATCCATAGCAGTGACGATTAATGATACGGATATTTATTTAAATGAACTGATGTACTATATTATGGCCGTGGAATCAAACGGAGCCCAATATGATGCGTATTATCAGCAATTTACCGGTACAAGCTACTGGGATACGGAATATTCGGAAGGCGTGACCATGAGAGAACAGGCCAAAGAATATGTAATGGATACCGCCCAGATGTATGAGATACTGTATGATAAAGCTGTGAAAGCAGGTTATACCCTCACCGATGACGAAAAGACTCAGGCCGAAAGCAATGCAGACCAGATTTTAAGCAGTATAAGCGAAGAACAGCTGAAAATAACCGGTTTTACTAAGGAAGTACTTGCTAAAGTACAGGAGAAGCTATCCGTCGGCGGAAAATACTATCAGGACCTGATAGACGGTTTTGATATTGACGAAGAAGAAATTAAAGCCTCCATAAACCGTGATGAATACAGGCAGTATAATACCGAATACCTGTTTATACCTACCACCGAATTAGACGAAAATTATGAATATATTGATTTATCGGAGGAAGAAAAAGCGGCGGCGAAAACTTCCATTACAGCAGCTCTTGACAAAGCAAAGGCAGGGGAAGAGTTCTCTGTAATTACGGAAGAGGACGATACTATTACAACCAGTACTTTGAATTTTGCAATAGACGACGGTACGGCGGAAGAAGCTTACCAGGAAGCCGCAGTTAAGTTGGAAAATGATGCCTGCACACCGGATATCGTGGAAACGGAAACAGGGTATTATATCATAAAAATGGTGGACAATGATTCCTCGGAGGCCTATGACCAGGCGGTTGAGGAGGCAATCTCCCAAGCCCAGGAAGAGGCTTTTGACGCCGAATACCAGAAAATGAAAGAGGAATATACGGTAACAATTAACAGTGATGTCTGGGACCCTATTGTTATGGGTGAAACCACCATTGTGGCTTCGGATGCATCTGCTGATACGATTACTGATATTCCGTCAGAGGATACGACTGCCGGTGATTCCGGTACGGATAATACGGGTTCTGATGGTACGACGGACGAAGAATAAAATAAAAGATAAATTAAAAAGGGGCTGCGGGCCCCTTTTTTATTCAATGGGAAATTGCGTCCTATTGAATAAAAAC
>DBEP01000080.1:956-29365 GCA_002294045.1 Lachnoclostridium sp. UBA903 | reverse complement strand
GCGCGTCAGCGCCAGAGTCCGGCAAGCCGGACTCTTTGTTCTCTCATAGGATTAGGGTGTCAAAAGGTCATTTTCAGAAAGTTGTATGGCAATTTACACAAATTATACTCATGGTAAATTTGATTATACGGCAGTTAAAAAGGCTTTTTTAGCGTTCTTAACCCTATACAAGGTTGTTTGACATTAAAATAAAAGCTATGTTTTGTGCATGTTTTTAGGTAAAATAAAAAATTGACCTTTTGACACCCTAATCCTCATAGGAAAAGTTCATCCTATGAGATAAAAACCCGCCGGACAGGTACAATAGCAGCATGGTTCTCCGCCTTTGGGGGCAGGTATTCTTGCTTTATCAAATAATTAATCCGCTTAGATACACGGTCAATATTGCCGCCAGTGCCACTATAACCAGGCTTTTTTCTTTATAAGCCAGGTATAATGCGATTAGGGTTCCTGCAATTGCGGGATATATATTTCCGGTGGAGTAAAATATCTCAGGAAAGGTAAGTGCTCCTAAAACCGCATAGGGAACATATTTTAAAAAGGATTTGATATATATGGATTTTATTTCTTTTCTGAATAGAGATACCGGAATAACTCTTGGTATATAAGTAACAAGTGCCATTAAAAGCACGGCAATGAAAGCTCTGTTCATTTCTCCCTCTCCTCCTCTGCCTCTTTTACCGGGAACAAAAACGCTCCGATTCCGGCTCCAAGTACCGTTGCTATAATAATCCGAAAACCCGAAGATATAACCTGGAATAAAGGAATATATTTTAATATGCACATGGTAAGTACGGATATCATCACAATAATAAGTATGGTTCCGGACTTTTTCGCCGGCGGAACAATAATTGCAATAAACATACCGTATAATGCAATGCCCATGGCATTATTTAAGCTTTCCGGCAGTTTGGAGCAGATAAGGGCGCCCATGGCAGTTCCCAGTGTCCAGCCGCAGACCGGTCCCGTTATTAATCCCAGCAAATAAAAAAAGGGTAATTTCCCCTGCTCCATGGATGCAACCGAGAAGGTTTCATCCGTTATGCCAATGGCAAATATTAATCTCTGGTACAACGGCATTTTACTCTGGATTTTTTGGGATAAGGATAAGGACATTAGCATGTATCTCAGATTTATGATAAAGGTAGTCAGGGTAATCTCAAAATACCCTGCTCCTGCAAGAATTAAACTGGTTCCTGCAAATTGCCCCGCCGATGTTATATTGGTGACGGATATAAATATGGCAAGCCATACCGGCAGCCCGCCTGTAACGGCCATTAAGCCAAAAGTAAAGGAAACCGGTATGTATCCGAGTGCAATCGGTATACCTTTTCTGAATCCGTAATTAAAATTTTTTCTGTTGTTATCCGTAATCATAATCTTCTCCCCTGCCTAAAGGGGCTGTTACCCTTTCATATATTGTCTTTCCAGAAAGTCTCAATTTGATTTAAACTAATGTTATTGACGAAATTCCTTTTAATATTTAAAAATGTTTCCAAATCATAGAGTATTAGATATAAAACAGCTCTGTTTTCAAATTCTTCCCTGGTAACAGGATTAGGCTCCGCCCGGAACCCGGATTTTATCTGTTCCAGCTCTGCAAGCAGCCCTTCGGCATTATTATACTCATGAAACTGCTCCACGATATTTTTTAAAAACAAGGATATGGGCGCTGCCTGCCTGGGAACCGCAGTCAGTAAGCACAGCTGCTCTTTGATATGGGACAATATATCATACTGGTTTCTTCGCATTGTAACATACTGAAGATAATAGCGGGTGTCACTTAACAAGGTATTATTCATATTCTCATAGGCTCTTGACATGGCAGCTTTCAGATGTATGTCCAGGGAATCCAGCTCCTTATCCAGAATATGGGCATCTTTACAGATACTTTCATTAACCAAAGGCATTCTTTCCCGGCTGATAAGGGCGGACATCTCTCCCAGAATAGTTCTGATATCCTCTTCAATCAAATGCATGTCTGCCTTTACCATTCTCGTATTGCCCGGCATGTACAGGTTTAAAAGAACACCGGTAAGGGTGCCGATTAACATAATCATAATCTCATTCCCAATGAAAGCCGCTTCCATATTTTTTTCAATTAGAAAATGGGTAACCAGTACGGAGCACATTGCTATGCCGTCCGGTATACGGAATAAATAGCTTCCGGTTACAAATACCAGTAAAAAAGCCCCGAAAGTAATTGTATAGTAGCCAAACGATTGGAATAAAACATAAGCAATGATAATAGCCGACAGAAATGCCAGCAGCCGTTTTCCGGCAACAACCAAAGTTTCCCTTTTGGTATCCTGGATACTTAACAAGGTAATAATCCCGGCCGACGCACTGTAACTGAGGCCTAAAAGATCCGCAATTAAAATGGCTATGCTGCTTCCTGCGGCTATTTTAATAATTTTTATGAAATTAATATTATTCTTTGAAAAGCTTTCTGATAATTTCTTCAAATATAAAACTCCTTTTTCTGCATTCCGGCCGGGTAAAAACCGGAGCCTGCCAAAAATAAGACAGGCTCACAGTCTGATATTTATTTTACAGTTTGATATCTATTTCACAGTTTAATCTATTTTACAGTTATCTCCGGTATTCCGGCATTAACTGAGCCGGCAGGTCAATGTAGTCACACTATCTTTGCCAAAGGAAACCGGTATTATAAAAGTCCCTTTTTCCTCCGTCCGTATGCTTCCGTCACTCACGGATGCAGCATTTAAGTTATGGAGATAAATTTTATAAGGCTTGCCTTCTCCAAAATTCTGAACCTTTATTGTAATTTTATTACCTTCCTTTAATACGGAAGCACTTAATTCCAACTCTGCTTTCCTATTGTAAACTTCGGTTTTTGCTTCTGTTCCCTCAATCAACTCATATACCTTTAAAGTTACATCCTTGGCATAATCATATTCCGGCTCCGTATCCACCGCACCTGACGCAATGATTGAATTTTCTTTCACCAGGCAGGGAATACTCATATATCCGTGGCGCTCTTTCACCCATTTACCGCCTGTAACTTTTTCTCCTGTCAGAAAATTCGTCCAGTTTCCTTCCGGCACAAAATATACCGCCAGCCCTTCTTCATTAAAAATTGGTGCCACTAACAGGCTGTCCCCCAGCATATACTGTTTATCCAGGTATTGGCAGGCCGGGTCGTCCTGGAATTCCAATACCATGCTTCTCATGGCAGGGATACCTGTTTTATTGGTTTCAACAGCATTTCGGTATAGATACGGCATTAAGGAAGCCTTTAGTTTGGTAAAGAAACGGACAACCTCCACCGATTCTTCATCATAAGCCCAGGGCACACGATAGGAAGAACTGCCGTGAAGCCTGGAGTGGGAGGACATGAGCCCGAAAGCTACCCATCTCTTATAAACATCCGGTGTGGAGGTATCTTCAAAACCGCCGATATCGTGGCTCCAAAATCCGAACCCTGACATGGTTAAAGACAAACCGCCTCTTAAACTTTCAGACATGGATTCATAGTCCGACCAGCAGTCACCGCCCCAGTGTACCGGAAATTTCTGACCGCCCGCCGTAGCGCTTCTTGCAAATAACACACCGTTGCCTTTTCCCCGCTTTCTTTCCAATAATTCAAATACGGTTTTATTGTATAAATAGGTGTAATAATTGTGCATTTTCACCGGATCCGCTCCGTTATAATAGACAACATCCCTGGTTGGAATTCTTTCGCCGAAATCCGTTTTAAAACAGTCGACCCCCATATCCAGCAAAACCTCCAGCTTGGAAGAAAACCATTCGCAGGCCCCAGGATTTGTAAAGTCAACCAGGGCCATTCCGGGCTGCCACATATCCCACTGCCATACGTCGCCGCTGGCCCGTTTTATAAAATATCCGTTCTTCAAACCTTCCTCAAATAAAACGGATTCCTGGGCAATATAAGAGTTAATCCATACGCAGATTCTAAGTCCCTTTTCCTTTAAACGCTTTATCATACCGGCCGGGTCCGGAAATACGTCCTTATCCCACTGGAAATCAGACCAGTTAAAACCTTTCATCCAAAAACAGTCAAAATGAAATACACTTAAAGGAATATCCCTTTCTGCCATGCCGTCCACAAAACCGGTTACGGTAGCTTCATCGTAGTTTGTGGTAAAAGAAGTGGACAGCCACAGGCCGAAAGTCCAGGGCGCGGGAAGAGCCGGTTTCCCTGTCATATCCGTATATCTGGATATGACTTCTTTCATGGTAGGTCCGTTAAAAATAAAGTAATCCAGGCTTTCTCCCGGTACGGAAAACCCAACCTTTTTCACCATCTCCGAGCCAACCTCAAAGGATACCTTGCCGGGACTGTTGACAAACACTCCATAACCTCTGTTGGACAGATAGAATGGTATATTCTTATAGGATAATTCCGTGGAGGTGCCGCCGTCTTCATTCCAGATATCTACAACCTGCCCGTTTTTGATGAACGGAGTAAAACGTTCCCCCAAGCCATAGATTAATTCACCTACGGATAAGCTTAACTGTTCTCTCATATAGGCGTCTTTATTGTCGGTTTCATAGGCAAGTCCCTTGAAATCCGTCTTCATGTATGCCAGGTCACGCCATTTGCCGGCCGTTAATTTATATTCTCCGCGGTTAAACTGCATGGCCGCATTATGTTTATTAATTGTTAAATTAAGGGAACCGTTTGAAAGTTTGTATCCCCAGTCTGCTTCTTCAATTTTTAGGATGGTGTTATCATCAACAGACAATTCAAAATTCGGTCCATGATCCACAACCCCCATATAATGGAAGGTTTGGACTCTTAAAACTTCCGGTGCAGGGGCGGAAATTTTAATCGTTAAATTGGGGCCTCCTAAGGTATCTCCCCTGTGATTGATTTTATGGGTCGGCGCACAGAAGGTTATGCTGTTGCTGCTTCTTTTTGTTTCATAAACCTCAGCCGGGCTGAAGCATTCCGTCCTTTCTCTTTGTACCCAGCATCCATTACTGAATTTCATAGATATCTCCTTTCCTTTAATTATTGGGAAGATAAAAAGCATCTTCCCATAAGTTATACGATAGAAACCAAAAACATGTTTCTATCATCGGATGCACGGCGCAGAAACAGCGCCTTTTATCAGAAGTTTGGAAAACAGCTTCCAATAAGTTATACGATAGAAACCAAAACATGTTTCTATCGTCGGATGTACGGCGCAATAGCAGCGCCTTTTATCGGAAGATAAAAAGCATCTTCCGATAAGTTATATTATAACCGTCATTCTTTTTCCGGCAATGTTTTTTATCATATCTCTCATGTATTATTGTTTATTAATTATACTAATAGGGAATGTCCGGATGAGTGACTTTTTAATAATTTTTCAAATTCATTAACCGGTATGGGTTTGGAGTAGAGATAGCCCTGGGCCATGTCGCAGAATACACTTTTTAAGAAATCAGCCTGGGTCTGTGTTTCCACCCCTTCGGATAAGACCTTCATATTCAGCTGTTTAGCCATACTGATAATACTGGATACGATAATCTGCTCTTCCTTTTGCATATCACCCTGTCCAAAAAACTCCTTATCCAGTTTAATGACATCCGTCTCCATGTTTTTCAATAAGTTAAGGGAAGAATATCCGGCACCAAAATCATCAATAGAAACACCGAATCCCAATTTGCGGAGTTTTTTCATAGCAGCTAATGCCGCTTCCGCATTATTCAGAAATATGCTTTCCGTCAGCTCCAATTCCAGCAAATGATATGGTATATGATAATAATCCACCAATTTCTTTATTTCATTTACAAAATCTTCATCATTTAAATGGATTCTGGAAACATTAACGGATATGGGTACAACGGGATGGCCCTTTCTCAGCCACGATTGAATTAACTTGCAGACTTCTTCATAAATATAAAAATCCAGGTTTACAACAAACCCGTTCCGCTCAAACAGAGGAATAAAATCATTGGGGGGAATCAGGATATTATCCTTTTTTTTCCATCTTACCAAAGCTTCCCCACCCACCAGGTTATTTTCCATTAAACCGATTTTAGGCTGCAGATATATAATAAATTCACCGTTTTTGAGAGCCTGTTCCATGGAATTTGTTATCTCTGCTTCCCGCTGAAGCTTAATCTTCATGGAGTTGTCAAAGAACTTACAGGTCGCCTTATGGGAATTCTTAATACTTTTTCTGGCTATATTGGCATTATCTATGGCAACTGTGATATCTTCCGATGCACTGATTACGGAAACACCGCTGGCAATCATAAATTTATTACCGGGATACTTAGCCCTCTGCATTACGTTAAACTGCTCATTCATTGACATAATACGATTCTTAAGGACTTCTTCGTCCTCTAAGGGAACGACAGATACGAAATTATCGTCGGATACTCTTGAAATTCCTGCATCTTTTGAACCATTGCAGGACAGAAGCTTTGCAAAGTCACACAAAATTTTATCTCCGATATCGTATCCAAGAGAATCATTTATGTATTTAAACTGGGTAATATCTGAATATATGATTGCATATTTTCGGTCCGGATGATCCGCCAGCAACTGCCTGACATCCTTTCTAAATTTATGCTGGGTAGGCAGCCCGGTTAAAGGGTCATAATTTTTAATTTTATAGAGCTGTTCATTTGCGCGTTCCGACGCCCGCATTTTTAATAAATAGGAAGAAATTATTTTAGTTATGGTAACTAAAGAATCGATTTCATACTGGGTCCAATATCTTGGTTTTTCACAGTCATGCAGACTGACACAACCTTTTAATATACCGTTTTCAAAAATACCACATTGAAGTAATGCCTGAATTCCCAGAGAACTAAGAAGGAGCTTATCTTTATCTGCTTTCATATCATTTGCATCATTAATATAAAAAATACCGTTATCATCAAATTTATTCGTATAGTCTTTTAATCCGATTATAAACTTGCTGAGTTTATTTTCCCCTGATTTCGTACCGTCTTTACAGCTGAGATAGGTTATATGAAAACCGGCATCCGGCATGGAATTTTCCATTATGCAGATATGGTTACAGTCAAATTGTACCCCTACCTTATTAAGCAATAGATTAATCGCACTGTTAACGTCTTTGGTACGGGACATAATATCAAAGGCAAAGGCTGTAATCTCTTTATCAAAATTATTGCTTCCATATGCCCTGGTTTTTGTTATCGTGTATTTCTCATAACAGTCATGGGCAATGTAACTGCCGCTGTTTTGTATATCCTGATAAAAGCCGTAAAAGTTCCTGTGGCTCTCTCTGGTATGTATCAAGGCCGCATCCGCCTTTAAGAACAATTGCATAAAGTCCAGGCCGTCCGCCGGATATAATCCGATTCCAATACTGCAGGACATGGTATAATCCGTATTCTCACCGGTATAAGTATTTCGGAATACGGAATAAATTTCTTCCGCCTTTTCCTTTAATAATTCCAGACTGACAATATTCTTTAAAAAAATAAGGAATTCGTCTCCGCCAATCCGGCCGGCAATGTCCGTATCATAAAATATTTTTCTCAGAGATTCCGCTATATTAATCAAAACCGTATCCCCAAATAAATAACCAAGATTTTCATTCACGATCTGAAAGTTATCAATATCAACTATCATAAGTGCATGATGGGAACCCGGGGCAGAAGCCTTTAAAAATTCTTCTATGGCACGCCTGGTGTATTCCTTATTATACAATTTTGTTAAGGAATCCCGTTTCTCCATTTCTTTCATCCGGAAGCTTTCCATAAGCTTTCGTTCCTTTTGCCGACACATTTCCTGCTTTATCTCTTCCCAGTTATCTCCGTCAATTAACACGGAGTAAATAGTACCGTCACTCTCATATTCAATATAATTATCCTTTTCTATATAATTACAAATCACGCCGTCCGGCAATGAAATATTTATAAAAAAATCCTTTAATTGCTCTTTTGTGTAAAGCTTTCTTTCCCTCAGTATTTTATCTTTACCATCCATGCTGTGTATTTTCCCATCTTCCCTGATGTTCTTTTAATGAAGTAAAATCAAATTAAATTATATCATGAATTTTAGTATCAGACAACTAAAAAAATGAAATGCTTCCTGTATTATCCTGCAATGCTGTACTGGGCTTGAATGTTAGAAAGAATAATAAAAATATTGGCTCATATATTTAATTAATGAATTCATTATATTGGAGATGATGACCTTGGACCAGAATTGCAGAGATTATGCTCTCAGTGAAGATTACGCTGAATTGATTGTAGAATTCGGGCAAAATTTGGATCAGCTTACGGCAAATCCGGATACCTGTTATGCTCCACTTACTACTACCCATGCTGTCGCTTATGTTCCTATCAGCGGTCTCCCGGAAAATTTAATTCAACAATATGGATATAGCATTTATCCCAGCTGCTTTGGTTTAATGGATACCGGCAGCCTGGAAGCCTCCGGGGTTACCAGAATCCGGAATATACCTGGCTTCGGTTTAAGAGGCGAAGGTATTTTGATAGGAATTATTGATACAGGAATTGATTATACCCACAACGCATTTAAAAATGCTGACGGCACGACTAAAATATTCTCCATATGGGACCAGACAATTCAAACCGGCCAGTCACCGGAAGGCTTTTATTATGGTACGGAATATACCCAGTCTCAAATCAATATTGCTCTCGGGAATACCGATCCCCTGTCCGTGGTTCCGAGTACGGACGAAGACGGTCACGGTACTTTCCTGGCGGGCATTGCGGCGGGGACGGAAAACATAGAAAATAATTTCTCCGGCGTGGTTCCCTTTGCTGATATTATAGTAGTTAAATTAAGGCAGGCAAAACAATTTATCCGTAATTTCTTTTTCATACCCCAAGATGTCATATGTTACCAGGAAACGGACATTATAATGGGCGTTAATTATCTGCTCAGCATTGCCAACCGATTAGTGAGGCCTTTATCCATCTGCATAGGCTTTGGCACGTCCCAGGGAGCCCATGACCACCGGGGTGTATTAAGCAATTATCTTTCTGTTATAGCAGATTTTAACGGTATCGGAGTCTCCATAGCAGGCGGAAATGAAGGCAACACCGGACATCACTTTGAAGGAATCATTGCCCGGGGAGTCGAATATGAAACGGTGGAATTGAGAGTTGGTCCAAATGAAGAAGGCTTTTCCATGGAATTATGGGGCGATGCCCCCAGTACATTTTCCATTGACATTCTGTCCCCTACGGGGGAATTCATACCGAGGATACCGGCCAGAATCGGAGAAACCAGAATAATCCGGTTTATTTTTGAAGAAACCGTAATTTATGTGGACTACCAGATTGTAGAAACCCAGACGGGAGACCAGCTGATTTTGATGCGGTTTAACAGTCCTACCGAAGGTATATGGAGATTCCGGGTATATTCCAACCTGGACCTGGATTCCCGTTTTAATATATGGCTCCCCATATCTAATTTCATAAGCAGCGAGACTTATTTTACCCAGCCGACTCCTGAAATTACGCTGACCTCTCCCGGCAATACCATAATTCCCATTGTTGTCACCGCCTATAATTACACCAATCAGAGTCTTTTTATTAATGCCAGCAGAGGATTTACAAGGATAAATACAATAAGCCCTGCCATGGCTGCGCCGGGGGTCAACCTGATTGGTCCCGGTCCCGGCAATACTTACGTCACCAGATCAGGTACCAGTGTGGCCGCCGCCCATACGGCGGGAATTGCTGCCATGGTACTGGAATGGGGCATCATTGAGGGCAACTATACCCAGCTTGACAGTGTGGAAATAAAAAATCTGCTGATACGGGGTGCCAGAAGAACCCCGGGTATCACCTATCCTAACCGGGAATGGGGTTACGGCATTTTAGATATATACAACGCCTTTGATAGTTTAAGAGGAGAAACAGCGGTTTAGCAGAGGCTGCTGAAAAAGACCCTTTTCTGATACTGAATGAATAAAGATGTAGCGAAAAGGGCTTTTTCAGCAGCCTCATTTAGCAGGGTATGGATTTATAGTTTTGCTATATCAATTAGTGAAATATTGTCAATATCCGCATTTTCCAGACTGGTTAACAGGGCATCGGCCGTATCCAGGGATGTCAGGCAGGTTACTCCGGTTTCGATGGAGGTACGGCGTATTAAAAATCCGTCCCTGGATTTATCACGTCCCTGGGTCGGCGTATCAATAACCAGGTCAATTTCATGGCCAAGAATTAGGTCAATAATGGTAGGAGCCTCTTTATCCAGCTTATTAACAGGGATGGCTTCCACACCGTTCTCACTTAAGAACTTGGCCGTACTTCTGGTTGCATATATTTCGTAACCAAGAGCTTTAAATCTCCTTCCTACTTCCACGGCTTCCAGCTTATCCGCGTCCTTTACGGTCATTATCATCTTTTTATGTTTCGGAAGATTAATTCCCGCACCTAAAAATGCTTTGTATAAAGCTTCATTAAAGGTTCTGGCAATTCCTAAACATTCACCGGTGGATTTCATTTCCGGCCCAAGGCTGATATCGGCTCCGTGTAATTTCTCAAAAGAAAATACCGGCATTTTAATTGCTATATAGTCCGCATCAGGCGCCAGACCTGTCCCAAATCCCAAATTCTTAATCTTTTCGCCAAGTATCACACGGGAGGCCAAGGCAACAATGGGGATACCGGTTACTTTGCTGATATAAGGGACGGTACGGCTGGAACGCGGGTTTACTTCAATTACATAAACTTCATCGTTATAAAGAATAAACTGGATATTAATAAGTCCGATTACATTAAGGGATTTCGCCAGTTTTCTGGTATAATCCACAATTACGTTCTGAAGCCTTTCTGTTACGTTCTGTGCCGGATATACGGATATACTGTCCCCCGAATGGATGCCGGCGCGTTCCACATGCTCCATAATGCCGGGAATCAGAATATCTTCTCCGTCACATACGGCATCTACCTCAACCTCTTTGCCCATCAGATATTTGTCAACCAGAATCGGATGTTCCTGGACATTCTGATTAATAATTTCCATGAATTCCCTGATGTCCTCATCCGATATGGCAATCTGCATCCCCTGTCCTCCCAATACGTAGGAAGGTCTTACCAAAACCGGATATCCCAGCTCATTGGCTGCCGCAATGGCTTCTTCTGTTGTAAATACGGTCTTGCCTGCCGGCCTCGGTATACAGCATTCCTCCAGGATTTCATCAAATAATTCCCTGTCTTCCGCCGCATCTACGTTTTCGGCAGAGGTTCCGAGAATCGTCACACCCATTTTCAGCAGGGCATCCGTCAGCTTGATTGCCGTCTGGCCTCCGAATTGTACCACCGCTCCGTCGGGCTGCTCCAAATCCACAATATTTTCCACATCCTCCGGAGTAAGAGGTTCAAAATACAACTTATCTGCTATATCAAAATCCGTACTTACGGTTTCCGGATTATTATTTACAATTATGGTCTCGAATCCGGCTTTACTTAAAGCCCATACGCTGTGTACGGAACAATAATCAAATTCAATACCCTGGCCGATCCGGATCGGCCCGGAGCCCAATACCATGACCTTTTTTCTGGCCTTAACCGGGTCCACCTCATTTTCACTGCCATAGCAGGAATAATAATAGGGTGTACTGGCTTCAAACTCCGCCGCACAGGTATCTACCATCTTATAAGCAGGTATAATACCATATTCCTTTTTACGGAGTTCTTTCACTTCCGCCAGGGTTTTACCTGTTAATTCCGCAATAACGCGGTCCGGAAATTCCAGTCTTTTGGCTTCTTTCAACAGCTCTTCCGTTAAAGGCCCGTTTTTTAACTCCTGTTCCATTTCAACCAGAACGGTAATTTTATCTAAAAACCATCTGTCTATTTTGGTTATATCATATATTTCGTCAAAGGAAATTCCCCTGCGGATTGCTTCCGCAATAACAAACAGACGCCTGTCATCAATCTGATACAATTTTTCTCTGATTTCATCCACCGGATATTGCTCATAATTGCCGTAATGCAGGCTGTATATGTTCTGCTCCAGGGAACGGAGCGCCTTCATCAAAGCTCCCTCAAAATTGGTGCAGATGCTCATAACTTCACCGGTTGCTTTCATCTGTGTGGTCAGGGTCCTTTTAGCCATGATAAATTTATCAAAAGGCCATTTGGGTATCTTAACAACCACATAGTCCAGCGCCGGTTCAAAGCTGGCATAGGTTTTACCGGTAATTGCATTTTTAATTTCATCCAGGTTATAGCCCAAAGCTATTTTGGCCGCAACCTTGGCAATGGGATATCCCGTAGCCTTGGATGCTAAGGCCGAGGAACGGCTTACTCTTGGATTGACCTCAATCACACAGTATTCAAAGGTTTCCGGGTGCAGCGCATATTGGACGTTGCAGCCTCCGGTAATATTTAACTCCGTAATAATATTCATAGCAGAGGTTCTTAACATCTGGTATTCTTTATCGGCAAGGGTCTGGGAAGGCGCCACTACGATACTGTCCCCGGTATGAACACCTACCGGATCGATATTTTCCATATTACATACGGTAATACAGTTGCCCTGATTATCCCTCATTACCTCATACTCTATTTCCTTCCAGCCGGCAATACAGCGTTCAATAAGGCATTGGCCCACACGGCTCAGACGAAGACCATTGGAACAGATCTCTTTCAGCTGGTCTTCATTTTGTGCAATTCCGCCGCCGCTTCCGCCAAGGGTATAAGCCGGACGGACAACCACCGGATATCCGATGGCTCCCGCAAAGTCCATCGCAGCCTCCACCGTAGTTACCACCGTACTTGGAGCACAGGGTTCACCGATTTTTTCCATGGTAGTTTTAAATTCCTGGCGGTCCTCCGCTTTTTTTATGGTTTCAGACGTAGTACCGATTAATTTAACCTCATTTTCACTTAAAAATCCAGACTCGTCCAATTCCATGGCAATATTTAAGGCTGCCTGTCCGCCCAGAGTCGGAAGTATACTGTCCGGTTTTTCCTTTAGAATTATCTTTTTTACAATATCCGGTGTTAAAGGCTCGATATAAACCATATCCGCAATATCTTTGTCCGTCATTATGGTAGCCGGATTGGAATTTACCAGTACAACGCAGATACCTTCTTCCTTTAAGGAACGGCAGGCCTGTGTGCCTGCATAATCAAACTCAGCCGCCTGTCCGATTATAATCGGGCCGGAACCTATCACCAATACTTTTTTGATGCTGTCTATCTTTGGCATTCTTGTACCTCCATCATCTGAATAAACTCATCGAAAAGGAACTCGGAATCCTGAGGACCTGCACATGCCTCCGGATGAAATTGGACCGTAAATATGTTTTTGCCTAAGTAATGATATCCTTCTATGGTTCCGTCATTGGCATTGATAAAACTTTTTTCCGCAATATCATCGCTCATGGTTCCGTCCTCTACCACATAACCATGATTTTGCGAGGATATATATACCTTTCCGGTCTTTAAATCCTTTACCGGATGATTGGCGCCTCTGTGACCGTATTTTAACTTCTTGGTATCTCCGCCATTGGCCAGTGCCATTAACTGGTGCCCCAGGCAAATAGCAAAAATAGGGACATTGCTGTCGTACATTTTCTTGATTTCTTTAATAATATCCGTACATTCTTTGGGATCTCCGGGACCATTGGACAGCATAATTCCATCCGGTTTATCTGAGAGAATTTCTTCCGCTTTGGTTAAGGCCGGATAGATAGTCACATCACAACCTCTTTTTAACAGGCAGTCCTTGATATTATCCTTGCAGCCGTAATCCAATAAGGCAACCTTGAAGTTTCCTTTTCTGTATGGATGGATTTTAAGGCCGCTTCTTGCATTGTCCGCATCACCCGGTGTATATTCTCCGGCATAATAGGTCTTTTTCTCCTTGCGGGTTACCTTTTCAACTACCTTGGTCACCTGGTGTCCTTTTAATTTCCCAATGACATCTTCCAATACAAAATTCTCATCGGCAGTAATCATACCGTTCATGGTCCCTTTTTCCCTTAAAATTTTGGTCAGGGCCCTCGTATCGATTCCGGTAATTCCGGGTATGTCCTTTTTCCTCAAAAAATTCTCAATGCTGTCCTCACTTCGGAAGTTACTTGGGCGCCTTGCAATTTCTCTTACAATATATCCGTCCACCCACGGCTTTTTCGATTCCATGTCTTCATAGCAGATTCCGTAATTCCCGATTAACGGATAAGTCATAACAACCGCCTGGCCTGCGTAAGATGGGTCCGTCAGCACCTCCAGGTAACCTGTCATTGAGGTGTTGAATACTATTTCACTAATCATCTCCCGGGTTGAACCAATACTTTTACCGGTAAAGACATTACCGTCTTCCAATATCAGAAAAGCTTTCATAACTTCCACCTGTTCCTTTCAATATAGTAATAGTACAATTGGTGACTGCTGCTACAATTGTAACTACACGTCCTTATGTTCCTGTAACCAATTCCTGTGTGGCAAGCTGCATTTACCCGTAAAAAAAAGCATACACAAAATACTTTGGATATACTTCTTACGCATATCTGGCCTACAGGTTCCCAAATTGCTAAAATTCTATCACAACTTGTTTTAAAATACAAGCACTTATTTTGGTTTTTTAATATAATTTATTATTATGCATTATTTATTCATAATTATAAAATATTTCTGCGTTTTAATCAAGAAAAATATCATATTTTTTATAAAGGTATTCCT
This sequence comes from Lachnoclostridium sp. UBA903, assembly GCA_002294045.1. Lineage (GTDB taxonomy): Bacteria > Bacillota > Clostridia > Lachnospirales > Lachnospiraceae > Anaerocolumna. The sequence continues at coordinate 14,737 of DBEP01000080.1, read as the reverse complement.
ATGCAATTTACAGAAAAAAGGACTTAATTATTTTAAGATATTGCAAAACATCTTAAATTATTAAGTCCATTCGGGCTTCGGGTTTAATAATGGGGTAATGAATAATCCTTCCTATATTTATACATTATATTTTTATAATTCCGCAATTCTGGTAACTGCCACGTATATTTCGGATATCCTGTACCAGGTAGGAAAATCAACAATACCATTAGCCGGCAGTCCGAAGGTCTGCTGGAATATCCTCACCGCATTTTCGGTCTGCTGTCCGTATACACCGTCAACGGCAACTGCCGGTACTACGGAATAAACATTGGCGATGGCATTCAACTGCTCCTGTATCTGCATTACACTGTCTCCCCTGGAACCAACGGTTAAATTCTCTCCCGGCCAGGAAGCCGGTACGCCGGCAACTTCATTTGCAGAATTAATATACATATCGGACCCATAGAAATTGCGGATAATCTGTATGGCAGTGAGTCCCTGATCCCCCAATTGTTTAGAGCCCCATTGGGTCATCCGGACAGCAACAGGGTAGAAAGGTATTAATTTCCCTCCTCATCTTTTTCACTTTCTTCGTTTTCATCAATACTGTTTTTCAGTAATTTTCTTTCGGTATTTTCTCTAAGGATATCTTTTAGCCGGCCGGCTGTTTCAGGCTCTACCTTCCTGAGAAGCTGAATCTGGTGATCCGATTTAGCCATATTATAATACAATGCTTTTGCTACCGCATAGCCTGCCCAGCTGGCCAGGCAGATCTGATAGAGTTCGCCGGTATCAATTCCAAATCCCTGCATAATATATAATGCGACCGTCATAATCCAGCACTCAAAGCGTGAATACTCCAATAGTTTTTTACTGTACGGTATAAAGTTATTTGTGTTTCTCTTCCTTTTCGATTTTCGAAACATATATCCCCCTCATTCAAGTCATATTTATAAATATTATTATCGCGATTCATTTATTCCCTTCCAAAACGGACCGTTTCCGATAAATTCGTATAAACAAGCAGCGGCAAAGCCAATAAGGGTTTAAAACCCTTCCGTGCTGGATGGACACGACGCGCCATCGGTAATTGTGACTAAAGTAACAGCGCGTCAATACCGGAGTCCGGCAGGCAGGAATTTCTTAAATTTTAACAGTAATTTCACAAATTCATAAAACAATGTACATAAATGAACGCTATAATAAATATAGAGCATCAATAAAGCATAATTTTTTCATAATAAGGCCGCCAGGTATTCCTGACGGCCGCTCCTCTTTTAATCCATATCTTCTTCCTGTAATATCCATTGTGTTTCGAACATATGTTTGTTATAATTCTCTTGCGAGGTGATAATAATGCCATTCTTTGAATCCAATAATAACCTGAATATTAAAATTGATTATGAAAAATATCAGCCGGTTTCCGTAATTGCCTCTTTTAACCGTTCAGGAAAAATTATTCCCGTATACCTTGGCCTGACAGACTTATACGGCAACGCCTGCAAGGTTAAAATTGACGGTGTTGCCTGCACCAAAGACGGAATCGGCCGCACCACCTATCGCTGCTTATACAGCACCAATAAGCGGCAGCAGCAGATTAACCTGACCTTTTTTATTCATCAGCATTTGTGGGTGCTGGAAAATTAATCTTTCCTTTATTCCCGTCTGCTGGATGATATCCAACGGCTCTCAATGCTTTATCATTGAGAGCTGTTCCTATTTCCTTTTGTTTTTCTTCCGCCAGCGATTCCCACGGATGGCAATCGCCTTTCATATTTATGTAGAGCCTCACTTTAAGCGCCTGATTGATATTTACCACCTCCATTAATAATTTATGAGATATGGTTTGTACTTATTGCCCTCCTGCCTTTTAAAATCCTTAAGCTCAAACACACTCTGCGGTATTTTTATGGCTTTTCGGAAATATAATCAAGTAAGGAGCTGGTGCGCAGAAAGCGTACGCAGAAATGGAGTAAAAAATGCACACTGCGGCACTATATATCCGTGTCAGTACGGAAGATCAGGCAGAATACTCCCCTGATGCCCAAAAGCGGTTATTAACGGAATATGCAGGAAACAACAACATACAGGTCAGGCAGGAATATGTTTTTACGGATGAAGGTATGTCCGGCAGAAAAGCCGAAAAACGGCCCGGATTTATGAAAATGATAGCAACCGCCAAAAAGAAGCCGAAGCCTTTTGATATTATCTTAGTTCATCGTTTTGACCGGTTCAGCCGTTCCAGGGAAGACAGTATAGTCTATAAATCCTTATTAAAAAAAGAATGCGATATCAGAGTAATATCCATTACGGAGCAATTGGAAGATGATAAATTCAGCGTTATTCTGGAGGCCATGCTGGAGGCTATGGCAGAATATTATTCGCTGAATCTTGCGGATGAAGTAATGAAAGGAATGACGGAAAAAGCCCTTCGGGGCGGTTACCAGGCCAATCCTCCTCTGGGTTATAAAATAATGCATTCCGGAGACCTTCCTGTTATTGTACCGGAGGAAGCTCATATTATAAAACTAATCTTCCAAAAGTATGTTTACGATAATATAAGCTGCTATCAGATTGCAAAATATTTAAATTTATTGGGATACCAAACAAAACGGAATAAGGATTTCGAACGCAGGTCCGTGGAATATATCCTGAAAAATCCTATGTACAAAGGTTATATCCGCTGGAACAGAACCCATAATGCCACCAAAACAGTAAAAAATGAATGGGAATGGATATTGGTAAAAGGACAGCATGAGCCTATTATAACCGAGGAATTGTATGAGCAGGCCCAAAAAAAAATCGGCGGGGAAAAAGCCTCTGTCCAGAAAGCAAGACCGGTTACCGAATATAATCACTGGTTATCCGGTATGGTAAAATGCTGCAACTGCGGCCGCAGCATGACGGCATCCAGAACCAAAAATTCCAGGTTCCTGCATTTTTGCTGCAATGGTTATACCAAGGGAAAATGTCCGGTTTGCAACAGTATTTCCGAAAATAAACTGGTTCCTTCCGTATTGGAAGCGTTGGAAACGGTGATTGTATCCGGAAAAACAGGTTATTCGGCAATAAAAAATGAAGCATTTGATGAAATAATTTTATTAAAACAGCAGGTTGTTAAATTAAAGGAGAAGGAAAACAGAATCAAAAAAGCATATATAAACGGAATTGACAGTTTAAAAGAATATAAGGAAAATAAGTCCGCTCTGCAAAAAGAACAAAGCCTGCTGGAAGAACGGCTGGAAAGCCTTAAAAACCGAAATACGTCCGATAATGAGAACGAACCGTTAAATCCAATTAAGAGTGTTTATGAAATTATTATTTCCGATGCCATTGACAACGGAATAAAAAACAATGCCCTGAAATCCATAATAAAAAAAATGGTATTTAATAAAAAGGAAGGATTTCTGGATATTTATTTTGATTATAATACCCTGCTGCCATAAGGTCATCCACCCGGGGCAGGTAACATTTCTTCCGTCACAGTATTGTGTCAGAATGGGCTGCCTCACATTTGGCCTTGACAAATAATTGTTAAAGACCTGATCCACCGCTAAACCTATGTTATCATAAATATTTCTGCCTCTCATCCATTTATGGTCAAAAGCTGTGGACGACGTAATGGTAAAATTATATCCCTGATTCCGATACCACTCCGTAAATACCCTGTTTAAAGTAAAGGACATAATGGCCAAAATATTGGCTAAAATAGTTGCTTCCGGCCAGGTTGCATAGATTTCACTGGAAGCAACGTTCTTAATATAATCCCTGTACCGTATATAATAATTTGCAGCCGACGTATCCGTAGGCGGCCCGTCATGGACAATAACAAATTCCGGTACTACAACATTTCTCAGTACTATTTCACCGGTTTCTGCCGTGGGCTTAATCTCCGATTCCGCAATTTTAGGCGGATAATCGCCATAAAGGGTATGGGGAGGTATTACAAATACTTCTTCGGCTCGTTCCGCTTCTGGTAACGGAACCATTTCAACGGGTTGGATTGCCGTTACGTCCGGCAGTAACTGGGTTCCGCTGACATCAACCCTTTCAAAGCCGGGTGCCGTCACATCTATGGTATATTCCGAATAGGGCTGATCAAAGATCTCCGGATCCAGACTGTATTCCAGCGGAGGCGTCGGTAATTGAATTTCTTCCGTGCGTCCCACTTCATCCGTAGTCAGTTCTTCTATCGTGGACGTAGGATCTCCGGTATATGAGATTCTTACCGTGGCATCCGGAATCGGCCGGAATCCTGTCTGAGTTACACAATTTACCTGCAGCGTACCAAAGGATTGTGTCTCCATCTGTGCCGGATAGACCCTGGGACTTATGCCGTATCCGTCATTGCGGGGATATTTTCTTAAATCAGGATAGAAATAAGACCCGGCATTCTTCCTATAATATTCTTTTATATTCATGCTCACATCCATTGCATATCGCAGGCAAGCCTGCGATATCCTTAAAATAATTATCACTTCCAGTATATGCCTTAAGGAATAAGAAAGTGATAAGATTACCGGGTTATTTGCCCAGGGCAAACACAGGATGGAGAATAATCCCGGGAAGAAGGCAGCTTCCGGAGGTAGTTGGGAGACTTTTGCATTGGGAAGATCCTCCTGCCGAATCATAAAGCCGGTAACGGCTTTGTGATTCAACAAGCCCAATCTGAGAGTTAAGGCAAATAATATGCCGGCTGTATTCAGCCGATTCATGATAAAAGCCTGCCATGAAAAGGCTAAACCGTTGATAAATCCCATTCTTCATATATTTTCGGAACATCGTTTATCAGTCTCCTCGTATAATCTGCCTTCGGTTGAAGTATTACTTCATCTGCAGTACCTTTTTCAACAAACACTCCATGCTCCATAATATATACGGAGTCGGAAACATAATAGGCAAGACCGATATCATGGGTGATAAATATAATGGTCATGTCAATTTCGTCACGGAGCTTTAATAACATATCCAGAATCGTTGCACGGGAGCAGGCATCTATCATGGAAGTCGGTTCGTCGGCTATTAGTATCTGGGGTTTTAACAAAAAGATTCTGGCTATCATCAGCCTCTGCATCTGGCCTCCGGATAATTCAAAGGGATATTTCTTTGTCAGTTCGGCAAACTTCAGGTTTACAAAACTGCAGGCTTCCGCCATTAACTCTGCTTTTTTATCATAGGGTAAATCTTTTTGCCCTCTCAGGTTGATACAATCCAATAAAAGCGTATCGATACGGTTAAAAACATTAAAGGTGGAAAACGGATCCTGGAATATGGCCTGAATCCCCTTCCAATAAGCTCTTCTTTTACGGGAAGTGCGTATATCCCTTGACTTTCCCTTATAAAAGATTTCACCGGATGTTACACTGTGTAGCCCTAATAGCATTTTTGCCAGAGTTGTCTTCCCGCTGCCGCTTTCACCAACTATGGATGCAATTTCCCCTTTATGGAAGTCAAAATCTACTTTATTTACTGCAACCGTTCTCTTATCGCCAAACCCATAAACTTTGGTTACACCTTTACCGCTAAGCAATATTTCTCTGGATTTCTCCATTACTTTCCTACCTCCTTCAGCCGATTCTGTTCCAGAATGCACCGGTATATTCTGCCGTCTTCCAAATGCACTTCCTCAATGCCCTGTACTTTGCAGGCTGCCTGTGCGTATCTGCAGCGTTCTGCAAACCGGCAGCCGGCCGGCGGTTTTTTAAGGTTGGGAGGCGTTCCCGGTATGGAAGTCAGCTTCACATCCCTTGTACCGGCTTCCGGAACTATAATAGAGCCCATAAGGCCCTTGGAATAGGGATGAAGCGGATCAAATACCATTTCTTTTGCGGTACCCTTTTCAACAATCTGTCCCGCATACATAACCATAATGTCATCCGTTACATTATAGAGCAGAGGCAGCTCATGGGTAATAAATATCATGCATTTGATAAAACCCTTATTCATAAGGTCACGAAGCATTTTGATAACCACTTTCTGGGAAGAAACGTCCAATGCGGAGGACGGTTCATCCGCAATCAGAACCTTGGGTGAAAGAATCGTGGATATGGCTATTACGGTACGCTGTTTCATACCGCCGGATAATTCAACCGCATGTTTTTCCAGTACCTCTTTGGGTAAATTTAAAACTTCAAACCTTTCCCTTGCCAGGTCGTAAATCATATTATTTGGCATTTTGGGATCGTGCGCATGAATCACATCCTCAATAAAACGTATAATTTTCTGTGTCGGATTTAATGCGTTCATGGCAGCCTGGGGAATGTAGGAAATTTCGGTGCCCAATACGGTTTTGCGGACCTGGTCCGGTGTCATCTCCGAAATATTCTTGCCGTCTACTATAATAGTCCCTTCCATATAATGAAGCGGCGCAAAATAATATCCCATAAGACTTAATGCCAGGGTTGACTTTCCGCAGCCGGATTCACCTGCAATACCAAGGGATTTGCCTTCCTCCAGTTTTAAGGATACACCGTCAACGGCATAAACACTTTCATGAAATCTTGTAATATATTTTGTTTTTAAATTATTAACTTCCAGCATAATCTTTCCCATATTAAGTCCCCCTATTCTCTCAGCTGCGGGTTGAATACCTGGTCAAGACCCGTGTTCATTAAGTTAAGCGAAAATGATATCAGTGCTATGGAAAGAACAACGGGTATGAATGCCCACCATGCACCTGACAGGGGTGCCTGAAACTGCATGGCCCAGTTCATCATCAGCCCCAGTGTCGCCACTTTATTTGTACTTGGTCCAAGACCTATCATGGATAACTGGGCTTCGGAAAGAATGCCGGAAGCTATCTGAAGAATATAGGCCATAACCACATAGGAAGCCACATAGGGCAGAATATCCGTCAATATGATTCTGGGTAAGCTGTGTCCGGAAAGTTTGGACAGGTTAACATGATCCCTGTTTCTTAAAGAAATCGTCTGGGCCCTTACGGATCTGCAGGTCCATGGCCACGACGTCAGTCCGATAACCGCAGCAACCAGCATGGCACCTCTTCCGGCCTGCCCCAGGCCGGAGGCAATTAAAATCAGGATAATAAAAGAGGGAATTACCGTAAACATGTTGGTGATAAAGGTAATGATATTATCAACCCATCCTCCCACATAACCGGCTAACAGCCCCAGCGTCAAACCGATTGCCGTCGCTACGGTACCGGCAAGCAAACCAATCTTTAAAGACGTTTTAATGGCCGCTACCAGCTCCGTAAGTACGTCCCTGCCGAAATTGTCGGTTCCCAGGGGAAATGTTATCTGATTGGGAATATCCTTTATATTGACAAATTCTCCGGTTCCGATTGCCGTCACTTCCTCCAGCTCTCCTGTTTCTATATTTTTCTGAAATACCGTATATCCTTCTGAATTCAGAATATTCTCTACTTTTTTATATAATCTTACATACTGATTTTTTAAGGCTTTTGTAACACCTGCCATATTAGCGGTTTCATCATAATTGCGCAGCCAAAGCTCAATAATATCATAGGCTTCCTTTGCATCCTCCACTTCTTCTGGCTTAACGTCGGTACCGTATTTTAACAGCCAGTCTCTCATAAGCTGCTGTTCTTCTGCCGTTACCGACTTTGCCAGCTTACCTGCCACAACATCCATATTGATTTTGTAGGCGTCCATATCCACGGTATCCGTTACACTTATATAGGTTCCCGGTCTGTAAAATAAACCTCCTACCATTTCCAGCGGATTTCTCGTAACCAACAGAGGATAAATAATTGTTGTTAAAAGAATTGCTGCAAAGATGACAAAACCGGTTATAAATTTCTGAGATCTAAATATAAGCTGTAATTGATGTTTCATTTTGCACCTCTCATTCTTTTATATTTCAGTCCTGTTGTGCCGCTTTAATTCTGGGATCAATGAAACCATACAGAATTTCAACAGCAAGATTTGCCAGCAATACGCCTATGGTAATAATTAATGTGCAGCCGGATATAACCGGAAAATCCTGACCGGTAACCGCATTTAACATTCTTGTACCAAGGCCCGGATAGCTGAAAATCATTTCGGCTACCAGCGCTCCCCCCACCATGGTGCCAAGAGAAAGTGCAAGTCCGGTTATCTGCGGAAGCATGGCGTTACGGAACACGTATTTCACAATTACTCTATCCTTGATGCCTAAAAAACGGCTGTATTTTACATAGTCGGCATTTAATTCATATATGGACATGGACCTCATGCCGATAGCCTGGCCGCCTATGGTAATTAATACAATGGACCAGAAAGGCATCTGGTAATGCCGGATAACGGATAATATAAAGTTCAGGTTCCATGCCGGAATTAAATCAAAGCCGTATCCGCCGCTGGTCGGGAACCATTTTAAATAGATACCGAATACAAACAGTATAATAATTGCCATACCAAAAGCAGGTATGTTACTTATAAACAGGAATATGGGAAAAATGACCTTATCAAAGGAACCTTTGATATATGCGGCAACGGCTCCCAATAAATTACCAAGAAACCATCCGACCAAAATTGCCGGAAGCTGGAGAGCAACGGTCCAGCCGACGGCCGAACCGATCAAATCGGTTACTTCCCTTGGGAAATAGGAAAAGGAAACTCCCATATCTCCTTTTAAGAGATTAGAAATATATAATACGAATTGTTCCGGAATGGATTTATCAAGCCCGAACAATCTGGTGTAATCTTCATAAACCTTTTGTATGGCATTTGCATCCGTCATACCGGTAACCGCCTTACTGGCTATGGTTGCTACAGGATTCCCCGGGGTCAGGCGCGGTAATAAGAAATTGAGAAAAACAGCAATTACCAAAGTCAGCAGATACCATGCTATTTTACCTGAAAAATACTTAACATAACCTTTCAAATCTAAACACCTCGTTTCATTGGTCGGCGCTTCCGGTTCATTTTACGGAAGCTTCCATTCTGTCAAATGCAAGAATACCTATACTGTAAAAAGCGGTCATGAATTTACCTGCTCTTTTCCTATCAAATCATGACCGCTAATAGCAATTTTTTACCTATTCAAAACTATTCTGCCGTTAATGTCAGATTATATAATCCTGCAATACCATAGCCGTCTGTCAGAACTGTAGGTGGTATATTACTGCCGTCGTCCGCTTGAGGGAATCCGGTCCACACGGATTCGTTAACCGTATGGAACAGGCCCGGACGATACATTAATGCGAAACAAGGTACGTCGGTTAAATAAATCTTATTTAATTCCGTATATAATTCTTTTAATTTCGATTCATCCGTTTCGGTCGGAATCTGGTCGATAATCTCATCCGCTCTTGAATTACTGTAGCGGCCATAACCCCACTCCGCATTTTCACCCACTTTTGCAGGAGTACTGTGCAGGGTCTGAAAACTGCGGGTCCATGGATTGGAAATGCTGGCTCCGGCATAGCTAAACATAATCACATCAAAATTGCCGGTACGGTAATTGGTGGTCCATTCTGCGGCGGTGGTCCAAAGGGTGGATACATCCAGTCCGATTGCCTGGCCGGCGGCAGCAACCATTTCAAGCGCCGAATTCCAGTCGGTCCAGCCGGACGGGCATTGTACCGTAAATTCTATTTTCTTTCCGTTGTATTCACGGTATCCGTCTCCGTCGGTATCCTTGATGCCTGCTTCGTCCAGTAAAGCCTTTGCTTCATCAATCTGTTTGCCTACCCACTGCAAGTCTTTTAACTGTGCTTCATCAATTAAAGCACGTTCCGGAGTGGTAGGGTTCATCAGAGACGGAGGCGCGTCACTCATTAAAGGGGTATATCCGCTCATGGCGGTTGAGGCAATCTGCTCGTAATCGGTAGCCATGGCAAGGGCTTTTCTGACTGCCACCTGGTCAAGTCCAGGTTTTGTTACATTAAAGATAGCGGTGGGAAGTGCTACGCACTCATAATATGGTGCCTCATCAAGATAGGTGGAAACCGGCTTGCCATCCTCCCACATTTTCCATATCTCCGACATAAACTGCTGGGATACGTCTACTTCGCCCTGTTCAAAAGCAATCGCACCTGCGTTATTATCGATAAAGATATTGTGTGCCAGATATTTCGGTACGGGAAGTTTTCCCCACATGGAATCTGCCTGGCCCCAGTAATTGTCATCTCTGACTACAACTACTTTAGTTTCATCATCATAATAAGGTTTGTACGGACCGGAAGCAATCAGATTTTCATTTTTGTCTGTTTTGATTTTATCTTTGTCATTTCCGTTATCAGCTTCCAGCTGGGACATCTGAGCCTTGTTGACAATATATAGCTTGGGCAGTACTTCAAGAATCTTCAAAGGATTGTAATTATCTTTGTTGGGGGTAATAACAACTGTTTGGGTATCAGAAGCCGTTACGGAATCTATGTAGGTCCACATGCCGCTTTGAACTGTTTCCAGTCTTTTATGGGCATCAAAAGTATATACAACATCCTCGGAAGTAACCGGTGTCCCGTCGCTCCAGTGAGCGTCCTGATTCAGGTGAATGGTAAAGGCTCCGTCATCGCCCTGCTCATAATCTGTTGCCAGCAGGCCATATAACTTGCCGTCATTTTGATTGTACATAAATAATGTTTCATAAACCATTACTCTGGCGTCATCATTCTGTTCTACCCACCAGTTGTTCGGGTTACTGGAAAACGGATTGTAGTCATTAATAGCGCCCCATTGCTGTCCGGAGAAATAAAGGGTCTCATTTCTCGGAAGGGAAGCCGCAACGCTGGCCGCATCCCCTGCTGCGGCCGTCGGTTCCGGAGTCGCAGCCTCAGTGGGCTCCGTAGTTGTAGCTTCTGTCGTGTCTCCTGCTTCACCGGATGTATCTGCCGTATCGCTCTTCTTACAACCGGCAAGTAATGACGTAACGGTTAATATCATTACCAATAAAATAGCTGTTAAATACTTACTTCTTTTCATTTTTTACCTCCCGTATTTAGATATGATTTGAAGTTAGATAACTTAACTTTTGTTAAGCTTTCTATTTACATATTTTAATATATATTGTAGAATAAATCCATGCTGATTTATATTTATTTTGTACATTTTTTATACACTATTTAGCTATATTTGTAAATTGTTTTTATTTATTATTTAATATAATATAAAAATAATACATGATTTTGTTTATATTTAATAAAGATTTGACTTTTTTGAATAATTTATCTTTTTACTTAAATATTTTTATTTTTTACCTAATAATTTATTAATATTGCATAAAATAACAGATGAGGAGGAAAATTTATGTACAAACACGAAACTATTGAATATGAGAAGGATGTTCCGATTAAGATACGTATTCAGAGGCTGGAGAACACTACCAGGCACTGGCACGGCAGTATGGAAATTTACCTGGTATTAAGCGGTGACCTTTCTGTCATACTGGAAACAGATACCTATCATCTGAAAGAAGATGATATTCTGTTAATCAACAGCAACCAGCTCCACGAAATCCGCAGCAATAACAACGTAACTGCCGTTCTGCAGATTAAACACAGTTATTTTAAAAAATGGATGAATGAATCCACTTATTTTCAATGTAATTCTTCCGTGTATCACAACAAATCCAGATTTCTGGAATTAAAAAAAATTATCGCACAATTGATTTATTTGAATTATAACATTATCGATTGTGATGATCTGCTGTGTATATCACATTCTTATCATCTGCTTTACGAGCTGGTCAAAAATTTCAAATCCACGGGTACAAAACCGGCCGGGAAAAAATCCAAAAATTTAAAAAGATTAAAGGGAATTATAGAATATTTAAACGATAATTATACGGAAAACATAACCCTGCATTCCGTTGCGGAGAGGGAATACCTGTCGGCTTCTTATTTATCCCACTTTTTTGAAAAAAACATGGGGGTCAGTTTTTTTAATTTTCTGACCGGCATACGTATGAATCATGCCGTATATGATTTAATCAATACGAATCTGACAATTGAACAGATTGCGGCAAATAACGGCTTTGCCAACAGCCGGTATTTTGTAAGCCGTTTTAAGAAAGAATATGGTATGCTTCCGAAACAATATCAGAAAGAGTACCGGAAAGAAAACAAAAATAAGGGTGCAAAAGCCCAAAAAGATTATTTATTTATCGAACAGCATGACTTTCTGAATAAACTGGGCGAATATCTGGATACCGGTAATTATGCAAAGAACCAAAATCCGGAACCGTCTTCTTTATTAAACATACTTGATGTGAATGCCAAAAACCAGAAAGGCACCCTTTACCATACCTTTAAAGTTTTTACCGGTGTGGGAAGGGCAAAGGAAATTCTGATGCGGCGTATACAGGCGGAATTAATTACCCTGCAGAAGGAAATCGGTTTTCGCTATATTAAATTCCATGGCATTCTGGATGATTCCATGATGCTGTACAATGAAGACAAGCAAGGCAACCCCTGCCTTACCTTTCACTATGTGGATGAAGTCCTGGATTTTTTGCTTTCCATCGGTTTAAAGCCGCTGATTCAGTTTTCTTTTATGCCGAAGCTCCTTGCAAAAGACCCAAAATCAACCATATTCTATAATCCTGTCATATTAAGCGAACCGAATCATTACGGGAAATGGGCATATACCATAAGGGAACTGACCAGGCATATTATTATGCGCTACGGCCTGTGCGAGGTCAGAACCTGGCTTTTTACTTTCTGGAATTCACCGTATAAACCCTATGCATTTGCTTTTGAAAAGGATGAAATCGCTTACGAATTATACCGTATCACCAGAAATAGCGTAAAAGAATGTGATTCCCTTTTACGTTTCGGCAGTCCCTCCTATGGTTCACTTAGTTTCTCCGGTTCGGAATTCTATGATTTTCTAAACTACTGCAAAACAAATAGCTGCTACCCGGATTTTTATAATATCCACTGTTATCCCGTTAAGACTTCAACTACCAAAGATCTTGCCACTTTAGGGGAATCCTCCGGGGAAAGCGGGGAAAATGACCGCATTATCTTATCGGATGACCCGGACTACATAGCCCATACCCTTGAATGCTATAAGAAAAATATTGCCAGGTATCCGAAACTTCCGACCTATATAACGGAATGGTCTTCCACTTCCTCCCACAGGGATTGGCTCAACGATACCTGCTACCGTTCGGCTTACATTGTTAAAAATATATTGGAAAATTACGATGCGGTGGACAGTTTCGGCAATTGGTGCTTATCCGATACTATGGAAGAGCTGCCTTTATCCAACGAGGAATTTCACGGCGAATTGGGCCTGTTTACCTGCAACGGAATTAAAAAACCTGCCTATTACGCCTTCACTTTTCTAAATAAATTAATGGATACCCTGGTGGAGAAAGGAGACGGTTATTTTGTCACTACCAACCAAAGGGATGATTATGCCATTATTTTATATAATTACTCCCATGTGTCACCCTTATATGCCCAGGGAATCTTATTTAACGTATCTTTTATGGAACGATATAATGCAATCATTGATTCGAATTCGCTGGAGTTTGACTTTGTTCTGTCCCATATGGAAAACGGAAATTATATTCTGACGGAACAGATTGTAAACCGGGAGCAAGGCAGTGCTTTTGACGAATGGGTAAGGATGGGCGCTCTTCCTCTTAACACGGAAGAAGAAATAGGACTCTTAAAAGGCCGCTCCATGCCGAAACTGAATAAGGTACATATGGAGGTTACCAATAACAGTCTAAATTATTATGCGAATTTAAAGCCTCACGAAATAAGATTAATTCTTATAAATAAACAGCCCTGGTCAGAACAAACGCAGGATGGAAATAAATTGCAGGGCCAAGGATTGACATGAAAAATATTCTATATTACAATGAAAAAGAGTTTGCAAAGC
>DBEP01000080.1:0-869 GCA_002294045.1 Lachnoclostridium sp. UBA903 | reverse complement strand
AAATATTTCAATATAATGGGTTCAACAGGAATAGGAGTTAACAGCTTATGTCAGAGGAAAATGGTTTTAAGAACCTGGAAGAAAATATAGAAACCACGATTTATGAAGGATTATTAAAATTAGGTTATACGGATAATGAAAGCTTTAGTATTTTTTATGAGCTGGATTTGCTGAATTATCTGCTTGGAACCGCTTTTCAGACCAGGGAGGCCTGCCTTGATTATTTACAGGAATTTATAGCTTTTGTTAAAGGCCGTTTTTACGATATCCGTATTCTGCCGGAAAGGGACCGCTTTAAATTTACCGTCCCCAAAGAAGGCGTTGCATATATTTATAAAAACAATGAAAACAACCTGTTTTTAAAGGAGCTGATTGATACGGTTAACAGTCATTCCTTTACGCTTAAGGATATTCTTGCTGTCTTTAAACGTTACTCTGAGGATTATGCCTGCGAAGAAATGAATCATCCGGAATTCCAGTATGTAATATATTTCAGAGACGGCAGGACGGATAAATTCAAGTATTGCTTTACCTTTGACGGGATGGGCGGATATTATCACCGTCTTCTGGATTTCAGCTACAATAAAATAATCCGGGAATAGCAAGTTTTATTTAAAAGGGCAGAACAAAGGCATGAAGGGAAATAACCCCAGGAGGAAGGCCGCTTCCTCCTGGGGTATTTCCCTTCATGCAGCTGCCCCTTAATGCTTCATCCATAAATATGTTCCTGCCGTTTATCTATATTCCGTATTTTCCATAAGCTCCTTATGATAAACTTCCGTATACACCAATTTTCCTTCCGGCCGCTCCGATTTCATAATTCCGATTCCTTTAACCTGCATAGACATGGAAGGTATTATTTTTTCAAA
>DBEP01000093.1 GCA_002294045.1 Lachnoclostridium sp. UBA903 | reverse complement strand
ATTTAGGCGGTGCACTAATATTTTTTATAACCTATCTCGTTATGCTTTTTGTGGCAACTTCCCAGCCGTTGTATTTCTTTTCCGGATTATTAGCCGGCTGCGCGGCCTCTTATCTGGCCTACCGTCAATTCAACCATGTCAGGGTCAGGGTAATGGTCTGGAGAGATCCCTGGTCTTATATTGACAACGAAGGCTATCAGGTATCCCAGTCCCTGTTTGCAATCGGAACAGGCGGCTGGTTTGGAATGGGACTCTTTAAGGGACTCCCAACCAGTATTCCGGTAGTGGACAGTGATTTTATATTTTCTGCCATATCGGAGGAAATGGGAGGTTTATTCGCAGTATGTATGATCCTGGTCTGTATCGGTACCTTCGTCATGTTTATTAATATTGCAATGAAACTGAATAATACATTTTATAAATTAATTGCGCTTGGACTAAGCATTAATTATATTTTCCAGGTATTTTTATCCGTAGGAGGAGCAATTAAGTTTATTCCTTCAACCGGTGTTACCCTGCCGCTTATCAGCTACGGCGGCAGTTCCGTATTAAGCAGCATTATAATGTTCAGTGTGATTCAGGGCCTTTATGTCCTGGGTCAGGATAGGAATGATAAAATTGAAAAAAGGAAAAGAAAGAACAAAAAAGAAACTGAATAAAGGAAAAACGGATTTAAAATCGGAGCAGATAAACAGACTAAATCAGGCGATATATGATGAAAGTGATAATGATTCGGACAGTAATCAGCCGGAGCAGAAGCCAAGAATAAGCAAAAAAGAACAGACCAACCGGGAAATCATTCTGGTCACCTATATCTTTGTCGGTTTATTTGTATTGGTTTTGGGCTACATTACTAATTTTATGTTTTCACAAAGTTCAGAAGTCATTAATAATGCATATAACCAACGCCAGGATCTACTGTCGGAGCAGATAGTCAGAGGCGACATTATCTCCGCGGACGGCAAAACTTTGGCCCATACCGATACCGACAAGAATGGAACGGAAAAAAGGGTATATCCTTATGAAAATATGTTTGCCCATGTTGTAGGAAGGTTTTCCAAAGGTAAAACAGGATTGGAAGCTTCTGAGAATTTTCATCTGCTTACGTCCAATAATAATATGTTCAGCAAGATTTTAAGAGAATTATCCGGAGAAAAAAATATCGGTGATAATATTGTAACAACCTTAGACAGCAGATTGCAGAAAGCGGCTTACGATGCCCTTGGTAACCGCAAGGGGGCTGTTGTGGTTACGGACCCTTCTTCCGGTAAAATTCTTGCCATGGTTTCAAAACCGGATTATGATCCAAATAAAATTGATGTTTTGTGGGAAGAATTAGTAGAAGACAGCAATAATAATTCGGCACTTATTAACCGTGTAACCCAGGGATTATATCCGCCCGGCTCTACTTTTAAGATTCTAACGGCTTTGGAATATGTGAAAGAAAATCCGGACTATGAGGATTATACCTATGATTGTGAGGGAAAAGGAAAATTTTATGATGTAACCATTAATTGTTATAATAACAGGGCCCATGGAAAAGAGGGTTTAATGGAATCATTTGCCAAGTCCTGTAATTCTTCCTTTGCCAATATTGGTACAACCCTGAATATTACCTCGTTCCGTAAATTATGTGAAAGCTTTCTGTTTAATTCCGTCCTGCCGACGAATCTGACATATAACCGGAGCAGTTTTGTATTAACCGCAAAATCATCCGAAAAGGATATACCTCAGACGGTTATCGGGCAGGGAAAGACACAGATTACGCCGCTTCATAATGCACTTATCGTATCCACCATTGCAAATGGCGGGGTTATGATGAAACCCTATTTAGTAGACCATATTGAAAACCAGAATGGTAATGTTATTAAAAAATATATGCCGGAGATGTATAAGACCCTGATTTCAACCGATGAAGCACAAATATTGACCTCTTTTATGACGGAAGTAGTAAAGAACGGAACAGCAACAGCATTAAATAACAAGAAATATACCGTTGCCGGTAAAACAGGTTCAGCCGAATATGAGACAAATAAACCTGCGCATGCATGGTTTGTCGGATTTGCTCCGGCAGAAAAGCCCGAAATAGCAGTCAGTATTATTGTGGAAAGTGTGGGAACGGGAAGCGAATATGCTGTGCCCGTTGCCTCTAAAATATTTGAGACTTATTTTAATAGCAAGTAGTATACGGCGGATTTCGGATTATGTAAAAGTCGGCTCGGGAAATGTCACGAAGCCGGGATGCATTTGTGAGAATTGCATAAATATCTGTTGAACAATTATGAAAAATGATGTATACTGTTAGTAGGAAAATCGACACACCAATATACAGGAGGAATTGCGATGATTGAGGCAACGAGCTGTGGCGGTGTAGTTATATTCAGAGGAAAGATTTTACTACTGTATAAGAACTATAAAAATAAATATGAAGGATGGGTTCTGCCAAAAGGGACTGTGGAGGAAGGCGAAGAATATAAGGAGACAGCAATACGTGAAGTGAAAGAAGAAACTGGAACGGATGCTTCTATTATTAAGTATATAGGGAAAAGCCAATATACGTTCAGCACACCGCAGAATACAGTAATAAAGGATGTTCATTGGTATCTAATGATGTCTGATAGCTATTACAGTAAACCACAAAGAGAGGAATATTTTATGGATTCCGGATATTACAAGTTTCATGAAGCATATCATATGTTAAAGTTCTCGAATGAAAAACAGATATTGGAACGTGCTTATAATGAATATGTGGATTTAAAGAAGAGTAATCTATGGGGAAACAAAAAGTATTTCTAAGCAATTTGATGAATGGCTCAAGTGTGGCCTTCATTTATAATAAGTAACAGAAAGACAGGCGACGGATGCCTGTCTTTTTATCTCACAGGATTAGGGTGTCAAAAGGTCCCGCTACGTGTATTCATTCGGGACACAAAATTGACCTTTTGACACCCTAATCCTCATAGGCAAGTTTGTCCTATGAGATAAAAACCACAGGAGATGTGTATGACGCGCTGACAAAAGAGTGTCACTAAAGTGACGGCGCGTCAGCATACGTGTTAAAATAATACTTGCCATCTGTCTAAACATGTGATATAATTCTTATGCTAAATTGCACGTATGTTGATTTTTGGCACGGTGCCCGACGGGTCTGCCAAAAAGACGATACATGCGGAAGAAATCAACCATATGGAGGAAAATTATGAGCGTTATATCAATGAAGCAATTACTTGAAGCAGGTGTACATTTCGGACACCAGACAAGAAGATGGAACCCTAAGATGGCAGAGTACATCTACACGGAAAGAAACGGAATCTACATTATTGATTTACAGAAATCCGTAGGAAAAGTGGATGAAGCCTATTATGCAATTAAGAACATTGTTGCAGAAGGAGGAAAGATTCTTTTCGTAGGTACGAAAAAACAAGCCCAGGATTCAATTAAATCAGAAGCAGAACGCTGCGGCATGTATTATGTAAATGAAAGATGGTTAGGCGGTATGCTGACGAATTTCAAAACCATCCAGAGCAGAATTGCAAGATTAAAACAAATCGAAGTTATGTCCCAGGACGGTACTTTTGAGGTTCTTCCCAAAAAAGAAGTCATTGAACTTAAGAAAGAATGGGAAAAACTAGAGAGAAATCTTGGCGGCATTAAAAATATGAAGAGCATTCCTGATGCAATCTTTGTTGTAGATCCCAAAAAAGAAAGAATCTGCATCCAGGAAGCACATGTATTAGGTATTCCGTTGATTGGTATTGCAGATACTAACTGTGATCCGGAAGAACTGGATTATGTAATTCCGGGAAATGACGATGCAATCAGAGCCGTGAAATTAATCGTAGCAAAAATGGCAGATGCTGTTATTGAAGCAAACCAGGGAACTCAGATGACAGATACAACTGAGGATACGGTTGAAGCGGCAGAAGAGATTGCAGAGGAAGTTGCAGAAGCATAATCAATTGAATGGAGGTATTTAAACATGGCTATAACAGCAGCAATGGTAAAAGATTTAAGAGAGATAACCGGTGCCGGTATGATGGACTGTAAAAAGGCTCTTGCCGCTACCGATGGAGATATGGATAAAGCAGTTGAGTTTTTACGTGAAAAAGGTCTGGCGGCAGCTGAGAAAAAGGCAGGAAGAATTGCAGCGGAAGGTATTTGTGCAACTACCGTCAGTGAAGACGGCAAAACCGCAGCTATCGTGGAAGTTAACAGTGAAACGGACTTTGTTGCCAAGAATGACACATTCCGTTCATTTGTAACTGCGGTTGTAAATCAGGCGGCAAAAACATCCTCAGCAGATATTGATGCATTTTTGGCGGAAAAATGGGAACTGGATGCTTCCAAGACAGTAAAAGAGGAATTGTCCTCCCAGATAGCAGTTATCGGTGAAAACATGAATATCAGAAGATTCCATAAGGTTGTTGCAGAGAACGGTTTTGTAGAATCCTACATCCATGGCGGCGGAAGAATCGCCGTGCTGGTTGAAACCGAATGTGCCGTTTATAATGAAGCGGCAAGAGAAGCGGCCAAAAATGTTGCCATGCAGATTGCGGCTATTAATCCCAAGTATGTTCAAAGAACAGAAATCCCACAGGATTATATCGAGCATGAAAGAGAAATCTTAAAAGCCCAGGCTATGAATGAAAACACCGGCAAGCCTGAAAATATCATCGAAAAAATGATTGAAGGCCGTTTAAACAAGGAATTAAAAGAAATCTCTCTGGTTGATCAGGTATATGTAAAAGACAGTGATTTAACTGTTCAAAAATATCTTGACAATGTATCAAAAGAACTTGGCACACCCATAGCAATTAAGAGCTTCATACGTTATGAGACAGGCGAAGGCCTTGCCAAGAAAGAAGAGAATTTTGCAGATGAAGTTGCAAAGCAGATGAAAAACTAACTTCATATTTTAAAATAGTGCTAAACCGCCGAAAACCCAGTGTTTCCGGCGGTTTTCTTACGTTTCGAGGTATCGTAGAATACCGTAAAATACCGCAGGTTTTCGGGGCAAAGTTGGTAAAAAGTTGGTACGAAAGTTGGTAAAACCCCGTACCAACTTTGGCTCGGCGAAGTTTGCATCTTTCTTATGAAGTTAGCATCTTTCTTATATTCTAGGGATGTAATTATTTAAAAGCTAATAATGATACAGTTAAAATGATTTACCATTTAAAAAAAAAATACCTTGGATATGACCTTCAAAGTGAAAATTTCATAAAGGAATAGGCAAAGGTGTCAGAACAGTAAATTTTAATGTCTTTGTTTTGATTTAGTGGTTAAAAATGAAGATTCTTTATCATTGAATATAAAAGTATGGCTATGTTTTCGGATAATGAAAAGCATAGCCTTTATTTTCCGAAAGCACTAAATAATTCAATAAAGAGCTGAGACTAAATCTTTTGTTGGCATTCCTTCATAAACTGGAGTAGGGTATTTAGGTGTGTATATCGTATATAGCGTTTGAAAATTGATAAAATAAGAACGGTATACACAATGAAAGATGAGAAAGTGTATGACATTGATATAAAATACAATTAAATTTAAAGCGTTGCCAAAAAAAGATAGTTAAAAATATTACATAATAAGAGAAACAAAGGAAAAGTATAATGAGAATTATGATATCTCCGGCTAAAAAAAATGGATGAAAAGTTGGATACTTTAGAGTATTACCAAATGCCTCATTTTGTGGAAAAAACAGAATATCTCTTAGCATATCTTAAAACTTTAAGTTATGGCAGTTAATGAAAGACATTCAGACTTGTGGGCAAATGAACTTGTTTTCAGAAGACGTTGACAATAATATTATTAATGATGTTGAATTAGAATTAGTCCGTCAAACCGATGCCGGAGGCGCAAAGGACAGCTATACTTACTATGCCGACGGTCAGGTAATGAGAAAGACAGATAAGAATGGCAGCATCGTAACCTACACCTATGATATTCATGGGAATCTGCTGACAGAAGCAGCGGACAGCTCGGGGAGTATGGGGAACCTGGAATTCGCTTATACCTATGATGCTAACGGGAACATGCTGACCATGACCGATGGGGAGGGAACCACCCTTCGCACCTATGATGAGTTAGGCAGAGTCCTGACTAAAACTGTACCAGGTATAGGAACGGTATCTTATACCTATGACATCAGAACAGGTGCAGAAGAAGGTAGTTATCGGGAAAGAACAATGGATCCGAAGGGAAACATTACAATAAAAGAATATGATAAGGCCGACCGCCTGGCCAAAGTCATCGCAGGAAGCGATACGGTAACCTATACCTGCTATGACAACGGAAGCCGGGAAAGTGTCACCTATAACGACGGTACAAAAGAGGAATAAACTTATAATGCCAACAGCCAGATCGAAACCCTGGTCAACCGGAAAGCGGACGGCAGTATCCTGGACAGCTATGCCTATACTTATGACGGGGCAGGCAGCCAGCTGACAAAGCATGAGGTCATCGGAGGCGTGGAGAAAGGAACCACCGCCTATACCTATGACGGATTAAACCGACTGCTCACCGTCACCGAACCGGCCGGCAGGAGCACGGCCTATGAATATGACGAGGCCGGTAACCGTAGGAAGGAAACGGTTGTGACCGGGGACACTGTATCCGGAAGTACCATAACATCAGTGAGTACTTATACCTATGATAACCGAAACAGGTTGACAGAGATTACCACAAGGGTAGATAATATACTCACAAAGACAACAGGCTATACCTATGATAATAATGGAAACCAATTAATTTCGACGGAAACGATAGTATCCACGGTAACAACGACAGTGAATACTTATGGTGTATATAACCAGTTGATACGG
>DBEP01000103.1:6914-7807 GCA_002294045.1 Lachnoclostridium sp. UBA903 | reverse complement strand
GGCTTGTTTGAACTGCCTGCTTATGATTTAAGCCTAAAAAATCCTCAAAAAGGTCACAGAGCAAAACGGCTTCGGAAGCCTCCCGCATCTCACAGAATATCCGGAGAAGGGGTTCTGTGCCGGAAAATCTGGCAATTATCCAGCCGCCGCTTTTAAGGTATATTTTACAGCCGTCCAGATAGGAGATTTTATCCGCCTCAAAAGGTATGGCGGGAAGGCACTTATCCGTCAGAAGAATCTGAAAGATTCTTTCCTTTTTCTCCCGGCTAAGTATGTAATCCCTCTCTTCCATACAGACAGTGCCGCATTCCTGACCAATTTCACGGACGATCCGGGATAAGCTCTTGCCGGTTACGGCTATCATCTCTATCAGAAGTGCCGCCGCATAAATCCCGTCTTTTCCGTTGATATGGCCCCGTACGGTTAACCCTCCGGAGGATTCCCCTCCTATAACTGCATTGGTTTCCTGCATTTTGGCGGATACGTACCGGAATCCTACGGGAACCTCATAACATTTCTCGCCAAAACTTCCCGCTACTTTATCAAGCATATGGGTGGTGGCAATGTTTCTTACCACGGCACCGCGCCGGCCCTTGTACTTAACCAGGTAATAATATAATACCACCAGTAAATCATTCGGATGCAGGAATCTTCCCGTATCATCCACGACTCCAATGCGGTCCGCATCACCGTCTGTGGCAATTCCGATATCCATATGGTGGTCAGACACATAATTCTTAAGGCTTTTTAAAGCCTGTGCGGACGGGAACGGCAGCTTTCCACCGAATAAGGTATCGTGCCTGTCATGAATAGTACTGACTTCACAGCCGGCAGTTAAAAGAATGGTTTTTAAGGAGGTTTCACTTACTCCGTACATGGGGTCTAAGGCGACC
>DBEP01000103.1:0-6866 GCA_002294045.1 Lachnoclostridium sp. UBA903 | reverse complement strand
TAGGTAAATACTTTAATCCCGTTATAGACTGTCGGATTATGGCTGGCGGTAATCATCATACCGTAATGAAGCTTATGTTTCATAATAAAATACATAATCAGGGAAGTAGGGGAAGGACGGTTAACCAGATAGGTTGTAATTCCTTCCGCAGCAAATATTTCGGCAGTCCATTTCATTGCCTCCCTGGACAAAAAACGTTTGTCGTACCCAAGGACGAATCCGTTTTCCGCAACACCTTCGTTAACCATTTTCACTGCCAAAGCCTTTGATAACTTTTGTATGTTTGATTTGGTAAAATCTTCTCCGATTATAGCTCTCCAACCGCCCGTACCAAACTTTATCATTCTTACCTCCATTTCTGCGCATGCTTTGGTTACGCAGCACAAACTTTATGAGCGAAAGATTTTCAGAATCTTTTACTCTTAACTCCTTCGATTACAAAATTTATCCCATGATGTCGGTTATGTATCGCTTTCCGGCGCTCTTCTTTGGGGTTTATCTTTTATTATAACCAATAGAGAGTTTAAAGGGTATTGCTGGTAGTGTGAAAAATTGTATAAATTTGTCCGGAAATTAATATAGGTAGAAAATAATTCGGATAATTTACTATTGTAATCGTACGGGTTAAAGGTATAATTATAATATCTGCAATATTAAAATCATTTTTATGCGTTATACCAGCGATTAAGGAGTACAGAATGAAGACAGAATTAATTTTAGTCAGACATGGAGAGACAGATTGGAATAAAGAAGGGAAGTTCCAGGGAAGCACGGAAATAGATTTATCCCAGGAAGGAATAATACAGGCACAGTTCTTAAAAGATGCCTTTAAGGGCAATTTTGACTATGTCTATACCAGTCCTTTACGCAGGGCCAGACAGACGGCAGAAATCCTTTGCCAGGATGCAAAAGACAGGAATCCGGCTGCCGTTCCGGATTTGCGGGAAATAAATTTCGGAGCCTGGGAAGGCCTTACCATTACCCAGATTCGGGAGCAATACCCATCCGAATACCTTTCCTGGAGGTCGGACGAGGGTCAGGGCAACCTGGTGGACAGTGACGACTTAAGCCTGCGCAGCGCCGCCGACAGGGGGGCAGGTGCAATTTTAAAGCTGGCAGAAAAGCATGCCGGCAAGAAAATCCTGGTTGTTGCCCACGGAGGAATTTTGAAAGCCGCATTAATCGGAATATTTGAATGGAAAATGTCCATGTACCACCGTTTTTTCCTGGGTAACACTTCCGTTACCAGAATTTTTATCGGTAACAGCCAGCTTCCCATTCTGCTTACCTTAAATGATACAAGCCATTTACAGGAAGAATATTATCCTCCGTTCTGATGTTATCCCTGTTATTCCGAAAAGGATTACAAAAAACACTGTCATGAAGTTATAAGACACTCATATCCATAATAAAGACACCATCCCTGCCAGAAAGCTAAACAGGTTGGCCGTAAAGGCAAACCAGGCTCTCCTGGTTTTATTATGCTCTTTTAAAAGCAGGGAAAAAGCAAGCATTTCCGAAAGAAAAATCAGGATTTCTATGGGTATGATGGCATAGTAAGTGGCTATCTGGCCATCTTCAATCATTATTTTCCCAACTGCGGCCGTAAGAAAAATCTGCGTTAAGATATTTATTCCGAAGAAAGGTTTCCAGTTTCTGCGGAAGCTGAAACCAAATAATTTAAGAACGATTCCTTCAAGGAAAAGCGTCGGCAGACATGTCATGATAAATTGCCTGATATAGGAATATATAATTTGGGGAATGGATATTTCTCCGGTATTATAATCATAATCCATTGAAAACGCAAATGCGGTTTTATTTATTTCTTCCGATATAACCAGCCGGTTATCCGGTGTAACCAGAATAATTTTAAAATACTCCGGAACGCCCATATAGCTGAAGGTATGTACCCTATATCCCGATTCTTCCACACCGGTTAATTTTCCATGCATGGGAGCTGCGGTTCCCTGGGTTAATCCGGGATGCCATTCATCCGCATCATAGGATTGTAAAAAGGCAAGCTTTACCGGGTCGTAATCCTTTTCGTCGTATTCCAGATTATCGTAAGTGCCGTCACCTTTTACCAATAAATCCAGATAATATTCCTGTTCCGGAGGATTTACAACCCGGATGGTAATCTGTGGTTTCGGCCCCATATCCGCATAGGCTGTGAGTGGATAAAAAATCAGAAGAAGGAACAACCAAATCATAAGGCATGATTTTTCTGCCGACATTTCTTAAATCTCCTTTATTATAACCTGAGCCAGAGTACGTTTCGGAACATGATGTACCTGATTCTCATCTCTCCAGTACTTAACATCGCCGTCTTCACGGATATCTTCCAAAACCACTTCTTCCTTCGGATAACCCAGTGCTATCACTAAGGCAATATCAAAGTTATCACTGATTTGAAGCAGCTTCTTTATCTGTTCTTTTTTAAAACTTCCGATATAACATCCCCCAAGCCCCATTTCGGCTGCACCAAGAAAGATACTCTGGGCCGCGATACCTTCATCCATTGTCAATGTTTTATTGATGGAATTGTCCCGCAGCATGATAATATAGCCGGCAGGGCGTTCTTCCCGTACCGGTCCGTCCCAATCCTTCAGATAACCGGCCCAGGCTATGTTTGCATATATCTTCTCATTCATTTCCCTGGAATTAATTATTATGTATTTCAGGGGCTGACGGTTTGCACCGCTTGGCGAAAGTCTTCCCAAATCAACAAGCTCCCTCAGCTGTTCCGCAGTTATTTCCTTATCTCCATAAAAACGCCGGTAAGAACGGCATTTCTTCACTAAATCTTTCAGCATGCTATATCCTCCTAAACGAATCTTATACCGCAGCTAAATGCCAGCTCACGGTATCTGTTTCTTGTTTCCTTATCCCTAAAAAATACGGGAAATTTCAAATCATAATTCCCCCATACGGTACAAGGATATTTTGTAAAATAAAAGGAACTGAATAATAATTCGTCCATTGTAATCCCCAGAAGAAAGTCTAATAATTCTTCATCCAAGGGATAATAAATCCCTTCTGTCCAGGTTTTATGTTTAAAATATTCCGATTTTTCTTTCGGCAGCGCTTTCAGGAATAAATCCTTTTGTTCCTCCGACAGATTATTGTAATAAAAGTCGGCATAGGACCGGGACTTTCCGTTCATTGACAATGCCTTGGACATAAACTCCTTATACCCGGCTTTATCTCCCTTAAGAATCAGATATTCATAGTCCGTAAAACCTTCTTCTACCTTATGAATCAAAATTGCCTGCTTATTCAACTCATTTCCTCCGGGTATGTATTCTATCTTATAATTCTTCCACATAGGCCGGCGCATAAAAAGATTTTCTGGCTATTACCTCTGAAAGCATTCCATTGTTTTCGTCAACCCGCAGTATAACGACTTCGTCGGATATCTGGTTGGCAATCATTAATCCGGTATCGTCTTTTGTCAGGGAAATATGTCTCGGGCAGTTTCCTCTGCACACTGCGTCCTGTATTTTATTTAAAAGTCCGTCCGGTTTAATATCATAAACTGCTATGGTATCGGCACCCCGGTTGGCGGCATACAAAAATCTGCCGTCCTTTGATATGTCCAGGCCGGAACCGGTGCTGGCACCGCTGAATCCCTCCGGAAGAGTGCTGATTTTCTGCAGAAACTTTAATTCAGGCCAGCCATTCTCCTTTTCATACAAAAACGTATAAATTTCGTTTGAATATTCCGTAATAAGATAAAGAAAATTCAGTAATGGATGAAACTTTATATGCCTTGGTCCTATTCCATCTTCCAACTGTACAAACTCACAGCTTTTATTGGGTATCAGCATACCCTCTGCCGTATCATAAATATAGATACGGTCCAATGCAATATTGGTTGTAAAAACCCTTGTACCGTCCGGTTCCAAAGCCGAGCAGTGGGCTCTCGTCAAACCGCCGGGAACTTCGGGCCGGATTTGAAAAAAATTAAGTATTTCTGTAAAATGGAAATCCTCCACTTTAACTGCGGCCACATGTCCGGTTTCATAAAAGGACCCATAAAGTACCTGACTTACCGGCTGGTATACAATGTGGCATAGAGTACCTCCTTTTAAGTCCAGCTCATCCCTAAGAACATATTTATTCCCCTGTCTCTGAAAGCACAGCAAAGCTCCGCTTCCGGTTTCTTCCCGGATTCCGAAACAGATATCATGATACGTACACAAAAAGGAAGGTGCCGTTACCGTATCCTCCCACAATACTTTATCAAATTCCAGCCCGTCTGTCATTTCATATAAGCCTATGGACGTTTCCCGGTTATTTCCTGGTCCGTATCCGGATATTAATAATTCTCTTGTCTTATTATCCTTCATTTTCATCCTCCATTCAAAGCTGATCTATGCATCCGCACAGGTTAGTCCCCCAACTGACGCCGCTTAACATAACAGCAGCAGAAACATCCCCACAACCTTTGACGTTGACTTGTCCTGCATTACAATGTTTTTTTATCCGTATTATGCTTATTTTCCCATTCCGCTTAGCATCTCCAACAGCTAAATTAAGGATAAGTCTCTAAGTCCTATTTTAACTCTCAAAACTTGTATTGGCAATCTTTTACTTACGGAAAATATAAATATTTATTTAATTCAGTAAATAGGGTATCAAGCAGAGGAGTTATTCTAATATAAATAATATAAATAGAATCTGGCTTGCCGGACTCCGGCGCTGACGCGCTGTCACCTAAGTGACAAATTTCCTTAGCGCGTCATGTGCATCCCGCGGAGCGTTTTTATTCAATAGGACGCAATTTCCTATTCAATAAGAAAGGATGAAGTGAATTAGAGCGTGTTTCACTTCATCCCTTTATTAAATGGTGCCTCTTCAAGACATCCCTTTTCTATTGTTATTCCCCTAACCCACCGGCTATGGCATCAATTATTTTCTTTAAATCCTCTTTTTCCGCTTCACCGCTGCACTCCACGGTAATCTCCGTTCCGCACCGGATTGCGGCTGCCATTAGCATTAAAATGCTCTTGGGATTTACGCTTTTATCTCCCACCCGGATTACAATATCCGAGGAACACTTTGAAGCGATCTGTACCAGTTCACCTGCCGGTCTTGCATGAATCCCGGATTTATTTGTAACCGTCACTTTCTGACTGACCATGATTGCTCTCCTCTCTCTATCACAGGTATTCTCCCAGCAACTATATTAAACCCAATTACACCCCAAAATGTTCAAACAAAATCTTCTCGGCCTCACCGTTCCATAAACCCTTATGTGCTTTACAGGAATCGGATAATTTTTTAAATAAATGGTTTGTTTTACCTAATTCCTCAAAATCCTCCAAAGCCGTAAGGGGCATTTCCAGCTGAGTATAAGTCAGCTTTTTACCTCCCGGAATATTCGGAAGGTCCATGGTAGCTTTAGCAATACAGTCAATACCGCCCACATGGGTTACCATAACCGCCGGTTCAATCAAGCCTTTAGAAGCTAAATCAATGGCTTCTACCAGGTCATCCGTATTGCCGCCGGTTGTTCCCAACAGATGGGTGCTGGTATAATGGGTATTATATAAATTAATTTCCGCTTTGAACTGGTTATCCGTCGGCCCGGCAAAGAAATTCATACATCCGTCAAAAGCTAACAGGGCGTCCCCCATTTCCGCAACCTGTTTAATGGGTACATATACAAACACATCATCATAACCGTGTCCTCCGGTAAGCTTCATCAGCTCCTCTACCGGATTCTCCATGGCGGCCGTATTGGCGTAAATCAGCTCAATACCTTTTTGGGCTGCCGTTTCTTCGGAAATTACTTCCCTTGCCCGTTTGATCCTGTCATCACTGATATCCGTCACAACAATCCGTTTTGGTTTATTTTCAATATATAGCCCGTAACTTACCGCTCCAAGGCCCATGGGGCCGCAGCCGCCCATGATTAAAATGTCGCCGCCTGCCTTTGTTCCCATGGCATGATTGTAATTCTGTTTATTGGTATGGTAATTGGCATGATAACCGCCGATAATACAGCTCATGGGCTCGCCTAAGGAGGCCTGGAAATAGCTTTCCCCGTCATAATTCAGGAGGCAGCCAAGCTCCATTACCTCCTGGGGTATGATACAGTAGGTGCATGCTCCGCCGAAGAATTCATAAGAATATCCCGGAGAAGCCAGACTTCCTTTGTAGTTCAGAGCCGGCTGAAGGGCAAATTTCTGCCCCGGTTTAAACCGGTCCTGCCATTTGGAGCCTACTTCTACGATATCGCCTGCAAATTCATGTCCGATAATTATAGGATTCGTATCGATATTCTGAGGTGCGCGTTTATGCTTCTTTCCCTGTTTCACTAATTTATAGGTGGACATGCAGATGCTGTCGCTGATTACTTTTACTAATATCTCATCCTCTTTGATTTCAGGCAGTTCGAATTCCTCTAACCTCAAATCATCCGCTCCGTACATTCTGACTGCTTTTGATTTCATATTAACTCCTATCTGTGCCCTGGTTTTGGGTACACGTTGCACCTTATAAAGATATAATTTCTACTTTTTTCATTAATTCTTTCACCAATTCTCTAGAGGGAGGTTTCGTACCCTTGGTTGTTACCGCTCCGGCAGAAGCAGCCAGGCCTATCTTAGCACATTCTTCCAGATTATATCCCCTGTCTATCCCAAAGGCCAAAGCCGCAACCATGGCATCTCCGGCTCCGACAGTGGAATGGGCATCCACCCTTAAACCGGGACATTTTATAGCCCTGTCCCTTGTCACAAATATAGCCCCCATTTGCCCCAGTGATATGGCTGCCATCCGGATTCCCTTCACTAACAGCTTATTGCCCATTTTCACCAGCTCTTTCTCTTCCGCACGGTAATCCATATGATAATATTCTT
>DBEP01000053.1 GCA_002294045.1 Lachnoclostridium sp. UBA903 | reverse complement strand
ATATCGCTGGCCCAGACAGCCTGTTACGATTAAGCCTTTCAGACTGCCGGTCCTTTTATATTCGGCCATTTCCAATATGGTGTTGATACTTTCTTCCTTGGCATCATTTATAAAACAACAGGTATTAACCACAATAATATCAGCATTTTTCTCATCATCAGTTATCTGATAACCCTTTTCACGAATTAAACCTAACATAACTTCACTGTCCACTAAATTTTTATCGCAGCCCAGTGAAACAAACAATATATTCATGCTTACCTCCAAATCAGATACTTATCGGAAGACGGTTTCATCTTGCCGATAAAGACGGTATTTTTTAATCACTTCTTATCAATCGTATTATTATATTAAAAAATATCATCCCTGACATTTTAACAGTTTTTATATAAAAAAGAAACTATTATTTTAATTTCGAGTTCATACTATATATAAGATTTATATTTTTATTTATTTTTTTCTAATCCTTTTATAATTGACATTTTGCCCAGTTTTGCTATGATTAAAGCAAATACTCAAATACTATGGCCCTCACACACAGGCCGTACAAGATAGGAGCCAATTATGAGAAAGTTTTTAAAAATATTTGTACCTGTTTTAATTCTGATAACAGCAGCTTATATTTATTATTATATCACGCTGCCTGCTATTAATATCCATTCCCCCGGTTTCTGGTTCTTTATTATCGGAGTCCTGGTAATACTCAGTATTATAATTGCTTTGGCCTCTGCCGGGTCATCCGGCGGCGGACGGCATTTGAACGCTGATTTTTACAAAAACAAACTTTTTGTCATATCTGTATCCGTTACCGGCATTCTTGTTCTGGTTTATATAGCCGGAAGTATCCTATCCTCTCCCATGGTTAATGCGAAAAAGTATCAGAGGATATTAAAAGTTACCGAACGTAATTTTACCGAGGACATACAGGAAATCTCCTTTGACAAAATACCCATACTGGATAAAGATTCCGCAGCAATGTTAGGTTCCAGGAAAATGGGCAGTATTATAGAATACGTCTCCCAATTTGAAGTCGCCGGCAACTACACGCAAATAAATTTCAAAGGTGCTCCGACCAGAGTCACTCCGCTGAGATACGGCAGTTTTATCAAATGGGTTACCAACCGTTCTCAAGGGATTCCGGCTTATTTACAGATAGATATGGCCACCCAGGAAATTAATTTAATAAAACTAACAAAAGGAATCCGTTATTCTGAGTCGGAATATCTGGGCAGGAATATTTATCGCTATCTACGTTTTAACTACCCTACCTATATCTTTGATAACATAAATTTTGAAATTAACGACGACGGTACACCTTATTGGATTTGTCCGGTGAAAGATTATACCATCGGTTTATTCGGAGGTCAGACCGTAGGCAGGGTTGTCATTGTAAATGCTGTCACCGGCCAACGGGAAGATTATGCGGTTGCCGATGTTCCGAAATGGGTTGACCGTGTTTATTCTGCCGAGCTGTTAATCGAATTGTATGATTATTACGGTACTCTAAGGCACGGTTATTGGAATTCCGTATTCAGCCAGAAGGATGTCCTGCAGACTACGGACGGCTACAACTATATCGCATTGGATGATGATGTCTGGGTCTATACCGGTGTAACCAGCGTTGCCGGAGATGAATCCAACGTGGGTTTTGTTCTTATGAACCAGCGGACCGCCGAAACTCGTTTCTACTCCATATCCGGTGCGGAAGAGTATTCCGCCATGGCTTCTGCGGAAGGCCAGGTACAGCATCTCAACTATCGGGCCACTTTCCCGCTATTGCTCAATATAGGCGGTGAGCCGACTTATTTTATCGCATTAAAAGATGCCGCAGGCTTGGTTAAAAAATACGCCATGGTAAATATTTCACAATATCAGATAGTCGCCATTGGGGACAGTGTGAATGAATGTGAAAAAACCTATCTGGAGTTGATGAAATCCAACAATATTAACGTGGAAGACACTACAAAACTACCTAAAATAACCGGAACCATCACCAAAATTGCGGAAGGTGTGGTAGAAGGAAATTCCCATTATTATATACTGTTAAATAACAGTAATGCCATTTTTGATGTGGAAGTAACAAATTTTATAGATATCATTAAGTATAATATTGGGGATACGGTTACATTCATTTACTCGGAAGGAACAAAATCCAACATCGTGTTTGGAATTGAATAATCGGCAGAGCCTGTTGCATACCCTGACTTTCAGGTAACAAGGCATGCAACAGGCTCTGTTTATTTATATTTATCTAATTATTTTATAACTCTTTTCTGCGTGAATAATAACTTTTCATTTTCTGCAGATAGGCTGAAAAACGTTTCTTTTTTTTATCGGCTAAAACTGTCTTTTCCGGTTGTCCGTAATCTCCCACAAAAGAGAATTTTAAAAAATGATTGATACATTTTAAATCCCTTGCTTTGTTTAAATTCCGCAGTCCCGAATCAAGATTCTTCCGTATTCTTAACATGGCTTTGCTGTGATCAATGGTTGTCACTAATTTTCCGTCCTGGAAAATGAATTCACGGACCACCTTATAGCTGTAACAGGGAATCTCCCCGTCAAATCCGTAATTTTTAATCAGTGTGCTGCCGATAATGACCGCGCCGGTAAATTTAATGGGTGCCATAATATTATCATATTGTACGGTTTCAACTCCTTTTTCGGAGTAAAAGGGTTCCGGCCGGACTCCGTTGATGAACGGATATTCTCTGGCGGCAGCAACGGTAAGGTTTTTTAAATATAACTGATATTCTTTTATTTCAAAGACACTGCTGTAATTAAAATCCCGGTCATCTGCCCAAACAGGTGATATTCCATAAATATCCGGATGATAAATTTCTTTCGTTTCACATTTCAGTATGAAAAATGATGTTGCATCAGAAACTATGCTATCTTTTGCATCCATACTTCATCTCCTTAACAAAATACTTGTCATTATCAATCAACGGGCCGGACGCTTTCCACGCAATTATGCATCAGCATGGCAATGGTCATAGGACCAACGCCGCCCGGAACAGGGGTTATTGCGCTTACCTTGGGGACTGCATCCTGAAAGTCAACATCCCCGCATAATTTATTATTCTCATCGCGGTGTATGCCCACATCAATAACAACGGCACCTTCCTTGATATAATCCTGGTTGATAAATTTGGGCCTGCCGAGGGCTACAACCAATATATCCGCACGTCCGGCAACTTCTTTCAGATTTTTCGTCCGGGAATGGCAAACGGTAACCGTGCCGTTTTCACGTAATAACAGTAAAGCCATAGGTTTCCCAACAATATTGCTTCTCCCTATAACGACACATTCTTTTCCTTCTATCTCAATGCCGGAGCGCTTTAATAATTGTATCACCCCGGAGGGTGTACAGGATACGAAGCCTTTTTGGCCAATACTTAAGGCTCCCACAT
This sequence comes from Lachnoclostridium sp. UBA903, assembly GCA_002294045.1. GTDB lineage: Bacteria > Bacillota > Clostridia > Lachnospirales > Lachnospiraceae > Anaerocolumna. The sequence continues at coordinate 6,197 of DBEP01000053.1, read as the reverse complement.
TTTGAGGATGGAACCCATCCACGTCCTTAGCCGGCGAAATAGCCTGTATAATCAGCTCTTCCTTAATATGTTCCGGCAGGGGAAGCTGAACCAGTATTCCGTTCACATCCTCTCTGTCATTTAATTCCTCTATCAGGCTTAAAAGTTCGTCTTCCGTGGTCTCTTCCGGCAGCTCGTAAGCTAAAGAACGGATTCCTATATATTCACATGCCTTTTTCTTATTTCCCACGTAAACACCGGAAGCAGGGTCCCCTCCTACCTGAATAACCGCCAGGGTTATTTGTATGCCTTTGGCTTTGTATTCATTAACTTTTTCTTTTAATTCATCTTTTATCTCCTGGGAAATTTTCTTACCATCAATAATAAATGCCATTTTGATACACCTGTACCTTTCAACCTTGCTTAATATTCGGAAGCTGTTTTATTTTTGTCACGATAATAGTTTATTAAACATCCTTTTTCAATGATTTCCCTTTCATCCTCCGTCAATTCACCAAGCTGTAAAGTAAATTCCTTCATATCCTTATTTACTACATAGGCTTTTATTTCAGATATTTTATCCCTCACAGCCTTTTTGATATCTTTTACAAAGATATAATCACCGTTTTCAAAAGGCAGTTCTTCCTTATAGAGGAAGGGAAGCATACCCCAGTTAATTAAATTGGAGCGGTATCTTTTTGTTGCATATTCCCTGGCTATATTAGCCAGTCCGCCAAGAACCTTCTGGCAGCTTGCCGCCTGTTCCCTTGCAGAGCCGTCTCCCGGTTTTACCGCATAAATGACACTTCCGATTTCAGTTGATTTGGCATCTGCCCGGAATCTGGCGTTGATTTTATCAAAAACCTCTTTGATTTCAGTGTTGGCACTATAAATGTCTTCACCGGCTATTCTTGCTTTCTCCGCTTTCTGCACTTCCTTGGCGCGTCCCACATAGGCAGGGTCCTTTCTGGACAAAGTAAACTCCGCCAGCCCTAAGGGATTGGAGCGGTAAGAGGAGGTCTCACCGGAAGGTATTAATTCATCGGTTGTGGTAACCGGATCGTGAATAACGGAAACAACCTTTAATACCATATCATCGGTTAAGCTTGCCATAGCCGGCCAGTCCACAATACCGGGGCCAAATTTAATTTCGGCTGCCGGATCCGGCCTGCCTGTTCCGTCATACACACGGTTTTCGTATATTTTGCCGTCAAAGAAATATTTCGGTTTCATATATTCCACATCCATATACTCCGCAGAAGTTAAATAACCTTTATTTGCAGCTGTAGCAGCTATGGATTTGGCATCCATTAAGGCAACGGAAGCAATCTGTCCGCTGGTAATTTTAGAACCTTCTCTGTTGGGAAAGTTTCTGGTAGTGTGGCGGATACTTAAACTGTTATTGGAAGGTACGTCTCCGGCACCAAAGCAGGGCCCGCAGAATGCTGTCCGTATGGTAGCCCCGGTTTCCATTAATTTAGCAACGGTTCCGTTTCTTACCAATTCCATAAAAATCGGCTGACTTGCCGGATATACGCTTAATGAAAATTCGTCAGCCCCGATGTATTTGCCGTTTAATATATCGGCGGCATCACAAATATTTTCAAATCCGCCGCCGGCACATCCGGCAATTACTCCCTGTTCAACGTATAATTTTCCATTTTTTATTTTATCCCGTAAAGTATATTTGATTTTATCATTTCCCAGACTGACCAATGCTTTCTTTTCCACTTCTTCCAGTATATCGGACAGATTGGCATTCAGTTCGTCAATGGTGTAAACGTTGCTTGGGTGAAAGGGCATGGCAATCATTGGTTTGATTTCGGATAAATCAACATAAACCATACCGTCATAATAGGCGACTTTCTTAGGCTTTAATTCTTCATATTCTTCTGCCCTGTTGTGAATCTCATAAAATTCTTTTACGGTATCATCCGTAATCCATATGGAGGAAAGGCAGGTAGTTTCCGTCGTCATGACATCGATACCGATACGGTAATCCATGCTCAGATTTCTGATACCGTCACCGATAAATTCCATAACCTTATTGTTTACATATCCGTTAGCAAATACGGCGCCGATAATTGCCAGGGCAATATCCTGGGGTCCGACCCCCTTTCTTGGGGCACCCGTTAAATAAACACCGACTACTTCCGGCCTGTTAATATCGTAGGTCCTGGATAAAAGCTGTTTTACGATTTCCGGTCCGCCCTCTCCCACGGCCATGGTTCCTAATGCACCGTGACGGGTGTGGCTGTCTGAGCCTAAAATCATTTTACCGGCACCTGCAAGCATCTCACGGGCAAACTGATGAATGACTGCCTGATGAGGCGGAACATAAACTCCCCCATACTTTTTGGCACAGGCTAAGCCGAACATATGGTCATCCTCATTAATGGTTCCTCCTACCGCACAAAGACTGTTGTGGCAGTTGGTCAGCACGTAGGGAACCGGGAATTTCTCCAGCCCGCTTGCCCTGGCCGTCTGGATAATGCCTACAAAGGTTATATCATGGGAAGTCAATTTATCGAATTTTATCTTCAGCTTCTCCATATTGCCGGAAGTATTATGGGCTTTTAATATGTCATAGGCCAAAGTATTCTGAACCGCTTCTTCCTTGGTACAGACTTCGCCAAGCTTAGAAGAAAGCATATCCTCAGCAGCAGTTTGTTCATCAATTATTTCAGTACCATTTAGAACATAGGCACCTTTTTCATATAATTTAATCATAGTGTCTCCTTCTTTCGTCTTTATGTCAAAACGGATATGAGCGCTCGCCACCTTTACTTATCCATAATCTATTACGCAGCCTTACCGGCTGTTTCAGTGTCAGAGTATGATTGAAACAGGCCAAATTAAAAAGAGTCATATCCGCTTTCAAAATAAATTAATATATCCTACTTAATCATAATATCTATGGACGAAATAATCAAGGAATTTTTATTTTTATAAATTTAATTCACTTAAAATGCATATATATGCAAAATATTCCTTTTAAAAAATAAAGCTTCCTCAGGCATGCATATAATGTATATAATTAAAACTGTCATAAAGAAGGTGCTCCAAAAGTTTTACGTCGAAAAAATGTATACAGCATATAATTTAAAACACACTCTAAACCATATACTGCTGCTATGTCAAACGTAAATTAAATATTGGAACACCCTCATTGCTTTTTCACTATTTTTCACTCTAAGGAAACAGAATGAATTCATTTATACTCAATTCTTCAAAATCTTACATAATACTATCCTTCTAAAATAACTCACCTATCCGATATGTTTTTTACCGTATCCCGGACTATCAGTTTCGTATCTAAATAAATTTTGCCCGCCTTTTTATCTCTGTCCTCAATTAAATCAAATAATAATTCCGTAGCCTTGACCGCTATCATACCCATGTTACGTTCAACGGTGGTTAAGGGAAAGACCGTATTGCACAGCCATCCTATATTATCAAAACCTATTATGGAGATATCCTCCGGTATGCTAAGGCCTGCCTCCTCAATGGCTTTTGCCGCACCAAATGCCATCTCATCATTAAAAGATAATATGGCGGTCAGGTCATGATGTAACAAGGCTTTTCCCGCACGATACCCACTCATGATACGATAATCTCCGGTCACTATGGGAACCGAATCCGCATCCAGATTATACTTTAAAAAGGCCTGCCGCCATCCCCTGTGCCTGGCCCTTGTGGATGCCAGACCGGGAATTCCTTCAATAATCCCGATTTTTTTATGGCCGTTTTGTATTAAATATTCCATAGCCTCCATCTCACCTTTTGCTTCGTCCGTCAATATATTGGCTACCTTATGATACACAGAACGGTTAAAAACCACAACAGGAATATTCCTGGCAACCGCTTCTTCGATAAACTCATCGTCCTCGGGTTTTTGGCTTAGAATCAGCAATCCGTCATATTTGGTGCTGCTCAGGGTATTGGGCTTATGACGGTCTATCCCTTTTACCACCACATTATAGGCATTATCAATCGTGTTATATACGGATTTAACAATATCATGCAGAATAAAAGGGGAAGACATACTGCTGATGTTGGAAAAATAAAGGCCGATAGTATAGGATTTTTTAAGCTTAAGGTTAACCGCATTCTGGTTTGGCGTATAACCCAGTCTTCCTGCAGCTTCCAATATTTTTTCCCGGGTCTTGGAATTCGTTCCCGTCTCTCCGCTTAATGCACGGGATACCGTTGAATAGGAAACTCCCACTTCTTTGGCTATATCTTTTAGTGTAACAGGCATTTTATCATTCTCCTGAAGAGATATTTTGATAGATGTCCTCCAGATGCTTTCTGGCGGTAACCGCGTTGGAAGGGCTGGTGCCTTCCAGAAGGACATGGATAAAAGGTTTCCGGCTTTTAATTAAGGACAATAACGTTTCATAATGAAAGAAGCCTCCGGCTCCGGCAGGAATTTCCACAATTTCCTTATCCGCCACGCGAAAATCTTTTACGTGAATTGCCGCAATATCCTTGCCGAATAATTGGAAGGCTCCTTTTATTATATCGTCCTGTTCCTTATAATTATCATAATTCAGCAGATTCACCGGGTCCAAAATAATCTGCAGATTAGGGGAAGCCACCGAATTTAAAACCCGGTTTGCACGTTCAATATCGGATACGATATGTTTATAAACAGGCTCCACTCCGATAATAACCCCCATTTTCTCGGCGTAATCCACGATTTTTTTTAAATTCTCTATCAGTACTTCAAGAGCTTTTTCCGAATGATTGGCCGCCTCAAAGGTGTATTCCCGGTTCATTGCTCCCGTTTCCGTACCTACCAGGCCGCAGCCTAAAAGACTAGCAAAGCGAATATGGGTTTTGTAAGTCTCCATAATTTGCGTACGTTCTTTTTCCGCCGGATTGGTAATATTTAAATAACAGCCAAGAACAGCTATATCAACATGATACCTCAAAAATATTTCTTTAATATAAAATGCCATACCGGGAGTCATAGCTTCCGGTAAAGCATTAAAATCATGGATTGCTTTCTGCAATGCCAGCTGAGCACTGTCAAACCCCTTATTCCTTATGTTTTTTACCAATTCTTCCAAGGGTGCCCTCTCCATATCATGGGCACGGATACCAATTCTCATACCTGCTCCTTCCTTTCATCCGTTATTAAAGCATCTGATACGTTATCTGAATACAAATGCTCCACACCGTGCAGTTTCAGACCTTTTCCCTTATATCCCGAAATGATAACCTGCACTATCTCTAATTCTACTATATTTGCCGCAAAAATTCCACCATTTGTTACGGGCTTCAAACCGTCCATCATGGCGGGAATCCCCGGAAGGGGATGTTTTGCAAAATCCATCCGGATATTTTGGAGGGAGATTTTCTCAATCTTTTTCTCAGGAAGGCCGTAAATAAATGCCGCGGTTACATGGCAGTCCCTGCAGGTAATGTTCCGAAAGGCAAGGTGACGAATGACCGGAGTGCCCTCGTCAACGGGCAGAGCTTTTTTGGTGCTTACGTAATCGCTGTGACCGTCCGGATCGCAATAATAAAAAGAGTTAATTGCAATCGGTGTCAAAACCTGCTCCATCAGTATATTGTCAAACAATATACCATCGATTACGCCGTCTTTTCCCCTCCCTCTTCTTGTTTTTAAACGAAAACCCCTGTCCGTAAAAGAAAACCGGCAGTCCCTGACCGTCACATTTTTTACTCCGCCGGCCATCTCACTGCCGATAGTTACGGCACCGTGCCCGTCTTTCATATAACATTGGCGGATGGTAATTTCTTCGGAAGCCGTCCTGTATTTTGAACCCATATACAGTTTTCCGGATTTAATCGCAATACAGTCATCTCCCAGTGAAAAATACACTCCCGTTATTTCGACTTTTTTACAGGATTCCGGATTAATCCCGTCGGTATTGGGAGAATCCTTGGGATTTAAGATTATTAAATCCGCAAACGTAAGCCTGGTCGAAAAATAAGGGTGAATACACCAGCTCGGACTGTTTTGTATTGTAATACCCTGAACCGTTACCTTATCACAACCTTTTAGAAATATCATTCTGGGCCGGTAGGCTATGTTTTTTCTTTTCGGGTCTTTCCACCAGTTATCAAAACCGGCATTACCGTCCAGGGTACCCTGGCCGCAGATGGTAATGTCGGATACGGATACACCGGTAAGTACGGCGGCAAACATATCCAGAGGATTTCCCCGTATCCGACATTACCATCTG
>DBEP01000113.1 GCA_002294045.1 Lachnoclostridium sp. UBA903 | reverse complement strand
AAGCTATCCAGGAATAAATGAATCTCTTCTTCCGTTGTCAAATGGCTCAGGCTGATACGCAGGGTGGATAATGCCAGCTTTCTGTCCCTGGTTATGGCATATACCGGTCTTGAAATCGTATTAGGTGCACAGCAGGCGGATTTGGTAGCCACACAAATATCCATGCCGTTTAGCTTATTTTGGAGTTGATTGGTATTTACTCCTTTTATACTGATATTTAATATATATGGGGAACCTTCTGCCGGAGTATTTATCCTGATATTGGTATAAGCTTTGAATGCCTCACGCAGTTTCGTATTCAAAGCCGTTACGTAATCATAGCGGGAGGCAAGATTCTCTATTGCTATGGTCAGCGCTTTTTCCGTAGCTGCTCCGAGTGCAAGCACAGGGGTTCCGCTTCGGAAGGTAGTCGTGCTTAAGCCTCCGTGGATTAATGGCTCCAGCAGAATGGACTCCTTCTTTAATAAAACGCCGCAGCCGTTTAATCCATAAAATTTATGGCCCGAGAATGTCATTAAATCCATATCTTTAAAGCTTACCGGTATTTTTCCGACTGCCTGGGTGGCGTCCACATGAAAAAAGCAGTGGGATTTACCGCTTATAATTTTGCCGATTTCTTCAATGGGCTGTACGGTTCCTGCCTCACTATCCACAAAACAAACGGAAACCAGTATGGTATCCTCTCTTATCAACTCTTTCAGATGTTCCAAATCTATCTGCCCATTCTCCGACAGATTCACAAAATCCACTTCATATCCGTCGTTCTGCAATGCCGTCACCGGCCCGGTCACGGAAGCATGCTCCAGATAAGTGGTAATAATGTGCTTTCCATACCTTCTGTAACTGTTCGCTATGCCTTTTACAGCCATGTTATTGGATTCACTGGCCCCTGACGTATATATTACTTCGTTTTCCCCGGCTCCCAGCAGTTCTGCAATCTGCCTGGCGGACTGCTCCATTCTCACTCTGGCCCTTTCCCCCATACTATGTGGTGAATTAGGGTTGCCTGGATAATTCAAAGCAATATTATAAAATGTGTCCAGTACCTCTTTATCTACCGGTGTATCAGCCGCATAATCTAAATATATCATATAAATTCCATGCCTTTCCGTTTTTGTCTTCCTGTTTTAACCGATTTCAACTTTCTTCCCATTATAATAGTTCTGCCGATTGTCAGTTCCTTAAAACGTTTCTGTTCCCCTTTTACATGCCAGGGTATCATACCTTTGTTACCTATTACGTTATTCTTAGAAACTGCCGCAATCATTGCTATCATATTTACCTCCGTGAATTCAGGGTGATAGATTATTTATAATTTTGAAATCAATCCATGAAATATAATTATATCTTATATCTATGCTCAATACAATATCCGGTATATTTCCAACTTAATGCCTCTTATCTGCCATGGCCTAAAACCTGGAACAGATGGTAAAAGCCATCTAACAAAGTTATAGGTTGCTGCTTTCTTCCAGCAGTTACATCCGCTTATCGAAATATTTTAATGCAAACAATTCTATCGCATTGCGAAAACCAATGAAAAGTGAGGCATAAATTAAAACTCGATTAAAAGTAAAGGTTATTTGAATATCAGAAAATATCGATATCGTATTTCCGACAGCTATTAATACTATCAGTATATAGTTTGAATAATTTGCCGCACTATTCGCTTTGTTCTGGATCACCTGCCAACGTTCGTCTTTTTTGTATTCGATTTCCTTTTTAGCCTTCCACAGATAAATAAATAGAGTAATGCAAGTAACAACAATAAGGAAAAATAAAATAATTGTTTGTTCATTCATGGTTTTCGCCCTCCTTGTGTTCAAAAACTTCATTGATTGAAACATTAAAAACTTCTGCAATTTTGAAAGCTAATTCCAATGAGGGAGTATATTTATACTTCTCAATTGATATAACTGCTTGGCGGGAAATACCTGATTTTTCAGCTAAATCAGCTTGCGTCCAATCACGCTCTGCTCTCAAAACCTTTATTCGATTCAGTATCAATGTATTACCTCCTTGACAAAATGTAATCTGNNCAGATTACATTTTGTCAAGGAGAGCATACTATTTGTCACATTAAGCGGTATCCGATTATTCTTCTCTTTCCGGGGTTCTCTCAATAACGGCGGTGATATTAACGGAATCCGTAATATTATATCCCTCCGATTCCATTAAGACCAGGAAATAAGCCTTACCGTCTTCCTCTACACAAAAAGTTTCCTTTAAAACACCTGAGTTTTTTCCTGCATAAACCTCCGTACTTTCGCCGGATGAATAATCATGGTAAATAACTTTTATTTCTTTCCCGTCATATTCCTGAGGAAAGGTTATCTGCAATTTTATGACGTCTCCTTTTTTATATGCATAACCATTTTTAATATATTTGCTGCTTTCCGTTAAATTAGAGGCAGCCTTATGGCCTATGGCATCCTCTGTGGAAACCGTATGTTCCGGTATCTTCGATACGGTTACGGAAAGCAGAATAAATACCAAATATGCACTGATGATTCCAAAGCGATATTCCAGTTTTCGCCGAAATGAATTCTTCCCTTTCAGCTCAGCATACATCCTTTCTTTCGTCCTCCCGATTAATTCTTCACTCGGTTCAATCTTTACATAAAGGGAACTGTAATATTTATCCAGCATAAACTCTCCCTCCATATAATCCTTCAACAATCTTCCGGCCCTTGTAAGCTGCATCCGCACCGTTGATTCCTTCCGGTTCAGCAATTTCCCGATGTATGCGGTTGACATATCCTCATAATAATATAAATGAATGATAATACGGTATTTCTGCGGCACCAGAAGCAGGTATCCATCCAATAATTCTTCTCCCAATATGCTTTCCTGGGATTTATTAATTAATTCCGGAACTTCTCCCTGCAGTTGAACAGATTTCCCAAAAGGTAAATTCCACAAATTCTTACAGCAATTAATAGCCGTCCGGATAAACCAGGCTTTTTCATGTTCCCCGCTTTCCAATGCAGGTTTCTTTTTTATATATCTTTTAAATACCTCCCGAAAAATGTCATCTGCATCACTTTTATTTTTTGTCTGGGCAAAAGCAAGCCTGTAAACGGTTCCGGAGTATTCCCTTATTCTGCTTTCAACAATATCTTCCCCATAAAACGACTGGTCACCCATAGAAAGCCTCCTAACTTATTAAACTTTTTAAATGCGGAAAATGCCACATTATATTGCGGTAATTTGTAAGTACCTATTATAAAATATGCCCGTTAAGTCTAAATGCCCCGAATTTTAGATAATGAAACAGGGCAAATTATCGGATTCTCTTAAAAGGAGATTCCAATGATTTGCCCTGCTGTTGAACTTTTTTACTTTTTATAATTTTTTTGTCCGCTTGGTCTGATTTTTCATTTTAACCGGAGCCTGTAAGTGTAACTCATATCTCTTATACACTTACTTTTTTGTCAAGCATCCATGCGGTGCCAATGTAGGTCAGAATAATAAAGCCAAGTGCAATGGCATTATTCCAGATGAAATACGTGCTGATTTTGGCATAATTTTCAGCATCACCAAGAATCAGTACGGTAATCTTATTATACAATACGTTCAGTGCAAGGAATATTATAAAACTTACCACACCTTTCAACTTGCTGTTGGCCAGAAAAGTAGTACTTAAGGTAATTGAGAAAAAAGCTATGGTTATCGTACTAATCCAACTTGTTATTATCGTGGCAACAACGGATACAATATCAGAAAATGCTATTCTTAGCTGAAGGAACTGGTCCAGCATCTGCAATATAATTTCCTTAAACTGTGCGATTGCATCATATTTTGCAATCAGTATGCCGCCGTCTATTGCAAATACGGCAAAGAAAGCTAGGCCTGCCAGAACGATCTGGAGCCCGGCCGATAAAACTTTGGCACCTACGATACCATAGCTGGTGTTTGGCGTCAGAAACAGCATATAACTGCATTTCTGTTTTAAGTCATTGGAATAAGTCAAAATGGATTCAAATGCCAGATAAAACAATGCACCGAAGGTAAATACGCCCTGTAACATCATAACTACGCCTATTACATCTTCTTTGTCTGCTATTATACCATAAAAGAATACCAGTTGGAATACGCCGACTAAGGCCAGTATCACCAATTTAGAAAACAGCTGTTTTCTGAATTCATATTTCATTAATTTCAACATTTCCCGTCCCCCTGTTATGCGTAGATTTGTTTATATAATTCAACAATTGATTTGCCATGGGCAGCCCGCAGTTCTTCTGCCTCACCCGACAAAACTATGGTTCCGTTTTTTATAAAAACTGCGTTATCTATAATTTTTTCCAGTTCATCCACCAAATGGCTGGAAATCAGCATGGTAGTATCTTCCCCTGCAACTTCCAATATAGTATTTATAATTTTATCCCTTGCTATAATATCAATACCATTAAGGGGTTCATCCAGCATATAAAGTTCGGCTTTCCGGGCCAGGGTTGCCGCAATTTTCAGCTTGGCCGCCAGGCCGGAGGACAGGTTTTTCGCTTTATCCTTCATACCTAATTCCATTCTTACAATTAACTCTTCATAGCGTTTACTGTCGAAATCTTCAAAGAAATCCTTATAATATCTGCCCACATCTTCCACAGACATATAATTATAGAAAAACGGTTCCGTAGACATATATGCTACTCTTTTCTTGGATTCCACGCCGATTGGATTTTCCTTGTACGTAACGGTTCCGCTGTTTGGCTTTACCAGCCCGGCGATTATCTTCATAAGAGTAGTTTTACCGCTTCCGTTAGGCCCAAGCAAAGCATAGATTTTTCCTTTATCCGCTTCAAAGCTGATACCATCTACTGCTGTCTTATTCATATACTTTTTAACCAGATCATTACATTGTAAAATCATATTCCACACTCCTGTTATACATATTTGGGGGCATTCCGGCGGCTGCCTATAAAGTAATACTTCCTGCCAAAATGCCTGGTTTCATCAGGGAAACAAATTTCTGCCGGTTTATTGCCTCACCGATTCATCATATTTCTGTTCCAGTAACCGGATTAACTCTTCTTTTGTAAATCCTAACTGCTTCATTCCCTCAATAAAATTATCAAGAAGGGAATCCGCCATCTCCTGCCTGATTTTATTCACTTTTTCCATATCCTCCGTTACATAGGTGCCCAGACCTCTTTTTGTAAAACAAATTTCCTCTGCTTCCATTTCTTTATAAATACGGTTGGCAGTATTGGGATTTATTTTATATTTGAAAGCCAGCTCCCTTCCGGACGGAAGTTTCTCTCCCAGTGCCAGAACACCGTTTACCATATCTTTTTTTATGTCGTGGATAACCTGCAGATATATAGGAATATTGTTATCAAATTCCATCCGCATCCTCCTCTCCCTAATTAAATAATTATAACAACTGCTTTCTGTATTTCACATCCAGTGAACTAGTTATATAGTACACTAACTTTATGTTAATGTCAATACCTTTTTTTATTTTTATAATAAAAGACTCTTCACTACATAGGTTGGTTTCGGAAATGCGGGAGTTATTTGACTTTATTTCCATTGACGAAGCAGACACACATTACTGTAAAAGCCCCTATTGACTGTCGGGCCAACTTGTCCCGTAGAGTGAGGAAAGATTAACAGCCATCACTTTTGCTTATAAAGTGATGGCTGTTTGTATTTCCTCACAGGAAAAACTGGAAACGCATATACGGAATTATGCAGAATAAGGGGGTGCATGGTTATGATTACACCCGAAATTATATCCGTCTTTCACGTGAAGATAAGCGTGGAAAAGACGAATCGGAAAGTATTACTAATCCGGTCACTACGGCAAAAAAATTACATAGCTGACCACCGAACCACACACACCGTTTCCGTATGGCCACCGGATCCTCTTTTTTCACGAATCCGTAAAGCATGGCCGCCGCCGTGAAAAGTATGATTCCTGCTGAAACCTCATACACCAATTCTTTTGATTCCTTCATTATTATAAGTTCTCCTGTCAATAAAAGGACTCTTCCTGTACAACTTATAAATTTTCTTTTAACAAAATATGGATATCCGTATAGTAAAATTCCTGATCCGGCGTTCTTCCATAAATTATTTTATCCAATAAAATCTGAAGTGCCTTCGACCCTTGTTTCATCAATCCGCTGTCCAGAGTTATATTGATAATTCCAGCTTCAACTGCTTCCAGTATTTCAGGATAATTTTCAAAACATATGAACCGGATTGCCTGACGATTTAACTTTTTCATAAGTCCGGCAACCTTACCCGCACCTCCGCAGGTTAAATAAATTCCCTGCAGATCCTGATGAGCAAGAAGAAGATCCCCAACTACCTGTTCCATTAATTCAGGATTTTCCTCAGTATAGATACTGGGAAGAACATCCATGCCGCTATAATCCTTCCTGAGTAGATCACGGAATCCATCTTCCCTGGTACCAAATGGGAAATACTGATGCCCCTTCTCATCGCTGGTTATAACAGCGACTTTTCCTTTCCCCTGAAGAAATTCTCCCATCAGCCTGCCTGCTGTTTTCCCTGCCTTAAAACCATCCTGGCCTACATAACATAACCGGCTGCATCCATGGATGTCAGTATTCAAAGTAACCACCTGTATATTTTCTTCCTGACACAGTTCCAAAGCTTTTCTTATCTTTGAATCATTGACCGCTTTCATAATCAGGCCATCAAACTTCCGTTTTACAAAATCTCTTATTGCATCGCTTTGTTCCGTTACCGCACGGTAAGAAAGAACAACAAATTCCAGTTCGATTTGAAAAGAAAAGTATTTTTTCAATTCACGTTCAATCCCCTCTTTTAACAAAGGAACCGCATCCACCTTCAGCAAAATCACACCGATATGCAGCGTTTTATCCTGCATCTTCAGCGCTTTCCCGATAGGATTAATTTTATAATCATATTTATCAATAATTTGTTGAATTTTTTCTCTTACCGCAGGACTCACGCCCTCTCTGTTATGCAGCACTTTATCAACTGTTGATCGGTGTACACCTGCCATTTTTGCTATCTCTTTAATTGTAATCCTCATATAATCCTCCTGTTGATAAAATGCCATATCAAAGCAGTTCATGTTTGACCTTTTTCACAGAATATTATAATAGGATTTACAGCAGGGGTCAAGTTAATGCTATGGGTTTTTTCCGAACTTACTGTTTCCTCCTTCCGTTCCGGCAGAACCCTGAAACCATGCCTCACCCTCCGCAAATTATTTCGTTTTACTTTTTGTCTGCGTAATCTGCAACATTGTCAGCTGTAACTGACTGGAACGGTACAAGCACTTCTTTATCAACGTCCTCTCCATTCATCAATTTGGTAATGACCCCATAAGCAGCTTCCGCCTGCCCAGGTGCATCCTGCAGGATGGTCTGCACCATTTCTCCGGCTTTAATTGCATCATAAGCTTCCTCTAATCCGTCCACACCGGTAATCTGAACACCTTCCAAACGGTTTGCACCCTTTAACGCTTCAACAGCACCCAGTGCCATCTGATCATTTGCTGCAACAATTGCATCAAACTTCGGATATTTCTGAATCCAGTCTTCTGTGATCTGCATTGCCTTGGCCATTTCATAGTTGCCGTCAAGATCAGCCAGAATCTCAACGTCCTCCCGTCCGGCTTCCTTCAGCGCATCCAAGAAGCCCTGGCGGCGATCCGTCGAGTGCTGCATGCCAGCTGTCCCGGCCAGATACAGAACCTTTGCATTCTCATGCAATGTTTCTGCAAACATTTCTCCCTGCATATGGCCCGAATCATAGTTTTCCGACCCAACATAGATGTAATCACCTGATGCTGCCTTGATTCCCAGGCAGATCACCGGAATACCTGCTGCATTCGCTGCCTCAACAGCCGGTACAATTGCCTCTGCGTCATTTGGAACCAGTATCAGAATATCTACTTTCTTTGCGATAAATGTATCTGCATCACCAAGCTGTTTGGTGGAATCCTGATTTGCATCCGCAAATTGCAAATCAATATTTGCATTTTCCGACTGGATCTTATTAATCAGCGCAGTCTTACGAGCGACCATAAAGACATCAGAATCAGCACCGTTGCAATAACCAACCACAAACTTCTTGCTGTCAGCAAAAACGCCGTCGCTTCCTACGCTGCTCTTTTCACTGTTGCAGCCAGCGAGGATCCCCAGAGCCATTGCTCCCGTCAAGCAGAGCGAAATAATACCTTTCCTTTTCATAATAATGCTTACCTCCCTTACCTTCCTCATATTTTTATTGCAAAGCGCTAAGCGCTGAGCTTCTTACTTGGCTTTTGCAGCCGCGCGCTTGGTGACAACATCTACGATAACCGCAATCAGAATAATCAGCCCTTTGACAATCTGCTGCCAATAAGCATTGATACCAAGCAGATTCTGTGCATTGGTGATGATACCGACAATGATTGCACCAATTAATGTACCTGTAATTGTACCGGAGCCGCCCGCCAAAGAGGTGCCTCCTACGACACAGGCAGTAATCGCATCAAATTCATAGGTAACACCTGCTGACGGCTGACCCGTGCCCATACGGGACATAAACAATACGCCGGCAATAGCAGCCATTAAACCATCAATCAAAAAAGCAATGCGAACAACATTTTTTGACTTAATACCAGATGCCTCCGCCGCATGTATATTACCGCCAACTGCAAACAAATGCCGTCCGAATTTTGTTTTATTTAATATGACCCAGCAAACAATAAACAGAACCACTAAAATAAACACGGAAACCGGAATTGGACCTACGTAGCCCTGGCCTATTACCTTAAAAATATTGTCCATGCCGGAAACCGGCTTACCGCCCGTCAACAGCAGTGCCGATCCCCGTGCAACCGTAGTGACGGCCAGTGTCATAATAAAAGCAGGTATGCTGAACTTAGTAATAACAAAGCCGTTAATACCACCAATGACAGCACCAAGCAACAGTGCCGCAATAATGGATAAAATCAGCGCCATAACCGGACCAAAGGGTTCTTGCGCCGTCACCATAACCATACAGGAGACACAACCAATAAGTGCTATTTCAGAACCAAGGGCAACATTAATATGGCCCAAAATTATAACAAACTCTACGCCAAAGCCGAGGATAGTTACAACTGCAATCTGACGAAGAATATTGGTCAGATTATCCTTACCAAAAAAATCGGGAACGCCGATACTTGCAGCAAGAAATATGACGACAAGCAGAAGCAACGTGCCGTATCTTCCATAAAATTTACCGAAATTAAAGTTGTTTCTTACTTTATCCATTCCGTTGTTATCCCCCTTGTAGCTAAAGCCATTATCCTTTCCTGTGTCGCTTCGTTACGATCTAGAATTCCATTCATTCTCCCCTCCTGCATTACGACAACACGGTCACTCATGCCTAATATTTCAGACAACTCACTCGATATCATAATAATCGCCATTCCTTCCCTTGCAAAACGGCACATCAGCTTATGTATTTCGCTCTTTGCTCCAACGTCAATGCCACGTGTGGGCTCATCCATGATCATCACCTTAACATCTCCAATCAGCCATTTTGCCAGCACCACCTTTTGCTGGTTACCG
Organism: Lachnoclostridium sp. UBA903; assembly: GCA_002294045.1. Classification (GTDB taxonomy): domain Bacteria; phylum Bacillota; class Clostridia; order Lachnospirales; family Lachnospiraceae; genus Anaerocolumna. The sequence continues at coordinate 747 of DBEP01000113.1, read as the reverse complement.
CCGGAAAGGGTCGATACTGAAACATTCTGATTTACAATTTTGATTCTGAGCAGCTTTACCACCTCATCGACCGCCTTATCGATCATATTGTCATTTACCAGCCCGGATCTCGTAAACTTATCCAGATTAACCAGAGATACATTATCATGAATACTCCGGTCAAGAACCAGACCGTACCCCTTTCGGTCCTCGGTGATCATGGCAATTCCTTCTCTGACCGCATCTGAGGTATGGTGAATATTCAGTTTCTTACCATTTAGATAAACTTCGCCGCTGGTAAAACGATCCAGTCCGAATATCGCACGCATCAGTTCAGAGCGGCCTGCACCGACCAAACCCGAAAATCCAAGGATTTCACCCCCACGAAGCTGGAAGCTGATATCACGGAAGTGCCCGCCATCTGCCTTCTCCTGTGTTAAATTTCTGACTTCAAGTACAACATCACTAATTGGGATATCGTGTTCCTTGGGGAATACGTTAGTAATCTCACGTCCAACCATAAGAGCGACTAATTTATTTGCATCATACCCAGACGCAGGACCTGATTCAATCCACTTCCCATCCCGGATAATCGTTATTTCGTCCGCAATACGGAAAATTTCATCCATTTTATGAGTGATATACAGGATGGCTACCCCTTGATCACGAAGCTGGAAAATTTGTTTAAATAACACCTCAATCTCAGCATCAGCAATGGCAGATGATGGTTCATCCATAATTATTACCACCATACCTCAGATGCGGTCA
>DBEP01000109.1 GCA_002294045.1 Lachnoclostridium sp. UBA903 | reverse complement strand
ATATCTGAATAGTCATAATCACTATTTTTTTCTTTTGCTATCTCTATTAATTATGCGGATAGAAGTTTATATAAATTTCCGTATCTTGTTCACTCTTATGAGAAAAACGGTATTCTTGCATAGCCATAAGTAAGCTACTGTCCATATTTAGCCGTTTTTTCTGTTTGCCTAAAAAATCGTCTATCACCTGCTTAAAGCTCATGTTTTCTTTTATTCTGTTTTGAGTTTCTTTTAATTTTTGTTTATTACATGTATAAATAACCTGCACAAAAATTTCGTCAACAGATGAAAAGTATATATAAATCCCGCCCCGGCTTATTTCACATTCATTTATAATATCTTTCATAGTAACTGCGGCAAAGCCTTTACGGATAAAAACTTGTTTTGCCTTCGTTAAAATCAACTCGCGCTTTATATCGGATTTGTTCACCATTCATTTCTCCTATTGGCATAATAAAATGATATGAGTGTCATAACTGATTATATGACGCACGTGTCATTTTGTCAATAGAGACACAGAAATACAGCTCTGAAAGATAAATTTCTTTGTATTCCGCTGAAGGGGTAAGTTTTATGGATAAATTCCACTCATTTACTGAAACTTCGGTACTTTTATCCACGTCGTATATCAAAACTGATTTTCGATTCTTCCTACCTTGTGGATTGTTACGCAACTTTTTACCATACACACCGGCATTTCTATTACCGCACTTTATATTGCTTCCTCCCTTATTTTTTTAAATATGGGACCTTCCCAATGCAAAAGTCTACCAACTGCCTGCAAAAGCCCCCTTCCTCCTGGGATTCTTTTTCGGACTGCGGTTTCCATGAGTATAATAAGGAACGGGATTGACAAGTAAAACCGCTAATGATATACTTCAACTCGTACTGAAACTGCCATGGGGTTTGGAGGCATCTTATCTCATAGGAAAGGGGAGAGAAAATGGAAAATAAAAGGAATACAAAGAAAATAATCATCAGCCTTATCATTTTAGCGGCAGCAGCCGCTGTTATGCTCTTACTGTATAATCAGTTTAAACCAAAAGCCGTCGAAGGCTCCAAAAATATAACGGCCGAAGTCATATCGGGTGACGGTACCAGCAAATCCTATTACTTACAGACGGATGAAGAGTATTTAAGGGGAGCTTTGGAACAGGTCGGCTTAATCTCCGGCACTCAATCCGAATACGGTCTTTTTGTAACTACGGTGGACGGAAGAACTGCGGATGAATCCAAGCAGGAATGGTGGTGTTTTACTTCAAACGGCGAAACATTAAACACCAGTGTAGACACAACCCCGATTAAGGACGGAGACCATTATGAAATCACCTTAACGGTAGGTTGGTAATATGCGTACAAAAGATGTGGTAATCATAGGCATGCTAAGCGCCCTTCTGGTTGCCGTGCAATACAGCCTTTCTTTTTTACCCAATATAGAACTGGTATCCTTATTAATTATTGTTTATACGTTAATACTGCATAAAAAGACCATATATATCATTACCGTGTTTATTATTCTGGAAGGTTTTTTATACGGCTTCGGTCTGTGGTTTATAAACTACCTTTATATCTGGTTTATATTGTACGGCCTGGCAACGGTATTTATCCGGGAGCAATCAGCCCTGCAATGGGCCGTAATTTCCGGCGGCTACGGCTTTTCTTTTGGTGCATTGTGCTCCATTCCATACTTTTTTATGGGTTTGCCCGGAGGAACCTTACGCAATGGATTTCAGTCGGCATTTGCTTATTGGATTTCAGGAATTCCTTTTGATATAACTCATGGTATTGCTAATTTTATCATTACTCTGGTCCTGTTTAAACCGTTGTACGGGATAATATCGGGGCTTATTAACCGGTATAATTCCAAACTATAAATGAATGGTCCTCTTTTCGCCTCGTACTTTTTTAAAGATACGGGAATAACAGGATTTTCCATTTCTTTATCTCAAGCGGATTAGCTGCATTATTTACGGCCGGCCCTGTGCCTGCTTTTGTATTTGGGAAATGATACCGCATTCATAAATTCCTCTTCAAACTCGCCGCATAACGCCAGTTCCAGGTGTTTGGCAGATTTACCGATTCGCTCTGCCTCACGGATGCTGATTTTCCCCAGGATAAGCCTTGCGGCACCGGCAAGGGAACCATTTCCCATATACTCAATTTGATTCGGCTTCTTTTCAGGAAGTAATCCGATATGAACCGCCTTTTGCAGATTTACACTGGAACCAAACGCACCTGCCAGATATATTTTATCCACATCTTCCGGCCCGATTCCCTGCTTTTTCAACAAAATCTTCATTCCTGCGGATATGGCGCCTTTCGCCAGCTGCAGTTCTCTGATATCTTTCTGGGTAATCCTTACTTCTTTCCCCTTTTCTTCCCACAAGGAAATGTAATTACGATTCCCTGCTTCACCTGACAGGCGTCCCGTCGCATCCATTATGCCGTTTCTGTAAAGCTCGGAAACCGCCTCAATTATTCCCGACCCGCAGATACCGGCTGGTTTTATGTCCGGATTATCGGAGCCTATATAATCAACCGTTATTTTTCCCTGTTTTATATCCACCTGGGTGATTGCTCCCTCCACCGCACGCATACCCTGGTACAGGGAAGCCCCTTCAAAGGCCGGGCCTGCTGCCGTGGAACAAACCGTAATATTTCCGTGCTCCGCCAGCACAATCTCTCCGTTTGTACCGATATCCACCAGAAGAACCGGTCCCTTTGTATATCCCAAACCGGCGGCAATGATACATCCTAAGGTATCTGAGCCGACATGTCCCCCAATTCCCGGCATAATATATATGCAGCCATCCGGATTGATATCTATCCCCATATCCGATGGTTTTCGCACTTCACTGTCATAGGATACACCGGTAAACGGTACTTTGGACAGTAAGTCCACCGGCCTGCCTGAAAAAAGATGGGACATGGTAGTATTAGCCGCAGCTGCCAGAAATCCGATATTTTTCATTTTTATATTATGGCGTTTTGCCAGTTCATGCACCAGGTTATTACAGCATTCCCGTATTAATTCGGTAAGCCGGATAAGGTGAGCCTCATCCGCCATGGCATAGGTGATTCTGGATATGACATCCGCACCGTATCTATGCTGGGGATTTAAAACACTTATCTGTCCCAGTCTCTCTCCCGCCTTTATATTCCATAATTCCGCAGCCACTGAAGTGGTTCCGATATCCAGGGCAATTCCATAATCATAACTTAACGGATTGCAGCTGCCGTCTTTCGTATCCGCCCTTTTGAAATTCCTTGAAGGTGTGTCTGCCGGAGAATCCGCCTTCCGGCCAGACCGGTTAATAAAAACCTCCGAAGAAATCTTACTTCTGCTGTTCTCTTTAAGAATCACACAAGTATCCTCCGAAACCAGGAAGCAGCATGCCAGTCTTATTCCGGATGTCAGTTCCTCTTCCGTAAGCGCATTCCTTTCCTCCTCCAGAAATTCACGGGTATTTCCCTTTGTTATAAGAACCTTACATTTCCCGCAGGTTTTATTGCCGGAACAGATACCTCCCAGGTCAATGCCGTTTTCCCTGGCAATTTGAAATAAATTGGTGACCGTTTCTGTCTGTATTTTGATGTTATTTGGTAAAAACGTTACAAGCATATACACGCTCCTGTAATCCATACAAAAATATAGGGCATTCCTTTGCCATCCCCGAAGGTTTTTATCTCATCGGATGAACTTTCCTATGAGATAAAAAAAAGGTTACCCCGCAGGGTAACCTTTAATCAATTTCGTTCCTAACAATATAGCCATTTCTGTATAAAAATGTTTAAAAATTATTATTCTTAAAATTTATATATATAGAAAAAGGTACACTGAAAACTAATGTTGATTATATTTTTGTTACGTTAGTAGCCTGAGGACCCTTAGCTCCTTGAACTACGTCATAAGCTACTTCTTGTCCTTCTTCCAATGACTTAAAACCGTCCATGTTAAGTCCTGAATAATGAACAAATACATCATTGCCTTGTTCGTCGGAGATGAATCCGAAACCTTTTTGATTGTTAAACCATTTTACTGTACCTTTGTTCATGATAATTCCTCCAAATAAATTAAAATTACTGTACATGATGTAACGATACAAACTCATTACATCTAATGCAACACCTTAATCATATCACTAATTATTGGTTCTGTCAAATATTATTTTGTAGATTTTCATGCGATAATATACGTTTTTCAAATATTTTTTGTTTGAATTTTTCTGCTTTTTTATATATTATTTAAATAGATTCTTCTGATATGGTATATTTTATAAAATTGAGACAGATTTATACCGTAGCTACATTTTGTTGCTTTATCAGAATTATCAAATGCAAATTGGTATAATGGTTAAATTGATATAACGTTATTTAGTATTAATTATTACTTACGATAAAATAATGCCATATAAATCATACGAATATAATAATTGAATACTTTAATGAAAATATCAGCTTTCAATCTTAAAAGCATAAAAATTCGTAAGGGGGTTTGGCATGTCTGAATTATTATTGAAAGACAAATTACGCGAATTGCGTACCAGAATGCATTTAACCCAGAGTAAAGTCGGCCAATATCTTAATATGACACGGCAGGGTTATGCTCATTATGAAGCAGGCTTACGAAGTCCGGATTATCAGACACTGCTAAAACTTTCAAAGCTGTATCAGGTAGATATCGGCGAATTAATAAATTACCACACAACACCGATTATCCATGAAACACTTCATGAAAATGTGGATTACACCATTAAGCCAGGCAACCTGAAACCAAATTCTGCACAGCCGCGTGTAATACAGCTCACCAGTGATGAAAAAAAATTATTTAACTTATATAGTAAATTAAACGCAGCAGATAAAAAAGAGTTTTTAAATATGTTGGAGTCAAAGGTTAATGAAATCAAAAAATCAAAATGAAAAAGGTAATAAGATAATATATGATTTAAAAAGCTGTTGCTATGTTAATTAACTATCGTTTTGCAGCAGCTTTATTAATCCTGTTAAGTTAAGCCAAATAAACCGAATATATAACCAGCAGAAGCTGAATTATTAATATGGCGGGCATTCCGTATACAAAACGGTAATGTTTTGTTTTATGGCGGTAGTACCGCATCCCTAAAATAGAGCCGGCACTGCCTCCGAGCAATGCAATGAGAAAAAGGGTTTTCTCCTTCACTCTCCACTGATTGGTTTCAGCCCTGCGCTTATCAATTCCCATAGCCGTAAAACCTGCCAGATTCCATATTACAATATAAAAAAATGCGATAATTAAAAATATTCTCATAATATCCCTGCCTCGTCCCGGTTTTTACCGGGATACTGCCGCTCCCAATCCTATCCGCCCTATCATTATTGCGTCATCCCAAGGGATATTTTAGTTTGGTATATGGCCTTCCTTTCCTATTTTCTGTTACCTTATTTTATATCAGGATACACTCTTTGTAACACCCGGAAGAGTATCCGGATTTCTTGTCAAAAGTCTGCCCGTACTGATATTTTACACCGCCGTAGGTCTTAAGTCCAGATAAATCAGGGAATTATTTCCCTTTCTGCGCTTTCCTCATGGGCTATAGGTACGGCTTGACAACTATTCTTAACTATTTTATAGTTACTTTAGAAGGTGCTGCTAGAAATTCACGGTCAAAATTATCTGCTGGTTGTTACTTTGCTGACTCTGAAATTTATAAATCTGCTAACAGACCGGAACTT
>DBEP01000058.1:1508-11304 GCA_002294045.1 Lachnoclostridium sp. UBA903 | reverse complement strand
TTGCGAACATGGTATAATGTCAACAGACATTATACCCGCGCCGAACGTAGTGAGTGCGCATCAACGCCATAAGGTGGCGCATACCATGAGAGCTTGCGAACATGGTATAATAATTATAATTTTAACGGCAATGAAAGCAGGCCTGTATTAAGGCAGCCGACATGTAGCCGCAGGTAATATCTTGCCAGCAAAGATGAGGAGGTATGGTATGTGTATGTGCCAGCACCAATTTGATATAACCTATAATGATTTAAATCCAACTATATTCTTTGCCAGTAAGCAAAGAATGATAACGGAATCCGCATATCACGACCATGATTTTACAGAATTAACCTATTTGTTATCCGGTAAGGGGAAGTATCTGGTAGAGGGAACTGTTTATGACGTGGAGGCCGGAGATGTAATTATCTGCAATCCCGGAGTAAAACACCAGAATATTGTTGTAAATCCCAAGGAGCCTACGGTAGAATTTTTTGCAGGCTTTACGGACTTTCATTTTAAAAATATGCCGCCCAATTCCATTACTTTAAAAGACGGAGGTTGTGTGCTTCATACCACCGCGGAGATGAAACAGGATATATTAAGGCATTGCTATGAAATGTTAGCGGAAAATGAAGGCTGCCAGGTGGGGAAATATTTCATGTTAAAAGCTCATTTAATACAGATTTTATTACTGATAATACGTGATATTTCCGAGGCCCAGGATAACCATCAAAAAGGCTGTAATTTTGAATCTTATAATAAGAGTTATGCGGTTAAAAAAATCATTAATTATTTAAATGAAAATTATGAAAACAAGATATCTTTAGACCAAATTGCACATAATATGTATCTGAGCCCAGTGTATATTTCTAAGATTTTCAAAGAGGAGACAGGAGAATCGCCAATTAATTATCTGATTAAGATAAGATTGGAAAAAGCAAGGGATATCCTGCTTAATTCCGATGGCGGCAGTATTAAAAGCATTGCTAACAGCGTAGGTTATGAAGATGTATACCATTTCAGCAAGCTGTTTAAAAAATATTATGGAATTTCCCCTCTTTATTATAAAAAGACTGCACTGGAAAAACGCGCCTGAACCAACATCAACATACAGGCCTGAATATCATCATGTAATCTGCAGTTTTGTAAATCAATAAGAAATGGGAGTCATTTATGAATTTATATGAAGCAATATTTGTAAGAAAAACAGTAAGAAAATACAAGATGGAGCCTTTGGAACAAACCATATTGGCAGGGATAATAAATTTTGCAGAGAGTATCCCCCACTTGTTTGAGGGTATCAATGTTGAATATAAATTAATGGAGCATTCCAATATAAAAAAGCATTTCAGCGGTGTCTTAGCTTTCAGTGCCCCCTATTATCTTGTATTATATTCGGAAAATATGCCGGGTTACCGAATGAACGCCGGTTACCTGATGCAGCAGATATCTTTATATCTGACTGCAAAAGAACTGGGCTCCTGTTATTTAGGTATGCTGAAACCCAGGAATAATAAACCGGAGAATTCCAATACGGATAGTTCTAAATTGGATTATGTAATAACACTTGCTTTCGGAAAAGCGGAAAGTGAGGTATACCGTTCATCCGATAAGGCAAAACGTCTGCCCCTGGATGATATTGCGATATTTAAAAGTGAAGTAAGCCGGAATATTAAAACAATGGTTCAGGCAGCGCGTCTGGCTCCTTCCAGTATGAATAACCAACCCTGGCGGTTGGTGGTTTATAATAACAGGATTCATATTTTCTGTAAAAAGAATATTTTTTTAAGCGGTGTTTTAAATGAAGTAAAGCTGATTGATATCGGCATATGTCTGGCCCATCTCCTTGTAACGGCAGAAGAGCTGTGGGTAGATGTTAAAACAATTCATCTGGATAATATCAGCAGTATCGCGTTTAAGAAAAATGACTATGTCATCAGCATTAAAATGTATTAATTTTACGAAATAAATATATTAAATAAAAAATTATAAAAGTATTGACAAACAATTTCGATTATATTATACTATGTCATGTGTCTGAGAGGTAAGCTAATCTGGCAACACACATGATATGCGCGAGTGGCTCAGTGGTGGAGTATCGCCTTGCCAAGGCGAGGGTCGCGGGTTCGAATCCCGTCTCGCGCTTAATGAAAATGGTCGCTAATCCTTATAAAAAATCAAGGGTTAGTGATTTTTTATTACTTGAAAATGATATGTGCAGAATGTGTACCACATCTTCTGGCGTTAAAATCAGGTCATAATTGCCTTGTTCATTATAGAAGAAAAAGCCTTACGGCAAGAGAAATATTCTTGACAATAACATCAATAAATGATTAACTGAAAATAAATGAATAATAAAATACGAGGTTAATATAAATGGAAAAAGAAAATTTTGATCAGGACAAAAAATATTATTTTGAAGAATTTGGAATGTTAATTGAAAAATCCGGAATGCCAAGAATGGCCGGACGCATCCTTGCATTGCTATTGATTTCGGAAGAGCCGCATCTTTCAATAGGCGATATGACGGAAGCTCTTGGTGCAAGCAAGGGCTCCATTAGCACAATGCTGCGTCTTTTAATGCAAATCGGACTTGTTGAAAAGATTGTGATTCCGGGAAAACGCCGTGACCATTATTGCGTGGATGGGAAACTATGGCCTAAATTGATATATGATAGGCTTTTAGTTGTATCAGAATATAAAAAGCTGGCTGAGAAAGGCCTTAGTATCATTGACAAAGATAATGCCCAGGCAAAAAAGAATCTCGAGCAGTTTTATCATGCGTTTTCATTTTTTGATAAGGTCTTTATGGATTGCCTGAAACAGTTATAGTTAAGGCTATTTTTATTTAGGGGCAGCCTCTTTTAGCAGTAACTATAAAAAAATTATTTTATACCTAGCTGTTCCATCAATCCGAGCCGGTCTTCATATGTTGTTTCTTCAATAATTTTACCATTACGAAAACGAAGTATGGTGATGCCTGAACGGTAAACGGTGGTTCCTTCAGGAATTTCTATATTGCCAAACATATTTAAAGTCTTACTGGTTGTTATATTACCGGACCAATGAGCGACAACCTTGTCTTCCTCCGCAATCATCTCATGAATATCAACCTTAACGTCTTTTATTGCTGCCCGGATTTTATTGCAAATCTTCATCATATTATCAAACCCACGGACTTCAGGAATTCCTGGTGTGTCAACGACAGCCATATCCGGGGCACAGACCTCACCCCAGACTTCCATGTTGACTTTGCCCTTTTCGGGTTCCCCTAAGATATAGCGACGCGCTATATCTTTGATTTCATCAAGTGCATACATACTTATCTCCTCCATAAGATTATTTTAATACCTCATATACTAAAGGTTGCCCCTAAATAAACTCCGGAATATAAATAAAAAGACCCCTATCCTAAAAAGGATAAAGGTCTCTCTCTTATTATATTGCCACCCGGATGACAAAACATCGTATTGACGGATGACAAATCCACCTATTGTGGCGAGTTACTCCCCTTTAAACTCAAATTCGTCTTGTTAAGATTAATTACAATATAAGTATATAATGTTTAAAATGTTTTGTCAATACTAAACTTACTAAACTAAAAAATGAAATTGCAATAGTTGGAGGAAGTATAGGAAAAGCGTGTCGGTTTTCTTGAGAGTGTCAAACGGAAAACAACATCACCAACGCAGACAGAGGAGTAGATGGAATGCTGGAGGAAATAGTAGAAACGGGAAACTTAAACCGGTAATAACTAAGAGCATGTTTGAAAAATAAATGTTACATAAAACATGTGTTTTTCCCCTCGTTTTATGTTAAAATTAAAGAAACAAAAGAGCCGTTTCAAGAACTATACCAATCTTATGGGGGAATAGCATTGTTTCGAAGGCTTTACAACTGGTTTAATGAACTAAATATAATAGAAGTAACCGCACTGTTCTTTATCTTTATTCAGTAGCCAATAGCTTTATGATGGTTGTCGGCTGGGATTACCCTAAAACCGGGGTGTTTGCTTATATTAGTACTTTTATTGTTTACATTTATCTTAATAACCATATCCTCCTTCATATACAGACATAAAAGCAGGAAGGATTAAAGTGGGCAGAAGCAAACTAAAAAAATACCTCCTTTTCATTTTTTACCATAATGGTTTGTAGAAATAAGAGGTTTGTGCTTCCGTTTTTTACATATATCCTGGCAAACAGGTGCTTTACAACTGCTTTTTATCTAAACTTTTAAGTTTTATGACAAAAACTGGTTGTAATACTTTGGCATTTATTATATAATAAGTTCATGAAGATTATTAACACACTAAAAGAAACAGTATTATCGTCACTACCACTCGCAGCGATTATAATAATTGTCTGCGGATTTGTGGCGCCTATGGAAAACACAACCGATTATGTGAAACTAATTGTTGGTTATGTAAGCGTGGTTGTAGGGCAGTCGTTGTTTCTGGATGGCCTCAATATCAGTATTTTGCCTATCGGTAAACTGGTGGGAAGTTCGCTGATAAAGCTGAAAAAAGTTGTTTTTATAATCTTTTTCGGTTTTGTGTTCGGACTCCTTGCGACGGTTGCCGAGCCGGCCTTATCCGTATTGGCCAGACAGACCCACATGATAATGCCATTTGTAAGTGAAGTACTGTTCGTTTGGATAATGGGAGCAGGAATAGGAGTGATGGTCGGATTTTCGCTGTTCAGAATTATGAAAGACCTGAATATCAAGATTGTTTTAGCGGCACTCTATATCATAATATTTCTTACGGTCATTTTTGTTCCGGAGCAGTTTATCGCGTTGGCCTTTGATGGCAGCGGTGCAACCACGGGTGATGTTTCGGTACCGTTTATACTGGCGCTCGGCATGGGCATTTCAGGCACAATGTCGAAACACAAAACCAATGAAGATACTTTCGGAATAATAGGGCTTGCATCCGTGGGGCCTATATTGGCTCTGTTTATTTACGGAATCATTTTGAATGTGATGTACGGCGGCGCAATTCCGCCTGCAGGAGTGTATGATCCGGGAGCAGCAGAAAGCTTGGGCGAAATCATCGTTTCAAATCTGGGAGGTGTTGCGCTTGCGCTTTTTCCGGTTATTGTTGTGTTTTTGCCGTTTCAATTTTTGCTGATCAAGCTTCCTAAAAAAGAATTTATCATAATATTGCTTGGCGCGATTTCCGTATATGTGGGCTTGCTTATCTTCTTGTCGGGAATTGACTTTGGCTTTGCATTTGCCGGAAAATATATCGGCGAGATATTTTTGGATTCTGCCCGCCCCGGTTGGTTTAAATGGCTGCTGCTTATAGTTGGGTTTATACTCGGCGCCGCGATAACATTATCGGAGCCGGCCGTCACCGTGTTGGGTGAACAGCTTGAAGAAATAACCAACGGACACATCAAAAAAATAACAATACGCATAACGCTTGCGATAGGTATAGGTTTCGCGGCGCTGTTTTCCATGGTAAAAATTTTGACACAGATAAACATTCTCTGGTTTTTAGTTCCGCTTTACACCGTTGCACTAATTATGATGAAATTTTCATCCAAGCTTTTCGTTGGACTGGCATTTGACTCGGGTGGTGTCACGGGCGGCGCTTTAACATCTGCATTTTTGACCCCGCTTACACTTGGGGCTGCGCAGGCTGTGGCCGAAGCAGCTGGTCCGGGTGCTCAATCGGTTTTAACAAATGGATTTGGAATAATAGCTTTTATTTCGGTTACACCCTTAATTGCCGTGCAGGCATTAGGAATAATTTACGACATGCAGCTTAGGAAAGAACAAAAACTCATGGCAGAGACTGAGTTTGCGGACATTGAGGAACTGGCTAATGCATATATGGAAAATGCTGGCAACAGGTCTGGCATAGAAAGCATTGATGAAGATGTTTCCATTGATGCGCGAGCAGAAGATATCGGCAACAGGTCTGGTGCAGAAAGTGCCGCTGAAGAAGTTTCCATTAATGCGTACGCAGAAGATGTCAACAGGTCTGGTGCAGAAAGTGTCGCTGAAGAAGTTTCCATTAATGTGTACGCAGAAGATGTCAACGGTTCCGGTGCAGAGAGCCTTGATGACGAAGCTTCCATTAATATGCATGTGGAAGTTGCCGGAGTAAACGATATAGAAAATAGTGAAACCGATTACCAGAATATATTCACGGAGGAGAAATATAGTGACGAATGATGTCCCATGCTGTATAGAGTTTTTAACATTGATAGCCGGAAGAAAGCAAAAAGAAGCGCTTTTAGATGCGCTGTCGGAAGCGGGCGGACGGCTCATTAATATCGTATACGGTAAAGGCGCTGCCAAATTAAGCTATCTTAGGGATATGCTCGGGCTTGTGCCGGAAGAGAACAAAGTGGTGATAACCTGTCTGCTGCCTGGCGAAAAATCAGATGCCATGCTCGATATGCTGGTCAGAAAATTCAACTTTGATAAGCCGAACACGGGCATAGCTTTTATCATACCCGTTGAAAAGCTATCTTATTAATTTTTGGAGGACTTTTGAATGGAAAAAGCCAATAATATAAAAGCACTGTATATCATAGTCAATGCAGGTTTTGCTGACGATATTGTGGAAATCACACGCGAGGCGGGAGCAGGAGGAGCGACAATTATAAATGCCCGGGGTACTGGTTCAGTGCATAAGGCGATATTGGGCATCACGATAGATGCCGAAAAAGAAATGGTTTTAAGTCTCGTAGACGGGGATACGGCGGAAAGAGTTATAGCGGCCGTAAAAGAAAAGGCGGGCTTGAAATCCCCTGCCAACGGCATTTGCTTTATTATGCCTGTTGAAAAAATGGTCGGAGTAAACAATTTTACACCGACAGGAAAACAGGAATAAGGTTTTCAGCGCAGCGGGGAATAGTTGATATCTTTTATTACCTGACTTCTCATACTTTTATTCAAAGAAGCCGATTGCAGAAATGCAGTTGGCTTTCTTGTCGTTGCATGGTAAAATATTATAAATGAAAAAAGGAGAATGGTTTATGATAAATATCAAAACGGTTCATCTTGTCTATTTCACTGGTACCGGTGGTACGGCACGGGTAGCGGAGAGCTTTGAAAAGGCTTTTTCAGTTTATAAAGTTGAAGTCTGTAAAACAAAGCTTGAAGCTAAAGAGTATATGGAAATCAATGCTGATTTACTTGTTCTCTTTTTTCCGGTTTATGCATTTAATGCACCGGCTCCAATTGACGAATGGATTACCCGGGCGCCGGCAGGAAATGGCAGAGCTGCCGCGGTAATCTCCGTATCCGGAGGCGGCGAAATCTCACCAAATACCGCGTGCCGTGCGGATGTTATCAAGCAGCTTGCGGGCAAAGGGTATGATGTATGTTATGAAAGCATGTTTGTTATGCCGAGTAATTTCATCATTTCTTATAGCGATTCTCTTTCCGCCATGCTATTGAGAATCCTGCCCCATAAGTCGGAAAGAGTCGTAGCAGATATACTTTCCGGTAAAAGAAACCGTACAAAACCTTATTTTATTGACCGCTTTCTTTCAAAGATTGGATTTATAGAAAAATACTATGGAAAAACGTTTGGGAAAAAGCTGAAAGTGAATGACAAATGTGTTGGCTGCTTGTGGTGTGCCGATCATTGTCCCAGAAGTAACATAACAATGCAGGATGAGCAGCCGACTTTTGGAAACAGGTGTGTGATTTGCCTTTGCTGTGTTTACGGCTGTCCCCAAAAAGCCATTGTTCCGGGGACAGGTAAATTTATTGTAATAAAGAACGGTTATGATTTGAAAGGGGTGGAGAGCCGTACGAATCAACTGACAGAATTTCCTCCTCTTTCCAAAATTACCAATGGATTTCTGTTAAAAGGTGTAAGAGCATACCTGGATGACGATGAAAACCTGGGCGGAACATAGACTTTTTTATTCCGTCTGCTATTATTTAAACAAATTGTTTATAAAATTATAGGAGAGTCATATGAAAGAAAATAGACTTAGGCAACCACTGAAATATATACTTGTTATTTATTTGATATGTTTTGCATTCAGAGCAGTTGAATACATGTTTATCCGTACGGACCAAAGCTTTTTCGGCGAGGCTTTTATACATAAGCTGGCCGGTATTATTGTGCTCATGCTGGCTATGCGGTATTTTGCTTTCAATTGGCCGGAAACAGGCTTTACTGGAAAGTCATCCGGAAAAAATGTATTCTATGGTCTGCTGCTTGGTGCAACTGTGTTCCTGCTTGCTTACGGATTTGAGGTTGTCTCGCAGTTTACCGCAGGCAATAGCCCCGTATTGCAAATCTATGTGACCGGCTATGCGATTGACGGCAATCAGGGCAGAGAAACCGGGCTGTTGTTTTTTGCTATTTGTATAATCGGGAATATTATCAATGTGGTTATGGAAGAAGGCATTTTCCGAGGCTTATTCATAAAGCTGTCGGAAACAAAATATTCATTTATAAAAGCGGCCGTTATATCCTCTGTCCTCTTTGGTATCTGGCATATCGCAGCTCCTGTGCGCAGTTTACTAGATGGAGAAATGAGCCCGGCAGGAGCAATGATGTATGCCTTCATGCTTATTTTAACAACGGGGCTCACTGGAGCAAAATTCTGTTTGCTGACTAAAATTACCGGTTCCCTTTGGATGCCTATGGCTGATCACTTTTTTAATAATACCATCACGAATATGTTGCATGTCGCAACTGTCTCCGGTTCAGATGAAATGCAGGTGGCCCGCATTGCGATTGCGCAGACGATATCGTTCCTGATTGTTCTTTTTATTTACTGGAAAAGCGGTGCGCACCGCAAACAGACATTTCGTATATAGAATATAATAAATTGCCGGAATATGCTCTGATATTACCTTTAAAAAGTTACTTGAAATGCGTCTGCTTGACATATTGAAGATGAGAGGGTATGGGTATAAAGGATGAGACTCCTGTCAGTTTTGAAAAAAGTAAGCCTGAATTGGCTTAGAAAGCCGGCCATTTTAGGCCGGCTTTCTGTGAATTACAGACGTTTTGCTAAATAAATATCAGGTCTGCCGATGCCGTTTGCATCAGGCATAACGCCTACCACTTTAAAACCCATTTTCAAATAGAATGCCGTTTGATGCGTTCCCGGGTCAAACTCTTTGATATGTTTAGGAAGATTATCATATAAATCCACATTAGCAAGAGATGTTTCTCCGTCCGGTTTGTCATCGTCCGCACCAAGCCACATAGTAATACCTCCGCGGCTTCGGGCAGCGTCTTCCAATGCTTTTACCAGCATTGTTCCAATACCCTTTCTCTGCATATGTTTTACGACCACCAAGGGATGGAGTTCAAAAACTTTTCCTTCATATGACGGCAGGATTCCGCACCAGCCTAATACCTCTCCGTTTTCAACAGCGGCAAGCAAAGTGTTTTGCGGAACTAATCGTTCTTTTATTTCATCGATTGCCTCGCCAAAGGCTGCCCAACCAAGAGGCAGCTCATCTGTCAGCATCTGAGCCGATTGGTTGATTTGCTTTTCATTTAATGTGTCCATGTTTATAATTTTCACTGCATTTCCTCCTGAATTATTAATATTAACGGATATTCAATAATAGGCAGGAGGCGCTCGTGCATGGTATTAACAGGGATAACGAATGCAACACATCTCTTTCCACCACCGATTTAATTTATTTTTAGTAATTAAATTATACATTAGATTGCCAGTAATGTAAATTCCATATTAAAATCTGGTTTGTCACCTTTTGGCTGCCAGGAATCCCGCAGACATTTTGTGAAAAGCAATGCACATGACGCTTGAGAGGAATTATGCCGCAAAGCGGCCAAGCGTCAGCGCAGAGTTTGCTT
>DBEP01000058.1:0-1476 GCA_002294045.1 Lachnoclostridium sp. UBA903 | reverse complement strand
ACAGCGCGTCAGCGCCAGAGTCTGGCAGGCCAGACTCTTTCTTATGATTTCATCATCCTCCGGTAGAAAGCCAGAAGGCGGTTCATGTGTTCGGTGCTTCTCTGGAAGCCGCCGCACCGGTTTCTGGACATCCAGAGCCGGTAATGTACTTTAAGAATCTCGTCCAAATCCTCAAAAAGCACCTTCATCTCCCGGCGGAAGGCAGGCTTATTATCCCGGAGCACCTTCATCGTATGATAGAGGTGAATTCCATGGCGTATCATGCGAAGGCCGTTTGTCATTTCTTCCTTTATCCGTTCACTGTCCGCACAGCAAAGAGAGGCAGTTTTAATTTCAGTATCCACTTTCTCAAGATAATCATTCATAGCAGGGAAATCCGTATTAATTTCCGGTTTCCGGGGCGGTATATTATTTGTTTTTGCAATATTGGCGGAAAGTGTCAGCAGACGTTCCATTTTTGCATCAAATTCTTCAACGGAATCAAATGCGTATTTGCTTGACATAACGGCAAAAGCCAGAGTTGTGTTATACAACGGGGCATGTTCATAATGATAATAGTTTCCAAGATCCCATGCGGCTTTATAAGCGCTTTCATCCGGACTTTCATAAATAAAGCGGTTGCAGTACCAGGGAATTGCGGAAAAATCCGAATCTGGACCGCTCCAGGAACAGAATGCGGTATGGGCAAAGCCGGGAAAGCTGGCACTTATGTACTGCCAATGTCCTAAATCACCCCAGTCCGTTGTGATAATTCCCAGTCCGCCGTAACGGATTGCACAGGATGCCGCGTCCCGGATATTTTTAGCCATATTATCGGAACGGCCGGTTAGCGAACCCCAGGAACTTGTGCCGGGGCAGAGGCAGTAATTCAGCCCGGTCGCCTGCATCATTCCGGCATGGGATTCAAATGAAGCATCTCCTTCATAGAGCCAGTCCAGTAAAGTTACATCCTTTGGAAAACGTGAAACATAGTCCGGATGGTGGAGGACTTCATCTCCCCACATCAGCATCTTTTTTCCTTTTGATTTGCAAAACTCATTTAACTTCTCCAAATATTCAAAATACAGGCACAGACGGCCGCTGCGTTCTGCAGCTTCTTTATTTTTACCCATTCCAAGCTCGAATGGTTCGTCCATGTTCACATTTATGTACCCGGAAGAGGAATTCTTAAGAAGAGCGGAAAGCAGGGTACAGGCCAGCTCAAAGCTTCCCTTGTTCCGGACGTCCAGTGTCATGGGAGGGCGCCGGTAGAGATTCTCAAAAATATATCCGTCTTCACACTCCGCAAGATGGGAAAACTGTGGTTTGGCCAGCCACTGTTCCATATGCCCGAGTACATTCTGGTTCGGTACGAGGTCAATAAAACGTGCTTTGGCGTAATCGGACAATGCTTTATATTCCTGGGGAGTCACGGGTGTTTCGTTGGTAAAAAGATAGCGGAAATCTTCATAATCAAAACAGTAACCTTCCATATAC
>DBEP01000057.1 GCA_002294045.1 Lachnoclostridium sp. UBA903 | reverse complement strand
TCACGGGGGTCTTAAGATTTTGTTCATCCAGCCAGTCCTGACGTATTAGAGGCCCCATATAAACCGATTGGCTTCTGTCTTCGCGGAAGAACCCGAAGCAATAATATTTTCCGCTGTCTGTTTTAACCGATTTATCGGCATATTCATGAGTCTGAAGATAATTCCAGTAATTAGGGGCATATTTGGGCAAAAGCTCTGTTAAATCCCTGATAATTCCTTCCTCAATATAGGTTTCGGCATCACCTATAATACCGTGCCAGATAATATCGGGCAGATCCGTATCCGCCAGCATTAAGTTAAATGCCTGATTGGCATCCGTACCGGATGTGGGAAAGTTCCAGTCCATATAAATGCCTGTCTGTTTTTCAAGACCCGTATGGAAAGGTGATTCTCTCCAGCTGGCTACGGTTGACGAGGGCCCTAGCTGGCTGGCCCAGACAGACAGGGATTGTTCCGTCTGCACGGGATATCCGGTAAATTCTGTTTGGTTTTCTGCATCCCCTGTACCGGCAGATACGGCCTTCCCATTACCCTCTCCTTTATTTGAATTATTTTCCCCTCCTGAACACCCTGTTGCCAGGGAACCTGCCATGGCTGTCATAAGCAGCCACACCATAAGCTTTTTCATAAACTTCTTTATTAACATTTTTACACCCACTGCCACATACACCCACTGCCACAAATAAACAGATTGAAAGAATTACAATGTGGCGTCCTTTCACTTATATTTTCTTTCAACCTTGGTTAAGGTTAAGGCAAAAAGCCCCTGACATCCCCGGCCGGCACGGATATCGGTGAGTCTGTTTTGCTACTGTTATTATAGAATGCCGGTTGTGCAAAGTATATCATTCATTTTGAAAATAAGTTGTTCATTTTCACAAATCAAATTGTTCGTTTTGCAAATTGATTGTTCATTTTGCAAGGAGCTGTTTTATTTCTGTTGAGAATTTTATATAATAATATATGGAATTACCATTTGTTACAGTTTAACCGTAAGGCTGAACTGTAACAAAATATTGTGAAAGATGCATAATTTATGCAGCAGGAGTATCCATGAACAAGCTTTTTCCCAAGTTATTCATTAAAAAAATATTCTGGAAGTTTTTCATCTCTTATATTATTATATTTGCCATACCTTTTTCCGCAATTTTAGTTACTTACATAACCGCCCAAAAAACCATACGGAATGAAATTATTCATTCCAGCTCCAATTCCCTGTACCAGTTTTTTAGTGTTGTGGATTCCAGGCTGGCTGAGATGGCACAAATCAATATGTCCTTACTTAATTCTCCCCTTATAAAACAATACAGTTACCATACAAAAGAAGAATTGGAATTCCCTCTTTTCGAATCCTACGAACTGAAAGAGTTTCTAAAGCCTTTTAAGCAGGGAGATATTGATGACATTTTTATTTATTACCCCCATTTGGAGCAGATTGTCGCTTTATACGGATGTTTAAATTCCAAAACATTCTATGATGCTTATTATAAGGACATGTTAACCTACCGGAAATTCACAGATATTTTTACAATTCCGGAGCGCAGTCTGAAGCCTACGCTGCTATCCTTAAATTCCGATACCGGAAACGCCACTCTGGCAATTCTAGTATCCCAGAAATATCCCGGATGGGAGGAGATGATTTCCGTAGTTAGCTTTAATCCGAATTCCCTGAAAAAGCTCTTTAAAAGCGCCGATTTTCACAGCAACAGCGTATTAATGATATTTGACAATAAAAACAAGCTGCTGGCTTCTTCCCAGGATATCAGCCCGGATTTTAATCTGTCTGCCTATGAAGGAGGCAACACCTTATATTACGATACCTTCGGCTCGGAACGGTATGTTATCCAGGTATTCTCCTCCCGGGCGGCTGACTGTGTGTATGTTTCGGCAACTCCTTCCAGTGTTTTCTGGTCCACCCTGACTCACATCCGTTTTATAGTGATTTTATGTACCTTGCTGTGTATGGTATTCAGCTTTATTACCGCTTATTATCTGGCAAAGCAGAATTACTCCCCCATTACCTCCATCCTGCGTACCATTTCAAATAAAACTGCTTATGTTTATGACAGAAAGAACAACGAGATGGAATTTATAAACAATGTACTTAAGAATTGCATGGAAGAAATCCATCAGCTGAATAATCGGCTGGGAACCAGGGAAGAAAGAGAGCGGCAGGATTTCCTGCTGCATGCGCTTCAGGGCAGCTATCTGTCAAATGAGCAGTTTCCGGATGACGTCTTTTTGCAGCACCATATTACACTGCTTTCCGACTGGTTCGGGGTTCTCCTGATACAGGTAGAGGAAATCGACAGACTTAAGATTCCTTATACAAAGGAAGAGAATACTGCTCTTTTATCCTTTATTCTCTCCAATGTATCCCAGGAACTTTGTGCTTTGAGCCATCAGGGATTTTTAATTAATATTGCCCCCATGCAATATGCCTGTATCGTTAATTTTAATAGAAACTGCGAAAAGAAAGACGGATTAGACTATATGTATTCCGTTGCCAGGCAATGTTCCGGGTTCATACAGCAGCATTTCGGAATTTATACCACCACAGCCCTGTCCGGCATGCATTCGGGATTGTCCGATATCCACACGGCCTATAAAGAGGCCGTGTATACAATGAAATACCGCTTTCAGTATGGGAAAAACAGCATTATAACCTATGCTATGGTTCAGAATAAGACATTCCATTATAATAATTCAACCGACTCCAAATCCGCACAGATTATTATGGAATATATTAAAAAAGGAAACTCCTGTTCCGCCGGAAGGGAGGTAGTGGATAAGACTATCGCTTTAGCCGGGATTAACGAGAATTCCGCTTTGGAATCCCTGGAATTTTTCCGCTACGATACCGTTAATTCTTTGAGCAAGATTATTTACGAGGCCGGTTTCAGGCATATAGAGGAAAAAAATGATTTTACCGGGCAGCTTCTAAAAGCAGAGCCTTTTAACGACTTTCTGGAAACACTGATAAGAATACTTGATATGCTGCGGGATTACAGCAAAACAATAAAAGAGAGCAATACCATCTGTGACCGTGCAAAGACTTTTATAGAAAAAAACTATCGGAATCCCAACATAAACAATACCACAATCGGAGAAACCCTTAGAATTTCGCCTTCCTATTTATCTCAGATGTTCCGGGAGCAAAAGGGCATTGCTCTTATAGACTATTTATATAAGATAAGAATACGTAAGGCAAAGGAACTGCTTTCCGGCAGTTCCCTTACCATAGAGGAAGTCGCCGCCGAAACCGGCTTTTTAAGCAGCTCCACGCTTATTAAAATATTTAAGAAGAGTGAAGGAATCACACCGGGAGCATACCGTAAATTAAAGCAGTCCTGAACCTGGATAAAGTTATTTGAAGAAGGCTAGAGTGTGTTTGAAAAATGCTTGTGCCGGGCTGGATGCTCCAATTTGTGGGAGACGAGGTTTTATTCACACATATATATCCGGCGCTTTTAATATTCCGAAATCATCCAAGGCATATTCATAACACCAGGCTTCCCCTTCCGTTCTCCATAAATACGGAAGGGACTTGTTCTTAGCGGTTTCATCCGTAGTATGAAGATGTGAAAATGTATTATAGCGGTTTCCAAACAGACAGAGTTTCAGACTGTGAATCCCCGGAGCCAGGCCGGTTATCTCAAATTCATAAGGCGGAAATATAATACTTCCCTTCCGGACATCATCTATATAAACACCGATTAACGCACCCCTGTATTTATTGGCCCGGACTTTAAGCTTCCCTTCCGAACAGTCAATATTGAGGCTGTATGAAAGATTTCCGCTGTAAAAATCCAGGTTCTGACCAACAACCGAGCCAAAGGTAATTTTCTCAGGTTTAGGAGTAATTACCGCTTTTCTCCCCGTTACCCGTGTTCCGAAATCGCCCAGCAGATAAGCAGGTTCCAGATTGGTATCCTCTCCGAAAGGCAATTCCAGCTCCAGTATGTTAATACCGGTTAAAAGTCTGCCGAGAGGTACTTTCTGAATTTTTTCATCCACATACCATCCCATTTGTACATTAGAAACCTTTTTACCATTCCATATAAGCCTTGTATCTTTCCTTTCCTCCAAAGCAAGAAAGACCGTATTCCGTTCTATTTGGCTTTCAATAGCATAGCGTAATCGCACTTTATGTTCCGGTCTCTTCTTTTCTCTCGTATACGGCTGCGCCATAGAAAAGCTTCTAAGGGGTAAATTAAGCCTTCTCCTAATCCTCTTATCAATCCGTAAAATTTCCTCAATAATGGCATATTCCTCTCCATCCAGTGAGACTTCCGCCATATCAAGCAGCAGTACATTCGGCTCCTCCAGTTCATAAGTAACCTCCGTGTCAAAAGGATACGGATGCCAGGTAGCGCCGGTCCGTATGCCCCGGGAGTTTTTATCCGTATTTTTCTGCCTGCCGGCTTTCAGCCACAGCAGCAGCGAATCATAACCGTACATATCTTTACGTATTTTGGTTTTACCGGCTTCATATTGAACCGGCAATTCATAAATACGGCCAGAAAATGTATCATAGCAGACAGGTATATAATCCCCTTCCAAAGCTATACACAATTCTTCTTTTGCCGATATGTCACGGCTGGCCGGTTCCTTAACAGGTGCAAGAAACAGTATTTTATCCCTGTTCATCTGTTTCAGCTGGAAGACATACCCTTCCTGGATACTTCCATCTATTTTTCTAATATCAATATCACGGAATCTGTCCACAGCCTTTAATATTTCATGCCTGCTAAAGGGAATTTTTTCTGAAAGGCCTTTTATTTTGGGTTTTATTGTCTCTGTTTCCTTTCCGTCCGACACCCGGGGGTACTCTCCCGCCACAACTACGCTTCCACCCGCCCGGGCAAATTTTTCTAAAATCTTAAGGGTACTTTCCCTCAGGGAAATACAGTTCGGTACCAATACCATCTCATACTGCATCCGGCCTGCTTGTAACGGATAATTAACTTCCGGGCATAATTCCGGCAATAGACCCTCGCTTACATAGTCAAAGTCAACGCCTCCCGTCAGCAGCCAGTTAATTAAGTTGAGGAAATCCTGGTCCATATCCCTTCGGATGGCTCCGGTCTCATCTTCTGGTCCGAATACGGTCCAATAACTTTCAATGGGATGAATCACCGCCAGCCGTACGCAAGGGGTTCCCTGCTCCAGGAGCACATGAATTCTGGCAAAATGGTCTTCTATCTGTCTGAATTCCCGGTACCACGGAGCCTGGTAGAAAATGCTTGCCGGGAAATCCCTTTTCATTTCACCGGCCAGTGTCATCAGGGAAAGATGAGGTACTCTAAGCGTAATTCCCAGCGCCGCCTGCCAGTCACCCTGGAATTTATAGCCCCGGAAATCAAAGCCCCAGTTGGTAACGCCGTAAAGCTCCGACATGGCGCCCTTCTTTCCATATTGGTGCACAACGGACTGAATCTGTTTTGCAGTCGTTAAGTCAACTTCATTGTACAACAGGTCCATACCCGGCAGATCCATATGCCTGTACATACGCAGCAGGTCCCCGTCCGAACGGTTCTGCTGAAACAGAGTTTCTTCATACAAATAATGCCCCGTAAATCCGATTCCGTTTTTTTGGCACCAGCCGCCAATGTTTTTTGCATATGCCGTTTCAAAAAGGTCTGCTAAAAGCTTATGATAACAATAACGCGGATAGGAAATCTGATTTCCCGGCAATTCCCAAAAAAGCTCGGGTATATGGTCCAGAAGCTCTATACCGCACTGTTCCTTGTAAAGAGTCAGAATATCATTTGTCCAGGGCATAAACAGCTCTTCCTCCGAAAAGGCATTTTTCAGATTATTCTTATAGAGCATATGGGGCTCGTCTGTAAATATGGCAGGTATGTATTTTCCGAAGTCATCGCCCAAAGTTTTTTTATAGACTTCATGAGTATTCTGCAAAAAAAAGTCAATGGCTTTTTTATTCAGTACATCCACATAAGTTCCTCCGTTGTACCAGGAATGAGACGGATTGGTTTCTGCATAAGCATACCACTTTTTCCCTTCTGCTGTATTACTTTCTTCTATCCTCCGGCATCTCTTAAGCTTTCCCTCCGAATCGAGCAGAATATCATAACAAGCCAGCAAGCTTCCTTCTCCCGAACGTATACCGGCAGCAAAATTAGCCATATAGTTTTTATCTTCCTTTGCGTCCTCTTCTTCATAAGGCACCCTGGTGAACAGCAGATGCTTTATTCGGTATTCAGCTTCTTTTGTAACCTTGCCGCCGGCAAATCCGGAAGGCCACCTGTCTTCATCATACAGATAAGTCAGAAGGCCCTCTTTCCTGCCCTTTTCAACGCAGAGCTTCACCATCTCCAAAAATTCTTCTCCTAAATATTCGGTATCCAAACCGACACGGGTATGAATGTGGTATCCTCCGAATCCCATTTCTTTAAATACTTCTATTTGACTTAATAATGTTTCCTTCTCCAGTTTTGTGTTCCAGGCCCAGAAAGGAGCACCTCGATGGCGTTTATCCGGATTTTTGAACTCATTTTCCAGGAAATATTCCATAAAAACCTCCTAAATTGCTTATGTATAATATAATACAAATAGCAGGCGATATTATTATCTATCGCCCACTATAGCCGGATATTATTTTGCTGTTATATATCTTCTGTAAAAGTTTGCAATTTTATCTGAATTAGAAGAATAACCCATGACAAGGATCAGGAATATTCCCAGTACAATATCCTGAAGGGCATCCGGCAGCCCTATGGCAATAAAGCCATTGAAAATAATGGATATGCACAGACCGCCGACAAAGATAAGCAGGGGCATATTGTCCAGGGTTTTTCTCATTTGCCGTCCGATAATGACACACATAATAGGTTTAAAAATTACTCCCATGGTGCCCATACCCGTACTTGCAGTTATGGCTCCCGAATAGCATATGGTTAAAACCGCTGCAATTGCACAGTAAACTCCGGTCAGCATAATTGCGGTAAATTTCACCTTGTCTGCATGTATTCCTACATTCCTGCACATCTTTTCATCATTACCCACTGCCGTAATATGGCATCCAATCCGCATTTTATAATAGAGGATATAGCATAATACACCGGCCAGTATAAGAATAACAATATTATTCGGATAAGATCCAATTTTATATATTTCGCTGCCGATTCTCAAATAACCGCTGCTGCCTGTTAGTTTTGCACCCAATACCTCATATATCATGACAATTCCCAGGGATACGACCATTACCGGTATTCTCAGATACCGATACAGGACTGCCATGAGCAGCGCACCAAACATAGCACCTATCAGACACCCGAGAAGTAATCCGGCCATCCCCATGCTTTGTGATAAGATACCTCCAAAAATTGCCGCAAATACGGTTCTTGCCCCCATGCTAAAGTCCATCAGTTCTGCATTCATCAACAAACTGAGGCCAAAACCAATTACCACCTGTATAATGCTCTGGCTTATTATTACAGGAATGCTGTGCAAGCCGAAACCCGGAGCAATAAGTGTAAAAATCAGAAACATTCCGGCTGGTAACAGCGACAGTTTCATTACATTTATCATGTTCTTACCCATCTAGATTCCTCTTTCTGCTTTTAGTTAACCACGTTTCTGGAAAATTCTATCATTTTAAGCTGCAGGCTTTCTGGCGTAAGCTCGGGATTATTTGCCTTGATCAGCTGCTTCATCTCTTCCTCCGTATAATATAAAGTGGAAGCATCTCCAAATTTCTCAAGCCATTTGTCCGCTGTTTCTTTATTATTAATATCAAACATGGAACAGGTCAGTGTGACTTTTTCATCTGAAATAGGGCTGCCCATACAGGTATTTGCTAAAAGTACAAAACCCATAAACGGGTCATATCCCCAGCTTGGAAGACCGGAACAAGTTACCAGGATATCTTTTTCAAATAATTCGCTCATGGAATCCGGGAAATCAATGGTAGCCATTTTAACACTATCCTTACGGCCCGCATCCTCAATCGCTTTTGCAACTGCTTCATGGACACCTGCTCCAGTTGCTCCGACGATAAAAACCGCATCCAGGTCACTGTAGGCCGTAAGGAAGCTTTCCGCAGCCCCGGTGGCATCGGATGCCTGGGCAATATCCCTTGATTCCGCCACGATTTCCATACCCAAATCTTTACACGCCTGGTTTGCTCCGGCTTCACGCAGATCTGTGGTGGTATTGCCTTTTGCCATTGATATGATAGCAACTTTTTTCACTCCCAGCTCATTCAGGTTTGCCATGACCTGATAGCCTGTTGTCTCTTCATCCTCAAAACTTTTACCTACATAATACTCGGAAGATTCCACCAGACTTTTAACTTCTTCATCCAGAATATTACGAAAACAGATTCCCCAATAAACTCCTGCTTCTTCACAAAGTGCAGTTATTGTAGGCAGTACGGAGTCTGCCGGCGGTCCGATGAGAATCCCGTTAACACCGGCCGCAATCTGGTTTTCCACAAAAGCTATGGTAGCGTCTGCCGATGCCGCTACACCGCCTTCAAAAACAACTTCTCCCCCTGCCGCTTTGGCAAATGCTTTCAGGTTATTGCTCATTAAGCTGAACATGGTTGCACCGCTGTCGCTTAGGCCAACCGCAATTTTAAAAGGCTTTGTTCCTGCGGTATCTTCCGAATTACTGCCGGTACCGGTATTGTCAGCTGTCCCGGTTTTATCCGCCGTATCCGTTCCCCTCCGGCTGCAGCCTGCTGTTCCCATTGCCATTAAAACGGTTACTAAAATAAGTGCTAAAAGCTTTTTCTTCATATTTTTTCCTCCTTAAGTGTTTAAAATAGACAGTGCTTTTTTCATAACGTATTTTACTTAATAACTACCAGATTCTTTCTGTCAAAGGAAATGGCAATGGTAATCAGGAAAACTATACCTTTTATCAATTGCTTATCATAGGTACTAAGACCCATCAAAACCATTCCGTTGGTCAGAAATGCCATAGTCAGGCTTCCTATGACAGCAGAACTGAACTTTGTTCCGGAGCCTCCCGAAAGAGGTATGCCCCCAAGCAATGCCGCACATAATACGTTCATAAAAAGCTCGCTGCCGGTTAATACCGTTGAAGTTCCCGTTCGGATCAGGCTGAAAAATCCGAGCAGACCGGATAAGGCACCTGCGGTCATGAAAGCTGTTATTTTTAGTTTGCCGACCTTTACACCGGATTGCTTTGCCGCTTCCATGCAAGAACCGATAGCCCTGCATCTTTTGCCATATGCCGTATACCGGAATACATAAAACCCAGCCGATAAAACGATTATAATTACAATAAATTTAACAGTCATGGTATTCCATTTCAGCATACCAATGGGTGCCGTCAGGCTTCCTCCCGCCAGGGCCAGTACCAGAATTCCGTTTATAATATATTGCACGGACATAGTACCTATCAGAGAGCCTATTTTCAGCTTTACATGTACAAAGCCGTTAAGGTAGCCTGCCATAATACCGGGGATAATTGCAAATGGTACGGAAAGCAGCGGATGAATACCTGCACCTACTGCGGCAGTCGCACAGCAAAGCCCCATAACCGAACCGATAGAAAAATCCAGATTTCCCTGTGCCATAATAAATATGTAACCTGTAACACCGATGATAATGAAAAAGCATTCGCTTATAATTGCCTTAAAATTTGTTACACTCAGTACTCTTCCTCCGCTGTATACCTGGAAGAAAACAATAACTCCCAAAAGTCCTAGATATGGGAAAATTGTTTTGAAATCAATCCTTTTTATAACATTATTAGTTCTTTGATTTTCCATAACGCATTCCCCTTTATACCATATAATTAATCAGCAGTGCCTCCGTAGGCTGGTCTTCACGCCTGAATTCACCGTTTATCTTTCCGTCTTTAAGAATAATGACCCGGTCACTCATACCGATTACTTCGGGTAATTCCTCAGAAATCAAAATGATGCTTTTTCCTTCTTTTTTAAGTTTTATCATCAAATTATACAGGTTGGACTTTACACCGATGTCAATTCCTCTTGTGGGACAATCCAAAACAAGGATATCTGCTCCGAAACCCAGCCATTTAGCCAACGCAACCTTCTGTTTATTGCCCCCTGACAATTCCATTACATACTGCTTACTGTTCTGCATCTTTATTTCCAGCTGCCCTGCCCAATCGTCCACGAATTTATTTTCCCTGCTTGGCAATATACATCCGTTTTTAGACAGTCTGGCATAGGAGGCTATACAAATATTATCCAGTATGGGAGTATTTGTCATCAATGCTTCCTGGTCCCGGTTTTTAGCAATATAACCTATCTTTCTGTCCATAGCCTGGGCCGGGGCTTCTATCCTGGAACCCTGCGCGTCTTTTACTTCCCCTGTTTTAAGAGGCAGGAGTCCGAATGCAATTCTTCCGATATCATGCAGGCCGCAGTCTGCAAGTCCTCCGAATCCCAGGATTTCTCCTTTGTGAAGCGAGAAGTCTATGTTATTAAGTTTCCCTGCCGTAACACCCTTAACCTGCAGAACTACCTCCTGATTCTTACAGGACTCCATGTCCGTCCTGTAGTAATTGTCGGATATTTCGCGTCCTACCATCAATCTGCGGATTACCTGGGATGAAAAATCTTCCTTTTCCAGAGTGTCTATATAACTGCCATCCCGCAGTACCGTCAGACGGTCACATTTGTTCATCATTTCATCGATATCATGGGAGATAAAGATTACGCTGTTTCCTTCCTTTTTCATCTTCTCCAGAATCAGATACAGGATGTCTCTTCCGGTTCTGCTGAGAGCCGTCGTAGTTTCATCTATGATAAGTATCTTAGGCTTTATACTTACGGCCCGTGCCAGTTCCACCAGTTTCCCATCCTCAAAGCTCAGGTTTCCAATCATTGCGGAGGGGGATATATGGGAGGCTCCTGTTATCCGGAGGGCATTTTTTGCCTCTCTTTTCATCATGCCGCCATCTAATATGCCTGCTTTCATAAAACGCTTTTCAGAGCCGATAAATATATTGTTTGCCACAGACAGATGATCAAAGGTACTCTTTTCCTGCAGAATCATGCATATACCGGATTGACCTGCTTCTATACTGTTTTGAGGAAGATACCCCTTTCCTTCTAAAAACATGCTGCCGCTGTCAGCCGCCTGAATTCCCGCAATAATAGAAGTTAACGTAGATTTTCCAGACCCATTTTCACCAATAAGGCCAAGAATTTCACCGCTTTTGAGTTCCAGCTTTACTCCTTTCAGGGCTTTTGTAATGCCAAAGCTTTTATACACGTCTTTTGCCTCAAACAAAACTTTTTGCTGACCCATTATGTTTATTCCTTTCTGAAATATAATCCCAAAGCACTGTGCACATACTTTCATTTGCTTTGACAAATGTATTCTAACAATCCTAAGAGGATTTTGAAACATAACAATCCAAATATTTTGTTATGTTTTTAACTGTTTTGTTTATAATAGCTCTATCGTATTGATTTTTCCTGCTTCTATGCTAAAATAAACTTACTATACTATATCAGTCAATACGGGAGGTATCTATGACAAAGCTTTCTATCTTAATTGCAGATGACGACCATCTTATGCTGAAGAATTTGCAAAAGCTGGTAAATTGGAACAACTTGGGATTTCAGGTTATTGCAACTGCCCCAAACGGTAAAAAAGCTTTGTATTATATAAATAAGTATCGTCCCCAGGTTTTAATAACCGATATTATAATGCCTGTTATGAACGGCCTGGAATTAATTGAATACGTACGAAATAAATACCCCCAGACAAAAATCTTAATCATTTCTTCCTATGACGAATTCGAATATGCAAAAAAGGCAATTGAAAAGGGAGTTACCGATTATATTTTAAAAACGGAAGTTACCGCTGCTTCTTTTACGGCCAAATTATCCTTGCTTTATCAGGAATGCATTTCACAGAGCCAGATACTTACCACCGTTTTAAGCCGGGAATTCACTGATTTTTTTGACGATAATCCCAAAGGCCCGGAAGAAGAACTTATGGCCGCCTACCCTCTGCTTGCCAGATTTATAAAAAACCGGTACCAATTCTTTATCATAACTGAAATGGCAGGCTTCTACCGGCATATTCAAAGCATGTTAAATCATTACAAGGAGTCCTCACAATTTATCCATTCTTCCCTGCAGTCCATGAAAGAATTTTCGGGGGCTCCCATTTTGTTTCCTTATAAACACTTTTGCATTTTAGGGATTCCTATAGAAAGCGACCGTAACAGCCAGATTTTTACAGCCAAGTCACTCTGTAAAAAAATCCTGCTCAATTTAAACCGAAGGTCCGCACATACCTGCATGCTTTTTTATTCCAATTCCCTGTTAACCCCAATTGAATTGCTTCAGTTTTACCATAAAAATCAGAATCAGTTAAGCTTTTATGCCTCGTTTCCTATAACGCCCGCCCTGACTTTTCAGGAAGTTGAATCCGCATCCCATGATACTCTTGTAAATGATTTCTCATTTAAGAAATTATCACTGGAAAAAGAGCATCTGGAAGAAGACGTTCTGAAAATGAAAGAATATCTTACCACCTGCTATCAGTATAAAAATTATCAGGCTATTATGCAGTTTTTTCAGAATTTCTGCACTCATCTGGAAATCGTCAGCAATAATATTCTGCATTTTGATGACCAGAATTTCTTCCCTTCCTTAGAATATTTGCTGAAATGGATATTTAACAACTATGAACAATGCATCAAAGGCTTGTATGATAATCAGGTCCGTAAATTAAACCCATCCGTGGAAGCTGCCATTCATTACATGCAGCAGAATTATTCCAACTGTGCTTTATCAGCGGAAGATATATCTTCACAGGCAGCTTTAAGCCCGGGGAGGCTGGGCGTTTTATTCAAACAGGATACGGGTAAGACTATTAACGAATATCTAACAGATTTAAGAATTAAGAATGCCATTTACTTTTTAAGTAATACAACCATGAAAATATATGAAATATCAGACAAATGCGGTTACAAGTCATCTCAGTACTTCAGCCAGATATTTTATCAGAAAACCGGTAAAAAGCCTATCGATTATCGTAAGATGAATTACTGAAAAGAAAAGTATGTGTGAAAATACTTTGTATTTTGTTCTCATTGAGGCAGATATACGGTCAGATTTTTTATACCATGGAGCTTATTATGAAAAAACAGATTTTTTTTGTCAAATCGAAGATAGCGAGAAGAATATCCAAAAAAATGTCCATTATCTATATTTCCATATACTTTTTTATTTTAGTTACCCTGCTGTTAATACTTTCTCCATCTTTATACAGAATCGCCGTTGATAAGGCGGCCTATAATCTCTCCGTGATGACGGACGAGTTCCGTATACTGCAGGATTCCATGGCCGAAAGCCTGAACAGTTTAAATCTGGATCTTAATTTGGACCTGTACTTATCTTCCTATTACTCTGACCCAAGCATTTCCAATAAAGAAAAAGTAAACCTCTGCCTTAATAAAATTGTATCCATCAATAGCAACACCCTTTCGTTCTGTCTGGAGGACCGGAACGGAGGCTTTTTTTCATCCTTATCCCATTCTTATTTAAACAAGCAGGAATATCTCCATTCCTATCCCAGCTATATGGAACTTCTGAATTATAACTACAGCTCCTATTTTTCACCGATTATCCGCAATCAGTTCCGTTCTGCATATCTGACCTATGAGTGCTTTGCCTATTCCAAGAATTTAAATATAGCCGACCACCCCCTGACCGCTACCGTGTTCTATAATGCCACAACAATGATGAAGCATTGCAGTGAACTATCGGATACGACCTTTACGTCTTTCTCGATTATAAACCGTTATAACAGCTTTTTATATCTGACTGCGCAAAAAGATTTATATAAAAACTTTCCGGAGAAATTAAACAAATCAAAGACAACCACAGGTAAGCTCCACGGAGAAAGGGGAATTTTTTTCTATCAGTCCATTCCTTCCACTAACTGTACGCTCATAGCCTATACGCCTTATTCACAGCTGCTTTCCACGCCTGCCTTTATCGTGGGCGTAATCATGCTATTATATTTGTTATCGCCCATACTTTACATGTTATTTCTTGCACCGTTGATTCAAAGGCAGCTGGCTCCGCTAAAAAAGTTATCCGATGCCATGTCAGGATATACTGTGGGAAAAGATATTCATACGGATATTCATACGGAGGATGAGATTGAAGTCGTAAATAATTCATTTCATAAAATGATAAAAGAAATTAACAGACAAATTGATAAAATAAAAAAGAAAGAGCACGAGAATTCTGTAATAAGTTATAAATTGCTTGCCACACAAATTGATCCTCATTTTATTTATAATACTATGAATATCATCAATATTATGGCACAGGAAGGCAATATGGAAGCTGTTGTTGAAATCAATTCGGCATTAATCAGGATTCTCAGGGAAAGGTTAAATGCCAAGCTGAATGTATTTGAATCCATTAAAAATGAAGTCGATACCATGATGCAATACTGTCTTATAGCGTCTTACCGTTATAAAAACCATATTTCAGTATGTTTTAATATAGATGAGGCCCTGGAAAATAAATTAATACCAAAAAATATATTGCAGCCACTGGTTGAAAACGCTTTTTTCCATGGTTTCCCGGACGAACGTTCCATAGCGGACGGGAGTGTAGGTATTCTTATTTATTCCATGGAAAATGAAATTATAATTGAAGTCAGCGATAACGGCCAAGGAATGTCCCAGGCCCGGATTAATGAGCTGTTAAACAGTTCTTACAGTATCTACAAAGACAAAAAACCTCATATCGGTATTGATAATATTAAGCAGCGTCTGAATTACTTATATAACGGAAACTACCAACTGGTTATACAAAGCGCTGAAAGTCAAGGGACAACCGTCATTATTACGGTTCCTGATATTTCAGCTTCACAGAATAGCTAGTACAGCCTTGTGCCGGGCCGAATGCTCCACTTTACTATTCAATGTGATAAAGAATATCCAAAACCGTGCTTTCAATCTCTTTTAATTTCGCATCTGCCTGTTCTCTCTTATCGGACCTGGTATAAACGTACAGTTTTATTTTCGGCTCCGTTCCGGAAGGCCTTAAGGTATACCAGCAGCCGTCGTCAAATTGAAACCGGACGGCATCGGTTTTTTCCGTATCTATGGTATTCTTTTCGCCGGTTAATATATTCCGTTCTTCCGAAACAGCATAATCCGTTACACGGGTAAGCCTTGAACTGCCGATGGAATCCGGAAAGTTTATACGGTATTCCTCCATCATTCTCCGGATTCTTTCCTGTCCTTTTATGCCTTCCAGAACAATGGATATGGTATTATCACGGTAATAACCGTACTTTTCATACAAATCATTCAGCGCATCCATTAATGTCTTCCCAAGTTTTTTATAATAACCGGCCATTTCTGCCAGAATAAGTGCGGTGGATACGCCGTCTTTATCACGTACATAATTTCCGATATTATATCCGATGCTTTCTTCATAGCCAAAGATATAAGTATATTCCCCTGTTTTATCCCACTCATTGGGCAGGGCGCAGATATTTTTAAAACCAGTCAGTACATTAAACATTCTGACCCCATAAGCTTCGGCAATAACACTTCCCATTTCACTGGTTACTATGGATTTTACCATAGCGCCATTCTCAGGAAGTTTTCCTTTTTCTTCCATGGACATTAACAGATAATTTACAATTAATACCCCCACCTGATTGCCGTTTAAAGCTTCAATCTTACCCTTATGGACCACTTCAGCCGCAAGCCTGTCACAATCCGGGTCTGTTGCGATTAAAACCTCTGCTCCGGTTTGTAACGCCAGTTTTTCACTCAGTGCAAAAGCCTTTTGGTCTTCCGGATTGGGATAATCAATGGTAGGAAATGTTCCGTCCGGATTCTCCTGCTCCTTCACAACATGGACATTGGTGTACCCCATCCGTTTTAATACCGTACGGACAGGAATATTACCGGCCCCGTTAAGGGGAGTGTATACAATACCGATGCTCTTGTCTACTTCTTCCTCTCTTAAGGAAACGGACATGGTTTTATGATAAAAGCTCTCATCCACTTCTTTATTAATGATTATTAGTCCCAGCTCTTCAGCTTTGGTTCTTTCCGGTATGTCAAATGTTTCGAACAGGTCCGTTTTTGAAATCTCTTCCAAAATCCGGTCGGCTATATCGGACTTGATTTGTGACCCTTCTTCCCAATATACCTTATATCCATTATAGATTTTGGGATTGTGGCTGGCCGTAATATTTATGCCCGCAGCGCATCCATAATATCTGACCGCATAAGATAATTCCGGAGTTGGCCTTAAAGAATCAAATAAATAAACTTTAATCCCCATGCCGCATAAAATCAATGCGCACAATTGTGCAAATTCCGGTGACATAATACGACAGTCATGGGCAATGGCTACGCCTTTTGCCGCAAACGCCTCTCCCTTTTTTTGTATTACCCTGCCCAATGCCCTTGTTGCCCTTCCGACCACGTAACGGTTCATGCGGTTAGTACCGGCGCCAAGTATGCCTCTGAGTCCTGCCGTGCCGAAGGATAAATCGCAATAAAACCTGTCCTTAATTTCCTCTTCTTTGTCTTTTATACCGAGGAGCTCTTTTTTTAATTCTTCTTCAAGATTTTCCGCCTGAAGCCATCTTTGATATTCTTTATTATAATCGTTCATCACTATACCTTATTTATATCCTTTCAAAACAATCGGATTGTTTTTCCTTTCCTCAACCTGATGTATAAGCGTCTTTATGGTATATATTAGCATAAATTTCCGGGAAGAACAACCATATCCCACATGCCAAACCCGGAAAACGCGGCGGCATAAATAGCGGGTGCTGTATTCACCGAAATCTATGCACTGCTGTATTAGTACAACGTTCTTAAAATAACTGGACCATTATGCTGGTCTAAATCTCCGATAGTACTGGTCCACAAGCCTTGGCGTAGCACCACTACGCCTGCGTTTGTGAACTAGCACTCTCGAAGATTTATCCTCAGCCTAATGACCAGTTATTTATAGGACGTTATACTAGAATGTGTTTGAAGAATCATTGCGCTGTCCTGACATACCAAATACTCTGCCAAGAGAGTGATTTCGTATTCCGTTCACAATCCTGACAGCGTATTCGTTACTGGTATTCAAAAAATAATTTTCTATCCCGGCTGAACCTTGAAAAATACGATTTATCAGCTTAGAAATCAGCATTCGTATTTTTTGCTCCGCCTTTTCTGCCGAATCATTGCCGAAAAAACTTTCCAGCATATCCTCGTCATCTGCCTGAAGTTCCAGCATTGCTACCGGTTTATCCGCTATCATGCATCCCAGGCAGGTAAGCAATACGGTATAGCTGATATTGTCAAAATATAGGTTTCGATAATCCGGCAAAATTCTTTCAAGCAAATGCTCTATACGCTTAGGAGCAAATATGTTTAAAAAATCCCACTCCGTTTTTATATTACATATATATTGATAAACGGCATCCGCACCGCACAGAGTGCTTACGGAACCTATGGCAGGATAATCGAGGGTCAGTACGGTATCCTGGGGCCTGAATAAAGGGTCATATTTCAGAAAAAATTGCGGTATCCCTTTTATTATAGTGTCCCGGCAGTTCCTGCACTGAAAATCATAAAATTCCTCCAGTAAACTTTCATATATCTCTTTGGCCTTATAGACTTTCGAGATAACCATATCATAACCCAGCCGGTATGCGTCAGCCGCATCTAATTTTTCCTTAGCGGGTAATTTACCCTCCCTGCATTCCTCTATGCAATACAAAACTGCCTCCATAAGCAGTTCCGCAGTTTCATACGTAATTGAACTGCTTTCATTTGAAGTATATTTTCCTGACAGCTTCTCTACAACCGGCAGAAGTTCTTCCAGACTATATTCCATATAACCTCCTGTGAATTATCTCCAAAATAATTCGGTAAGCACCTGCAGATATAAATCTTTGTCCCATCTCGGCTCTTCATCAAACTTCTCATATTCATTATGGCCGTCTGTTCCGATGTATCCCGTATATCCGGCCCGGATGGCCTGCGCAAATCTTTCCAGGCAGGTATCGGCAAGATAATCCGTATCGCCTGAACAAATATTTTCAAACTGCTCCTTCATAAAGGTTATTAATTCATCATCTGTTAACTTATCCTCCGCCTCATTTTTAAATAAATAAAAAATATCCTGAAGTTCCATTAGTGTCCCCGCATAAGTTTCCTGCAGAATATACTGGGAATCACAGAAATTATAAATCAGTTTTTCCAATATGCCGGTATTAAATTCAACCCGCTTATGCTTCTTCAGGCTTTCATTTCTGCTTATAACCAATTCTCTTGCTTCTTCCTTAGTCAGCACAAGGCCGAATTCTTCCGTTTTTACATTGCAGGCGGTTAATGCGGCAATTTCCTGCTCCTGATTTTTCCTTTGTATTAATTCAAAGACATTGTCCTCCATAACAGCACCCCTTCCAATTATAGGTAACTCATTATACTTTATGTCCTGCCCTATTACAAGTCTTGAAAAAATATGGATTTTATGGTATTATATAATTAGAAAAAGTCTGGCTTGACAGACTCTGGAGCTGACACGTCAGTACAAATAGGGTAGAGAAATAATGGTAAACATTATTCCCCTCCCGTTGAACCGTACATACGGGTCACGTATACGGCTCTACAACTTATATTCCAACTTTTCTTAGATAATATTTTAAAGGATTGAGCAGACCTGCTCCGTCCTTTATTTTTGTTTCAAGCAAATCTGGACTGATAATAAAATTCACTACGTTCATTCCACTTTTCCTGTACCAACCCAGTCTTGAATTTGCAACTTTATAGATTGCCTCATGGTCGAATCCATTCTTATATTTTCGATTTAGATAACATAAATTTCGGTATATCGTCTTAGGCTTTTTCCATTGCTTTATGACAATTACTCTTATTTTATGTCTAAGCCATGTTCCAAACTCTTCCATGAATTGTTTCATCATTCCGATTCTGAAATAATTAATCCATCCTCTTACTATCTCATTCACTCGCTTTATTGTTACCACAAGCGGTCGTGAAATTGCTTTGTTTCTTTTGAGGTATTCATTCATTTTCTGTTTCAGTTTCTTTTTCTTTTCTGTGGTTGGTTTCACTTTCCATTCGCCACCATGTTTCAGAAATGTGAATCCTAGATATTTACTCCTTGTCGGTCTGACTACCTTCGTCTTTGTTGCATTCACCTTTAGGAACAGTTTTCTTTCAATCCAATCTGTTATGGACTTCATCACTCTGTTTGCCGCCAATTCACTTTTCGTGAATATCAATGCATCGTCGGCATATCTCGTGAAACGCAGACCTCTTTGTTCCAGCTCTTTATCTAACTTATCAAGGTACACGTTCGACAACACAACCGACAATGGTCCGCCTTGTGGAACACCGGTGATTGTTGCTTTTTCCAGTCCTTTTTCCATTACTCCTGCCCTCAAATATTTACGAATCAGATTTAATGTTGTACTGTCATTTACTTGTTCTCTAAGAATCTGAATTAATTTGTCATCATTCACCGTATCAAAGAATTGTTCTATATCAACATCAATGACCCATTCATATCCCTCATTAAGGTAATCCAATGCTTGCTTTATAGCGTCATGGCAACTTCTTCCAGGTCTGAACCCATAACTGAATTCACTAAATATTTCTTCATAAATATCAGATATCGGTTGTGCAATGGCTTGTTGTATCACTCTGTCCAAAACCGTTGGTATTCCCAGTGGTCTTTTCTTCCCATTTTCCTTTGGAATGTATACTCTACGCACCGGCTTTGGCATATAGGTTCTGTTTCGAATTGACTGCACGATTGTGTCTTTATTTTCTCTGATGTATGCACCGAGTTCATCTACAGTCATTCCATCTACTCCACTTGCACCTTTATTCGCCACTACTCTCTTATAGGCTCTGTTTAGGTTTTCTTTCGATGTAATCATGTCTATTAATTCCACTGTTGTTACTCCTCTGCTTATTACAAAATTTACACACATCACCCCTCTGGATATAGATAATTATCCTTGGCTACGTTCCTACTTTCCTTATCCATCCGATTTCTGGCTTGCGTATTATTCTCTTAATAACGATTTGTACTATAAATCGTTTCAGTCCTTCGGTTATTACACCTACTATGACATCATCTGACTCCCTCCCTAAACCTTTTTCGACCATATTTATGATATGTGGGTAGGGTCTCCCAAGGTAAGACACGAATCTTTCGTTCCACAACCTCTTGATTTACAACTTCGGTTTACGTTTACCATTCGGGCTTTGGTTTGTCTAGCAACCTTACCCACCTAATCGCCTTATCAAGTTTCTGTACGTAGGCTCAAGAACTTTGCTACACCACTTCCTTCATTCATACCATTACTGATACCAACTTGTGGTTCGCTACACTTGGCGGTAAATACCCGTGACTGGACTTGCACCAGTTAGATTAGTGCCATGCTTGGCACACTAGAAAAGAGATAGAAGCCTAGGCTTCTATCTCTTTTTATCGTGGTATTTATTTGTCTAAAGCTGCCTTTACTTCCTCCAGCATGGAGATTGTGGAAGAGATTCCACCGGATACGGTGTACCAGTTAGTGGAATCTAAATAAGCAATACGGTCATTTTTAGCTGCATCCATGTTATTAATCAAATCATTGTCCAGCAGCTGGGCCGCACCGTTCTGCTCCTCACCGGAACCAATGGCGGCACTTCTGTCTACCACAAATAAATAATCCGGATTCTGCTCGGCTACATATTCGAAGGTTGCCGCCTGCCCATGGGTACTTTCCTCAATGCCGGTATCCGTTACGGTAAAACCTAAATCATTATACAGAACGGCATATCTGCTGCCTAATCCAAACACACTTATATCACCGTCATTGGCCTGTATCATCAAAGCGGAAAAACCGCCCGCATCAACTTTTTCCTTAATCTGTGCAACCGTCTGCCTGATATTCTCAACTTCAGTCATAAACTTTTCTCCCCGGGCCGTAAATATGGAGGCCAGTGTATTCATATTCTGTTCAAAACTTTGCAGATAGGTTGCTCCCGGCATTGGCAGATACACCGTAGGTGCAATTTCCGACAGCTGGGTATAAGATTCTGACATTCTGGCCGTAATTAATATGAGGTCAGGTTTTATTTCATTAATTTTTTCAAAATCCGCTTCTTTTAAAGAACCTGCATTCGCATATGCACCGTCGGAAAATTTAGCCAGATGTTCCGGCAGGGTACCGCTTTGCGGCACTCCTATAATGGTGTCCACTCCAGCGTAATCCAATGCATCTAAAATACCGTAGTCAAATACCACAACCCTCTGCGGATTAGTCGTTAACTTCGTTTCCCCCAGATCGTGAGTAATTGTTATTTCCTCACTTGCAGGCTGCTCCGCTGTTGCATCATCTGCCTGGTTTTCCGTTTCCGCAGTGCTTTCTTTTGTTTCTGCCTCCGCAGAACTGCCGCCATTCTCTGCGGCTGCCGGCACCTCATCCCCGCTGTTGTCCTTATTGGATTTACAACCGGTAAATACAACCAAAAGGGTCATAACCAATAAAACATATTTTATTTTTTTCATAAGAATCTCCTTTCCATTCAGCCAAAGGCCTGTTTTATTATTAACCTGTGAAAATACAGGCAATAACCTGATTTTTACCTGTAATAAATACAGATTTTATCCCCATTGATATTCTGGATTTGAAAATCCATATCATACGCCTCTTGCAAAAGCTGTCTGGTTATTACATTTTCTTTCCTGTCTGCCTTTAATAACCTGCCGTCCTTTAATACAATCATATAGTCCGAATAACAGGAGGCAAAATTTATATCATGGATAACCAGTACTACTGTTTTCCCATGTTCATCCACTAATTTACGCAGCAGCTTCATAATCTGTACGGAATGTTTCATGTCCAGATTGTTTAAAGGTTCGTCCAACAGGATATAATCCGTATCCTGCGCTATAATCATTGCTATAAAAGCTCTTTGGCGTTCCCCGCCGCTGAGCTGGTCCAGAAAATGATTTTCCAGATGCTTCAGTTCCATATATTGAATGGCATTATCAACGATTTCCTTATCTGTTTCCTTAAGTTTGGACTTGGAATAAGGATAGCGTCCGAAGTTCACCAGCTCCCTGACGGTTAAACGCACCTGTATATGGTTGATCTGACGAAGCGTCGCCAGTTTACGGGCCAGTTCCTCCGACTTATACATGGAGGAAGGTGTTCCATCTATAAAAATACTCCCCTCTCCTTTTATCAAACGGCTGATAATCGACAGCAAGGTAGACTTTCCTGCTCCGTTGGCACCAATCAGGGAAGTTATTTTCCCTTTTGGCATTATTACATTTATGTCTTTCAGGACCTGAATATCCTGATAACTTTTGGATACGGACCGGGCCTCAATCACATTTTCCCCTCCTTTATCAACAGGTATATAAAATAGATTCCTCCGACAAAGTTAATAATCACGCTTATGGTGGTATTAAAAACTAAAACTCTTTCTACAATAAACTGCCCGAAAACCAAAGCACAGGCAGAAATCAAAGCAGCTCCGGTTAACAGATAGCTGTGCTTATAGGTTTTAAGAAGCTGTCTGCTTAAGTTGGCAGTCAGAAGCCCTAAGAAGGTAACGGGCCCCGTTAATGCAGTAGTCACAGATATTAGGATTGCAGTAAATATCATATATTTATTTACGGCTTTTTCATAGGGAATTCCAAGGTTTACGGAAATATCCCTGCCCAGGGAAAGTACGTCCAGCTGGCCGGTTTTTAAGAACCCTCCTGCAAAGATAATTCCGGTAATAACCGCGGAGATACCCAGAAGAGATGTATTTACATTGTTAAAGCTGGCAAACATCCTGTCTTGTACAATCAGAAACTCGTTGGGGTCAATCAGCACCTGCATAAAGGTTGACATACTGCCGAACAGCCCTCCTATTATCATGCCTGCCAGAATAACCGTAAATAATTTCCTGTCTTCCTTCAGAAAGAGGAACCGGAACAGTCCCAGGCTGAATAAAACCATTATCCCGACCGAAAGTACAAAATCTGTCATTGCGGTCATTGTTACTATCTGCTTACTGCCAAACATATAAATTACCAGCGTCTGAATGAACATATATAAACTATCCAGTCCCATTACACCGGGCGTTAGTAAACGGTTATTGGTAACGCTTTGGAACACTATGGTCGAGGAACCTATGCCGGCGCCGGCCAGCAAAATGGCAAGCAGCCTTATGGTACGTCTGGGAAGGTTGTAATCCCAATTATTTTCATTCAGCCCCCATAGGAGAAAGAATGCCGCAGAAACCAGCAGCAGTATACCCAAAGCCGTTATTTTTCTATGCAGCCGCATGCTTTTTTCCTCCTCCAAGCAACAGATAAAGAAATACACAGCAGCCGATTATTCCGGCTATTACGCTGATTGGTATTTCAAAAGGAAAAATAATCAGCCTGGAGATTACATCACAAAGCAATACAAACAAGGCACCAAACAGAGCGATTTCCAGCAGATTCCCCCTGAGGTTATCACCCCTGTACAGGCTTACGATATTAGGTATAATAAGCCCGATGTAGGGTATATTTCCGATGGTGACCAGAACCACGGAGGTAATTGCTGCAACAATTACCAGGCCCATATTGACCGTCAGCTGGTACCGGATGCCTAAATTTTTTGTAAAATCCTTCCCCATGGATATAATGGTGAATTTATCCGCATAAATACCTGCAATCAGCAGAAACGGTATGCCAAGATACAATAACTCGTAACGTCCCTGCAATACCATGGTAAAGCTGCCCTGAAGCCAGGAGGATATATTCTGAATCAGTTCCTGTTTATATGCAATAAAGGTAGTCACGGCATTGATTATATTACCGAACATAATTCCTACTAACGGTATGTAGACGGCATCCTTCAGCTTTATCAGCTTGAGCAGACGCATAAAAAGCAATGTGCCGCCGAAGGAAAAAATACCCGCTATCATTATTTTTATCCCGGTTCCGGCTCCGGGAAATAAAAGTATGGCAACCAGTACTCCAAGCTTTGCCCAGTCCGTAGTCGAACCGGTAGTCGGGGATATAAATTTATTGCTGGTAATCTGCTGCATGATAACCCCTGCTACGGACAGCGCCGTGCCTACGCAAAGTATACTCATAAGCCTTGGTATACGGCTTATCAGAAATACCTGTACTTTCTCGTCATCTCCCGCATACAGCAGATCTGCCGGGGAAATATCTTTTACCCCGATAAATAAGGACCAGAAGCCTACTCCGATTATAGCAAGCAAAAGGAAAATAACCGACTTTTTCAAGAGAAACCTCCGCAAGCGTGTCTGAAAAATCATCACGCCGTTCTGAACGTTTTGCAACAATAGTTTTATCTGCTGCCATTGTAAGCTTGACATAAAATTAGCCTGATGATATAATTTACAAACCAAGTTAGCCAACGCTAACAGTTTTATATTATAACATACTCTGCCATCCGTCATTTCACTATATTGACATTTATTGGACTAAATTGTTTATATTTTTATCCAAGAGGTACAGGGTTGAAAGAAAAAAATAAGAAAGGATGCCACATTGGAATTCTTTCAGCCATTTTTATTGTATGTGGCAATGGGACTGTTGCAAAATTCAAGAAATATAACCATAATCCGGACATAAGTTCAGTAAATGGCTTCTTTGCAACCGCCCCATGCAATAGGTGTAAATTATGATACAGTATATAGAAAAGGTTTTAACTGATTTCCATGCTTGCACCGATATGTATATTGGTCTGTTTGATTACTCGGACAATTGCCTGCTCCTTTATCCGGATGCATGCACTCTGCCCTTTGATTCAGCCGACACTTACAAGGCTGTGCGCCATACCTTATCGCTTTTATACGTACAAAAAGACGCTCCTTACGTAACGTCTTCCTATAAAAGTTCCGACCTGTTTATTAAAAACGTCTGCTTTACCGCCTGCTATTTGAATCCGGTACTGGGAATCGACGGAGTATATGTTTTCGGGCCTTATTCCATAAAAAAAGAAACCGAATACAATCTGCCATATGTACCAAAAGTCGGAGAGAAACACCTTGTTGAGCTCCTGCACTCCATAACTACGGAACATTTTGCAGATAAATCCGCTTCCTTAGCCTATCAGAACTATCATATAAACCGGATAATATCCTATGTTGAATCACATTATCAGGATAGCCTTTCCTTAAAAAGGATTGCATCTCATTTACATATGGATATGTGCTATCTGTGCCGCCTGTTTAAATCAGAAACCGGGCAGACATTCACAGAATTTTTAAATAACTACCGGGTGGAAATGAG
The DNA here is from genome assembly GCA_002294045.1 of Lachnoclostridium sp. UBA903. GTDB lineage: Bacteria > Bacillota > Clostridia > Lachnospirales > Lachnospiraceae > Anaerocolumna. Next base: position 26,063 of record DBEP01000057.1, on the reverse strand, counting down.
CAAGAACCTGCTGCGGCATGGCACCCGCTCCTTTTTGGAAATATCCCAGTCCGTAGGCTTCAGCAGCCAAAGCTATTACTGCCGGATATTTAAAAAATTATCGGGCATAACTCCGAAAGAATACCGGAATTCCTTTCACCAATTACCACAAAACGGACGGCATAATACTTCATAACAAGAAAGAATCCCGCCGGGTGGAATGGGGCGTGAACCCCATGCCACCCGGCACCGTTTATATGGAATACACCTGATTCTATGAAATACGGCCTCTCTTTCTTTTAATCCATTCCACAATATCACTTGCCTTAGGCGGACATCCTTTCACATAAGACCCGCATCCCGCCGTACAATTTCCCACGCCGATTCCACCGCAGGTTTTGCCTTTAAATCCCTGTCCTATTTTAAACCGCTCGCCCTGAACACCGCCGGTTTTATCAAGGGCATAAACAAGTGCGGCAAAACAGGCCGAACAGGCACCGTCAGCTTCAATATGTTTACTTAACTTTTTAATAATACTGCTCTGCCGGATATCCGTCTTGGGACGGTTATCTGCGTTAAGCTCAAGGATTTTGGTATCGGCATCCGCATATTCACCGGCTCCATACTCCTTCGCCAGACGCAGATATTCGATTTCGTCCGGAGCAAAGCCCATTAGCTGCGCTCCGTAGGAATCCAGCAGCACAGGGTCAAAGCCCAGCATAATCCGGTTTGCGGTAACAGGATTTCCCCCTTCTTCAAAGGACAGGTCCCCGCAAATAGAATCAACTATGTGCAATGCCGGACGCAGAACATTACCTAACGCCGCAATCGGCTTAAAAAGTCCCATAGTGTGGAACCGCCTCTTTTCACTGTCAGGTATGCAGCCCTTTAAATTCTTTATACAGCATGTCATACCGGTCTGGCAGTGTCCTTTGAGCACAGGGACATTAATCAGGTAATCTACATTAAGAGCGCTTTCACAGACATTAAGCAACAGCTCGTCATGTTTAATCTTTACTGACCTGTCCTGCTTGGTATCAATCAGCCGGACACCATACTTTTTTGCCAATTCGGAATAACCACAGTTATTAAAAGCTCTCTGCGTATTGTCACCTACCCACGAGCCTTCCAGAATAGCAATATTATGAATGCCTGCCGCCTGTATATAACGTATAATCCCTTCCACAATCTCAGGGTGGGTGGTGGCGCCGCCGTCGGCTGAACGTGATACGACAAGATTGGGCTTAATGCCGATTCTCATAGCAGGCTTCAGCCTGTTTTTAATTCCCGCAGCCTCCATTAAAGAAAAAGTCATATCCTGCAAATCAGTGCCATAGTTAATATAAATATCCGCCATAATAACACATCCTTTATCAAATGGGTTCCTTTTGTTGTTAAATCATTTGGCATGGTCTTGTTCCTATCATATAGCTTATTCTTCCAAAATTCAATAACAATTTATATATTAAAAAGACCCTTGGTATGGATATCCGCTTGCCGGCACACAAGATTCTCCAAGCCCGGTAAATCTATTATTTTGTAAACGCACCATATGAAACATTTCGGAGCGTGTTGAAAAATCATTGCGTCCTTCTGAAAGCCCCGCTTTGCGGAATACTGTACTTCCCGCAAATTGGAGCGTCAGCCCTGCTCAAACATTTTTCAAACACGCTCCGTTCAAATAATATTAGTTTCACCGCACCAAAAGTTTACTCAAAAATCAGATAAAATCCTCTCTCTTCGGATTAAATACATCTACAAGTGCACCTGCTTTCAGACAGGTAACCCCATGTACAGAGTTACTGGGTATATATACGCTGTCTCCTTTCGAAACTGTTTTTGTCTCGCCATCAATGGTAAAATCAAATTCTCCTTCTGCAATATAAGTAATCTGTAAGTGTTTATGGGAATGAAAATTTCCCTTTGCTCCTTTTTCAAAGGTTACTTCACACATCATAAGCTCATCTGAATAAGTTAATACCTTTCTTGTAACACCGGGCTCACAGTCTGTTACTTTGCAATCTTTATTAAAAACAAACATTTTTCCCTCCATTTCTGAGCATGCTTTTTGCACATCTGAAGTTTGTACCAGGTATGCCTTGCATACTTTGATTACGCCGGCACAAACTTTGCAACAACCCCTCTATTCTACATATTGGGACAGATTGGTATGCCGTTCAAAGGTCAATTCAAATTCCTTACAAAAAAGGATATTGTTTTCTCCCTGAAACAGGACCTTCCTGCTCAGGCACCGGTCCATAAAACCTTCGTAGCTTCCGCTTTCCCTTTTACTGCCGCAGACACAAAGGTATGCAATTTTTTTGCCGTAGGTTCTCTTCTCACATTCAAATAGTACATCATTATGGTCCGTAAACGGCCCGCTGCACCATATTCCGATATAGCCGCTACCTTTTTTTCCGAACAGCCAGCTGCCCTCCTCTTTCGTTTCGTCAAATTTTTTGGAATTCCAGAATAAATGGGTAAAACCAATAGGATGTATATCCGGAATGACATAAACAATTCCAAGAATGTTTTTCTCCTGGCGCAGTGCGGGCATGATACCGTTACCGTACCAGTATCCGGGCCGTGCCTCGGACAAGGCTTCACAGGAACCTCCGGGATGGTTGGCAAATACCGCCAGTTCCGTGTCGAGCGCCGCATACCACATATGCTGCTGATAGCCGAATACTCCCGGTTCAAACTGCATGGTTCCGTGGAAACATTCATTTAAAGACTTGGTATAAATATATTTCTCCCTGTTTTCTTCCCTGCGGTCCGGTTCCCATATTCTGGTCCGTCCGTCCCTTCTCGGCGACTGTACGGATGTGAGCATATAATCATCCGTTTTATATAAATCAATCACCGCATTGCTGCTTGGATAGGAAAATTCTCCTTTCCGGTTCATCAGCTCCCCAAAGTCATCCGGTATTTTATATTTACTGGTTGCCAGGGTTATCAGCCATTCACTGTAAACATAGGGGGCATCTTTACAGACATACCGGACAATTGACTGAAGTTCCTGCAGATGGGGGTACAGCACACTCCGGTAGATGCGCCCCTGAGGAGATATAATAACCCCTTTAAAGCAATGGCGTGCAGCCGACCTGACTATAACATCCGCCGCTTTTACTGCCAGCTCCGCCAATCCTGCTTCGGCATAATCCACGATATTTAAGAGAGCGGCAAAAGTAATGGGGGAATACACACCGCTGTTAAATTCATCATATCCCTGCCCGCATATATCGGTAAGCCATTCATGCAGCCGGCATTTGGCATGTTCATACATTTCTTTTCCGCGTTTGCCCGAACGGATAAATAAATCATCCGGATACTCCCGGCCGAAAAAATAAGCCGTCTGGTAGAACATCAGAGAATGGTTTTCGCTCCAGAAGCACATACCGTCCCGTCCCTTTTCATCCATCCAGTAGCGGAAATTCAGCATGACCCTTTTTATCTCCGCTTTTAATTCATCTGATATTTCATAATTCCGGATTAGGCGGATCAGTGCACATGTCATAAAATCCGCGCAATCTATTCTCCGCTCTATCTGGCACAGAGTAACCTTTAATTCCGCCTCGTCAGATTCCTTTCTTTTCCCAAGATAATATCTGGCAAGCATCGGATATAAAGCAAAGCCATTTGTTTTATCACGGATTAAGGAAGTAATTTCCGCAATTTTTTCATATACATTTATATGATGATTTTCCTCGTCCGAATCCAGATACCCGGATATTCTCATTTCAATCCGTTCAAACCGGCGTCTTAAAATACTTGTACCGACCGTAATTTCGATGCTGAAAGAAGCAAAATCCTTTAATTCTATTTCCGGTAAACCGGATACGTCCTCTGTTACATATTTCTCTTTTAATTTCCGGAAATCAGGATTCTCCGTATCATAGCTGATACGGCTTCCTTCCGGAAGCTTATTGCCAAATTGTATTTTATCCCCTTTTAATACTGCGGAATCCAATATTTCTTCCGCTTTTACATAAGGCTTTACTCCTTCTTCATCCGGCAGAAGCACACGGAGTTTTTCCTGCTGCTCTAAAACCTGAATTGCAAAAGCAACTGTGGTATCTCTGACTCCCAGTGTTTCCAGGCGAATAAAGATTTGGTTTTTCCCTTTTTTTAAAGGCAGCTTTACCTCTGCTCTGCTGACAGGCTTGTAAACAGGTGCTTTAATTGTACCGGCAGGCTCCCCGTTTACCCATAAATCAACGGCGGCATGACTCCACAGATATGCCGGAACTTCCATATCCTCTTCTGCCACAAGCTGTGTGGCCGCATATAAATCAATTCTCCGCGGTACAAGGTAGAAGGAGGAAACATCTAAGAACACATTTCCATAAGAATAATAATAATTCCAAGGCATACCAAGAGCACTGTTCCCGCCTAATTTTATATCCGCCTGCGGTTTCATGGTTTCATGTTCCGCAATAATGCTCCGCAAATACTTTTCGTATCTTAACTGGTTGGTATCACTGCCGCCGTCAAAAAATTCCGTCTCTTTTTTTCCCGAATAGACATATTTTGTGATATACCCGTTTTTATCAAGCTTGAACTTCATTTATTCCTCCCTGTGCGGTAACTTCAGTCAACCGGCCAAACCCTAATTTCGTATATTTTCCCATCTGCTGCTCCTTTTCCGCACCTATCCTTTTACCGCACCGGCCGTCAGGCCTTTAATAAAATACTTGCTTGTAAAAATATAGATTGTCAGTATGGGAATAATAGCAATCGTTGCACCGGCAAACATAATATTCCATGCTGCCGCACCATCCCCTGCATTTTTCAGCATGATTACACCTACCGTTAATGGTCTCTTGGCCGCATTTGTCATTGTAAATACCAGCGGCAGAATATATTCATTCCAGCCCCCGCGGAAGGAAAGGAGTGCAACCGTTGCCAGTATCGGTTTCAGAACCGGAAGAATGACTTTATTAAAGGTCTGAAAAAACGTGCATCCGTCAATCTTAGCCGCCTCGTCCAATTCCTTCGGAATTGAATTCATATAACCTCTTACCAGAAATATATAAGTAGCCTGCCCGCCGCCTGCCGAAATAAATACAACGCTCCACAGGGATGTATTCATTTTTAATTTAATGGCAAGTTCAAATAATGGCCGTAAAGTTACGGAGCCCACATTAATGAACATAAAAGCTACGAATAATCCATACAGCAGTTCCTTTCCTTTAAACTTCTTACGGGCAAATACATAGCCGGCCATACTGCTTGAAAGCAGGGATAAAAGCATTACCCCGCCTGCCAAGAAAATACTGTTCAACGTATAGACTGCGAAGTTGGCTTTATTCCAGGCCTGTATAAAATTATCAACAACCCATTTTTCTGGGAATATATTGGAGCCGCCCGCCAGCAGCTCTCCATTCAGTTTAAATGCGCCAAGGATAACATAGATGACAGGGTACAGGGTAATTGCTGCGACAATTGCCATAAAAAGGCAGAGAATAGCCCTGACTATCCTTGTTTTCATGGAATATACGGCGGTGTCTTTATGTATTCTCATATACTTTTCCTCCCTCCCATTATATAACATCATCCAGCTTTCTGGCAAAGAACAGATATACCGCTGTTACTATTCCGACAATAAGGGAAGCAGTAAGGCTTAATACCGTTGCATAGCCAATCTGCGGGGTAGTCCCGGCAGTTCCGAAAATAAGCTGATAAATATAAAGGAACATAACCTGGGTCCTGTTGTTCGGTCCGCCCTGTGTCAATACGAGAATGGAATCATAATCCTTGAATGCACTGGTAATTGCCAGCATAAGAATAACCTTCAGCATCGGACTTAACATGGGAAGGGTGATACGGAAAAATGTCTGGAGCCCATTTGCTCCGTCTATTTTGGCAGATTCATACACATCCTCGGGAATACTTGACATTCCAGAAATAAAATAAATCATATAATTGCCAAAGCCGCCCCAGACAGCAACTATTAAGACCGCCCACATAGCCGTATTCTTATCGCCGATCCAGTTTATATTCTTTTCGATTATACCCATGGAACGCAATACCGCATTCAATACACCGTTATAGGCGGCAAATATGAAAGTGAATACAAGACTTGAAATTGCTGTTGAAATAATTGTGGGCATGAAATAGATTCCTCTGAATAAACCGGAACCTTTGATTTTTTGATTCATTAAAACCGCAAGAATCAAAGCAAACGGCACGATGAACAGGATTTTTAAAGCGGCATATTCAAAGGTATGTCCAACACTCAGCCAGAATTTCGTGTCTGCCAGCATCCGGGTAAAGTTGTGAGTACCCGTATAATATGACGTTATTCCGTTATAATCATAGCATACATATCTGAATATCCAGATAAACGGATAAATCGATACGACAATCAACATGAAAACGGCCGGAAAAAGCATCCAAAAACTTGCAATATCCCCTCTTGCCTTTGCCTTTTTCCACTTTTCCTTAAGTATCGGTTTTGTTATTTGTTTTTTTTCCCCATCTTTATCTTTACTCATTTATATCTCCTTGTGAATAGGACTTAAGGACTGTTGCAAAAAAGCCAATTTGCTGAACTGAATTTTGCAACAGCCCATTGTATGATTACGGGAGCGGTACGGGTTATTCCGTAAGATATGTGCTTGTTCCGCCCGACGGATGGAGAGGGTCAAAATCCGTAATCACAAGCCTCTTACAGCTTCCGTTTGCAAGCCCTCTTTCCAGAGCAGCGTTGTATCTTGTATTTAAATCTTTAATTGCTTCATCTGCAGATAAATTTCCCTGAATTACATACCAGAATACGTCCAGGTAATTTTCTCCTTCCAGCGTGATTGCCGGAGTTGCGGGATAAACATCTTCATAATCCTGAAGGGCAAAATCCGCTAATCTTCCAACTTTAGACGTATCAATAATACCTGCCATATAATTGGATAACGGCGCACTGTATCCGCCTTCAAAATATCCTTTTAAGAAATCCTCACCGGAAAAGAAATTAATAACCTCCCAGGCAACATCCTGATAATCACTGGAGCTTAACATAGTAAATCCAAAGTTTGGCGTACAGTTTAATGCACCTTTGATTTCTCCGTTTATTGTGGGGAGCTCCGCTACACCCCATTCGAAGCTGGTCGGAAACTGTTCCGTAAATACGCCTGCTTCCTGGGACGCGTTACCCCAAACGGCAAAACTTCCCTGTGCAAACAGTGCCCGGCTGTTATCAACTCCCTGTGTATCGGACCCCGGAAGAACAGAACCGTCTGTGTAAAACTGAGCCGCCGTTTCCAGCAGCCCTTTCCAGCTGCCAAAGTCATATGTACCGGTTTTATAATCATAACCGCCATGAGTATATCCGCTCATTTCACCGACACCTTCCAGCCATCTGCTGAAAGGGCTGGAGGAGGTAAATCCAACACCGTACGTATCACCGCTGCCCTTTTCGGTAACATCTTTGCAGAGCTTTACAAGCTCGCTTAATGTGCCGGGAATGGCATTATAACCCGCCGCTTTAATAAGTTCCTCGTTGTATTCGATTCTGGTTCCGGACCTGACACCGTTCGGTACCCAGTAAATCGCATCTTCAATGCTGTTTAACCCCTCATACATATGCTCGTAGGCTTCCGTGACCTTTTGGAACTCCGCATCAGCCGCAATATAGCCGGACAGGTTAACAAACATTCCGGAATTTACATAATCGTTTAAAGTCATTGCATCGGAAGCTGAAATCGTGATAATATCCGGAGCCGTATCTGCCTGATAAGCCAATTGAATGGAGTTAGCCCAGTCATCCGTCAGAATCGTATAATTAATCCGGATATCCGGATGGCTGGCATTAAATGCTTCTACCTGTTTCGTCATATAGTCCTCATCATGCCTGTTATTTGACCACACCTCGATTGTCGTTACATCTCCGCCTGTTTTATCCGCCGAAGAAACACTTTCCGCAGTCTGTCCCGTTTGTACCGTCGTATCAGCCGCCTGATCAGACCTGGTGCCGCTGCATGCCGTTAAGGATAACACCATGGATGCGGCTATAAGAATACCCATCAATTTCTTTTTCATAAATAATCTCCTTTCCTCGTGCAATTATATATGCACTTTATGCACTTGTGAACAGTTATATCATATGGGATTTCAGCCTGGTTTCACAGGACATTTTTCACTCAATTTGTAACACATTTAATGATTTTACATCAATTTGTACACTCTCATCCGGTTTTTCCGCCAATATGAGGTAACTTTGCATATGCTATTAAGATTTGTACGATAACTCATTGTCAATTTTATCAACGTTTCCCTGCTGCTCTCCCAAAAGGACAATTTCTAATGAAAATGTAACATTTTTCAATAATACAGGACAAAATTATTAAAATTTGTCCTTTTTTAAACTGCTTTTTTATGTTAATATGTATAAGTATTTCGGAACAATTCATTATTTTGCATGGAAAGGTAAACAAAGCTGTGCTTTTATTTTCACCTTAAGGGGGTAAATATTATAAAAAGTCCTATTACTGTTATCATTGCAGATGATGAATCTGCTATTCGAAATGGCTTAGAGGAAATTGTATCCGGCAGGCCTTTTGCTGCAAAGGTATTGGCTGCTGCTGATAATGGAAAGGATGCTCTGTCATTTATCAGGCAATACCGGCCTGATATCTGCATCATCGATATCAATATGCCCGAATTGGACGGTCTTGAAGTAATCCGCCGTGTGAAAGAATCCGATATAAAAACCCGATTTCTGATATTAAGCGGGTATGATGAATTTTCATATGCCCAGACCGCAATCCGTCATGGCGTTAAATCCTATTTTCTTAAGCCCTTGAATATGGTAGAATTCCGGGAAGAATTCTCAAAGCAATGCCGGGAAATCCTGGCAAACCGCTGCACATCAGAGGAATTTGTCACGTATAATCTTTCCTCTCTTGTAGATTCTTCCCGTATTTTATTTTTAAACCAACTAATTCAGAATAAAATTCACAGTCTGGACGATATAAACACAAAGCTTTCCGTATTAAACCTTTCCATAGCCAATACAAGCAGCTGTGTTGCCGTCTTTAGTCTGCATGCCCGCCCGGAAGATGAAGTTCCCAAACCGGCCGACATAAATAACCAATATATCTGCGGCGCCTTGGGTAATTATAATATGGAGTCCTGGGTCTATGATGATAACCAGATTATTGCTATTCTCAATCTGAATGACAGTGATAACCGTAAATTCAGAAATCATTTGCAAGCTTGTGTAGACGGCATAAAATCTGAAACCCCGTACCAGATTATTGTCGGTGTCGGAAATACGGTTCCTGGTCTCAACCAATGCTTCCTTTCCTATTCCAGGGCACTGGAAGCCCTTTCCTATCATATTTACGGAACAGCAGCCAACATTTATGACAGCAGTATGATCAGTGATAAAAAACCATCCTTTTCTAAAGAGAATATAGATTTTAAGCCCATCGTTTCTTATATCACACATAACAATACAACCGGAATTACCGGTTACTGCGACACTTTTTTCAATTCCTTATTCTTTGTCAAAATGCCTCCGCCAAATTTTATCATCGGCATGTGCATGTACCTGATTATGAACGTACAAAAACAAATAACCCTGCTGCATCCGGATAAAAAAATTGAATTTGATTTTACTTACCAGGAAATCAGTGCTTTTGAATCTGTTATAGCCCTGAAAGAATGGTTGATTCATTTTTTTATCTGCTACAGTGAAATGCTGAAAGATACTACGGGGGACAGTAACAGCATCATTAAGGCCTCCAAAGAATATATTCAGAATAACCTGCATCGCAATATTAAGACAAAAGAGGTCGCTGCACAGGTTAATTTAAGTGAATCTTACTTTTCTATCTATTTTAAGGATAAAACCGGCATCACCTTTCGAGATTATATATTGAAAACACGGATAAATTACGCAAAAAAACTTTTAAAATCCAAAGAAGTAAGCATCAGTGAAATTGCATATTTAATCGGCTACCAGGATTACCGTTCGTTTTCAAGGGCATTTAAAAACGAAACCGGCATGACTCCCTCCGAATACGGCAGCAGTATGGATGAGAAACCAAAATAACTGGTTTTAAATGTCAGTGGCCTGGTTCCACTGCTTTTGGAGTCAAAATTAAAATTATAAAATAATAATCTGAATAAACCGAAGGTGAATACGGGTAACATCCGGTAAAGAAGGGATTTATATGCCAGGAGGTATTATTACGCGAATATTTAAAACCAAGCTTGCCGTTAAAATCTGGCTTTATATGGTACTGCCCACACTGGCAATACTTTTATTTATTGATGTATCATTAACCATCTATTTCAATAAATATTCCATCAGCCGCTCCATTAACGAAGCCGGTACGGAAACCTTCTATGTTGCTTCCAGTTTTTCCAAAACATATACGGATATATTAAAACGTTTTGTCCGCAAAACCTCTTCCACCGATTTCAAAACCGAATTCAAAAAGCTCCTTTCCTGTGACCAGACAAATTACACGGAAGTAAACAATGCACTTCAGAATATCTTTACAGATTACACGGAAATGAACAATTTAATAGAATCGGTCCTTTTTGCCAGAATCAATGAAAACCAAACGGCAGACCTGTTGTTCCATTCTTATAACTGCCGTTTAAACAAAGAAAGCGCCTCTCAGTACGGGGCATTTGATTTATCACGGATTTCCGGCATTACCGTTTTGTCCCATATGGCAAGCCCGTTTTTAAACCAGCCTGAAGTCATACCAATTGCGATACCTTTAAAATATATTGCCGCTGACAATGTTGTACTTATCGCAGAAAATGGGAAAAGCGCAGACGTCATACTTTATCTTTTTTTAAGTACGGCAGAAGTTAATAATTATTTAAAGCTGTATTGCAACGACAGATCCCAGGGAACCTTGTATTTGGTAAATTCATTTGGTCAGAATATGAGTCTGCCCGCCGGCAGTTCATACATAGATACCGCTGACAGTAAAGAACAATCCGCTGCCCTGGCCTCAGCTATTGCAGGTGATAAAACATATTTCCGGTCAAATAATAATCATTTTTATGCAGAACAGATCGGCAGCCTGGATTTGTACCTGGTTAATATCATACCCAACGAATTTTTTGCATCAACAGCCCATAATATCAATATCGCTTTATTATGGCTTGCAATAATCAGTATATTTATTATTACCTGTTTAAGCTTTATGATATCCATATTTGTAACCAAGCCTTTAAAAAAGCTGATGGGATTTGTTCATGATATTGAAATGAATGTATACAACGGTAAAGCGGATATAACTTCGAAGGACGAGATCGGGCAGCTGAGCGGTTCCATTGACTCCATGTACAATACAATCCAGCGGCAGATTTTGTCCATCAAAGAGGAAGAGAAAGAAATATATAACACAAAGATGCAGCTGCTGTCCGAACAGATCAATCCGCATTTTCTTTACAATGCTTTGGAATTCATAAATATGGAGGTTTATAACAACCATACGGAAAATGCCTCCGGCATGATTTCCAGTCTCGGGGATTATCTGCGCATCAGTCTTGCCTATGGGGAAAACCAGCTTCTTATCGCACAGGAAGTCGAACAGGCCAAGGCCTATATTAACATTATGAATTTCCGTTTCCAGCACCGGATACAAGTTACCGCAAAGATTCCGGAAGACCTGCTGCACCAGAAAATTCTAAAATGTATTATTCAGCCTCTCGTAGAGAATTCATTAAAACATGGGTTTAAAGTTGGAATCAGCAACGGATTTCTTATATCCCCCCTAATCGACATATCCATGACTTTGGATGAGAATTACCTGACACTTTCCATATCCGATAACGGCGCCGGTATCGATATTGATAAAGCCACCCAGATAATGCTGAATAAGCATGCGGAGAATTCATCCGACAGACACCTGGGCCTTAACAACATTTATGAACGGTTAACTGCATTTTACGGAAAAGTAAATATTGAGTTTTCTTCCATACCATTTTTTGAAAATAAGGTCATCCTCGTATTGCCGGCTCATTTCTTCAGAGATGAGCGGGCCAGTTGACGGCAGCCGTAATATCTGCCGGACATCCGCTCACTTCTTAATTTGATTTGTCACTAGAGTATGTTTGAAAAATGCTTATGGCGGGCTGGATGCTCCAAATTGTGGGAGACAAGGAGCGATTNNATACCGCAAAGTGGAGCGTTCAGAACGGCGCAATGATTTTTCAAACACGCTCTAACGTAAAAAACCTTCCCTGTACTTTGACCGAGTCCAGGAAGGTTTTTCACTTTTCTACAGGTCGACCACTCTGTGGTGATTGCCTTTTCTGATTATATTATAACAGATTATCTTAATTCAGCAAGGATTAAAAATAATTTCCGGTGGTTTCTATGATTCATTTATATTTATATTGACAAAGCAAAGGTGAGTGATTATACTAATAACAATGTTATCGGTAACATTGTTATTAGTTAGGGAGGTGTATCATGTCCTTGCCCGACAGCAGCATTGATTCCAAAATACTGGAAAGTGCAAAAGCGGAATTTTTGCAAAAAGGCTTTAAAAATACTTCCTTGCGGGAAATATGCAAAAAGGCCGGTGTCACCACCGGTGCTTTGTATAAGCGATATTCAGGCAAGGAGGCACTGTTTGACGCAGTGGTAAATCCTACGCTGCGGGATATTGCAGATTGGGGTTCATCGGTTGAAAGATACAACTATAAATATCTTGACAGCAATGAGATGCAAAAGGTATGGGATATGTCGGAGGAAACTCATAAAAAATGGATTGAGTTTTTTTATGCCAGATACGACAGTATGAAACTGCTTTTATGCTGTGCAGAAGGGTCCGGCCAATCCGGATTCCTGCATAATTTCGTGCTTGAGAATACCCGGCATACCTTTGCTTTTGCTAAGGAAGCCAAACGGCGGGGTATCACGGACAAAGACATTGATGATGATGAGCTTCATATTCTGCTGACGGCTTATTGGTCAACGTTATTTGAAACGATTATACATGATTTTCCGAAAGAAAAAGCGCTGCGTTATTGCAATGTAATTACACAATTTTTTAATTGGCAGGCTATCTTCGGCTTTTAAGCTTTCTGCCGGAACTTAAAAGCCGAAAAAAAGGCCCCGAAGTTAGCAATCGCTAACTTTTCGTTCCGGAAGACAGCCTTTTCCGGAAGCAGTCAGTCATAATGCTCAACAGAAGGTTAAAGAGCTGCCGCCGGATTGACTTATCAATTCACGGGTGTAAACAACCCGTTTGAGATTAATAAACAACCATTTACTTAACCAAAAAACTATACAACTATACAAGGAGGCTTTACATATGGAAAAGAAAACCACAGGCAAAAGAAGAACGGAAAAATTAAATGTGCGGGACTATATCACCACGGCAATCATGTTTGTTCTTATTTTCATCGTATTTGTTGCCGTGGGTGCGCCCATCGGCATGACGGCGGTGGGTAACCTGTTCGTTTTTGCAGCATGTGCTGTTGTATGGGGCACCATATTTTTATTGCTGTATACCAAGGTCAGCAAAAAAGGCGTGGTCTTTTTAGTCGGCCTGATTCTCGCGGCATTGCAGCTTGTTAATTTCTGGGGCGTATCGATATTTATTGTTTTGGGCGCAATCCTGTCGGAACTAATCTGGCGCAAACGCAGCCGCAGGCAGTTTTCCACCATGCTTCTCTGCTTTACGGTGCAGATTACCTTCTGGTATCTGGGAATGACCATTCCTCTCATCTTCCTGAAAGACCTGTATCTTGCTGCGCTTCCGGGTTATGAAACACTTTACTCCGGCGTCTTTGATCTCGTTGTGGGTCCTATGTTTTTTGCCGGTCTCTTTGCCACTGTCGCCGGATGCATTGCCGGTGCGTTACTTGGAAAGTTTCTTCTTAAAAAACACTTTCATAAGGCAGGTATCGTATGACTGGAGAATTTGTGAAAAACCGCGGCTACGTTTTTTCTGAACCGGACCCCCGCATGAAGCTGCTGCTGGTATTGGTTTTCACTACGGCAACTTTCATGTCGCCCAATACTTTTGTCCTTATCTGGAACTATGTTCTTATCCTGTTTCTGTATGCGGCAAGAAGGCTCTGGAAAAACCTGTGGAAAACAGGAGTGATTTTTGGTGTTCTGCTATTGTGTGAATTTGCTGTTAATCTAATTTCCCATGAAGGCACAAGGGCCGCCCTGGGGCTGATTGTTTTTCTTTTGGAACGCACAGCAGTTTTCTTTGTAATGGGGGCATGGATGGCGGCTAAAATGCGTGTAGGTGATTTTGTTACGGCAATGCAGAATATGCACCTGCCGAAAGGGGGCACTATCACACTGGCGGTGGTATTCCGATATCTGCCCACCGTAAAAGAAGAATTCAGGTATATCAAAAATACCATGAAGCTGCGGGGTATCGGCCTGAATTTCAAGAATATCCTCCTGCATCCGCTCAAAACCTGTGAATATGCCATCGTACCGCTGGTGCTCCGAAGCCTGACCATATCCGACCAGCTTGCCGCCTCCGCCATGACAAGAGGGCTTGACCTGGATACAAAACGGACCTCCTACCGGGAGGTGCGCCTGAGAGCAGGAGATATCCTTGCGGCGGTAACGGTTGTTCTTCTTGTTGCCGCGGGATTTATACTGAATCTATTCTACAAAAGGGGATGACGCTATGATACATATAAAAAACGTTTCTTTCAGATATGCCTCATGTAAAGAATATGCCCTGCGCACCATCAATCTGCATATTCGTAAAGGTGAGTTCGTAGTGCTGCTGGGTTCCTCCGGCTGCGGAAAAACCACTATCACACGGCTCATCAACGGACTTGTTCCCGAATTTTTTGAGGGTGAGCTGGAAGGTATCGTCACCGTGGACGGACTGAATACCGCAGAACTGGATATTCAGGACCTGTCAGATACCGTGGGCTCCGTGTTCCAGGATCCGCGTTCCCAGTTCTTCGCCACCGATACCACAGCCGAAATTGCCTTCTCCTGTGAAAATGCGGGGCTGCCCCGGGACGAACTATGCCAAAGAATTGAAAAAGCAGCAAAAGACCTTCAAATTACAAAGCTGCTGGACAGGAGCCTTTTCGAGCTTTCCAGCGGGGAAAAACAGGCGGTGGCTATTGCCTCCGTTTACGCGTTTTCCCCAAAAATTCTGGTGCTGGACGAGCCCTCGGCCAATCTGGATTCCGCCGCAACAAAGCATTTGCAGGCCATATTGGACACACTGAAAAAAAGCGGCTACACAATTGTCATCTCGGAACACCGCATCCATTACCTGCAAAATCTTGCCGACCGGGCACTCTACATTGAAAACGGGACCATAGCACGGGAATTAAGCGGGGAAGAATTTAGCCGCATGACAAACGGGGAAGCAAATAAAATAGGACTTCGGAGTCTTGATTTAACATCCCTCACAACCCAAAACCGCTCTGATTCCCCAAAGGATTCCCTGCTTTGCCTTGATGGTATATCCTTTGATTACAAGAAGGGAAACGGACTCCTCAAGGATATATCCTTTTCTGTGGGAAAGGGGGAAATTGTAGGAATCGTTGGACATAACGGCGTCGGAAAAAGCACATTTCTGGAGCTTCTTTGCGGGCTGAAAAAAGAAACGGCCGGTAAAATTCTGCTGAACGGAACTTACATCAAGCCCAAAACCAGAGTCAAAAACACCTACCTTGTCATGCAGGACAGCGACTACCAGCTGTTTACGGAGAGCGTGGAGAAAGAGCTGTACCTGGGAAATAGAAAAGACAGTGCCCTGCTGGAAAAAGGCAGCCGCATTCTTAAGCGGATGGGTTTGTCGGAATTCATGGAGCGGCATCCCGCGTCTCTCTCCGGAGGTCAGAAGCAGCGGCTCTGCATTGCCGTGTCTTATATGAAAAATGCCGGTATCATCTGTTTTGACGAGCCCACCAGCGGCCTTGATTATCCGAACATGAAAAGTGTAACGGCTCTGCTCCGTGAAATGGCCGCAGATGGAAAAACTATCCTTCTCATCTCCCATGACTACGAATTCCTGCTCAGCGCCTGCACACATATCTGCCACTTGGAAAAGGGCACCGTTGCGGATTATTTTGCCGTAAGTGAAGGAACCACGTCAAAACTCTACGGCATATTACATTAACAGGATAAAAAATATCCAACCGGACGGATATAAATTTCAGAATCTTGACATTGTCCGTCCTGGAGCGTGTTTGAAAAGAATAAATCAGATACTAAAATAAGCTCACGACAGTTATATTTTTATAACTAATCATGAGCTTATTATAATGTCTATATAAATATATTTATCTTATATATCTTCCCATTACAATACTCTTTTTTACAGCATGGCTATGATTTAAATACTCATTAAACATAATCCTGTCAATTATAAAAGTAGCATTTTCAATAGTTTGCTTATTATCGGTTATTGAGTACTGCCTGTGCTGTCCTGGTGCAAGGCTAGGCTATTGCCAAACCTATCTACTAGAATAGGCTTGTTTTTTCTACCAGATATACCACAAACAACCCTATCGTAATCATAAAGAAAATCTAATGTCCATTGAAACAAATTATTATTCACAGGTTGAATCAACTTAATTAACCGCTCTATAACATCCTCTGCTAATTTCGGCTTAGAAAAATCAATGTATTCTTCTAATGCTTTCTTGATGCAATCAAGCTTATTTTCAATGTCTTGTGATTCTGTTTTTCTCTCATCCATTCCGCTCTGCTTCAATAGATAATTTTTGTTTGTCCAGTTCCTTACGTTTGATTCCGTATTCCTCTTTTGAAATTTCTCCCTCTGCTCTCATATCAATCAAATTATCTATTTTATGATTAATTTTACTTAGCCTATTTTTGAGTTCTGATAATTCCTTTTCCTTTTGTTTTTCTTCTGTGACATAGCAATCTGCAATCATTTTATAAGCTTCTATTACAGCTTCTTTTCGCTTTGTCCATATTGATTCCAAAATAACTTTTGCCATCAAATCTAGCTTCCAATCTCCAACCATACGAATGTCACAGTAACCTTCTGTATCTAATCCATTCTTTTCTCTGAATGCTTTACTTCCATTATTCACCTGATTGTAACACTGGTATCCAAAGACCACCTCTCCACTAATCTTATTTGTTCTCCACTTATTTTTACGAAAGGAACTTCCACAACTACATTTCAATTTTCTTAACTACACATCCTCTGCTTTCTTTTTCCCTTTTGTAATCTCTTTCCCACCTATGTTTACTTTCAAAACTTTAGATTTCCTTATTTCTTGGGCTTTATCCCAATCTTCTTCATCAATTTATTGGTAGAAAATCACCTTGCATATATGTATAGCTTTCATCATCATGATTGTTTATTCTCTTTTGTTCTAGAAAATTATTACTTCTTGATTTATCATAAGCCATAATACCCTTATTTGTAGAATTTCTAAGAATTCTATTAATTTTAGATGGACACCATTTTACACTTTCATATGCATCTTTTCTCTGCAATCTGCATAGTTCATTCATGATTTTCTTTGTTCCAAACCCTTTCAGATACAAATCAAATATTAACCTGACAGTTTCAACTTGTTCCTCATTAATCTGATAAGTTCCTTCTTCACAATTATACCCTAATATATTACCATTTCTATATAACACTCCATTATCTCTACTTATCTTTTGACCCGCTTGTTATCTGCCTTAAATACAGAATAAAAAAGAGAAAACCTTTTACAGTTCTCTCTAAACTAACTGTTACAATCAAACCTTGTCTATAATCGATTTAAACAGTACCATAATCTATAAGTTTTGATTTAAGCTTATACACTTAAAAATAAGATTCCGATATCTTCCTGATACATTGTAAGTGTATTATGTAATCTTGTTTTCGAAAAATCACTGTTTCTATATGTACATCTTAATGCTAATTCCACTGTTTTAGGATTTATATGCTTATTTGTGTAAGTATTACATATAGCTGAAAATAAAGTCGAAAAATCATGCCCATGTGTTATTTCTAATAATCTATAAAAAGATTGAATTTCATTGTTATAATTATCTAGAATTTGAAATTTATCATCATCAATATTATTACAATTAATTCTATTTAATTCTGATATAACATTGTCACTCAATATACATAGCTCATCTTCCTTAAAAACTTTATTAATTGATAATGCTCTTATATTGATTGCCCACTGAAACCTTTCATTACACATTCTTATTATGCTTAAAAACTTTAGTTCATTTAATATCTTAAGCAATAATTCACTTGGAGATAATTCTCCCTTATAAAATTCATTATAAACAATTCGAAAAGATTCTTCATTTTCTACAATCATCATCTCAAGACAACAATTATCATAAAAAAATATTTTTTGAGATTCTTCATTTTCTAAATAATCTTTATCCCTAATTCCAATAACGTACTTATTTGTGCCAAAATAGTTTTTAACTATCTCTGACACCCCGTTTTTTCCATCATATGATTCGTATAATACCGTTTTTTCCTTATTAACAAAAGTTTTTAAAAATTTAATATCATCTTCACCTTCGACAACTAAATGAATTTTTTCTCTATATATATCATCTGATAACGACAATCTTAAATCTGAAATAATATAATCTTTTGTCAAACTATTTCTAATTGAATTGTTTCCCATATATTTCTCCTAAATCTATCTGTCTCTCCCAATGATTATTGATTATCTGCGGTGAATGTGTTGCCACAATTACATTTATACCTTTATATTTTACAATTCTTAACAAGTCATCCATAAACATTTTTTGCCATGCAATATGCAAAGAAATTTCAGGTTCGTCGATAAGCAATAACTCATTATTTCCTGATTCAAAAATAAGGTCATAAAATAATACAACTTCTTGCTTTTCACCAGATGATAATTTGCTTAAAGGAATAATTTTTTTTTCATTTTCAGAATCTACAATTGTGATTCCCTCACTTCTTGATATTTTAACATTTTTGAATTTCAAGCGACTATTGATTATATCTGTATACATATCTAATTTATTTATCAAATCTTCATAAACTTTATACTTTTCATTAAAATCATCAAAGTATATTTTTAATGCTTTTGCATGCTCTTCTTTAAAAATAACACCTTCTGATTTTTGCATATTCGACAAATCGTATTTATTTAGTTTCTCAAACTTCTCATTCATTTCAGACATTTTTTGTCTATATTCTTCTTCGCTAATCTTTTCTTCATTGCTAAACAATCTATTAGGATACGTACTATCTAATTTATTAGCTACTCTAGAGTAATCATTAGAAATCTTCAAGACTAACGCTTGAAATTTATCAGGTAATTCATTAATAACATTAACTATTTTCTGTTCTGTACGTGGATTATATTTTTCATTAATTAATCTTTGTTCTCGAATAAAATAAATTTTTCCAATAGCTGCATTAATCTTTTTCATCTCACTTACTAATTCACGTGGCAATTTTTCACTTAATTCATAAGTAATTTCTTCATCGTCAGAATATATTTCTTTTAAGTATTCATTAATACTTATAAAATTTCCATTCCTCCTATCTATCCATGTATCTTTATCCACTCTTCGTATATATGGTCTTCTATCCAAGCGTTCAATAATTCTTTCAAATTTTTCCTTATTAAATTTTATACCATTTATAGAAAGAACCTCTTTCTCTTTTTGAATAATAATTCCACAATCATCTAACATAATTTCTATTTCTTCAAAATCTAATGAAAAATAAAAACTAATACCCATGAGCCCTCTACTCAACGCATCTATACACTTTAAAATTGTTGATTTTCCAAAGCCATTAGGGCCAGTTAAAATTGTCAACCCTTCTTTATTAAGTTGCAAATCATAATTAAATCTTCCAAACAGTTTTTCAACCTTAAACCTCATCATTCTTTTACTCCTTTCTTTTTTTGTATTAATAGCAACTAACATGCCTTGTCCTCCTAGAATTTATATATAATTATATTCAAAGATATATCATATTATTTGCTATTATACTTATATTGCTCTTATTATATCATAACAAAACACTTCAATACATCCTCAATATATCTACCTTGTCTTGCGAACAATGATTCCCATGATGATTCTCTTTTTTGAATTTATTATAATTCTAACACATAATTTCCAACACACCTGTTCAGACTCGGCAATATACCTTGGTATGCACATTCATACCATACTTGACATTTATATACGCTTTAATCGTCTGATAAGAAAATTAAATCCATTCAATACTCCATTTTTTTGTTTCATGGAAATGTCTAATAGCTAAATATCTTGACTCGTAGCGCAGTTTTCCAAGACTCACATCCTTTCGAATTCTTTTACTTTTTTTAATAATTCTACTACCATATCTTTTTCTTCCATCTGGCGTTTAAGCCTGAGATTCTCTCGTCGTAAACGTTCTAATTCATCTACCTCATCATCGGTTTTGTGATGACCACGTTTATCTGATAAGCCTTCTTCTCCATTAGCATCATACTTTTTTACCCAAGAATAGACTTGACTATATGAAACAGCGTAGATGCTTGCGGTTCCTTTATAATCTCGATTATGTTTGAGACAGTATTCTACAATTTCTTTACGTTCTTCAATGGTTGTTTTACGTCTTGCATCTGCCATATAGACTTCCCTTTTAGGATTATAATCCTAAAGTTCTCTATTGCATTATAACACTTTATCCAGCATCTGAGCACCTCTCTTGAAGATATGTCGTATTTAGCAACGATATCATCTACACTTCCTTCGCCGGATAAAACAGCTTCAACACACATGGTTTTAAAATCAGATGAATAAGAAGTGTTACCTGCTTTATCACTGAATGCTGCAATTCCATAAATTTTGTATTTGCAACCCATTGCCTTAAGGTTTTGCACCCATGTTATATTTAGCGAATAAATAATTGTAGGAACCAAGTCCATCAAGATATTCCTGCAAAACTTTCACACGGAATTCAGGAGTGTGTGGTGATTTGGACATAAAAAATACCTCCTAAGTAGATTTTAGTTATTTCCTTTGTCTACTTATGAGGTATCATATCACTATAAATGGTAGTGCTCTTTATTGCTTTACAGCTATTTTCAACCCTCAATAGTTATATTTTTTTGTCTATTTCAATTAAAATTCTTATACTTGATTAAATAACCTATCAAATAATATTTTATTTCTTTTCTGCGAGTCTTGAATTAATTTGTTATATGGAATCATTTCCATATATGCTTTATATGAGTCTATATATTTGTAATACCCCATATTATCAGGCGTTTTTTTCAAATCCTCCATTTTAGCGTACTTATGCATGGTATTATCAATATCACATAAAATATAACAGAAGAATCTTATGTTCTCTGTATCACTTAAGAATTCTCCATCCTTACTCTTAATTTTACCTTCAATAATGTTATCCATATATTCTTTAACTTGTTTAATTGGATTTTCTGCATCTGTATAGTTCTCTCTTCCTGGACGCTTAAACTCTATTATAGTTATATTTCTATAAGGCTGTGTTTCTTCATCAGTAAATGCAAAAGGAGAATCAAAAATAAGTATATCAGGTTCTTTTCCACTTTCACACTGGATTTCACTCATACTTTTTAGCTTCGTATCTGATGCTAAATAATGATGATATGCTAGCTTCTCATCGATAATCCATAGATTATGCTGCATATAATCTATATCATCAGATGTTTTAGTCATTGGAAAAATTAACTGATGAATATTTTTCTCATATGCATAACGTTTTTTCTCTTGGTCTGTATATTTTAAATTCTGCGATAAAATATCTAATATAGCTTTTCTATGTATTACATAGTCCGCCAAATTACTTTTTCCCATATCAGACAGCTTTTCTGCATACTTAGTACATTTTTCAATATACGATTCATAGTCTACAATATCTTTTTTAGCCTCTTCTTGAAGTTTTTTACCTTCTTTTTTTAGTTCAAGTTTATACCTCTGTTCTTGCTTAAATAATTCCATCTCTAACTTATCTTCATCAGTAATCCACGGAATATTATCAATAGTATCAGGACAATTCTTTAAAAGAATACGATATTTCGGGTTCTTATTATTAACATATTCGATAACCAATTCTCTTTTCTTTTTATTACCTTTTTCTATATCATCAGATAAGAAATTCAGAACCTCATTTTTAACATTATCAACAATTTCTTCTATTCCAACTTTAACTACCATATTGTGTTGCTCTGGTAAATCAAATTTTGTTCTCTCACGATTAACACTTTCATCAAGCATATCGGATAAAACATATCCCGTATATATATATTCTCCTTTTTCATCTTCAAGCTTTGCACTAATATTTCCAAATAGTTTGGTTAAATTTGTAGGCTGAACAACTCTCTGATGTGCACACAAATTAACTTCATGCTTATTGCCCGATAACATATAATTTTTTGAATGTATAATGGTTAAATCAACCTCATTAATATTTGTTTTAACTACTTTAATATTTCCATCCATATTCTCTTTATATAAAGAATCTAAGTCAATGGTATTATGATTATCAGTAATAACTATTTTAGGCGCTTTGCCCAAAACATAATAAGTAAAGCAATGATTTAATATATCTCTTCCAATCGTTTCAATTTTTTTAGGACAAGTTTTCTTATAAGCACTTTTTAAGTTACATAGTTTTACTGTAGTTTCAATTTTAGTATCTGTATCTATCTTTTTAATATTTCTATCACTCACTTCATTTTTTAAGTCAAAATGAAATGTCCGTTGCATTAAATCTTCATTTTCCTTATAAATGCTATCAACCTCTACATCAGAATAGGCTTTTAGCCATAAAATTCTCCCTACTCCTTTACAGCCTTTTTGTATCTTATATTCACTCGCATACGTATCAAATGAATTAAAATTTTCCTCGGTAAAGCCTATACCATTATCCCTAATAATAATACTCTCAATATCGGTCTCCCAATCTTCAAAAATAGACATTTGTTTATCACGCTCTATAATTACTTCAATTTTGCCGTCTTTTATATCTGCATCTTCAATACTTTGTATTGAATTTACTATAGCTTCATATAATGGCAATAAAGGCATAGTAATTGGTAATGTATGTAAATTAACCAATCCTTTGAAATTCATTTTCATTGAATTCACCTCCAAATATATTAACAAACCAACAATATACTTCTTTCATCTTTCCTATATTATATATGTTATTTTTAAATATATCAATAAATAGAACAAATATTCTATTATAATTAATTCTTACCTTTACCTTCCTAATGAATCGGACTTATTATGTTGTCCCAAATATGAAATCAAACAAATCTCTACAATAAAAAATAGCACTACCACTTATATTCTATAAATGATAGTACCATCTTTTTTCTATGAAATTATATCCAAACCTCAACAGTAACATAAATCCATTGATTCCGTCTTAGATATGTTCCATAGCTTTTTCTATATTCTTTTGCTTCATCAAAATCTATCGTATGCTCGAAGAGTTTAAATTCGCCTATCTTTGATTCAAAACCGCCTGTGCTGCCGCAAGTCTTGCAATGGGCACACGGAAAGGTGAGCAGGATACATAATTAAGGCCTGTCTTGTGGCAGAATTCAACGGTGGAAGGATCTCCGCCGTGTTCACCGCAGATACCAAGCTTAATATCCGGTCTTGATTTGCGGCCTTTTTCTGCGGCCATCTGAACAAGCTGTCCGACACCGTCCTGGTCAAGTCTTGCAAACGGATCGGATTCGTAAATCTTATTGCTGTAATAAGCATCTAAGAACTTACCGGCATCATCACGGGAGAAACCAAAGGTCATCTGGGTTAAGTCATTGGTACCAAAGGAGAAGAATTCCGCTTCTTCCGCAATTTCTTCAGCAAGTAAAGCCGCACGCGGAATTTCAATCATTGTACCGATATGATAGTTGATATCAACACCTTTTTCTTTCTTAACTGCTTCCGCTGTTTCAACAACTACATCCTTCACAAATTTTAATTCTCTCTTTTCGCCAACTAACGGAATCATGATTTCAGGAACAATGTCAAAGCCTTTTTCCTGTTTTACTTCAATTGCTGCTTCCATAACGGCTCTGGTCTGCATTCTGGCTATTTCAGGATAAGTTACGGCCAGACGGCAGCCTCTGTGTCCCATCATAGGATTGAATTCGTGTAAGGAATCACAGGTTGCCTTTACTTCCTCCACAGAAAGACCCATGTCTTTTGCAAGTGCGGCAATATCGCCTTCATCGGTCGGCACGAATTCATGTAACGGCGGGTCTAAGAAACGGATGGTAACCGGCCTTCCTTCCATAACTTCGTATAAACCTTTAAAATCTCCTTTTTGGAAAGGAATTAATTCGTTAAGGGCGGCTTCCCTGGCTTCCTGGGTTTTGGAAAGAATCATCTTTCTGATTTTGGGAATTCTGTCCGCTTCAAAGAACATGTGCTCCGTACGGCAAAGGCCAATACCTTCCGCACCGAACTTAACGGCGTTTGCCGCATCTGCAGGAGTATCCGCATTGGTTCTTACCTTTAATGTTCTGATTTCATCGGCCCATTTCATAATTCTGTCAAAATTACCGCTGATAACTGCTTCTACCGTAGGGATGTCGCCGATATAGATATTACCGGTAGAACCGTCAAGAGAGATATAATCTCCTTCCTTTACAGTTTGTCCGGCGATTGTAAATAATTTAGCTTCTTCATCAATATTGATTTCACCGCAGCCGGATACGCAGGCAGTTCCCATACCTCGGGCAACAACGGCTGCATGGGAAGTCATACCGCCGCGAACGGTTAAGATACCTTCCGCCGCATGCATACCTTCAATATCTTCCGGTGATGTCTCAAGGCGGACAAGGATAACTCTCGCGCCTTTATCATGATAGTTTTTCGCATCTTCTGCAGTAAAGTATACTTTACCGGCTGCCGCGCCAGGAGATGCAGGAAGAGCTTTACCCACAGGAGTGGCAGCTTTTAAAGCTTTCGTATCAAATCCGGGATGTAATAACTGATCCAGGGATTTTGCTTCGATTCTTGAAATGGCCTGTTCTTTTGTGATTTTTCCTTCGTCTACCAAATCGCAGGCGATTTTAAGTGCCGCAGGAGCGGTTCTTTTACCGTTACGCGTCTGTAAGAAATAAAGCTTTTTGTCTTCAATGGTAAATTCCATATCCTGCATATCTTTATAATGGTCTTCCAGTAAATTTGCAATACGCATAAATTCCTTGTAAACTTCAGGCATATCCTCTTCCAGCTTGGTAATAGGCTGAGGAGTTCTGATACCGGCAACAACGTCTTCACCCTGGGCATTGATTAAATATTCACCATAAATATTTGCTTCACCGGTGGATGGATTACGGGTAAATGCAACACCTGTACCGGACGTATCGCCCATGTTGCCGAATACCATGGCCTGAACGTTAACAGCCGTACCCCAGTCACCCGGGATATCATTCATTCTTCTATAATAAATAGCACGGGGGTTGTCCCAGGAACGGAACACGGCAGTTACGGCTTCGATTAACTGTTCCGTAGGCTCCTGAGGGAATTCCGTACCTTTTTCTGCTTTATACAACGCTTTAAACTGGGTAATTACATCTTTTAAATCATCAGCAGTAAGATCCGTGTCATAATTAACACCTTTCTTTTCCTTGATTTCGTCCAGTACTCTTTCAAATTTTGCCTTGCTGATTTCCATTACTACGTCGGAGAACATCTGGATAAATCTTCTGTATGAGTCATAAGCAAATCTTGGGTTTCCGGTTTTCTTTGCAAAGCCTTCCACTGCAACGTCATTTAAGCCTAAATTAAGAATGGTATCCATCATACCAGGCATGGAAGCTCTGGCTCCGGAACGAACGGATACTAATAACGGATTTTCCGTATCTCCGAATTTCTTTCCCTGCTGCTCTTCCAGTGTTTTTAAAGCATCAAAGATCTGTCCCTTTATTTCATCTGAGATTTTCTTATTTTTGTTATAGTAGTCCGTACAAGCTTCTGTTGTTACGGTAAAGCCCTGGGGAATCGGAAGTCCTAAATTAGTCATCTCTGCTAAGTTAGCACCTTTACCACCAAGCAGGTTTTTCATATCTGCCTTACCTTCTTTAAACAAATATACCCATTTAGCCATTCTAGTAATAAC
>DBEP01000079.1 GCA_002294045.1 Lachnoclostridium sp. UBA903 | reverse complement strand
GGCAAGCCAGACTCTTTCTTATGCAGTAGGATTTTTTGCAGTAGGAAATTGTACAAAAAGCCCTCCTGGCAGGACGCATATGACGCGCTATGAAAATTTGTTATCTAAGTGACAAATTTCCATAGTACGTCAGTGCCAGAGTCTGGCTTGCGGGATACTTTCTTATGTGTAGGCCTGTATTACCGTTTGTGGAAACAAGGAGTATTTACACCGGTTTTAACTTTTTTTATCCGAAGTATTGACATGAGTTCAGTATTTTGGTACTATAAAAACCATAGAAGTACCAAAAAAACAAGTGAGGTGGTTTACAATGCATGATATAATAATTGCTAAGGGTAATTTGTTTTCTGACAGAGGATCGAAGTTGAATAGAATGGCGTTGGATGACGCGATTAAAAGTCTGATAGGAACAACGGATGAAAATATCGCAGAAGCGACACTCGCACAGTTATGGCGGGAAAAGGGAAACCGATTCAGTCACGAATACACTTATGAAGCAAAACAAGGAGATAAAACGCTGGGTTTGATAACCTGCTACCCTGTCAAACTTTTAAACCGGTTGGCATGGCCGACGGGAAAACAACTTTTACAAATCCGAAAATGGCCGCTTGTTTTATATATGGTGTCACATTTGCTGGAAACATGGAATCTTTTGAATCTGCGGGAAGGGCGTGAAGATGAATTCCATATTGGAACACTTGCTACTGTACCGGAGAGCCGTGGAATGGGTGTCGGAACAAAATTATTGCTGTACGCAGAAGATGTGGCCAGGCAAAACGGTTTTTCCAAAATGTCATTAACTGTGAAGCAAAAGAATGTTTTGGCGCATAAGCTTTATCGGCGAATAGGCTATGAGACGGCGGAAAGGATAGATAGGAATCCGTTTTTCCTCTATCGTATGGTAAAACATTTATCTTAAAAATGATTAAGCAAAAGCCAAGGGGATGATCTTAATGAAGCAGGATATTGATAAAAACGTTTATTTAAAAATACTTAAGCTGCTCAGCGTAAAAGGTACTCATTTTACCACAGAGGACCTCGCTAGAGCCCTCGGTACAAGTAAGCGTACCATTTATATGAATTTTAAAAACAAATATGATATAATCGATAAGACCATTGATTTTGTTTTCAGAGATATCATGTACTCTGATCAAATGATTTTAGAAGCTCAGGATACTTCTTTGAACGAGAATATCAGGAAATATTTTCAGAATATCCCTGACACATATCACATTGGCGTTTTAATTCGGCATGCGGATGATTTTCAACGATTCTACCCTCAATTGTGGAACAAGGTGGATCACTATATTAACTCCATATGGGATGGATTGATTCAATTAGTTGAAAGCGGCATCCAGAGCGGTTCCATATACCCTGTCAATACCACTGTCTTACGTTTAATGCTGGATCAAACTTTGGAAAAACTGCTGGATTATGAGTTCACCCTCCAGAACCAGATCAGCTTTGAATCCGGAATGCATGCTATGTGTGATATCGTTTTGTTCGGCATGATGGATCGGGCACATACACAAGAAGAGTGAACCGGAAGGCTCACCCGGGAGTTTTATATTTGGTAATGCTTTGAGTGAATAAGGAAGCAACTGCTAGAAATCAATTCTATTTATTTGTTTTTTTGGATTAGCCCTTTACTTTTGCTGTATGATTCGGGTTTATGCCCGAATCATATTATATGTGGGATATCTGTAGTAGGCAGTAAAAATTATCTGACTGTAAATTTATACGGCAGTTTTTTTGTCTGGAAACATAGCTCCGGCATAGTATACAGAGGGCATAGCATTTATCTTTAAACATCACCGGTAATAGATATAAAATTTAAAAAATTTCTTTAATTAAAGTGACAATATATCTAAAATATGGTATTCTATTAATGATAAATAAGTAAAAAGTATAATATTTATGGTAAAGTGGATAAAATATATCTGTTTTTTATCTCATAGAAAAGTTCGTACTATGAGATAAAAACCCTCCGCTTTGGATCGCACTGCGACGGATTGGAGTTATGTTGCTGACGCAACCCGCCGCAGGCGGAGTATCACGCCAAGCGGGATACTCTCTTGTAAAATATGTTAATTCATTTTTTAAATATCTGTAACGGCAATCAAATTTTTTAATAAAGGATAGCTCAATTATGATGTTTAGTAAAATCAAAAAAAAATTTTTATCCTTGGATATTTTTAAAAAAATTATGATTATGTTACTCTTAATATCTATTCTTCCTATTATTTTAATTCAATTTATTTCGTATAAAATCAGTGCATCAACAATTGAAAAGCAGACCAAAGAGTTGATTATGGCAAATCTTCAGCAGTCAAGCAACAGTGTGGAAGAATTTTTTCACGCCTATGATAAAATCATTATGGATATGTATACGGACAGCAGTTATATTGATAATTTAAAATATATCAATGTATGGGATTCCAAGAATTATTATACGGCAAAACATGAGATTGAGAAAAAACTTGAAAATTACGTATATGTATACCCGGAGATATTGGGAATAGCAATCGTAGGGTTAAACGGTGATGCCGCTTTTTATGATACGATTACTTTATCCGGTGTGTACAGCTTTTGCTTTGATGTGAATAATTTAAGGACAAATGAAATGTTTAAAACTTCCCTGTCCGTGAAGCATGCCATTTATTCCAATACAATCCATAAGTCAGACAGTTATTACGGGGAGAAGAACTATTTTTACATAGCGCATCAGCTGACGGATTTTAATAATTATAAGGACGGTCCTGTTGGGAGTATCATATTGTGTATCGATGAAAGTGCATTAAGGAATATCTACTCCACCGGCACGGAATTTAATTCCAATCTCACGTTTCTGATAAATCAGGACGGCGATATCGTATCGTTTCCCTTAGCTTCTTACATAGGACTGAATTTATATGAGGAATCCGGCACAAACAAAATGGACGAAGCCACAAAGAATTTTTTTTATACCCATGAATTTATGGATTCAAAAAGGCTGGAAGTACATACAAGCAGTATTAAAGACGATACTTTTATCCTGGTTAACGTGCAAAACTTAACTTATGCGTTAAAAAATGTGGAATATATTTCAATGATTATCGTACTGATTGGTATACTGGTAGGAATGATATGTGTATTGCTTTCCATGTCCTTTGCCGCTAATACGGGCAAAGCCGTAAAAAAAATAATTCATGCCATGGGAAAGGTGGACCAGGGAGATTTAGATGTACGGATATCTA
This sequence comes from Lachnoclostridium sp. UBA903, assembly GCA_002294045.1. Taxonomy (GTDB): domain Bacteria; phylum Bacillota; class Clostridia; order Lachnospirales; family Lachnospiraceae; genus Anaerocolumna. Next base: position 12,163 of record DBEP01000079.1, on the reverse strand, counting down.
TGGACGGGAGGGATGAATTTGCCCGGATAGCCAGTCACTTTAACGATATGCTTCATAAAATAAAAAAGTCCAATGAGCTGGAAAGGGAAGCACTGGTAAGGGAGAAAAATGCGGAAATAAAATCACTGGAAGCGCAAATTAATCCCCACTTTTTATACAATACCTTGGATGCAATAAACTGGGTCGCCGTAGAACATGAAGAATTTCATATCAGCAAGATGCTCATAAATTTAGCGGCTATCCTAAGATACAGTATTCAAAAAGGTAATGAAATTGTTATCATCCATGAAGAGCTTGAATATTTAAAGAGATATATTTATCTCCAGCAGCAGCGGTTTTGCTATTCCTTCCAGTGTATGATTCACCTCGATGATACGGTAAAATCCTGTAAGATTCATAAACTTTTGATTCAGCCTCTCATAGAAAATACCATAGTACACGGTTTTCCGGGGAATACCGGTCAGGATGAGATTCATATTTCAATACAAAAAAAGGATGTGAATTACATACAAATCCAGGTTCAGGATAACGGAAAAGGTATGACCAGGGAGCTGGCTGAAATATTTAACAATTATGATTACAGAAAAGATAAAGTAGAAACGAGTATCGGCGTAAGAAATGTTATCACACGCATTAAGCTTTATTACGGCGAAAACAGTTATTTTCATGTGGATACAAGCGAACTGGGAACTACGGTTACCATATTAATTCCTTATGAAATTTAGGATAAGAGTCGGAGGCGTTTTATGCGGATAGTAATTGTGGAAGATGAACCAAAAACCAAAGAAGGCTTAATCAATATAATAGCAAAATTTACGGATAATGAAATATGCGGAATTGCTTCGGATGGATTAGAAGGAATTAAGATGATTAAAGAATTAAAACCGGATTTGATTATTACGGATATACAAATGCCGGGCATGAGCGGTTTGGCTATGCTCAAACAGCTGGAAGACGAGGGGATTATGTTTTATGCTCTGATACTTACGGGTTACTCCTCTTTTGACTATGCTAGAACTGCCTTGCAGCTGGGGGTAATTGATTATGTGCTGAAACCGGTGGATATAGAAAACTTTATTTCTGTTTTAACAAAGACGGAAACCAAAATACGAAAAGAGAAAATGGAGAAGATAACCATAGGACAGCTAATCTGGAGCCTGATAACCTGCGAGCCGGAAGAAAAGGAGCCGCTCAGGAAGCAGCTTTCCAATACATTACAGGCGAATGACAGAATGCAGATAACTTTATTTTTGATAAAACCGGACAGCCTGGATCTGGAAACAGTTGGGGAAATGGTCCATTGCATCAAAGACAAAATGAATTCCTTATGTATCATGAACTATCATGTCGTCCATCTTTCTTTTGATTATGGTATTCTTGTGCTTGTTATTGATACGGAAAAGAACAAATATCTGAATAATATGTTTGCATTACATATTTTGCCGGATTTAAATGCAATTGGCAGCTGTTACTGCAGCTATACCAATATTTTAGGCCCCGGCCGGCTTGAAACGGCCATTAAGGAGTTAAAAGACCTTTTTCAATATACTTTTGTATTCGGAAGAGATACGATTCTGGATAAGACGGCGGTAGAAAAACTTGTTTTTAAGCCAATTGATTATCCTGTGGATTTGGAAAACCGTATACGTAAGGATATCATAGGCGGCAATTATGAGAAAGCGGTAAAAACGGGAGAGAAATTCAGGGAACTTATTATTGACAGCAAAGGCAGCCCGGAACTAATCCGGGAATATACCGCCAGGTTTGCTTCCAGCATTTACAATGTTACAAAAGAGTACAATAACCAGTCGGAACCGAAATTGATATTCCACTACTTCATTAATAATATCATTGAAAGCAAAACAAAATCCGAACTAATCCTGAATTATGAAAAAATATTGCATAACATACCGGCCGGCAAGGATGAACAGATGGATATTGATAATTTAACCGTACTCAAAGTAATTAATTTTATCCGAAATAATTACAGTAAAGATATCACCCTGACGGAAGCGGCTTCCTTAGTCGGCGTAACCCCGGAATACTTAAGTAAATTATTTAACCAGAAAATAAATGTTAATTTTGTTGTATTTTTAAGAAATTTCCGGATTAGCATGGCTAAGCGGATGATTCTTTCCGGGAAATACCGGATACAGGAAGTTGCGGAACAGGTTGGATTTAAGGATCCTAAATATTTCAACAAAGTATTTAAATCTGTATGCGGTATTTCACCGTCAGAGTATAAGAAGGTGATTTAAGAAATGAAAATAATCAGATTAGCTACGGTATTTCTGACAATAGGTATTATGGCTGTCTTAATGATGGTGGCCGGTAATTATTATAAGGACAGTGCCCGGAAAATCCCGGCGGACGGCCGGAAGGAGAAAGAGCAGGTTTTACGGATTTTAGCTCCTTATGAAACAAATACAAACAGTAAAATGTTACTGGACCTGGCAGACCAGTATTCCCGTATAAAAAATAACCCCAGGGTGGAAATCGAGTTTATATCCAAAAATGATTTCAAAAAGGAAATCTGTATGAATTTGGACCAGGATCAGTTAGCGGATTTAATTATATGCGACAATTCCATTATGCCTGCGCTGATTAATCTTATTGTACTTAGAGATATCAGCGATTATATTAATGAAACTTCTAAAGTATCCCATTATTTTTTAGAGCAGTGGAATAATACCAGAAGCGACGGCAAATATTATGGAATTCCGTTTACCTGTGACCCTTATGTACTGATATGGAATAAGAACTTATTTAATAAAAATAATGTTTCGGTACCGGAAAACTGGGATGATTTAAAAGCAACTGCCAGAACAGTTCAGGAAGTCGGCATTAACGGAATCGGAATCGGGGCAAGACAGCCCGAAGAGATAACCGCTTTTTTCATACAGCTGCTTTATTCAACAGGGGGCTCCATCCGGGAAATTAACGGTGAAGGGGGTATGAAAGTATTCGAGTTAATTAATTATCTGAAAAATAATAAGCTGATCCCTGTAGAATGTATTAATTGGAATCAGCTGGATTTAACCAATAAGTTTATGAATGGTGAAATTGCAATGATGATTAATAATCTCAGTGCCTTATCTGTTATAAAAACCGGTAACATTGATTTTCAGGTAGGAGTTGCGGCAGTTCCGTTTGAAAAGAAAGAAAATTATATGTTTCATGGTAAAAATATAGGTATTTCGATTACTGCGGATTATGAAGCTTCCATTCAATTCCTTGACTATATAACGCAGAAAAGTATAGTAAGACAGATTGCAGATGCCACGGAAACCATACCCGTACAAGTGGATGTGGAATATAATTATGAGAATGACGGATATGTGCTCAGCAAGGAGTTTATTCAAAAGCAGAAAGAGCATGGAATAGCCAAAAGTTCACTTAATTCCTGGTTTGATATTTCTGCCGCCATATCAGATGGGGTATACCAGTTAATCGGTGAAACGAATCCGTCTCTTCGGAATATAGCGGATACCATGCAGGATAAAGTGAGGATAGCTATTATTGAAAACTGAGATACATACACGAATTTACAGTAAAAAATAGTCCTATTACTGGTGTGTTAAGATTATTTTTTGACGGTATGAAGATAGAAAAAGCTTGGAAAGCCTTATAAACGGGGCGCTCCAAGCTTTTTCTATGTAGCTGTTAATTACTTTGCACCAGTCCTAGAGTGTGTTTGAAAAATGCTTGTGCCGGACTGGATGCTCCGGCACAAGCATTTTTCAAACACGCTCCAGATTAATAATTTACTCCTTTATTAAAAATTTGGAATTTTAGGAGAAGTACGTAAATGTTAAGATGAAAATGTAGCAGACAGATAAATTCTATTAAAGGAGGTTTTTTATGAAAAAGGGAATGCACCGGGTGCTGGCATACGCTGTAGCTTTTGTTCTTCTGGCTGCCATGCTTGCAGGCTGTGGAAGTTCGAAGAACACGATGACCGGGACGGAGACTGGTGATACAACAGGAAAAACTGAGGCTGGAAAGGGAACAGGGACAGAGCCTGCCTCGTCGGGAGAGATGACGGAGGTGGGAACTCCGAGGAATGAAACACTTATAGTTGAATGCCAGTCGCCTACTGACACACCGGGACAGTTTAATTCCTATATGCAGGGAACTACGATGGGATTTGGTATTCATCAGCTTATGTCAGCGATGATGTGGGAAATCGATACGATAAAAGGTGAGCAGTTCGGCGAAGTCGCGGATGGCATGCCCGAATCAAATGCTGATTTTACCGAGCATACGGTTAAGATTCGTCAGGATATTAAATGGTCTGACGGTGAGGATTTAAATGCTGACGATGTTGCATTTACGTTTAATATGATTATGACCAACCCTGGTATAACCCAAAATGCATATTACAACCAGGTATTCAAATCCGTTGAGAAAGTTGATGATTATACCGTTAAGTTTGTTACGAAGGAGTCATTCCCACGTTTAGCGCAGAAATTCGGTGTTACTATATGGGGCAATGATTTAAGGATTGTTCCTGAGCACATCTACTCACAGCAGACGGATGTTACACAGTTTAAGGATTCGGAGCCTGTTGTTGCCGGACCATATACGGTAAAGGCTTATGACGAATTGGGAAAATGGATTCTGTATGAACGCCGCGAGGACTGGCAGTCCAGCACGGTTGGAGTTGTGACCGGAAAACAGCCTCAGGCCAAATACGTGTGGTTCAGGAATCTTGGCGATGATACTTCCCGTCAGATGAGTCTTATAAATAACGAAGTCGATATTCTTTGCGAAGTTACACCGGAGATGCTGGAGGTTATGACTGCACAAAACCCGAATATCGCATGCTGGTACAAAGATTTTCCATATGCTACAAGTGATGATCCCTGTTCAAAAGGTTTGCTTTTCTCCATGGGTAAAGGAGCTCCCTATGACAACAAGGATTTCCGTTGGGGTATTGCACTTGCTATGAATTTTGATGAGATATCACAGAATATATTTGACGGTGTCGGCCGTTCTTCACCGTTCCCGATAATTACAAACACCAGTGCCGCTCAGGAGCTGTATGTTAAGCCTATACTTTCCTGGCTTAAAGATTTTGAACTTGATCTGGGCGATGGTACTACGGTGAAGCCTTTTGACGATGGTTATGCAGAGAGAATCGCAGGTGTTCTCAGGGATAAAGGCTATGATATTCCTACGGATCAGGATGCTCTTATCGATATGTTTGGTGTGGGCTGCTGGAAATACGATCCGGAAGCAGCAGAGAAGCTGCTTATTAAAGCAGGTCTTGAGAAAAAAGCCGACGGCTGGTATTTTAACGGTGAACCGTTCACGTTTAACATGACGTATCTTGCGGATACGGAAGCTCAGGCGGGCCGCGGCACCCAGGCAGCTTATGACCAGCTTACAAAGTTTGGGTTCCAGATTAACCTTGTCAGTGAATCCAGTGCAACCTGGGATACTAATGGCGCTACGGGACAATTTGATATAGGCGGATACTGGCCTACCGGTTTCATAACCAAAGATATTTATTCACAGATTAATGGATGGGATGCTGAGCTTATCGTTCCTATCGGAGAGAAAGGTTCAGGTCAGTCAGGCCGCTGGAATAATGCCGAAGCTACCGAAATCATTCACGAGCTGGCGAAACTTTCGCCGGATGATCCAAAATCCTATGAACTGGGCCTGGAATTTTTTAAGATAGCGATAGAAGAACTTCCTTTTATTGGTTTCCATTCCGGTGTTAAGTTCGTTCCGACAAACAGCACATACTGGAATAACTACCCAAGTGCCGATAATCCCTATAATGGTCCGTGGTGGTGGTGGAGCTGCTTTAAATATATAACGACAGAGATTTCACCGGCTCAGTAAAAATAACGGCTCTGCTATTTATAACCTGCATCCGTTATAGGAACATGATTATGTTCCTGCAATAATAGTACTTTTTACTGCCTGGTGGCAATCACCGGGCAGTAACAGCATTTAAGATAAATTATGACAAATTAAAAAGGAGTGAAGCCGTTGAAATTTCGCAAATATTTCGGTCTAAGATTTTTAACATATTTAGTGACCGTGTGGATTGGTATTACTTTTATATTTTTTATACCCCGAATGTTTCCTTCCGATCCTGTTGAGAACATGATTGGTCAGATTCAGTCCCGTTCCGGTCAGATGGATCCTGCACAAATGGACGCACTTCGTTCACAGCTCAGGGTTCAGTTCGGTCTTGAAGGTTCCTTGCTTGAACAATACGGTACTTTCCTATGGAAAGGATTATTACACTTTAATTTCGGCCCTTCCCTGATGAGTTATCCTACTCCCGTAGGGGAGATAATCGGCATGTATTTGCCGTATACGCTTTTTCTTTCACTGACGACTACTGTTATTGCCTGGATTATAGGCAATATAATAGGACTTCTTGCCGGTTTCAGAAAAAATAAACTATCATCCAGGATTCTGGAGGGGATAGCTATATGCATATATCCGGTACCGTATTTTATTATAGCCCTGGTGTTACAGATTGTGTTTGCATTTGTTTTGGGATGGTTTCCAATTCAGACTACTATAAACACCCAGGGCAGTTTTGCGGTTATGTTCGCTTCGCTTCTTAAGGCATCTGTTCTTCCGGCTCTGGCCATGCTGCTGGTAGGTACAGGCTGGTGGATTATATCCATGAAATCCCTCGCAGGTACAACATCGGAGGAAGATTTTGTCCTCTTTGCCCGTTACAGAGGGCTCTCAGAGGGCACAATCGGAACAAGTTACGTATTTAGAAATTCGATTCTGACTCAGGTTACGGCTTTGGCAATGAGTCTTGGCGGCGTATTCGGCGGTTCTATCATGACGGAGATTGTATTCGGCTATCCGGGAGTCGGTACTTTGGTACAAAAGGCTATCTTAATGTCAGACTATAACATGATACTCGGATGTATCACAATTTCAATCGTGGCAATATCGACTGCAACTTTGATTGTGGATTTGATATACCCGTTTATCGACCCGCGCATTCGATACAGCTGAGAACAGGAGGTGAAAACTTTTGAAAAAAAGTGTGAAGAAATTTTGGAAAAATGCGAATTTCAGCTTAAAAGCAGGGTTATTGATGACAGCGTTTTTTGTTGTGATTGGTTTTGTTATATACTTTATACCACATATCAATCCGTTTACCTTTAATTCTTATCCGGGTAAGCTGAAACCTTCGCCACAGCATTGGCTGGGGACTACGAGTATGGGACAGGATGTTTTATGGCTGTTGATTGAGGCGATACATAATTCACTCCTTATCGGTCTTATCGTAGCTACAATAGGTACTGTTGTAGGTGTATTTGTAGGGCTCCTGGCAGGATTTACAGGCGGGTGGCTTGATCGGGTACTTACCGTTGTAACCGATACTTTTATTGTAATACCTTCCCTTCCGATACTTATATTGATGACCTCATTTATGAAAGGAACTTCTACGGTTTTTTTAATGGCACTGGTACTTGCGATGTTCGCCTGGGCCTGGCCGAGCCGTCAGATCCGTTCGATGGCTCTTTCCATGCGTGAGCGGGATTTTATCCACACGGCATGGTTTTCGGGTGAAAGTACCGTTCAGGTTGTTGTAACAGAGATACTTCCGTATGCTCTTACGTGGTCGCTCTCCAACTTCATGAACGCTACTCTGGCTGCCATAGCTTCTGAATCGAGTCTCGCTGTTCTGGGTCTGTCACCCGGAAATCTTATCTCCCTGGGGAATATGATCCAGTGGGCAAGAGACCGTAATGCTATCTTTACGAAGCAGTGGTTCTGGATAGGCTCTCCAATAATAGCTACGGCTGTATTGTTTATCGGACTGTTCCTCCTGATAACGGGCTATAATGATTATTTATCAATGAAGAGAGGGAGATAGGAAATGATAAAAATAGACCATTTATCCACTTCGTATTCAACGGTAGACGGACCTGTTCACGTTATTAACGATGTGGATTTTGAAATATTTGATAATGAAATTTTCGGAATAGCCGGCGAATCAGGCTGCGGAAAAACGACGCTTTTAAAAGCCCTGTATGATATAATAGAATTTCCTCTGGTTGTAGACTCGGGTAAACTTGTACTTACCGGACAAAAAAACGGGAAAGCTTTTTCATACGAAACAGGCCAAATCAGAAAGACCTGGTGGAATAATATTTCTTATGTGCCGCAGGCAGCCCAGAGTGTACTAAATCCAATCGTTCCGCTAAAAAATCAGTTTCTGGATTCTATTCCGAAAGCAGAGAAAAAGAATGAATCAAAAGAGCAGATATTAAAGAGGGTTGCGGACTATCTGGAAGAGCTCAGTCTCTCTCCGGAGTTACTTAAGGCTTATCCTTTCCAGCTTTCAGGAGGAATGAGGCAGCGTGTTATTATAGCATTGGCAACGTTTATGACGCCTAATGTAGTCCTGGCGGATGAACCCACTACTGCTCTTGACGTTGTAGTGCAGCGGGGTATACTTATGATGCTCATGCGTCTTCAGAAGCAGTTAAAGAATACTATGGTGATAGTAAGCCATGATATGGGCGTACATTATCAGATAACAGACCGTATGGGTATCATGTACTCCGGAAGTATGATTGAGCTGGGTAAAACAGAAGATATCTTTGAAAAACCGATACATCCGTATACGAAGATGCTGGTAGGCGCTCTTCCGCGGGTAGGTGACAAGAGTCAGAAAACAGGAATACCGGGAAGGCCTCCTGCACTTACAAACCCGCCTCCCGGCTGCAGGTTTGCACCTCGCTGTCCCAGGGCGACCGGAGAATGCCAAAAATCGGTGCCGAAGTTCCGTGAAGTGGAGCAGGGGCGTTTCGCGGCCTGTCATTTACTGAACAACAATGCCGCCGAAGCGGCAGATGGAGGTTGAGATGTCTGAAAAACTGCTTGAAATAAAAAATGTCAGTAAATTATTCCAGATTGGCGGAATGCTCAGTAAAAAGAAACTTGTAGCTGTGGATGATGTCAGTATTGATATCGATGCCGGTAAGCCGGTTATACTTTCCGTAGTAGGTGAGTCCGGCTGCGGCAAATCTACTTTATGCAAGATGATACTGCGCCTGCATGACCCCGATCAGGGTGATATCGTGCTTTCCGGCAAGTCATATAAAAATCATAAGGAGTATGACCCTTTTCAATTCAGGCTGGACGTGCAGCCGATATTTCAGAATCCTTATGAAGCTTTTTCGATGCGTAAAACAGTGGATACTTACCTGTTTAATACCGCACTTCGATTGAAAATTGCCAAAAATTATAAAGAAGCTGAAACGTTAGTTGATGATACACTAAAAAGTGTAGGCATGTCACTTGAAGTAGTAAGGGGCAAATACCCTGCCCAGTTTTCAGGTGGTGAGCTGCAGCGTGTGTCCATAGCCAGAGCACTCATTACCAGGCCAAAGCTCATCATAGCCGATGAACCGGTTGCTGCCATTGATGCGTCTATGAAAATGAATATTGTAAATCTGTTTAAAGAGTTGAAAGATAAATACAATGTTTCTTTCATATATGTTACCCATGATCTATCGACGGCTTACTATGTTTCCGATTATATTGCAACCTTATATAGAGGCTGCCTGATAGAATACGGCCGGGCAAAAGAGATTATGGACGAGCCGGCGCATCCTTATACGGAGCTTTTAATGAATGCAGTACCAAGGGTAGGAGAGAAATGGAATCAGGAATTAGTAATGCCGGACACAGAGGACAAAGAATATGCTATTACATTTTGCAAATTTGCTCCCCGTTGTCCTTATGCTACGGATGAATGCAGAAAATCAAGGCCGGAAATGACAGATTTAGGTGTAGGTCGGAAAGTGCTGTGTTTCCATCCGTTAAATGGAAAAGCAGAGGGAGCTGTTCTTAAAAATCAGTGAAACAATAACAGAAAGGTTAAATCATGGAAAGGATATACCGGGGGAGGAATGGGAGATAACGGTCCGGTTTCATGGCTGAATCAATTAAAATGGTGCAGAGGGGAGATTTAGTAGCAAATCCTTGGGATAAATAAGAGAAAAAAGTTAACAAACCCCTCTGTTTATTCGGAAAAAAGGAGAGGTATTACTATGAAAAAGTTATTGAGTTTGTCGCTGGTAATTGTAATGATTTTATTATTAACCGCATGCGGAAAATCCAAAGGTACGGCAGCTAATGACACATTAACAAAAGAAAGTACTGCTGAAGCTACAACAACAGAATCCGGGGATGCCGGCGCAGATGCATCCGTCGGGGAAAAAAGCGTTATTACCGTAACATTCAGGGATGACGGCCGAGGCGAAAACGGTTCATTATGGAAATGGCTGCAAACTGCTTATGACAGTTTCGATAAAAAAGACAGCTGTGAATTAAATATTGCACCAATTACTACTTCTGAAGGTGATTATTTCGCTAAAGTTGCTCTTTCCTTACAATCAGAAGAAACAGCACCTGATTTAGTAGCAGAGGATACTTTCCAGCTGGCAACAGACGTTGAAGCGGGGTATCTTACTGCGTTAGATGATTATTTGGCAAATTATCCGGATTGGACGGACGGTTCCTACTATGACTCCCTAAAAGAAGGAGTTACCGCAGCCGACAATAAAGTATACGGCGTACCGTACAATACCGACACCCGTGGATTGTGGTATAACAAGGAAATATTTAAACAGGCCGGTTTGCCGGAGGTTTGGGAACCGAAAAACTGGGACGACATCCTTTCTGTCTGCCAGACCATTAAAGAAAAGGTTCCGGATGTAGTACCGTTCTGGTGCAACTCCTCCGTTGCAACCGGTGAAGCAACTTCCATGCAGACTTATCAAATGCTGCTTTACGGAACCGATGAAAGATTACAGGATGAAGCTTCCGGGAAATGGATTATATCCAGTCAGGGTATTTTAGATTCTTTAACCTTTTTAGATAATATTTATAAGAATAATTTCGGACCGCCGTTGTCTAAAGTTTTAAACGGTCAGGCCAGCAATACGTCAGCCAGGGAATACCTGCCTCAGGGCAAGCTTGCTGTATCACTTGACGGCAGTTGGATTGCCGGTAACTATCTGGAAACAGGCGCATCGCCGTGGCCGGAGTACGGCAGCGTTTTAGGTTTTGCACCGATGCCTACCCAGAAAGGCGGCGGAACCGGCACCATTACACTGGCCGGAGGCTGGGCATGGTCTATTCCTTCCAAATCCGATAACAAAGACATTACTATGGAATTTATCAAACACTTAATGAATCCCGACCAATATGTGGATGCCATTGTCGCCATGGGAAGTATCGGAACAAGGACAGATATTGTGGATAATGAAAAATATTCCTCCATGCCCTTTATCCAGACGGCAACCGAATTCTTAAAAGATGCCTCCTTCAGACCGAAGGACAGCAAATATTCGGCTGTTTCCACCCATATCCAGACCATGGTTGAATCCGTTGTATCCGGGACCAGTCCGGCTGATGCCATGGCAACTTACGCCGTGGATGTGACCCGAACGGTCGGAGAAGATAATGTAATAAGTAAATAAATTCGTTGATTCATAAGAAATGTTTTGATACAGTTCAGCCTATGGCACCGCAAGGTGTTTTTTGTGAGTGCAGCGAAGCAAAAGCATATAAACCTAGGAATTTCAAACGGGCGGAGGTACAAGAAAGAGCATATGCTGTAATTGGAAACCGCCCGGTTTTTACGGGGAGGCCAGGCTGAGAGAAATTCACTTTCACCTCAGAAATTTGTGCCTGCGTAATCCTCGGTGTAAGTTTCAGACACGCATAAAGCGTGAGCAGGAATGGGGGGAATTATGAGAGGGGTAAAAGTTATCCAAAAAGGAGTACTGGCTGACGAAGCCAGAAAATCCGTATTGCTGCTACCGGCAGTGGTCATGCTGGCAGTTTTTTTTGTTCTGCCAATTCTTTTAACCGTTTACTATTCTTTCACAAATTTAGCCTTAACCGGAGAAAATGCCAGGAGCCTGAATTTTATCGGGTTTGAAAACTACCGGAGAATGCTTGAAGATCCTTCCGTAAAGGTAAGTATTATCAATACCCTGGTATTTTTGCTCGGAAGCCTCATCGGCCAGCAGGTCTTAGGATTTACCCTTGCTGTATTTATGAAAAATAAGAATAAAACCTTCCGCAGTTTTGTCGGTCCCTGTATCCTGGCAGGATGGGTTATGCCGGAAATCGTAGTTGCCTTATGCTG
>DBEP01000090.1:1968-18318 GCA_002294045.1 Lachnoclostridium sp. UBA903 | reverse complement strand
GTTTCTGGCAAATTCGTCGGACACGCTGTCATCACCTCTGTGACAGTCGCTGAAAAAGACATATTTAGAATTCTCATCAAAGTATTCAACCCGGGCTTTTTTATAAGCTCCGGTTAATCTTTCATCGGTAAACATAAAAATCACCCCGCAATTTTAATAGTTCGTTTTCAGTGATAGAATTTCATATAACTATGTAATGATAATCTCATGACAGAAATTTTCAGATTCGGGCCGGGTAATTCCTGCTGCCGGATATAAGAGGGAGAAGCTGTTTAAGACGGGAGTCTAGAGAAGTATGAAAGGTGCGGGTACGGGAAACCGGGTATAATAACAGGGGCTGTTAGAAATCTGAGATATTGAAAACCGGTTAAACACAGGCAGGTAATATATCTTAAATTAGAGTGTGTTTGAAAAATNNCCACTTTGCGGTATACTGCGTTACAAAGCAGAGCGCCCAGCACAAGCATTTTCCAAACACACTCTAGGAACAGCCTCTTTATTAAAACGGTGATTCTGTAATTGTTAAATGCCGTTGCCTTCGTCCGGTGCCTTAGGGAAAACCTTGTTTGACACGTATTTGTGATAGAACCATTCGCCTAATCCGATTAACACGGCAGTAATAAATGCATCACGAAACGATATCTGATTTGTGGTCCATAAAAAGTTGAATAAATAGATAACGACCAGTGCCAGTACAAAATCAGAAAGAGTAGCTACGGTGTTATTCGTTGCAGATAAAATCAGAAGATCTCCTATTATATAGGCAAGAATTGTAACCGCAGCGGAAATATACAGAATATCGCCGAATCTTAAATTCGTAAGCATGCCAAGTACTATCCAGGTAATTATGACAATCATGACAAACTTTATTAATAAAGCATAAATATGTTTCATTCTCTTCATCTCCTTGGAATTAAATATTTTCTATACTAGTGTTCCTTGTGTTATGAAGTTTATGTATCTGATTTTTGATTTCTGCAATTTTTCCGATTTTTGATTGATGTAATTCAGAGTGTGTTTGAATAATAGGGCAGGCAATAAAAAACGGTCTCCGGACATTTGGGTTTACCTTAAGTAAGGTAACCGAAATGTCTGAAGACCGGTTTTTACTTTCCCCTTGAATTATGGCAGCTTATTGCCTGCCGCCCTGTATATTTCGTACCATTCCTGTCTTGATAATTCAACATCGGAGGCCCTGCAGATATCCTTCAGTCGATTTGCATTGGTAGTGCCTACAATGGTCTGGATTTTGGCCGGATGCCTTAATATCCATGCAACTGCAACGGCGGAATTGGTTACTCCTTTTGCTTCTGCAATTTCATCGATTTTCTGGTTGAGTTCAGGGAATTTATCATTATTTAAAAATACTCCTTCAAAAAATCCATATTGGAAAGGAGACCAGGCCTGAACGGTGATATCCTTTAAACGGCAGTAGTCAAGTATACTGCCGTCTCTGACGATGGAGGAGTCGATTTCCATGTTTACATTGAGTCCGGCGTCAATCATTCCGGTATTGGTAATACTAAGCTGTAACTGATTGGCTATTATTTTTTGATTTAAGTAACGGCTGAGCAATTCAATCTGCATAGGATTCTGATTGCTTACACCAAAATTACGGACCTTTCCGCTGCTTTGCAATTTATCAAAGGCCTCGGCAACTTCTCCCGGCTCCACTAAAGCATCCGGTCTGTGCAGCAGTAACACGTCGATATAGTCGGTATTCAGACGTTGTAAACTGCCGTCTACGGCCTTTAGTATATGTTCCTTGGAAAAGTCAAAGAAACCTTGACGGATACCGCATTTTGTCTGTATTATCATTTTCTCGCGGCTGTTATGGTTCATGCCGACTGCTTTGGCAAATAATTCTTCCGACCTGCCTCCGGCATAAATATCTGCGTGATCAAAAAAATTAATACCCTCATCTAAGGCTGTCCGGATTAAGTTAGCCGCCTCATTCTCGGATAAATCCGCGATTCTCATACACCCCAAAGAAATTTCGGAAGCAAGGACAGCTCCGTTTGACATACGTATCGTTTTCATAATATACCTCTTTTCCTGGATTATTTTTGATTACGGTATTTCCCGTTTATAGTCCATAACCTGATTATATATCCTAGAGATAACTCTAAGTCAAGGTTTTTTTATAAGCCTAAAAAATGCGTTGTTAAAAATGCAAAATTTCAGGCTGGGAGAATAAAAACATTGAAAATAATTCTATTCAGAGGCGGTTTCTCCCCGGAATTATTCCCCGGCGGCGAAAGGGAGGCAGGCAATAATATCATTTTGTTATTAATATCTTCGAAAACAGCATATAATATTTAATAAAGAAAATAAAGGGGTATGGTTTGGTTAATATTTTATATACGAATGAAGTAATTTTTGAGCACCGGTTCTGGCTTCAGGTAATGGGAGACCATGCAAGATTTATATTTTATTCACTTGCCCCGAATGAAACGGAATCAATAAAAAAGGCAAAGCACTTTATAGACCTTTATGATAAACTGTTAGACAAAGCAAGGCAGGAGCTGTCTCAAATGGACCTGGAGCAGTTAAACCACCAGGCCTATGAGGCTACATACGAGTTCCGGAAGTTTAAACTGGAGCTTATGTCACTTACATTAACATCCGGAATAAAGGTACATCTGCCGACCACCTTTTTTAATCATATGATTAATGAACTGGAAGAGTATTTACTTGTACTTGTGGCAATTTCGGAAGGACAAAATCCCGTATTCCATCCCATTCATTATCATCTGCTGTGGCTGTCCGATGCAGTGGGGCATGCTGCCGGCATAGCGGCCGTTCTTGATGAAACGGAAAAGGATATGATAACGGAAAATATCTGTTATGAAAAAGAATTCACGGACCTTTACATGAAATCCGTACAAGTAGAAGGTTATTTACGAACAGGATTGGATTGTTTTCCGGCTTTTGAAAGATTAAATGACCAGGCTGAAAAAATTATGCTGCATTTTAAGGAAATGCTGGAAGCAATCCTGGTAATGCGTTTGGATAACCGGCTGCTGGGAACTTTAATGCCGCTTATGGCAGATCATATGGCACGGGAAGAATGCTATTACCTTTTAAAATTATCGCAAACAACAAAAGCGGATAGGCCGGACTGTAATCCGGATAAGCCACGAATTGAATAAAGGAACTGATTTATGGTGGAATACAAAATACCGGTCTTAAATAAAATAAGGCGTTCGATATAACGGGCGTCTTATTTTATTAGAGATTCGTTGGGAGTGGAGCCGAAACACTTCTGGAAAGCCCGGTAAAAGGTACGTGTACTGTCAAAACCGGAAGCCAGTGCAATATCGGTAATGGTCGTATTTTTCTCCCGCAGCAGTTCCAGGGCATGGCGGCATCTGAGGCCGTTAATATATTCTACCAGTTTGCAGTCAAAGAATTCGTTGAATATATGGGAAAAGCGGCTGCTGCTGTAACCGAAATACTCCGCGATATCTTTTAATTTTAAAGGCAGGAGATAATTTTTCTGAAGATAGATAAGGATTTCCTGGGCCAGGGAAATCATTTTGGTATCGGTAATTTCCACCAGCCCCACATGATGAATGAGCAGTCCTAAAAATACATAGGCATAGCCTTTTAAAACGTTTTCCATGGCCGGGTAATTTTTATTTCCGGACAGCCTGCATAATGCATCCAGACAATACTTTAATTCTTCTTCCAAAGACGTCTTCTCCACCAAAAGGGCCGCAAAGGTCTTTTTGGATAAGGCTGCCTTATAGGAAGGTACGGATTCCAAAGGAATGATAAGGATATAAGCGCTGGAAAAGGTATCCGTGGCGTAGCTGTGGATATAATAACTGGGTATGATTAAAAAATTATTCTGCCTTACCAGATAAATCTGTCCGTTGAGGGTAACCTTCAGTTCTCCTGCGGTTACATAAATGATTTCCATACTGCTGTGGAAATGGGGCCAAAAATGATTATTTTCTGCTTTCCAGCATACAATCTGATTTATATGATCGCGGACATATTCATAAGAAAATTTATTTTTCATAAGACCTCCCATGCATATCGCAAGCTTGCTTGCGATACTGCCTAAATAATAAGTGTGAAATGCTTTTGAATTCACACTACCTCCTATATGCAGCATTTTTTGACACTAAGATACCATTAAGTGGCACGACATATTTCCTAAAAATTATTATAATCTAACTATCGTAAAATTACAATTGAAAAAGTGTGGAGGTAATAATGGATAAATTAAAGGTAGGAATTATCGGGTGCGGAGGTATTGCCAACGGCAAGCATATGCCCGCAATTAAAAGTGCAGGATATGCCGATATGGTAGCATTTTGTGACATAATCGAAGAAAAGGCGGTAAAAGCATCCGAGGAATTCGGCACGCAAGGTGCCAAAGTTTTTACGGACTACAGGGAATTAATAAAGGAAGATTTGGATGCGGTATATGTATGTACTCCGAATCGTTCCCATGCGGTTATTACGGTGGATGCACTGCATGCCGGCAAGCATGTTATGTGTGAAAAGCCTATGGCCATTAATTATAAAGAAGCCTGTACCATGACAGACGCTGCAAAAGAAACCGGTAAAATCCTTACCATCGGCTATCAGAACCGCTACCGGAATGACAGCCAGTATCTGAAGAAGGAATGCGAAGCCGGCGTATTGGGGGATATTTATTATGCAAAGGCAAAAGCTATCCGCCGGCGTGCGGTTCCCACCTGGGGCGTATTCTTAAACGAATATGAACAGGGCGGAGGTCCGTTAATTGATATCGGAACCCATGCGCTGGATTTAACCCTGTGGACCATGGATAATTATAAACCGAAATATGCGGTAGGAACAACTTACCATAAGCTGAATGAGGATACGGACCAGGGCAATGCATTCGGTCCCTGGAAACCGGAGGAATTCAGCGTAGAAGACAGTGCCTTTGGGTTTATTGTTATGGAAAACGGAGCAACCGTTACATTGGAAGCCAGCTGGGCATTAAATACATTGGATGTGATGGAGGCAAAAACCGTTTTGTGCGGAAACAAAGCCGGTGCGGATATGCAGGACGGCCTTCGCATTAACGGGGTAAAGCATGACAGGCAGTATGTTACAAAGCCTGACCTTAAAGCCGGCGGGGTTGCCTTTTATGAAGGGGAGGATTCTTCTCCGCAGGTAATAGAGCAGACCGTATTTGCCAATGCTATATTAGGTAAAGGAGAATTAACCGTATTACCGGAACAGGCAGCCGTTGTTACCAGAATACTGGATGCCATTTATGAATCTTCGAAGACAGGAAAACCGGTTTATTTCAATTGATATGGAGGAATGAAATATGAAATTAGGTGTTTTAACCGTATTGCTGGGTGATATGTCCCTGGATGAAACCTTACAGTATTTGAAATCCCTTGGAGTGCAGCAGGTAGAAATCGGCTGCGGCGGATTTCCCGGAACGGCCCACGCAGATGCAAGAAAGTTTTTGGAACATACGGAGCTTTTGGATGCGTTTCTGGACACCATAAAGAAATACGGCCTGGATATTGCGGCATTTGCCTGCCATGGCAATCCGCTCCATCCCAATAAAGACATTGCGAAAGAATATCATGAGCAGTTTGAAGCAGCGGTTTTATTAGCTGAAAAGACGGGAGTAAAAACCGTTGTCGGTTTTTCAGGATGCCCGGGAGACTGCGAAACTTCCCAGTATCCTAACTGGGTGGTTACCGCCTGGCCGGAGGATTTCCAGAAAATTAAGGAGTGGCAGTGGAATGAAAAATTAATTCCTTACTGGAAAAAGATGTGCGGGTTTGCCAATGAACACGGGGTGACACAGATTGCGCTGGAGCTGCATCCGGGCTTCTGTGTATATAATACCGCCACCTTATTGAAACTGCGGGAAGCAGTCGGCCCGACTATCGGCGCTAATTTCGACCCGTCCCATTTATTCTGGCAGGGAATTGATCCGGTTGCGGCTATCCGCGAATTAAAAGGTGCCATTTATCATTTTCATGCCAAGGATACGGCCATAGACCCTTATATAACAGCTGTAAACGGTGTTCTGGATACTACAAAATTCAGTGAGATGGCGGACCGCGCATGGGTTTTCCGCACCGTAGGCTATGGACACGGTGAAGAGGAATGGCGCAGGATATTCAGTGAACTTCGTAAAATCGGATATGACGGGGTTGTATCCATTGAGCATGAGGACGGTCTGATGACCACCAAAGAAGGCTTGGAAAAAGCAATTGAGGTTTTAAAAAGGACCATAATTTATGACAGCCAGCAGGTTGAAATGTATTGGGCTTAGGCCATAAAATAAAAATAACAGGAGGATGGTATATGAAGATAGGCTTGCAGTTATATACAATCAGGGATACTTATCAGAATGCCGAAGAATTTAAGGCAGGATTAAAAAAAGTGAAGGGATTAGGTTATGACGGAGTGGAGTTTGCGGGTTATGCCGGCTTGGCTGCGGAAGAATTAAAGCTTTTCCTGGATGATTTGGGTCTGGAAGCCATATCCAGCCATCACAGCTTAGATGATTTGGAATTACGTCTGGAAGACACAATCAGTTACAACAAAACCTTAGGCTGCAAATATATTGTTTGCGCTTTTGCCCCAACCAATAATAAGGAAGAAGTGGAACATATTATCAGAGTTATGAATGAGGCGAAAAAAGCCGTTGCGGCTCATGGAATGGAATTGTTATACCATAATCATTCCCATGAATTTAAAGTATTGGAAGACGGCGGCATTCCCATAGCACGGATTGCTGAAAGCTGTAATTTGGAATTGGATACCTACTGGGTATTTCACGCGGAGGTTGAACCTTGTTCTTATATCAGGGAACATGCGGAAAAAATCTCGCTTATCCATTTAAAAGACGGTAATTTTGAAGGAGTCCCCTGTGCAATCGGTGAAGGCTTTAACAACATAAAAGGAATCCGGGCCATGTCGGAAAGAATTGGCATGGAATGGCTGATTGTTGAGAATGACAAACCGACTCCCGACGGAATTGCGGACGTGGGAAGAAGCATCCGCTACTTAAAGGGCTGATATATAAAAGGCTCGGAAATCTAAACCCTAAAGGCTGTTGCAAAATCAGGTAATGAATTACTTACACCGGAATATAAATCATATTCCGTATGCAAGTTTATTTACCCGGTATTTTGCAGCAGCCTCTTACGTAATCAGCCGTCCATACCCGGGAAAACACAGGAGGGGAAGCCATCCCATGAGGCAGGCCGCTTCCATAGGTAGTTGGTAGACTTTTGCATTTGGGAAGGTTCCCCTCCTGTGTTTCTTGCCATACCGGCAATTTGTAAATTGTCATTGACAAACAGAAGCGGATTGGTTATATTAATTGTTAGACGTCTAACATATGAGGTGTAAAATGGATAATAACAAATCTATTCATAAGGAGCATTATGGAGCCTTAATTCAGAGACTGGCCAAAAACATTAAATATCTGGCAGATGAGAATTTATCGAATCATAATGTGACTCTGGAACAGGTCAAAATGGTACATTTTCTTAATAGTCATGAGGATTCCGGCGCTTATCAGAAAGATATTGAACAAAAATTTTTAATCAAACGTTCTTCTGTAACAAACATATTGAATAATATGGAAAAAAGCGGACTGATTTTACGTATCGGGGATGTTTCCGACGCCAGGATTAAAAAGGTATTATTAACCGATAAGGGGAAAGCTTTATCCAATACCTTAAAGGATTTTATCTGCAATTTGGAAACCGTAATCATAAAAGATATGACGGAAGAAGAAATGGATTTATTTATAAAGCTTCTTAAAAAAAGCCTCAGTAATGTTGAAAAATTTATGCAGTAACTTAAAATGGCTTGATATCCCGGCAGTACGGCTGCGTTTATTAAGCGGTATTCCAAACAGGGTATTAACGGAAAGAGGTATATATGATTAAAAAACTAGTTGCCTGTATTGGCGAATATAAAAAATATGCCATTCTGACTGCTGTCGTTATGGTAGGAGAGGTCTTGATGGAAGTTTTAATACCTTTTGTCATGGCCGATATCATAGATATCGGCATACTGGGTAACGGCGGTATTGCCTACATTATAAAAAGGGGAATTTTAATGATTGCCATGGCGTTGCTTTCCCTTAGCTTCGGTGCTCTGGGAGGCAGATATGCGGCTATTGCAAGCATGGGTTTTGCAAAAAACCTGCGTAAGAAACTATTTGATAAGGTACAGGATTTTTCTTTTTCCAATGTAGATAAATTTTCGACACCTTCCTTGGTTACAAGACTGACAACGGATGTTACCAATACGCAGAATGCATTTATGATGCTGATACGTACGGCGGTCCGTTCTCCGCTTATGTTAATAGGCGCTACTGTTATGGCGGTAACCATTAATGCGGAGTTATCAGCGGTTTTTTTAGTAGCAGTTCCGCTTCTGGCCATTGCATTGTACATAATTATGACGAAAGCCCATCCAAGATTTGTCGCAATGCTTAAACTATATGACAGAATGAATGCCGACGTCCAGGAAAATCTGGTTGGAATCCGGGTGGTGAAGGCTTTTGTCCGTGAAAAATATGAAAAATCCAAGTTCAGTAATTCCGCTGACTCCGTCAGAAAGGCACAGGTAAAAGCTGAAAAATTAATTATTTTAAACGCTCCCATCATGCAGCTTAGTATGTATGGATGCATACTGGCTGTTTTATGGCTTGGCGGAAATATGGTAATAGAAGGAAGCTTTGAGATAGGCCAGATTACAAGCTTTATTAATTATATTGGTCAGATATTAATGTCCCTGATGATGCTTTCCATGATTTTTATTATGCTGGTTATTTCCCGGGCTTCCATAACACGTATTATTGAAGTGCTGGATGAAGAGATTGATATTAAGGACAATGAAGCGGGAACCGGTATTCCGGTGGAAGACGGTTCCATCGAATTTCATAACGTATCTTTTAGTTATGTAAGGGATAAGGATAATCTGACGTTAAGCAATATGGATTTCCGGATTAATTCAGGAGAGACCATAGGCATTATCGGCGGCACCGGTTCGGCAAAAACAACACTGGTCAGCCTCATACCCAGACTTTATGATGTATTGGAAGGGGAAGTTAAAGTAGGCGGCCACAAGGTAGGGGATTATACTCTTGAAACCCTGCGGAATGAAGTGGCTATGGTGCTTCAGAAGAATGTCCTGTTTTCCGGAACCATCAGGGAGAATCTTAAGTGGGGCAATGAGGCCGCCACGGAGGAGGAAATCATAGATGCCTGTAAGTCTGCTCAGGCACATGATTTTATCATGTCTTTTCCCAAGGATTATGATACCGACTTAGGGCAGGGAGGTGTCAATGTATCGGGAGGACAAAAGCAAAGGTTATGTATTGCCAGGGCATTGCTGAAAAAACCTAAGATTATTATCTTAGATGACTCCACAAGTGCCGTAGATACGGCAACCGATAGTAAAATCAGGCAAGCCTTTAAGGAAAAGCTGACAGGGACCACAACCATTGTAATAGCCCAGAGGATTTCTTCCGTAAGTGAAGCCGACCGGATTATGGTACTGGAGGATGGCAGGATAGACGCATTTGGCAGTCATGAGGAGCTTATGAAAACCAATCATATCTATAGGGAAATATACGAATCTCAACAGAAGGGGGCTGAATGAAATGCCAGGACCAATGAGAGAATTACGGCCAAATGTCAAACCCGGGAACGTGGGAAAGACCTTAAAACGAATCTATGACTATATGGCAGAATATAAGCTCCAGCTGATACTGGTTTTAATTCTGATTGCATTAAGCGCGGGAGCCCAAGTCATAGGGACCTCATTTTTAAAAACAATAGTTGATGAGTATATAGAGCCATTATCCCGGAATTATGATGCCGTTTTATTCAGGAAGTTTATAAACACTTTAATAATAATGGGAGGCATCTATCTTTCCGGAGCAGTCTCCACTTATGTCTTCAGCCGGATTATGCTAAATATTTCAACAAAAGCCTTATATAAAATAAGGATTGATTTGTTCCATAAAATGGAGTCGTTCCCGATTAAATACTTTGATACTCATACTCACGGGGATTTAATGAGCCGTTATACAAACGATACGGATACCATACGGGAAATGCTAAGCAACAGTGTGGCGAATTTTATTTCTTCCGCGATTACGGTGGCCGGTGTATTCATTATGATGCTGGTATTCAGCTGGCAGCTTACGATTTTAGTCGTACTGATGCTGTTTATTATGCTAAAGGTAATAAAAGCAGTCGGCGGCAAAAGCGGGTTATACTTTAAAGCCCAGCAGAATGAACTTGGCAAGGTTAACGGATTTATAGAAGAGATGTTTGAAGGTCAGAAAGTGGTAAAAGTATTCTGTCATGAGGAGGCTTCCAAGCTGCAATTTGATAAGCTAAACAGCGGGTTATGTGAAGCGGCTACCAGTGCCAATACTTTTGCCAATATATTAATGCCCATTATGAATAATCTGTCCCATGCTCTTTATGCTTCCACCGCGGTTTTCGGCGGTGTGCTTGCTGTTTTGGGAACCATATCCTTAGGAACCGTGGTTGCATTTTTACAGTATACTAGAAGCTTTTCCCAGCCTATTACCCAGATATCCCAGCAGCTTAATTCCGTACTGACAGCCCTTGCCGGTGCAGAGAGAATCTTTGAAATGATTGATGAGGCACCGGAGACGGATGACGGGTATGTTACTATGGTAAATGCCAGTATTGATGAGCAGGGGAATTTAACGGAAGTCAAGGAACATACGGGAATTTGGGCCTGGAAGCATCCTCATGCAAAGGACGGTACGGTAACATATACCCGTGTAAATGGAGCTGTGACCTTTGATAATGTAGTGTTTGGGTATGAAGAAGATAAAATTGTTTTAAAGGGAATCAGTCTATACGCAAAGCCCGGGCAGAAAATTGCTTTTGTTGGTTCAACGGGTGCGGGCAAAACAACCATAACAAATCTGATTAACCGTTTTTATGATGTGCCGGACGGAAAGATACGTTATGACGGTATTAATATCAATAAAATCAAGAAAGATGACTTAAGGCGTTCCCTTGCCATGGTTCTGCAGGATTCCCATCTTTTTACCGGGACAGTTATGGACAATATACGTTACGGAAAACTGGATGCAAGTGATGAAGAAGTTATTGCGGCAGCAAAACTTGCCAATGCCCATTCTTTTATTAAACATTTGCCCCAGGGTTATCAGACAATGTTAACCTCTGACGGAGCCAATCTTTCACAGGGACAGAGGCAGTTAATCACCATTGCAAGGGCGGCGGTTGCCGATCCTCCTGTGCTGATTCTGGATGAGGCAACCTCTTCCATTGATACAAGGACGGAAGCTTTGATTGAAAAGGGTATGGACCGGTTAATGGAGGGAAGGACCGTTTTTGTCATTGCCCACAGGCTGTCTACCGTCCGTAATTCCCATGCTATCATGGTATTGGAGAACGGAAAGATTATTGAACGGGGAAGCCATAATGAATTAATTGAACAGAAGGGAAAATATTATCAGCTGTACACGGGCTTGTTTGAACTTTCCTGATATCAGTGTACGAACTGCCTGACAGCATACCCGGTTCATCCGTTCCCTCAGGGACAAAATTCATCATTTTTGGTTGAGAATGAAAGTAAATTTACATGCAATGATATTTATGTAAATTTACTTTCATTTTACTTTTGTGTGATAATGCTTTTACATTTTTTTTGTATGCTGTTTTCAGCAAATACAATTAATACTTTTTATGGAGGTATAACAATGGAAAAGAAGAGGTACGAATTATCACAGTCCCAGCGAATGATGGTGTTTGTTTTAAGCATGTCACTTTATGGACTGGCAACCCTGTTTACGGAATTAATACCGAAATTTCATGTAGGCATAGTAGAATTCTCGGTAGAGTACTTTTTGTTCATTCCCCTTACCTTAGGGATGTTGTTTGACCCTATATCCACCGCGCTGGGCGCCGCAACAGGTGAAATTATTTTCAGTGAAATCATGCTGGGCCAATTCGGCGGATTAGGTGAGGTTGAAAAATTTATAACGTTAACCATTGGTTTGTTCCTGGCCGGTATTATGGTAAGAGATCCGAAAAATAAAAAGCAGGTTGCTTTTGGAGCTATGACAGGGGTGACTGTACAGCTTGCTCTGGGCACAATTGTAGATATTTTAAAGGTACAATTTGCAATAGAGGACTTTGAAGCAATTGGCGGCTTACCTCAAAGTGTTTTATTTACGGAAGGTTTTGCCTTCCTCAATGACCTTTTGTTTTCCGGTATTCTGTTTTGCCTGCTGCCGACTCTGTATCTGGTTCCGAGGCTGTACGGCAAAATTGAACCCCTCCTTGGCATGAGGCCAAGAGAGGCCGGTGAGGGGATATCCGGATGGCGGGTATTAAATCCGAAGATAATTTTTCTTTCCGTTCTGGGTTTTGCCATCGCAACCTTCAGTGAATTTTTAGCCGAATCGGGTTTTAGTTTAATTGACTGGGAGGCAGACTGGGCAGAGAGTATGGGAGCCGTAAGCCTTGGTATTGTTTTAGCGGCTGTTGCTGCCGTTGTTGTAATAAGTATCATGAAGAAAAAGGCTTCTGCCGCAGATTAAAGGAAAAGTGAAATCTATGATTAAAATTAAGAATCTAAGTTTTTCCTATCCGGGTACTCCAAAACCAATTCTTCAGAATATTAACCTGGAAATAGAAGCAGGGGATTTTCTGGCGATTGCCGGCAATAACGGCTGCGGAAAATCAACCTTATGCAAAACCTTAAATGGTTTAATACCTCACTTTTTTGCAGGAGATTTTACAGGGAAGGTAGAAATCGGGCATATGGACACGGCAAAACACAGTGTGGGGGAACTGGCCTTTCAGGTAGGTTATGTTTATCAGGATTTTGAAAACCAGATTGTAAGACCTACCGTCCTGGATGACGCATCCTTTGCCTGTCTGAATTATGCCATGGAAGATTATCTGGAAAAGGGACGAAGGGCGCTCTTTATGACCGGATTGTCAAATAAGGAAAAGGATTATGTGTGGCAGTTAAGCGGCGGGCAAAAGCATCTTCTTGCCCTGGCAGGCACAGCGGCCTTATCGCCGGATATCCTTATTCTGGACGAACCGGTGGCACAGCTTGATCCCTTGCATGCCAGACAGATTTATGATGTCTTAAAAGACCTGAATGAAACCTATGGAAAAACCATTATAGTTATAGAGCACCACACGGAATTTATTGCAGAGTACTGCAGGCACCTTGTTTTAATGAAGGAAGGAAAAATCCTTTGGAAGCTGCCTGCAAAAGAAGGACTCAACCGGGTAGAGGAGCTTTTGGCGAATAATATATTCCCGCCGCAGATAACCATGGCAGCCAGATGTCTTATGAAACGTTCAGGTAAGGAGGAAGATACATTTTTTCCCGTTACCCTGGCGGAGGGCAGGAGATATTTCACCGGCCTAGTCTATCATAAAATGAGTCAGGAAAAAACAAAAAGAGGAAAAAATGGCAGCCTTATACGGATAAAAAATGCAGGAGTGGAGTACCGGGCGGTTAAGGGCAGCGGCCTTAAAATACTGGATAATTTTTCACTGGATATAAGAGGCGGTGAAAAAATTGCTTTAATAGGAAATAACGGGGCGGGTAAATCAACTGTTTTAAAATTAATTACCGGTTTATTAAAGCCCAGGCAGGGAACCGTAGAAGTAGGGGGGATTTCGACCAGGGATATCCTGGCAGAGGATATGGCGCACAATATATCCCTGGTATATCAGAATCCGGAGGAAATGTTTGTGAAAGATTCCATCCGGGCTGATATTGAATATGCCATGAAAGCAAGGAAAATGGAAAACTATAAGGAGCGCACCGACAATCTGCTTCAAATGTTTTGCCTGGAGGAATATGCACACAGGGACGGCAGGCTTTTAAGCGGGGGACAGATGCGGAGAGCTTCCCTGGCAATCGGAATTGCACTAAATCCCAGGATACTGCTGCTGGATGAACCTACCGCCAATCTTGACATAGCAACCAGAAAGGAAATCATAAGAACCCTGGATGCCATGAAGGAGGCCGTCGAAACCACCGTTATAGCAACCCATGATATGCAGCTGGTAAGCGAATGGGCCGACCGGATTATTGTTTTATGCAACGGAAGGATTATTGCTGACGGCAGCAAGGAAGAAATATTTGGAAACCAGCATGTAATACGGTCTGCCGGAATAGAACCGCCTGAGATTTACAGCATGGGAAGAGAATTAAATCAGGAGGCCAGGTGTTTTACCGTAGAAGAATTCATCGCCAGCTTTGCTTCCCAGGAAGATAAAGCCGACAGAAGAACTGGGAATACATGCCATGAGCTTAATACGATTCCGGCGGAAGGGAGTTTGGCATGAGTAAATTATCCGAAAATATAATTGATAAATTTACAATAGATTATATCAGAAACCAGGTACTTAAGAATGCTTACGGAAATGATGATACTGCCATCTCCGGATTGGACCCCAGAACATTGCTCTTATGGTACTGCTTTTTTGGAATCGTACCCTGGTTTTTAAATAATATAATATGGCTTTTAGGGTTGTTTTTGTTTGTTGCCGTTACCACCAGGCTGGCCAGGATCGCACCTTTGGTATTATTTTTGTTTTGCCTGGGCGTGTTTTCGCAGACCGGTTATTTACTTCTTGTAGCCCTGTTTTTTGGAGGTAATACAAGTACAATGATACCCCTTCTGATTTTGACCTTAAAAGTGGCAGTGGTGTCTTTGGCTTCCATTACGGTATTTTCAGGGCTGGATCCTGACAGGCTTGCTGACGGGTTATTGTATTTCGGTTGTCCGGACCAGCTGTCCTTCAGTATATCATTTGGTTACCGGATTCTGCCCATATTAATGGAAGAATTTCAAAATATCCTGCTGTCACACCGTTTAAGGGGAAAGGCGCCGGATAAAAAAGGTCCGGCAGGGAAGCTTAAGTTTCTTATATATCAGGTTAAAATAGTTATAATTTCTTTTTATCCCTTAATGTTAAATACGGCGAAAAGGTCCCGGACTACCGTTGAAGCTCTGGAGCTGAAAGGTTACCGCTTTGCCTCCGTCGATAAGAAGGTAAGGAAAATCAAGCTTTCCCTGTTAAAGTTTAAGAAAAGGGATTTCGTCTTTGCGTCGGTTTCATCTGTATATGTAATTTTGCTGATGATAGCCGGGCTGCAATTTAGTTAACGGGAACGCTGCTTTGGCAGCAGAAGGGAGGCTTATGAAGATAGATTTTCATACACATGGAAAATTAGCGAAAAATCTGCCGTTTTCCGCTGAATATACAAGGCTGCTTTTAAGGGAAGCAAAAGAATCCGGTTTGGATGCAATATGCCTGACGGAGCATTTTAATACAATCGGTTTTGAGGAAATATATTGTTATATGCTAGATACGTATGAAAGACAGGAAGACTGCTTTTTAGCGGAAGGGGTAAAGGTTTTTCCCGGAATGGAAATAGATATAAAGGAAGGCGGTCATATTCTTGCGGTAGGAACCTTGGAGCATGTCCTTTCCATAAATAGAGATTTGGATAAGTTTAAGGAAAAGGATAAATTTATGCCGTTTTCCGACTTGCTGCGGGTGCTGAAAGAATATGATATGCTTACGGGGGCGGCCCATGCTTTCCGGGAAGGCAGTCATATTCCCTATCTGGAAAAAGAGCTTCTTATCAAACTGGACTTTGCCGATTTAAACGGCAAGGATTATGCGGTTAAAAAAAGTCAGGCCTATGAAGAAATTAAACAGTTTGCCGCTGAACACAATCTTGCGGTAGTTGCAGGAAGCGATACCCATCAATCCTTTCAATACGGCTGTATTTGGAACGAATTCGAAAAGGACTGCGCGACCTTAGAAGAACTGAAACAAATAATAAAATCAGGCGAATACGGTATTAAGATACTGGAATATATTGATTTTAAAGTAAAAACAGCCGGAATCCTGAAGAAATCCCTAAAGAAAATACATTCCTTAGGCGGCGATTACGTATCCGTAATGGCGGTATAAAGTGTCCGCAGACAAGCGAATCTGTTTATTTATAATAAACAGCGGCAATTACCCGGGGCGATTTTCCTGATTCGGGTGGATTTCCTGCTCTTATGCGGAAAGAGCTGCTGAAAAAACAAATAATCTTTATTATAATTCAGATTATCTTGGAATTTCAGCAGCATATTTTTCTTTCAGCCGGTATAATTCATCAAGGCTTTGAATGGAAGAATCCTTTAGTTGTTTTGCGGTTTGAATGACAAGGCCGTCGATTAAAGCCGTAGGCGCCGCCATGGAATGGTATTGCTTTGGTTCTCCCCGGTAAACATAAAGGTTTATGTTCTTCTAAGGTCGCGCAGTC
>DBEP01000090.1:0-1955 GCA_002294045.1 Lachnoclostridium sp. UBA903 | reverse complement strand
TTATATAATTTATCCGTAAAAAGCAGTGTGGTATAGCCTGCTTCTTTTTTATAGTCCAGTAATATTTTTGCTTCGGCCGGAAGGGTGTGAAAACCGAATATTACAACAAGGTCCTCCGGACGGATGTTGATTAGCTCCTCAAAAAGTTCGGAACCGCTTGACTTTAATACTCTCGTATATTTAAGGAAACGGTTTAACCGAAAGCAAAAATATTCGGCTAAACCTTTGGAAGCACCTTTTCCGAAAAAATAAATTCTTTCTGACTCAGCTATTACATTTACTGCTTTTTTAACCTCTCCTTCGGAGACGTATTCCTTTGTCTTTAAAATAAATTCTACGTCATTCAGTAAAAGCTGTGACATGGATTCCAGTTCCGGATTGGAAAGGGTACTGCTCAGTTTGCTGGCCGGCGAGGAATTTTCATGTTCCATGATTGCGGTTTTTAATTCTTTAAAATTTTCATATCCCAAATGTTTCACAAAACGGGAAAGAGTTGCAATGCTAACGTCTAATTGTTCGGCCAGCTGCCCTATGGAGTAAAATGGAATAAAGGCTATATTATTATAGATATAATCAATGATTTTCTGTTCACTTTTTGTAAGTGTGACAGCTTTGGTGTCAAAACGGAAACCCGGCATAAAAATTCCTCCAGTATGGTGATTTTTTTATTAAATATATCGTGACTTAGAACGTGGCCATGCTCTAGTCTAAGTTATTTAGAGAACGCCGAACCAGTGTGCTGGCCGCTCTAATCGTTTATTGCAAACAAGTTTGCATAAGCTCACTCCGCTTTCATTATATCATATAATTCTGTATACTTCATTACGGGTATGTAAAAAATCCGAAAAGGCACCGAAAGGAGAGACTTGGCCGTAAATCCATATAATGTATACAATGTTACGGAACCGGTAAAAATAGAAAGAATCTATTATTTAGATAATTTAGCATAAGCGGGCAGTTTTGTCCGGCCGTATGACAGGAGCAGCAATGAGAGAAAGAAAAATAAAACAGCCTTACGTAAGCATAACAAGAAATGAATCGGAACAGCTGTCCTTAACGGAAGCATTGGATTTACTGCCGATTAATGACATAATAAAAGAGGGGGAAGTTGTGGTAATTACCCCTAACTGGGTAAATTTAAGACCGCCTGCAACTGGTGCGGTGGTAGGCCCCCGGACCTTAAAAACTCTGATAGAATATGTGAAAAGATATAGTCCGGGAGAAATTATCGTAGCTACCGGGTCTGGTGGCGGTGAAACCGGTGATATTTTTAAATCCGTCGGATATGATAAAATA
This sequence comes from Lachnoclostridium sp. UBA903, assembly GCA_002294045.1. Lineage (GTDB taxonomy): Bacteria > Bacillota > Clostridia > Lachnospirales > Lachnospiraceae > Anaerocolumna. Next base: position 659 of record DBEP01000090.1, on the reverse strand, counting down.
CTGGAGGAAGAGAAAGTACGGTTTATCGACCTGAATTACGGGCCCTATACGGAGCTTAAACTTGCCCATCCGGTTGTCCCAATAACCAAAATTAATAATCTCCTTGAGAAAATAGATGTGCTTATCAGTTTCTGCCAGTTAAAGCAGCATGAAGAAGCTACGGTTACCGCTTCCATAAAGAACATTGCCTTAGGCTGGCCGCCGGCGGAAATCCATGGATTTCCGAAGAAAAATCTTGGAATCCATGATGAATTGCACGGTTTTATTGCTGCCATGGCGGAAAAAATACCCATTGACCTTGCAATCGTCAGTGCGGATAAAGCCATGATCGGGACCGGACCGTCCGATGGCAAAGCTGTGGATACCAGGGGACTTGTGATAGCTTCCACGGATGCCCTGGCAGCCGATTTCATAGGGGCCAGGCTGTTAGGATTCCTGCCCCAGGGAGTACAGTATATCTATTCCCTGTATAAACGCAAGCTGGGTGAAACTGACCCGGGGAAAATGATATTAAAAGGGCTGCCGTTACAGGAAGCGGAAAAGATATTTTCAGAAGCCGCATACGGACAGGAAATCATCCTGGATAAAGATAAAATTAAAAGTGTCCATGGCAATTAAACTTCTATTTTTTTCATAAAACCCGCAGAAGGGAAAGAATC
>DBEP01000026.1 GCA_002294045.1 Lachnoclostridium sp. UBA903 | reverse complement strand
CGCCGATGTGGGAAAATATGAACCGCAAAGAATTTAAATTAACCGGCTCCTGGATGTCTTATAGCTCCCCCTTCCCCGGGAAGGAATGGGAGCTTACGGCCCACTATTTCGCCACAGGACAGTTGAAATTTGATCCTGGATTCATTTATAAGAAGATTCCCATGAGCCAGGCACAGGAAGCCTTCCAGATGTTTAAAACCCCCGGCTTTGTACAAGGAAAGGTATTGCTGGTCAATGAAGATTAGGATTCGAGAAGTTATAGAGGCAAGTGTTTAGGAAACATAATAAAAAAAAGGAGAATGTATTATGCAAGGATTTATTGAATCATCATTAATACCAAAAGTAAAATTATATACAGGAGAGGAAATCCCGTGTATCGGAATGGGAACCTTTGGTTCCGACCGGTTTACGCCGGAACAGGTTTCTGCTGCAGTTGCAGGAGCAATCCTCTGCGGTTACCGCATGTTTGACTGTGCCGCCTGTTATGGTAATGAAGATCAGATCGGTGAGGTGTTTCGGACGGCAATTTCAGAGGGAATTGTAAAGAGGAAGGAACTTTTCATTATGACAAAGGTCTGGAATGACATGCATGAAAGAGTTGAGGAATCCTGTAAAAAAAGTACCGCTGATTTGCAATGTGATTATATAGATATGTTCTTTATCCATTGGCCTTTTCCCAATTATCATGCACCCCACTGCAGTGCGGATTCAAGGAATCCGGATTCCAGACCGTTTAGTTCGGAGGAGTTTATAAGAACCTACAGCCAGTGTGAAGCGTTGGTTGAGAAAGGTCTGATAAGAAACATTGGCATCTCAAATATGACTATCCCGAAGTTGGAAGCTGTTTTGCCTCTGATGAATATAAAACCTGCTGCCTGTGAGATGGAGTTGCATCCTTGTTTCCAGCAAAAAGCTCTTTTTGATTATTTGACAGCTCATAAGATACAACCCATCGGTTTTATGCCATTAGGCTCACCCCAGAGACCGGAGAGGGACATGTGTTCAGAAGACGTGGCGGACCTTCAAATGCAGGAGATGAAGGAAATCGCAGCCAGGCATGGAGTACATCCGGCAATTATTGCATTGAAATGGGCACGTCAGAGGGGACAAATTCCCATTCCATTCTCTATTCATGAAAATGAGTATATGAGTAATTTAAAGGCGATGACAGAGGATCCGCTTACGGAAGAAGAAATGAACCGTATCGCGTCTCTTGAGCGGAATAACCGTCTGGTAAAGGGGCAGGTTTTCCTATGGGAGGGTGCAAAAGACTGGCATGACCTTTGGGATGAGGACGGTTATATCATTAGATAACGAAATTTTATGAAAACGGTTTTACAATTAACAATGCATTTCTAATTTTTATATTTATAATTATGTATATAATGCACAATAATTTCCTTTATTATTCTTGATAGAATATAATATTGACATATAATAATATATATAGTATGATAAAAATAAATAAGGGAACGGTTTCATAAATATTATATAAATAACAGGTGACTATATGCTAACTATAAAAGAAGTGGCCGAATTAGCCGGAGTTTCAAAATCTACGGTCTCCAGGGTGCTTAATAACAGTGGATATGTAAATAGCGATAAGAGACATAAGATTGAACAAATTATACAGGACCACCAGTATAAACCCTCAGCTGCAGCCGTAAATTTATCAAAAAGGGAGAGCAATACAATCGGTGTAATTATCCCTGAGATTGAGAATCAGTTCTTTGGAGAGGTATTAAAGGGAATTTCCGAAGTAGCTGATAAAAATGAATTTACAATTATATACAGCGATACCCAGAATAATGGCGACAAGGAGTTAAAAGCTTTGTCAACCTTTGAACAGCATAGGGTAAGAGGAGTGATTATGACACCGGCTATGGGCTATGGAGACATAGAATCCGTAGACAAATTAAAATCCGCCCTGGCAAGACTGAATGCGCCTGTTGTAATCGTAGACAGAGATTTTGACTATTCCCAATGGGATACTGTATATTACCAGAATTATGAGAGCGGATATATTGCCGCGGATAACCTGATAAAAGCAGGAAACAAAAGAATAGGAATTATATTAGGGGATATGCAGCTGAAGATTGCCAGGGAGCGATACCGCGGGTATCTGGATGCTATGGCAGCCCATCATCTGGAAGTAATGGAAAAAGACATACTGAAAGGGAATTTTACCATGGACGATGCCTATAAGCTTACACTGGATATGATTACGGGAGGAGATATGCCGGAAGCAATGGTAACCTGCAACAACCTGACAAGTATCGGTATGCTGAAAGCATTTGCTGAAAAGGGCATTACTGTCGGAAAAGATATTGCGGCAATTGGAATTGACCATGTGCCCCTTCTGGATGATTTGGGTTTCCGTTTCAGTTATGTAACCCGGGATACGGAAGAGATGGGAAGGTTAGGTATGAAACTTCTTATGCAGCGGATGGAGAAGCCGAATGCGCAGAGATGTATCTGGGTGGTTCCCTGTATTCTGAAGTTGAACGGCTCAGAAAGAATAAAACAGTAAAACTGTTTTATTTATATACAATGTGGAACCGGTACCACAATCGAGATATTTTTCAGAAGCATTTGTGTACCGGCTGTATCGAGCCGGTATACAGGGTTCTGATTAGTATATATTAAAAAGAAAGGTGTTGAATTTATGGGAAACAGAAAGGTATTGGCGGCTATGATGGTTTCAGTATTGGTGTTATCCTTTGCAGGATGCGCTCAAAAAACTGACACTGCGAACAAAGCAGCGGGGAATGAGGCGGTAACAAATGCACCGGATGCAACGAAGGATGAGGAAACTCAGGCAAAGGGGTATAATATCACTGTCATTATTAAAGCAACGGATTCTGATTATTGGCAGACAGTTCTGTTGGGGGCAAAGGCGGCGGCAGCGGACAGCAATGGTGCTATAGTGGTGACGACGGCAGGTCCCGCATCGGAAACGGATATTGATGAACAGGTAAACATCCTTGAAAATGCAATCAGTGCAAAACCGGATGGTATTGTAATTGCTTCGATTAGTTCGGATGCGACTGTTCCTGCCGCGGAGGAAGCGGTGAATGCAGGAATACCTGTAGTGACAGTAGACAATAAGCTGAACACCGACGTCTATACACAGCATCTGGCTACGGACCATTATGCGGCTGCAGCGACAGCTGCCGAGGATATGGTAAAGCAGTGGCAGGCAAAAGGAATTGATCCGGCGGGCAAGAAGGTGGCCGTAATCAGTGCGGATTCCGGTTCTGCAGTAAATCAGGCCCGCTGCGAAGGCTTCCTGGATAAGATTAAAGAATTGGTGACGGATATCCAGCCTATTGAAACCCAATATTGTGACAATGATATTGCAAAAGCACTGGATGCTACGGATAACTTAATTTTAGCCAATAGTGATCTGATTGGAATATTCGGTGATAATAACCATATGGGCGACGGCATTGCAAACTCAATTCAGCAAAATGAAAAGCAGGACAGTATAGTTGCTTATGCCTTTGATTCCGATGATACGGAGATTGCCGCCATTGAAAACGGGTACCTTACCGGTATTGTGGTGCAGGATCCCTACGGCATGGGATATAATGGCGTACTGGCGGCGGTATCCGCACTAAAGGGTGAGAGCGTGGAACATGATGTGGTAGCCGCAACTACTTTGGTGACAAAAGAAAACCTTGGGGATGCGGAGGTTCAAAAATTATTGTATCCGGGAAAATAATGTGGTTTGAAAGATTCCTTTCATTATTTCACAGGCTCTGCATGGCTTTAACCGCAGAGCCTGGCAAGTTTATTGAATGGAGGTTTATATGGAAGTATTGAGACAGCCAATCGTAGCCATGAAAGGAATTGCGAAGGAATTCCCTGGTGTACGCGCTTTGTCCGAAGTGGATTTTGAGATTCTTCCGGGTGAAGTTCATGCATTGGTAGGTGAAAATGGTGCGGGAAAATCCACGCTTATCAAGATCCTCATGGGTGTCTATACCAAAACGGAAGGGAGTATCTATATTGAAGGGGCAAAGAGGGATATTAAATCACCGCTTCACGCCCGGGCTCTTGGGTTAGGTGCCGTATACCAGGATGTGAATCTGGCACAGCATCTTTCGGTGGCAGAGAATTTCTTTATGGGACAGCTTCCCGGGAGCAGAATAGGGACCGTTGATTATAGGCGGATGTATGAGGAAACAAAAGAAACGTTAAATTCAATTGCTGTGTATATAGACCCAAAAGAAATCATCAGAACCTTATCCGTAGCACAGCAGGAAATGGTTGCCATAGGAAAGATTATGCACCAGAAAGCGAAGGTGGTTATCTTTGATGAACCTACGGCATTATTAACCAATGATGAAACAGAGCAGTTATTTGGTATTATACGGAAACTGAAATCAGAAGGTGTGGGGATATTGTATGTTTCACACCGAATGGAAGAGATTTTTACAATATGTGACCGTGTGACCGTATTCAAGGACGGAGCCCTGATAGACACGGTTAATGTATCGGATACCACGGAAGATGCTTTAATCTCCATGATGGTTGGCAGAAAAGTGGAGGATATGTATCGTATTGAACATGGTAATCCCCAGGAAACAATTCTGAAGGTTGATAACATATCAAGAGGAAAAGCCTTCCGCAGTATAAGCTTTGAGGTGAAAAAAGGTGAAATATTCGGAATGTTCGGACTGGTTGGATCGGGAAGAACAGAGATTGTACGAAGCGTCTTCGGTGCGGATGTGAAGGAAGAAGGAAGTGTTCGTTTTCTGGGAAAGAAAGCTGATTTTACAAAACCGTCCCAGGGTATAAAAGCCGGTATCGCACTGCTTCCGGAAAACCGGCGGGAGCAAGGTCTGGCATTGAAATTATCCATTGCCGATAATACCAATATTGTTGCACTGGATAAGATATGCAGGTTTGGGATTATAAACAACAAACGAAGTATTGAGATTGCAGAGCAATACTGCAAAAAGTTAAAAACGAAAACACCCTCCGTATTGCAATTTGTGAAGAATCTGTCCGGCGGTAATCAGCAGAAAGTGGTGATATCAAAATGGCTGGCACAGGACAGTGAACTGCTGATATTTGATGAACCGACTGTGGGAGTAGATGTCGGAGCCAAGATGGAAATCTATAAGCTCTTTGAAGCTTTGTTAAAAGAAGGAAAAACAATTATTATTGTTTCATCATATCTGCCGGAAGTCATGGGGCTCTCGGACCGCATGCTTATCATGTATGAGGGAAAGCAAATGGGAATCCTGTCAAGGGAGGAATTCCAGGAAGAACGGATTGCCCGCCTTGCGTCAGGAATTCCAGGAAGGGAGTCGTAGCTTAATGGATAACAAAATAAGAGATAAGAACAGGTTGCGTCTTATCATATCACGCAACCAGACCGAATTGCTATTGGTATTGATATTAGTATTATTAATTGTGTTTTTTGGTATTACATCACCGGTATTTTTAAAGGTTGACACCTTAATGAAGCTGTTAAAGCAGGCATCAATTTATGGGATTATCGCTATTGGAATGGTATTTGTCATTACCTCATCCGGCATTGACCTGTCCGTTGGTTCCGTAGTTGGATTGTCCGGAATTATTGTTGCAATGTGTATGGTGAAGGGGATACCGGTCATCCTGTCAGTTATTCTGGCCGTCGCGGCGAGCGTTCTTGTGGGACTGTTCAACGGTATTCTGGTATATAATGCAAAGGTACCGCCGTTTATTGCGACCATGGGTTCCATGACCATAGTCAGGAATTTTATCCTGATGATAACAGGAGCAAAGACCATATCCAACCTGCCGAAGGGATTTACAGGCTTTGCCTCAAAAAGCTTTCTTGGCATACCCTATCTGTTTCTTACCTGGTTTGCCATCATCCTGCTTGGCCTGTTTATTACAAAGAAGACCAGATTCGGTCGTAATATGTACGCCTTCGGCAGCAATAAAGAAGCGGCCAGATTAAGCGGAATTAATGTACGGGCAACACAATACGGAGTATATATATTTTCAGCAATTGTCTGCGGTATTGCCGGAATTCTGCTGGCGGCCAGATTAGGCAATGGTGTCCCGACATCGGGGACCGGATATGAATTGGATGCCATAGCAGCGGCGGTTGTAGGCGGAGCCAGTCTTGACGGAGGAGAAGGCTCTGTTATTGGTACGGTGCTGGGAGCCATGATAATGGCGACTTTACGCCAGGGAGGTACTCTGCTTGGCATCAATTCTTTTATTATGGAGATTATCATAGGCTCATTAATTGTAATAGCAGTGGTTCTGGATAAGATGCGCAAACGCTGATTAGAGAGGGAGGCATAATTATGATTTACAAAAAAGTAAGTAAAATTGAAGAGAAAATATCGGTCATAGGGATAGGGTGCTGGAATTTCGGCGGTGACTGGGATTGTTCCGACGACAGGAAATCCGAAGAGATCATCTATGCAGCAATTGATATGGGTATCAATTTCTTCGATGTGGCACCGGTATATGGCTGGGGTCATTCTGAGACAGTATTGGGTAAGGCTTTGAAGAAGAATAATTTAAGAAATAAAGTTTTAATCGCTTCCAAAGGAGGCCTTCTATGGAACGATGCACATGAGACGACCAATAATCTGTCCGGGAAAAGCCTGTTACAGGAAATAGATGCTTCCTTAGCACGCCTGCAGACCGATTACATAGACATCTATCAGATGCATTGGCCGGATCCCAACGTTCCGCTGGAAGAGACTGCCGAGGCTCTGACTGTCATGAAGAAGGCGGGCAAAATCCGGTATGTCGGATTAAGTAATTTCTCACAGCAGGATATTGAGAAGATGATGAAATACATTGATGTGCACTGCCAGCAAAGCCTTTACAATATGCTGGAGAGAAATCCAAAAAACTATCACAGCATCCCATTGGATTACCTTACGGAAAGAGAGGTCCTGCCCACGGTTAAAAAGTATGGCCAGGCATTTTTACCTTACAGTCCGTTATTCCAGGGACTGCTTGCAGGCAAATTCAGTTCAGGAATTAACTTCTCTAAGGACGACATCCGCAATGCGAATCCCAAATTAGTAGGACCGGCATTTGAATTATATTTTGATGCCGCAGATAAGCTGAAAAAGCTGGCAGAGGAATATGGCAGACCGATGAATGAAATGGCATTAAACTGGCTGAGGCAGAAACCGGAGGTAACATCGATTATTGGAGGAGCTTCGACAGTGGAACAGCTTGAACAGAATATCCATTGCATTACGTGGGATATTGATGAGGAAATGATGAATCGAATTGAGGAAATCATTGCACCCTTTGAAAACTTATAGATAAGTTATTTTTCAGTTGTTGCCATATAAAATTAAAAAGCGTAACAGGTGAAAGAGAGTAATCTGATACTGGATTGTTCTCTTTTCGAAGAAAACTTTTGTAAATTGTTCTAATATAAAGTTACAGATATATAAATACAAGAGAAATAATCAGGTAAAAGCCCATTATGGAATTATCGTTCAGGTGGCTGAAATACCTGCCTTTAAGAACGGAAGGCGGCTCCCGTTATCATATATGGGTGTCAATTTGTCTTGGTTAATATAACGCTTATTGTTATTCATCCTTTTTAAGCCATTTCATTCCCCATTTACTCATTGCAAAAAAGACTTGTTCAAAGTCACGGCCTTTTTCTGTCAGGGTATACTCCACGGTAATAGGAGCAGTTGGATGAACGGTACGGGTGACGACCCCGTTTGCCTCAAGGCTCTTTAAGGCGTCCGAGAGCGACTTGGTACTAATTCCCAAGTCTCTGCTCATTTCATTAAAACGTTTTGGTCCTGCGTGTAATTCTCCTATGATGATAAATGACCATTTACCGCCGAAAATGTCCATAATTTGCTTCACCGATTTTGCACACGTATGGTTAAGACTCATTTTTTACACCTCTTGACAGTTAATTATAGAAAACTAAATATAATCTTATAAAGTAAGTGAAGATATTTTGCGTACTTTACAATTTACAGTATCATGGTATAGTTAAATTGTCAATAAAAAATAAGAAAGGATGGTATTATCATGAAGACAATGGTTATTGCGGGGGCAGGAAAAGGACTGGGGTTATCCATAGCAAAGCGTTTCGGAAAAGAGGATTTTCAAATCGCACTTATTGCGCGTACTGCCGACAAACTTCAGTTCATGGTAGATGAGTTGAAAGAGAAAGGTATCGAGGCGTCTTACTTTGTTGCCGATCTCGGCAACAAAGAGCAGGTAGAAAAGGCGGTAGAAGCTATAAAGGAGAAATACGGTAAGATTGATGTTTTAGAATTTAGTCCGGGAGGCAGCATGACAGCTGTTAACGCATTGGAAGTGACCGCTGAAAATGCACGGGAATCTTTTGAAGCGCTGGTTGTAAACGCAATTTATGTGGTAAACAGCGTGGTTACGGATATGGTTGAGCGCGGCGAAGGAGCTCTGCTCTTTACCAGCGGGCTATCCGCAATGTATCCTATTCCTATACTTGGTAATGTCGGAATCGCTATGTCGGGATTGCGTAATTATATTGCAAATCTTCATGCGGCATTGGCTCCCAAAGGGATTCTTGTGGCAAACCGCCCGTTGGGGTTATTGATTAAGGCTGCCGGAACAGGCGGAGCGAATGATCCTGAGGTGATCGCAGATATGTGGTATCAGGTATATACGGAAAAACTGGGCGGTGAAGAAGAATATCCCAAGGGCGTTACTCCCGAAACAATGTTGTTTTGATATTCCATGACAAGAAAAGGGAGTAATTAACAGCCAAAACATTCTGCGGTTCGTATGCTGCAGAATGGATTTGGCAGGCTTTCAGCTGAAGGATGGATTCTTATGGAAAATGTAAAACAAACCATGTCACCGGCGTTGAATCGCTTGCCGGCCTGTACTCTTAAACCAAGCCTGCCCCATAGGAGGGCAGGCTTGTATAAGGCTATCATAGCAGTTGGGGATTAAGTTAATTGACAGAGCCATGATGCTATTTAATTTTTGTATCCTCCAAGATGAATTTAACGATATCCCGGCTGTACTGATAAATACCTGCGTCTCTGCGGGCATTTACTGAAATGAATGGTATAGTTTGTTCGTGCAAGGAACCATGTGTCCTTACTTCTGTATATTTATCCTCATTTTCGGTTTCTGCAAAAACCGTAGTAGAATCGGCGAGTATTACGTAATCACCGATTTTATCAACGGGCAAGTGTAATTCTTTGGCAGCTTCCGTTCTGTCATATACCTTTTCCACAAAAGGTAATGTTCTCAAATACTTCGCTAAATCTTCGTTCTTAGCCGGTTCCTTGGAATAAATATACAGGGTGCCGCCTTCCTGATATATATGATTTTCCAAATACCTGTCCTTAATCGGCAGTAAGCAAACTGTATTAAAACCGGCGGCGTCAAGCTTTATTTGCATGTTGACCAGATGATCCTTTCTGTTCATGCCATGGTCAGCCGTTATGTAGATTTCGCGCTCATGGTTTAAGTCGTAGATTTTTCCGATCCATTCATCAATTTTTGCCATATGGGTTTTTACTTGCTGTGTGTCGGGTGCAAAATTGTGCATCATATAATCATTCGTTGTACAATATACAAAATCGGGATTATCTTGCCGGATAAGGTTAAAGCAGGCGTTAAATACCCAGTCGTTTGCAGCTAAAGCAGATACAGCAGGAGGATTATCAAGATTGAGTCGCTTTAGCAGATTTTCATCAGGTTCTTGAACACTGATCTTTATCTCCGCTGATGAACCAAATACATGAACAACCTTTCCTTTAACGCTGAGTATAGCCGTGCTTTTACCCTGAGCGGCGTAAACATCTAAAATAGATTCTTTTTTCAAGTGACCAGGACCTTCAATAAACGCCTGTTCCCCGGTCTGAGGATTATAGAAGTAATTTCCGGCAACACCATGCTCGTCCGGAAATGAACCTGTTAAGATTGTTGCATGATTCACATTAGTTACTGATGGAATGGCAGATTTTACGGTCTTAAAGAATCCGTCTTTTCCAAGCCTCATCATGTTGGGGGTGGTTTCATTACTCAAGTAATCGAGTGCACAGCCATCAATAACAATTAATAATATTTTTCCCATTTAAATTTCATCCTTTCAATTTAAAAAATATGAGCTTCGGCCATGTTGATGTATCAATTATTTCTATATTTGTTTAACCAATTCTCGTTTTTTATTATAGCTTAATATATTGATGTAATCAAGTTATTTAGCATTTTATCTATTTGAATTTTTTAATTTAACTATTAATATTTTTAATAATTATATGTATCAAACATTATAACATAACACCAAAAAACTTTTGCCTGCAGTTTGTTACCGCTTGCCCCTTTTTTCAGAACCGGTACCGGAGGGCAGTGTTTTCAATTAAATAATTCTGGATCTTATTTCTGAAGATATTTTATCAATACATGCTACCGTAAATATAATAACAATTATGATGGCGGAGACTTCTTGATACCTGAATAAACGCATGGCTACATTAAGTTCAAAACCTAATCCTCCCGCACCAACCATGCCTAAAACAAAGGCGTGTCTGACATTGGATTCCAGACGATAGAGACTATAGGTAGTAACTTCAGGTAATATCTGTGGTATAATTGCCCATCTTATTGTCTTAAATACACTTGATCCGGTTGAATCAAGTGCTTCTTTGGGTCCTGGATCAATATTTTCTATTGCTTCCGCATACAACTTTCCAAGTTCTCCGCAAGAATAAACTGTAAGAGCCAGAACCCCTGGAAATGTACCAAGTCCCACCGCAGCCACAAATATCAGAGCCCATATCATATCCGGTAATGAGCGGAGGACACTTAGCAGCGTCCTTGATATGGTATAAACAATAATGTTACTGCCAAACAAGTTTTTTGCTGCGCCAACAGAAAGCAACAGACTAATTATTACAGACAGCAGTGTTCCCCAAAACGCCACCTCGACGGTTGTAATCATTGCGCCGAGTAATCCGGGGATAACAGAAAGGGCGGGCGGGAACATCTTTAAAATAAAGTTAATCAGATTTGGAATTCCATCAATAAATTTAGACGGACTGATGGATAGATCGTTTGCACTATAACCTAAAAAAGCAATAAAGAGCAAGGCTATTAAGCTATTACGAAGCCATGCGCGATTTTTATGAAACGACTTCAAGCTTTACCCCCTCCCTGTCATCACAAAGCCCATAGATTCTGCCGATATCCTTTTCCGTCAGTTGAATAGCCGGCTTATCGATTTCTAACTTTCCATTCAGCAGCGCAACGATGCGCTCTCCATAGGTTTTTGCAAATTCTAACTGATGAAGGCTGATAATTACGGTAATTCCATTCTTTTGGTTGATAGCTTTGAGCAATTTTAGAATTTCCTCAGATGTAACAGGGTCTAAACTTGCTATCGGCTCATCTGCTAAAATAATTTCAGGATTTTGAGCTAACGCTCGTGCGATGCCAACTCTTTGCTTTTGTCCTCCGCTAAGTTGGTCTACACGCTGGTCTGAAAAGTCTTCCAGCCCCACTTCCTTTAGAAGGCTTAAGCCCCTTGCTCTTTCGCCGTCGGTAAACACACCTAACATCGCCCTGTGAAAAGGTATTTCAGGAAGCATCCCACATAGTACGTTTTGAAGCGCGGTCAATCTGTTTACCAAATTGTAGTTTTGAAAAATCATGCTTGTCCTGCGCCGGATGTTGCGCAGGACAGTTTTTTCCTTTTTGAGTTGTTGGCCGCATACGGTAACAGTTCCTTCATAAGGCTGCACTAAACCGTTAATACATCTTAAAAGAGTAGATTTTCCCATTCCGCTTCTGCCTAATATAATACAAAAATCAGATTTCGGAATAACCATATTTACCCCTTTTAGAATCGCATCCTTTGGGTCTTTGTATGTTTGGTATACATTTTGAAATGAAATTGTGATATCCTGCTCCATCATAACTCAGGCTCCAATCCAGCTATTTTATAGGCATCTCGGACTATATCATAGTGTTTATCATCCACTTCGGCGAATTTGGCAAATCCTGTTCCTTCCAAACTCGACGCCAATTCCGGAGTGTAGTTCAAAAAGGCCGATTTAATTTTATCTTTTACATCTTGAGGCAGGTCCTTTCTGTAAGTAATCGGATCTGCGGGTATCTCTACTGATTCATATACAATTTTAATCTCATCTTCTTTCGCCAATCCATCTGCAATATACCTGGAAAGATTTCTGCTGGAGATGGCAGCTACCTCCACCTGCTTGTTTATCACAGCTAAAAGGCTGGCATCATTGCTGCCGGAATATATAACCTGCTTGAAATATTCTTCCGGCGTAATGCCTTGCTCTACTAGTGAATATCTTGCAAAAATATGGCCCGAGGTAGAAGCGGGGTCGGTAAAAGCAAAAGTTTTTCCTTTCATGTCATTCAAATTTTCTATCCCGGAATCAGCTCTGACAATAAGACAGCTTTTATATTGGACAGTCCCTTCGGCCTGAATGGCGGAGGCAAATGCCTCCACTTCGCCCTTAGCCGCTTCTGTGGCAAGCACATATTCGGATGGACCAAACCATGCCACATCCAAATGACCTGAATTAAGCGCTTCTATTACAGCGGTGTAATCAGCTCCAACATAAGGTTCAACCTCCATACCCATTGATTCGCTGAGATTCTTGATGAACGAATCATATCTTTTTAATACAGCTGCCGAATCTTCATCAGGCGAGAGCCCAATACGAATCTTGTCAATGGATTCAGTGATGTCCTGAGTTGTAGAGCCTACCTCGTTTGACGACGTATTTGTAGCTGAACATGCCGCACTTGTAAAAATTAACGCTATGTTTAGAACTACCAGGAACAATCTGCTTAAGACTTGTTTTTTCGTTTTAGTATCATCTCTGTTATAACTTAGGTTCGTGTTCATGTTAATTAACTCCTTTTATTTTTTTTGTTCATAGGCATAATGATTATTAAAATGTTTAATATTATCAGTGCCTTGAATCTATAATTAATTTTAAGTGTTTTCTGTCAATACCAAAGTATATTATCGTAAAGATATTGTAATTTCCATTGATTTTATGAATAATTGTATTATAATTATTAATAGTTATTGAAAGGGGGAAACAAATTATGGACTTTAAAGAACTAACAACCTTTATGAATATAATTGAATCCGGAAGCTATTCCAGAACTGCAAAATCGCTTTATATAAGCCAGCCTACCGCAACAGCACGTATCAAGTCATTAGAGGACGAGCTTGGTATAAAGCTGCTAAAGCGAAGCGGAAAAGGATACCAGGCAACGGAAGCCGGTGCAGTTCTTGCGGTATATGCCGGAAGGTTATTGCAAATTCAAGCTGAATGTCAGGAAGCTCTCAGTCAAATACGCGGTGTGTATGCAAACACGCTTAGGATTGACACTACTGCAATTGGAACTTACCTTTTACCGAGTATTACTGCAAAATTCAAAAAAAATGATTCTCAAACAAAACTTTTTTTTGCAATAAGTAATACCAATGAAGCAATAGACAGTCTTTTAGACGGGGCGGTTGATGTTGTGTTG
>DBEP01000054.1 GCA_002294045.1 Lachnoclostridium sp. UBA903 | reverse complement strand
CCGTTATAAAATCCGTAAAATTTATCGGGATTAACCCTGTCCGAGGCCACCATGGCGCCTGCCGGGATTCCGCTGCTAAGACGGAAGGACGAACCCGTATTCGTGGAATAATAAACCGGCTGTCCGTTTGGTGCCCATACAATGCTGCCGCCGTCCGCAGACATTGCCACATTGCCGCCTCCGGTGGTATCCGAGCTGTCGGACTGCCAGGGATTGTTAAGGGAGAACCAGTTATTTCCGGTATCGTATGAGAGACCGATTCTTGAATTGCTGCCGGTATCCACATTACCCACACGTACAAATCGGGTTGGACTAAGCTCCGCATAATCAATGGAAGTGTTTGCAAGGAAGGGGGTCAGCATCATCATAGAAGGCACCGTATCCAAATCATTATGCACAAACCCCCCCAAATCGTACATACCGCTGATTAAATGGGCCGTACCGGTGGCAGGGCTTATGAGAGCCTGAACCGCAGTCTGCTCAATCCCTTTGGCAACAACGGATAAATTGACGGTACCTCCCGTATCGATATCCGTAAGGTTATTTGTTCCGTAAACCGTAGCGCCTGTGCCGTACAGCATCCGGTCCGAATTAAACGGGTCAATGGACAGATTTCCAACCATCCAGCCAAGCTTGACCTCCGGTTCCGGCGGCTGCGGATTATCTCCGAAAGTCAGCCACGGGGAAGCGGATATGTCCAGAGTATACCGAAGGGTTCTGTCCGGATATCCGTTCCAATCCCAAAAGCGTACCCAGGTATTTCCTCCGTCCGTACTTCTGAAAAAGTTAGCATCCGGCCACCAGGAATTCAGCGTGGATACGATTAAGGTATCCGGATTGCTTGCATCCACCGCCAATCCGCCGTATCCGTAATAATTATCGCTGCTTGAGGAGGTAACTGGTGAAATTTCTGTCCAAACCCCCGTATTGGTATTATATTTCCATACTTCTCCTTTTTGTCCGTCATAGGGGCCTACGCCGTCACTATAGGGAATATATAATATACCGTTGGAGGCAAGAACACCGTGATGGGGGAATAGTCCCCTGGTTACAGACGGATTATCGGGGTCCGGAACCACGATATTGCGTGGCTGGCCTTCTACCGCTGACCAGGTGGCACCTCCGTCAAGGGTCCGGTATACCATATCTTCCCCTTTTTTGTTGGCAACGCCGATATAAATGGTCCGGCAGGGAGTTCCCTTTGTACCGGATGCAGAGTCCGGAGTAACCCACACGACACCGGTAAGCGTATTATCATATAAAGTCGGATCGTCTTCAGTAGGAGCATAATTTCCAACGGAAGTAAGACTGCTTATTTTATTCCAGGTTTTTCCATAATCGGTACTTTTCCATAATCCGTTTCCGCCGCGGCTGCCAAAATAGAGAACGTTATTGCTGTTTGGATCAACGGTCAGTCTTTCCCCCATGGAGCGGCCTAACATATTTGCCCCGTTTTTAAAGGGAAGTTCTGTTTGTTCCCAGGTTTCTCCGTAATCCTCGGAACGCAGAATATAACCATTTTCACTGGTCCAGTCGTTTGTATAGGTGCCGGCCGCTATATATACCCGGTTGGTTTCTACCGGGTCGGCCGCAAGACTTTCGCAGCCCAGATTGTTCCAGTCATCCCAGCCAATCCAATCCGTTAAAGGTATCCAGGACTGGTTGTCCGGGTCGTAGCGGTAAGCGCCGCCCATATCCGTGCGGGCATAGATTAAATCTTTTTCACCCGGATTAAATATAATATTGTCCACATAGCCTCCACCGGTAATATTAACATTTTTCCAATCATATGCCTGGCTTTGAACAGCCGCTTTTACGGCTGCCGGATATTGTAATGTACAAGTGCAGGACAATATTAACAACATTGTAATTGCTTTTTTTATCCCCTTATTTCTCATATGTAATCCTCCTAATCTGGTATGGGTCCCTCATAAACCCATAACTTTAATAAACCTAATCTGGTTGTTACATGTATCTTTTCCCTATATGGTTTACAATGCCGCAATCATACGCATCACCCGGCTTTCCTGTTAATATTACAGCTGTTTTCTGTAATTCCTTTATGATTAAAGTGAACCTTTAAAGTGAGTTTAAAGGAGAGACTGCGAGTATGCTGTAATTAATACATAACACATCAGGATAAATATGTCAATATTTGGGAGGGAATTAGTTTATATTTTTCACTAATATTTTAGAATTTAAAAAAATGCTATTGTAATTATTTGGTAAAAAATATATAATTAAATTGCAATTGTTAATCAATGCAGGATATGGATTATGAGCAATCTGTTAAGACACTTTCGTACAGAAAGGGGAAAATTATTTTAATTTAGAGGGAGAGGTAAATAATATGAAAAAAATCTTAACAAAAATGAGTGGGAATTTGCTGTTGTTTTCTTTGATAATGTTCATGTTGGCCGGTACATTCGTAAAAACTGCAATATCTGCAGCAGGCGTTTCTATGTCCGGCAGCGGAGGCTGGCTTGAAAGCGCTTATGTGGAATGGGTACCGGTAAGCGGAGCGGCCGGGTATAATGTATATGTTAAACCTGCCGATGCAGGGGACTCTGCTTATGTGCAAATCGACAATGAATTAATCAGACAATATTCGTCATATTGGAGAGCCGATGCGGTCGGTCTTGCAGCGGGCAGATATGTTATGAAAATTGAAGCAATACTTTCCGACGGTTCAAAAGTAAGTACAGTTTCAGGGAACCTTACGGTAAATGCCAATGACAGAAGCGGTTTTGCCTTTTCAGGTGATTCCGACTATAATACCGGCTCAGGAGCTTATAAGGAAGACGGAACACTGAAAAATGAGGCCCAGGTTATCTATGTAACATCGGAAACGGCAAAAACGGTAACACTTGATGTTATAGTTAACAGCTCGGGGAAAAAACAAACAGGTGTAGGCATTGCTGAGATTTTATCCTTAAGGCAAAAAGGCTATGACAAAACCCCGCTTGCCATCCGGATTATCGGAAGAATTTCAGACAGTGACATGAGTGGACAGCTTAACAGCAGCGGATATCTTCAGGTGAAGGGCAAATCTTCCTACACGGAGATGAATATTACTTTAGAAGGGATAGGAGAAGATGCAACTGCTTACGGATGGGGTATTTTAATCAGATACTGCGGTAATGTGGAAGTCAGAAATATGGGAATGATGCT
The DNA here is from genome assembly GCA_002294045.1 of Lachnoclostridium sp. UBA903. GTDB lineage: Bacteria > Bacillota > Clostridia > Lachnospirales > Lachnospiraceae > Anaerocolumna. Next base: position 72 of record DBEP01000054.1, on the reverse strand, counting down.
GTTCCCGGATGACGGTATTTCCCTTGATACGGGAAACTGCAATATATGGGTTCGCTTCTACAAATGCCGAAC
>DBEP01000055.1 GCA_002294045.1 Lachnoclostridium sp. UBA903 | reverse complement strand
CCATTATGGCGTACAGTGCCAAATCGCGGTTTAATTCTTCCCCAAGCCGGTCAAGGGAATACTGATAAATTCCCGGCATAGAATCCACGGGATTCTTTTGTTTTTTTCCTTCTATTACAAAGACAGGATAAATAAAATCCGATATCTGTATACTTGTTTCCCTCACCAAAGCCCTTATCGTCTCATTTACCCTGAGCCTTCTTCTTCTAATCATAATTCTCTCCGTTCCTCTTTGGCCCTCCGTTCATTTTCCTGCGTCACTTAAAATACTTTCAACCAGTCCGGCCACACTGTACTCTCCGGCAGTAATATAATCCCTGATACCGTAATCCTTCAGTTTCTTGACCGTTACATCACCGATACAGACTATTCTGGTTTTTTTAAGAATTGTTCTTATCTCTTCTCCCAGATTCTCATAAAACCCTTCCACTCCGGAGGCGCTTGCAAAGGTAATATAATCGTAATCCACTAACCCGGAAGTTACTCTTTTATATTTTTCAGCATCAATTTCAATGGTATAAATTTTGATTTCCGTAAAGGGTACGGAGCGGGCATCTAAAATATCCGTCAAATCCCCGGAACCTTTTAAGGCCCTTGGAATCAATACTTTATCTCCTTCTTTTAATAAATTTGCCAGTCCGTTTGCCAAGGCGGCGGTTGTATAGGTTTCGGGCATATAATCCGCAATAAATCCATAGCGTAACAGGGTATCCCTCGTTCCGCTGCCTACCACGGCAAAAGAAATCCCGCAGAACTTCCGGTAATCAATATGATTTTCTTTTAAATATTTAAAGAAAATATCCACTCCGTTGGTACTGGTAAATACAACCCAGGTATATTCTTTCAGGTTTGTAATTGCATGTTCTAACTCTACCCTGTTATCAGCTTCCTTTACATATAAAAAGCTCAGATTCTCCACATATGCCCCATGTTCCCCTAAACGGCGGGATAATTTACCTGCTAATTTCTCCGTGCCGGTTACCCCGATTCGTTTACCGTACAGCCTTCCTTTTATGGTATTTTCCATTTCAAGGCCCGCGGCTTCTCCGACTATAATCACTGCCGGCGCTTTTATATTATTTACACTCACTGCTCCACAGATAGTACCTAAAGTACCTTTTACTGTTTTCTGCCTGGCAGTTGTTGCATTGGAAACAACCGCAACCGGGGTATTAACATCTTTACCATATCTGCACAGCTCATTTACAATCAGGGACAGGTTTCCCATGCCCATCAGAAATATGAGGGTCCCTTCCAATCTGGCCAGGGTTTCATAATTATCCGCAAGCTGGTTATCCCAATCTTTTGTATGTCCCGCAATTACGTGAAAGCTTCTGCTGACTCCCCTGTGGGTAACCGGTATTCCGGCATAGGCCGCCGCGGCAATGGCGGAAGTAATTCCCGGAATAACCTGATAAGGAATGCCTTCCTTCTGTAAAGCAAGCACTTCTTCCCCGCCCCTGCCGAACACAAAAGGATCTCCGCCTTTTAAACGGACGACTCGTTTCCCTTCCAGGGCTTTTTTTACGATAATCTCATTGATTGTTTCCTGGCTCAGGCCATGGTTTCCAACTTCTTTTCCCACATATATTTTTTCACATTCCCCAGGTACCAAATCAAGCAGATAATCGGATGCCAGCCTGTCATAAATTACAACTTCGCATTCTTTTAACCTGGCTTTTCCCTTAATGGTCAGTAATTCCGGATCGCCCGGCCCGGCTCCGACTAAATAGACCATCCCTTTTTTATCCATAAAACTCCTAAAATCCTTCCTTAAGATTCTTGAACTTTACCGGCCAAATCCTGTGCCAGTAAAAATCTGTCCGCCAAAGCGGCACTCCCTTTTACTCTTATAACCCTGCCATCACAGCCATATAAGATACGGAGTGTTATCTGTTCTTTTTCAATACCGGAAAAAACACCGATTGGTTCATTGCAGCCGGCATTTAACAGCTTTAACACTTCTCTTTCCGTCTCCAGGCAGTACATGGATTCCGCATGGTTCCAGGACTTAAATAATTCAGTTAATACCTTCTCTTCTCTTCCTTCAACCGCAATAATTCCCTGCCCGGCCGCAGGAATAAAAGTATCCTCATCCAAATACCGTATATTAAATTCCCCGCCACCGGGAAAATCCAGTCTCTTTAAGCCCGCTGCGGCCAAAATAATGGCATCATATTCTTTGTTTTTTAATTTCGTAAGCCTGGTTTCTACGTTTCCTCTTAAAGGTTTCACCTGTACCTGATATAGCTCTTCTATCTGAAGCCGCCTTCTTAAGCTGCTGGTCCCTACGATACCGTTTTCCTTAAGCGGGCTGCCTTTTCTGGTCACCAGCAGGTCCCTGGGGTCTTCCCTTAAGGATACTGCCAGTATGGAAAGACCTTTTGGGAGGGTAATCGGCATATCTTTTGCGCTATGTACTGCTATATCAATCCTGCCTGAAATCATTGCAGCTTCAAACTCCGAAATAAAAGCACCTTTCCCTCCAAAGCTGTCCAACGGCTTATCAAGCACCTTATCACCTATGGTAATCATGGGAACCAGTTCTATTTCCACATCCGGCTGTTTTTCTCTTATTGCCTTTGCAATAATTTCTGTCTGAACCATAGCCAGCCGGCTTTTTCTTGTTCCGATTTTAATAACCTGCTTCACTAATACCTCCCCGGGAATACCCTTTACTCCGCTCTGTTTTTTTCATTCCGGATTATTTCCGAAACATCTGTGTCCGTCAGTTTCCCCTGCTTCAAACATCCTAATTCCACCAGCTGTTTAAATACTTTTTTCCTTTTTTCCTCCTGTTCAAAGGATGATTGTACTTCTTTTCGGACACTTCCAAGGTAATCCACCAGTTCATCCATATAGTCCGGAATTATCTCATCAATTTTGTTTTTAAGTTTCTGTGAAATAATCGGACTTTTTCCGGAACTGGTCACGCCAACCGTAATTGCCCCTTTTTTAACATAGGCAGGAAAGATAAAACTGCATTCATCTTTTATATCCACAACATTAACCGGGATTTTAAATTCCCTGCAGTCCCCGGATACCCTTGCATTTAAACCGGAATCATTGGTAGCTGCAATGACTAAAAAGGCGTCCCCGATATCCTGTGGTTCATATCTTTTGTTTTTCGCCGTTATCTTATTCTCCAAATCCAGTATAGCATCACAGAATTCCGAAGCTATAACGGTTACTTTTGCTTCAAATTCCAATAAAGCTGTTATTTTCCGGTAAGCTATCATTCCTCCGCCGATTACCACACATAATTCATCTTTCAAATCCATAAACATGGGAAAATAAGCCACAATAAACTCTCCTTAAGCATAAATTTAAACACTTGTCCATTCAGACTTCCGTCAGCATTTTTAAACTCCGTAATATCACCTCTAACTCACCATTGGATACATGATTCCGTATTTGATACATAATACTTTCAAAGGATTGTTCCTCAAACAATTCCTTTATATCCTTCATATAAGGCAAGAATTCCCTGAAATTTATCTCTTTCTGGAATTCATCCGCCTGCTTGTCAATGATTATTTTTGCAGCTTCCATTTCCTGTATTTTCAGATGATTATTTTCTTCCGATATTTGTTTAAAATAATCAATGTCAATTAATCTTACACTCTCCAGCTTTTTAATGCCTTTATCGATATCGGTCGGTACGGCAAGATCCAGAAACAGACGTTTCTTCTTTACTGTCAGATATTTTTTCAGTTCATCATAGGTTAGGGTATAATGAGGGCTGGTGGTGGCACTGATTATAATATCCGCTTCATTTATTTTATCATATCTTTTACGATAATCAATCATATTCACGTCAGGATAACGAAAAGTCAATTCCTCCGGCAAATTATGGTTTCTGGCGGTGCCTGTAATTTCTACATTTTTATTACGGTAAAGATTTTTCATCACAATAGTGCCGAATTTACCGGACAGTCCTATTATCATTACTTTTTTCAATTTATCCTTCCCGGAAAAACGAAACACTTCATTGGCAGCCAAAGTACCGATTGAGACCGGAGTCTTGGATAATCTGGTATCTGTTTTTACTTTTTTGGCGCAGGTAATGGCATCCCGGAACAGAGTATTCAAAAGAAAATCCGTAGTGCCTGAATCCAGAGCGGCCTGATAATCCTCTTTTACCTGCCCTAATATTTCATCTTCACCGATTAACATGGAATCTAACCCGCTGGCTACCTGAAACAAATGTTTTACCGCCTTTTCACCGCTGTATCTGAGAAAATATTTTATCATTTTATCATAGTTTAAGTTTTTTCTTTCCGTCAGCAAACCCATGATTTGTTCCGACGCGGTCTCATCCCCTGTCACATATACTTCCGTACGATTACAGGTGGTAATTAACACACATTCCTTAATATTTCGATACCGTACTGCGGCTTTTACAAAATCCGTTTTTTCCTCCCTGTCAAACGTCAACAATTCTCTGATATCCAGAGGGGCTGTTTTATGACTGACACATACGTTATAAATATTCACTAGTATTCCTCTTTCTACTTAATAACCATATATTCCTACCAGACTAATTGGAAATATAACTGTTATTTATTATAACACAAACTTTCAAAACGTACAGATGTAAATTCATTGACGATTATTTTCACAATAATATTCCAGGGCCTTTCCGATAAATTCAGAAGCGCCCTTACCATATTGCCTGTCGGTTACTTCTATTATTGCTGGTTCCGATAAATAGCCTTCCGAAACTAAATTCCAATAATTGTCTCCCATATCCATATTTTTAGTATTCTCATTGGAACAATTTACGATTTCAGACACAATTCGCTGTATTTCCTCTGAATAAACGTTCTTACTTAAGTCAGCTGTCAGCTTTTTCATATGTTCATCTGATTTGCTCTTATAATGCTCCAGATTATCTTCCACTGCATTCAATTGTTCCATTATGGAAGTAAAATTGCCAAGGTTTTTCTTCATGGCCTCCGTGTATTTTTCAATACTTCCATACTGTTTTACGGCTAATTCTACAACCAATGACTCCTCTATTTTTGTATTTTCAACAAAGTCATCAAATGCAGCCACGCTGCCCCAGTATTTAATTACTTCATCCGTATGCTCTTTTTTAAATTCTTCCAGTGCATTAAAATATTCTCCCATTTCAAATTCTTTAAAACTCATCGTATTTTCTCCTTCTAACGTTTTATTTATCAGGTCTATTAAGTCATTCAGTCGGTTACGCTTTAAAATAATCAGTTTTTTATGGTTTTTCAGTGCCTGCATCCTGTCAAAACGGGGACTGGACATGATTTCTTTGACTTCCTTCAAAGGTAAATCCAACTCTTTAAAAAATAAAATCTGCTGCAGGGTTTCAAAAGCTTCCTCGTCGTAAAGTCTGTAACCCGCAACCGTGATTCTGCTCGGTTTTAATAAACCTATTTTATCGTAATAATGTAATGCCCGTACACTGATTCCTGTCAGTTCTGAAACCTGTTTTACCGTTCTCATTACTTAGCCTCCTTATTTGATTCAAAACCTTAATACTGCAAAATACTTCGCCAACGTGAATACCTTGCCAATAAATTAAACTTGCTATGTTTATCTTACACTATAACATAGCGTCAGAGTCAACACCCTATTGCACTTTTTGAGATTTTTGATATCATAAAAAACGGACCTGATTCAGTAAGGTTAATTGGAATAGTCCAAATCCTTACCTCATCAGGCCCGTTTTAGCCGGGACAAATGCATTCATTTTTTATTGCTATCCTGTTACAACGCCTTTCTGCAGCATAATATTGGCATAAAGAGCTGTTTCACCGGTTGCGATAATCGCATAGGCCGTTTTTGCCTCTTCATAAAATGCAAAGCGTTCTACACAGCCAACCGCTTTTTCTCCCCGCGTATCATATCTTGAAACAATTTCCTTATAGGTTTCCCATATTGGGGTTTCAACCGTATCCCCGGGCATAACTTCCATCAGGTTAACCGGTTTCTGGATATAGGTATCCAATGGAAATACTTTTAGGATAGCATCTAATAATTCCGGAACTCCATGTCCGTCACAACGGATAACTGTTCCGTTTTTCCCCATGGATTCCGCCGGGAAATTGCCGTCTGAAATTATCAGGCGGTCACTGTGCCCCATTTCACACAGAACCTTCAACAGCTCCGGAGATAAAATTGCAGGTATACCTTTTAACATACTGACCTCCCTGTCATTTGCTTTCTATGATTTTCTTATAACACTCGTAAGCTTCTTTCCAGGCTTGTCTGCCATCCGGTACGTATCTGGTAATGTCAGGTGACTGCCCGATTATATTTCTGGCTTCCTGTAAATCTTTAATCTGGCCGGAAGCAATTAACTGTAGCGCAACATTGCCAAGTACGGTAGCTTCCACCGGGCCGGCAACTACCGTACGTCCGCAGGCGTCAGCCGTAAACTGGCACAACTGCCTGCTCTGAATACCTCCGCCCACCATATGGATATAAGGATATTCCATTCCGGTACATTCACTGATTTGTTCCAGGGCATACCGGTATTTCAGAGCCAGGCTTTCATTGATACAGCGTACAATTTCACCTGTTGTTTCAGGTACCTTCTGCCCGGTACGCCTGCAATATTCCCTGATCCGCAGGGGCATATTCCCTGCCGGGGAGAATTCCGGGGCATCGGGATCGACAAAGCATTTAAAAGCGTCCGCTTCTCCAGCCAACTCTTCCAAACTGCCAAAACTATATTCCCTGCCTTCCCTCACCCACTGTCTTCTGCTTTCCTGTATGAGCCACAAGCCGGTTATATTTTTAAGAAAAGAAGCCTTTTTGCCATAACCGCCTTCATTGGTAATATTATAAAAGTCGGATTTTTCATTAATAAGGGGCTCATCCAGTTCCGTCCCGATTAAGGACCATGTACCGCAGCTGATAAATATGAAATTCTTTTCCTTTGCAGGTACTGCCACTAAAGCGCTTTGGGTATCATGACCGGCTACGGCAATGACATCGCATTTTTTAA
>DBEP01000118.1:14971-18200 GCA_002294045.1 Lachnoclostridium sp. UBA903 | reverse complement strand
CGGCAACGGTTATGAATTATATGCGGTAGCCGCTTCCGTAATCGGCGGCGTATCAACCCTTGGCGGCCAGGGTATTATTCTTGGAACCGTAGTCGGTGCATCCATCTGGGGTGTTTTGCAGAATGGGCTTCAGTTCGTCGGAGCACCGGTAGCCATAAGAAATATCGTAATCGGCATTATCGTTATCGTATCGGTATTACTGGATGTGATTGTCCGAAACGGCAAATTTAAGGAAAAACGGGAAAGTTAAAGATAGTAAAGCTAAAGATAGTAAAGCAGAATAACTTTTATATCTGACTTAAATATTGGCTATTCTGCTATTATTATAAAAAAGGGGGTTTCAATATGAAACGAAAGGTATTATCTATTATTTTAGGTGCGGTAATGATTGCCGCCACGCTTACAGGGTGCGGTTCAAACAGTGCCGAAACAGGAAAAACGGACGGCTCCGGGAACGGAGCGGCAACACAGGATGCGTCAAAAAATGGGACGGGGAAAGAAGCAGGGACAAAGGCTGCCGGGGCTGCCGGCGACAGTTACAAAATATACCTGATAACCATGGACCAGATGGATCAGTATTGGGCCAATATCGATAAAGGCTGCCAGCAGGCAGTAAGCGAGTTGCAGGCAGAAGGTACCGGCGTGGTTTACAAATGGTCCGCACCGGATAAAAAAGACGATGCACAGCAGATTGAAAAGATTAACAATGCAATTGCAGACGGTGCCCAGGCAATTTTGCTGGCAGCAAATGGCCCCACGGCAGTCAATGCTTCCTTAAAGGAAGCGGCAGAAGCCGGTATTAAAATCGTTTACGTTGACTCTCCTGCGGATTATCCGGCAGTAAGAACCTTGTCCACGAATAATGAGGAAGCCGGCAAAACAGCAGGGCAGGCTTTAATTGATGCATTAAAAGCCAAAGGAATAACCTCCGGGGATATTGGCATCATCAGTGTTAACACTTCCACCGATTCTACCATGAACCGAGAAAATGGTTTCCGTTCCGCATTCGAAGGAACTGATTTTAACATTTTGGAAACACAGTACTGCGAAGGGGAAGCCGCACAGTCCCAGAATGCTGCCTCCAACTTCTTAGCCCAGGGCTGTGTCGGGCTTTACGGCTGTAATGAAGGTTCCACGGTTGGTGTAGGCAACGCCATTAGAGAAGCAGGCGGCGCGGCAGTTGGCATCGGGTTTGATACCTCGGATGCAATACTTGAATTAATCGACCAGGGATATTTACTTGGCGCCATGGCCCAGAATCCGTCAACTATGGGTTATGAAGGGATAAAAACTGCTGTAAATGCCATTCAAGGAGAACCTGCCGGTGAAAATCTTGATACAGGGGTTACACAAGTCACAAAGGATAACCTGGCGGATTATAAATAAATCGGCCTCGGCAGGTTTCCCGTTGCGGTACCGCAGCGGCAGTACAAAGCATATGTTTGCGGATAAATTCCGAATTATGATATAATGAAGGCGGAATGAGGAGTTGGCAAGCCTGCTTGCCGAATCCGATTGGAGCAACAAGATCATGAACACGTTTTTGTTCATGATATAATGAAGGCGGAATGAGAAGTTGGCAAGGTGAGTGTGCATCAACGATGCGAAGCATTGCTATCATATGAGCTTGCGAATATGAATAAATAAAGATGAAAATGGAGCCTGTACAGAAGGAATTCTGGCACGGCTCCATTTTGCGTCTCACTTAATTTATACCAGTCGGAAGGGGCTTTAACAGAGGGGCTGAACGCTCCGCACAATGATTTTTCAAGCACGCTCTAACAGATATGACTTGAATATTGCGTAAAAGGATAGTATATTTATATTATCAGAGCGTTCAGGACTTTCCCGTTAACAAATCCGGATAGGAAAAGGAAATTGGAATCTGCGTATGGATTAATTCTTATTTTGCCAGGGAGTCCGGTTTATCTGAATATTCAGGTAGAACTCAGACATGCATGGAAAAAACAAAATACAATAAAGGTGGTGCAGCTTATGAAGAGTGCTGTATTTTATGGGAAACATGATTTAAGAATTGAGGAACTGCCAAAACCGGAGCCAAAAGAAAAAGAAGTTTTAATCCGGGTTATGGCCTGTGGCGTCTGCGGTACGGATGTGCATATTTATGAAGGTGATAAGGGAGCGGCAGACTGTCCGTCAGGTACCGTACTTGGGCATGAGTTCTCGGGTATTGTGGAAGCGGCAGGTGCCTCGGTTACGCAATATAAGCCGGGAGACCGGGTTTGCATTGACCCTAACGCCTTATGCGGAGAGTGCTATTACTGCAAAAGCGGAATCGGACATTTTTGCGAAGAAATGACCGGTATCGGCACTACCTGCAACGGCGGATTCTCCGAGTACTGCGTGGTGCCCCAGTCACAGGTATATAAAATCGGAGACAATACTGCCTTTGAAGAAGCAGCCATGGCGGAGCCGGTTGCCTGCTGCCTGCATGGAATCGATATGTGTAATATTAAGCCGGGCAGTACCGTATTGGTCATCGGCGGGGGGATGATTGGCCTTATTATGCTTCAGCTTGCCCGATTAAACGGGGCATCTGCCGTAGTTCTGATGGAACCGGTAGAACAGAAAAGGGATATGGCAAAGAAGCTGGGTGCGGATATCTGCCTGAATCCGTCGGATGATATTCCTTTTGCACTAAAAGAGCATAAAATAAACCGCTTCGATGTGGTAATCGAATGCGTGGGCCTGACTAAGACCATAGAACAGGCAATTGAGCTGGCAGGCAATAAATCCGTTGTAATGATGTTCGGCCTTACGAAACCGGAGGATAAGGTTTCCGTCAAACCTTTTGATATATTCAAAAAAGAAATTGAGTTAAAATCCTCCTTTATCAATCCTTATACCCAGTCAAGGGCGGTTAATTTAATTGATTCAGGAAAGATTGATGTAAGTTCCATGGTCAGTAAGGTGGCTTCCCTGGAGGAATTAAGAGATATTTTAAGTAAACCGGAATTGCGGGCCAAAGGCAAATATATAATTAATCCCTGGATGTAAAAATCACGTATAATAATAAAATTTAAAAGCTAACTGAAAAAGCTGACTAATAAATCTGCGGTTTTAACCATAAATCTGCGGGTTTATCAGTCGGCTTTTTCAGTTAGCTTTTTCAGCGGCAGGAAGTTTTACATGAGACAGGGTATTAGAGCGTGTTTGAAAAATCATTGCGTCGTTCTGACCGCTCCATTTTGCGGTATACAGCGTCGCA
>DBEP01000118.1:0-14960 GCA_002294045.1 Lachnoclostridium sp. UBA903 | reverse complement strand
CCGGCACAAGCATTTTTCAGACACGCCCTAAGGGAAACAGATTGAAAGAAATTGTCTTTGGACAGGCTTAATGGTAAAATGAATAAAATAGGAATGAAGCAAACAGGAATGAAGGAATTATAAATACAGAAAGTATAAATGCAGGCTGACATTTTGTTAAAGCTATAAAGCGTAATGGATGGAAAGGGCAGTTTATGAGATTATTATTGATTGAAGATGATGAAGAATTATGTGAGGCGGTTGCCGTCCATTTGAAAAAAGAAGGTTATGAACTGGATATCTGCCATAATGGGGATGAAGTATCTTATTACCTGACCGGATTTATCCATGATGTCATTATATTGGACCGGATGCTGCCGGGTATTGACGGACTGACTATCCTGAAAAATATTCGGAAGGATGGGATTGCAACTCCGGTCATTATGGTTACTGCCATGAACGGAATTAATGACAGGATAGATGGGCTGGACAAAGGGGCGGACGATTATCTGGTAAAACCCTTTGAGGTTCAGGAACTGCAGGCCAGAATCCGGGCACTATTAAGAAGGCCCCGGAAAATGGAGAGTCCGGGTATTCTTAATTTTTCGGATATGGGGTTAAATACCCATACTTATGTAGCGGCCTGCGGCGGAAACAGCGTTTCATTATCAAAAAGAGAAGGGGCATTATTGGAGTTTTTTCTTCTGCATAAGGAGCAGATATTAACCAGAGAGCAGATACTGAACAGGGTATGGGGGCCGGACTGCTTTGTGGAAGACGGCAATATTGATAATTACATATTTTTTCTGAGAAGAAGACTGAAAGCTTTAGATTCGAAAGTAGGTATTAAAACGGTCCATGGTATTGGTTACCGGCTGGAGAGGAAAGAACATGCTTAATTCCATAAGAAAAAGATTAGTTTTATTGTATACCTGTTCTACCGGGCTTATTCTGACGGCAGTTATAATTTTTTCGGCGGTAATAATGGAGCGGCAGCTGGTAAGGAGCCGGATTAACAGCTTTCAGAACAATTATATAACCATCAACCAAAACCTGCGCATGAATCAGGAAATCAGCCATTTATGGATGGCGGAAATGGAAATTAAAAACCATATAATTATCCATATCGAAGATAACGGCACCCCTTTTTTATTCCGGGGGGCCTGGCAGGCTCCCACGGACCGGCTGGCCCTGGTCGGCAAGGTAAAGGAGCTTGCCCTTAAGGATAATATCAGCACCAATATCCGGCCCATTTCCCTGAATGAAGTGCAAAGCGGTATTTATGAACTGAAAGGCAGTAAAAATGACCGGTATCTGGGAGAAGTTTATATGGTTACGGTGGATGGGGGATTCCGGAGTGTGGTGGTACTCCAGTTTATATCAGAAAATACTCCCATTCTGAAACAAAGACTGTTATTGGTATTTCTGGATTTATTGGGGATAGCCGCTTTATATTGGGTAAGCAGGCGGATGGTAAGCAAATCTCTGAAACCGGTAGAAGAAAGCCGGAGGCGGCAGAATGAATTTATTGCGGCCGCATCTCACGAATTAAAGTCACCGCTGGCCGTGATACGGGCCAATGCTTCGGCCATAATGGTGGAGCCGGAGAGAGCGGAGTTTTTTACAAAAGGCATCGATAAGGAATGTAAACGCCTTTCTGCCCTGATTGAGGATATGCTGTTATTAGCCCTGGCAGATGCAAAAAGCTGGGAAATCAGGAAAGAGGTACTGGATGCGGATACCTTGCTGATTGAGGTTTATGATTTATTTTATCCGTATTGCAGGGAGCAGGGTAAAGAACTGAAGCTGATTCTGAAAGAGGACATATTACCCAAAATGGAAGGTGACAGAGAACGTATCAAACAGATACTGGCTGTTTTTATTGATAATGCGGTGGCTTATACGGCGGATAAAGACACGATTCTGCTTCGGGGCTACGGCAGGAAAAACCGCATATGGCTTGAGGTAGAAGACCACGGAAGAGGTATAGCGGAGGATAAAAAGAAAGAAATTTTTGAGAGATTTTATAGGGAAGATAAATCCAGAAAGGATAAAAACCATTTCGGCCTGGGACTTAGCATAGCCAAGGAACTGGCGGAGCTTCATGGGGGCAGCATATCGGTAAAAAATACAAAAGGCGGCGGAGCAACCTTTGGGGTCTGTTTCCCGGTTTATAAACCGTAAGGGACTGTCCCCGCGAGGCTGCGGGGACAGTCCCTGTTCAGAAGGACAAATGAAAAAAGGTGTGTATCTATTCATGCCAAGTCCGGGAGAGGGACTTTTCCTTCTAACAACATAATTCCATTGTTATTTAAAGATTTTTTAGAGATTTCCCTGTTATGTTTAATATGTAAGAAAGATTAATTTGGGAGGAAATAAAATGAGAAAAAAGATAACAGCAATACTTGTCGTCTTATTGATTGTGATAACAAGTCTGCCGGGCTGTGACAGGGAAAGGAAAAATCAGGAGACCGGGCAGTTAAATAATACCGCCGCCGGCCAAGATGCCGGTAATGGGGAGAACGGGGATAAATCTGAGAAATCTACTATGGGAAGGTATATGGAGGAAAAGTTAAAATTGCCGGAATTGCAGGGAAATGAGATAATACTTAAAATCCTTGAAAATGCTGACAAACAGATTGAAGTATACACCATATCGACGGATAAGTACATATGCTACCGGTTACAGGATGACATGACCTGGGAAAGCAGCTCTCCCGAATGGTTAAATAATGAAATCCTTTTAAAAGAAAATAAAATGCTTAAGGATTTATGCCTGGGAAATGACGGAAACTATTATGCGGTTTATACGGACTACAGTGATAATAACGTGAAATGCACCCTGATAAAATCGGTAGAAGGAGGGAAGGCGGCAGAACCTGTGGAAATCCCATATCTGAAGGAAGAAACGAGTACAAATGATTATAAGCATTATCCGAGTATTGAGAAGATTCAGGTGTTAGAGGACGGCAGTGTGGTTCTGTATGATCTCTGGGATACCGGCTCTTTATCCGTATTTTCGCCGTCCGGAGAGGCAGTTGATAAATTAAGGATTGGGCAGGAACCAGATTACATAACTTACGGAAATAATATTATTGCGGCAAATGAAGACGGAAAAGGTATCGTGTTTTACAATGCGGTATCAAAGAACGCAGAGCGGAACATAGATTTTAATATTAACTCAGGCGCTATCGCCTATGCCATAAAAGAGGACGGCACATTGCTGCTGGGCAACTCCAATGGAATCCACCGGCTGCAAAAAGACGGCACCCTGTGGGAAACTCTTGTGGACGGGTCCCTTAATTCCATGAGCATGCCGACGCTTTCCTTTACCGCCTTATTTGTAAGAGAGGGAGAACAGGAGGAGTATTATGCGGTTTATGGGGAGAGTGACGGAGGTTATCAGTTGATGCATTATGTATTTGATGAGAATGTGGCTTCCGTGCCGTCAAAGGAAATTACGGTATATTCCCTGAAAGAAAATAATACCATCAGGCAGTCAATCTCCCTTTTTCAGTCGGAAAATCCGGATGTTAAAGTAAATTATGTGGTTGCAATGGGTGAGGAAGACAGCAATGTCAACGATTATATCCGGGCTCTTAATACGGAGCTGCTGGCCGGAAACGGTGCGGACATATTGGTCCTGGACGGTTTGCCGGTGGACTCTTATATCGAAAAAGGAGTATTGGCTGATATAAATGATGTGATAAGTCCTCTGGAAGAATCGGGAGAACTGCTCGAGAACCTGACAAAACCCTATAAAAAAGACGGGAAGGTTTATGAAATGCCCATACGGTTTTCTGTTCCGGTTATTGCCGGAAAAACAGATGCGGTGCAGGCAGCGGACAGTCTGAATAGTATCGTAAATTATATTAACCGGACGGATAATAAACCCTACGGCGAACCAATGGCATACCATGAACTGCTAGAAGGTTATTTAGCATTGTATGCGGGGGATTTATTCCAAAACGGAGAGCTGGATGAGGAAAGCTTTACCACTTTTTTGAGAAATTTAAAACAAATAGCAGAAAATATAAAAGCAATAGAATATAAAGAGGAAAATTTTAAGACTTCAAAAGGAGCGGAGCGCTTTTTTAATACGGGAAGTTTGTTCCAGGGCAATGTCACGGCCTTACAGAAGGGATATGCCCAGACTACCCTGCAAATTAAAAACATATATGATACCATGCTGCTTTTTGCCGTATTACAAGACGAGGATTTTGGTTATAATTCCGTCAACCGGATGTTTATACCGGGAGGAGCCGTGGGCTTAAACAGCAAGAGCAGGGAAGGTGAACTGGCAAAGAAATTTATCGGGTTTTTATTCACGTCCAAGGTCCAGGATGCAAATGTTTATGATGGGTTTCCTGTCAACAGTAAATCCATAAAGGGCTGGATTGAAAAGGAAGAGAGCAATTTAAGCCTGGCAGTCAGTGATACGGAAGGGAACATGCTGACTGCGGAATGGCCTGCCAAAAATGAAAGGGAAGCCATATTAAATATAGCCATGGATGTGAGCGTACCAATTGAAACTAATTATATCCTGAACAATTTAATTATTGAGGAAGTGGAACCGTTTCTTAGGGGAGAGGCCGATGAAAGACAGGCAGTGGCAGCGGTAAAATCAAAAGTAAATACTTATCTGGCAGAATAGGGCCGGAATTATGAAGAAGCATTCGAAAAAAGGATTAAAGTATAAAAGAAAAATGATTTCACACACCATTAATTATGGCAGTACCCCAGGCCGGCCAGGGGTATGCAATGGGGGCAAAGCAGGAAAAGCCTGGCTGTTCCTGCTTCCCAGCTTACTTGGAGTAATTATCTTCGTATTGCTGCCGTTTTTGGATGTGATAAGACGTTCCTTCTATGAAGCCATGAGCGGACGGTTCGCAGGCTTTGCGAATTATACACTGGTATTAAATAATACGGCCTTCCGGCTGGCAGCCGGCAACACGGCAAGGTTTTTGATAACCTGTATTCCTTTGCTGCTTGCTGTCTCCCTGGGCTTATCCTTATTGTTATATTATCAGAAGGAGCATATCAGATTTTTTAAGACTTCCTTCTTACTTCCCATGGCAATACCGGTAGCATCGGTTGTACTGCTATGGAGGCTGCTGTTTCATGAGGATGGGCTGCTGAACGGAATTCTGCTGTATATGGGAAAAGAAAAGCTGGATTTTATGAATACGGACAAAGCTTTTCTTGTATTAATTATCAGCTATTTATGGAAGAACACCGGCTACAATATGATTTTATGGCTGACCGGACTGAACGGAATCCCCGCCGCTCTTTATGAAGCGGCAAGCGTGGATGGAGCAGGGTTCCTGGCGAAATTCCGTTATATCACTATGCCCCTGCTTCTCCCTTCCATATATGTAATAAGTATACTGGCCTTTGTGAATTCCTTTAAGGTGTTTAGGGAGGCATATCTGGTTGCGGGAGATTATCCCCATGAAAGTATCTATATGCTCCAGCACCTGTTAAACAACTGGTTCGTTGCCCTGGATATCCAGAAAATGAGTGCGGCGGCAGTTATGTGTGTCCTTTTGTTTGCAATATTGATTTCAGTATTGCGGAAACTAAACAGGGAAGAGGAATAGACGTGTTTGTGAATTTAAGGCATAAGAAGATAAAAAGCGCAATTAAAACCTTTATTTTATTCATATTTACCCTTTTTGTATGGCTGCCGGTGTGGATGCTATTTAGCGGCTCCTTTATGGGAGCAGATGAAATTTATAAAAATATCGGGCCGGTACTGAATCAGAAGGAAGGTATGGCGGTCTGGGCAGTATTTCCGCAGTATCCGACCCTGCGGCCCATGGCGGAGCTTTTGTTGGACTCCCCTAAATTTTTTGTTATGTTCTGGAATTCCTGCATTCAGGTGATACCGGTACTCCTGGGGCAGCTGCTTATAGCGGTGCCGGCAGCCTGGGGGTTTGCCTGGTTTGAATTCAAGGGAAAAAGAATATTGTTTACGGTTTACATTATTTTAATGGTTTTACCCTTTCAGGTAACTATGGTATCCGGTTACCTGGTATTGTACCGGCTTGGGTTTGTAGATACCCATTTAGCGGTTATCCTTCCCAATCTGTTTTCGACTTTTCCCGTATTCATCATGGTTAAGTTTTTTAAGGCGGTGCCCGCAGCCCTCATTGAGGCCGCAAAATTAGATGGCGCAGGTGATTTCTGCATATTTACCCGAATCGGAATTCCCATGGGCTCATCCGGAATTCTGTCCATAGTAATATTGGGGTTTCTGGAGTATTGGAATGCGATTGAACAGCCTCTCACCTTTTTGGCGAGAAGAAAGGAGCTTTGGCCGCTGCCTCTTTATCTGCCTGATATTACTGCGGGCAAAGCAGGGGCCGCCTTTGTGGCTTCTGCCGTTATGATGATTCCGGCGCTTTTGCTGTTCTTATATGGCCAGAAATATTTGGAACAGGGGATTGCCGCTTCCGGCTTAAAGGAATAAGAAAGGTGAATGGACTTAAATGGAAAATCAATTAAGGAGATTATTATTCGGATTTTTTATATTGATGGCTTTTTTTACGGTAGTATCCAGGTCGGCCGCTTCCGTTATGGTAGCGAAGGTGCAGGTGGATACGGTAAAGGACGGTGAGCTTTCCTATGAATTGTCAGGGACGGGAATAATAAAAGAAAATGCGGAAAAATATATGGATTTATATATGGGGTTTAAAACCGGAAAGGTTTATTTGGAAGAAGGGCAGCAGGTGGAGAAGGGGGATTTGCTGTTTGAATACGATATTGAACAGCTGAAGGAGAAAAAAAACTCCCTGGATAAGGAATTAAAAAAGTTACAACTGGAATATGAAAAGCTGGATTTAGCCAGCCGGAGCCCGGACGGTTCATCGGAAGTGGAAGCAGCCGAATTGGCAAAGAAAAACGCTGAAGAAGACTTAAAAGCAGCAGAGCAGGCATTGGAAGATATGAAAGCCAAGGTTTTAAAAGATAAGGAAGAAGCATACCGGCAGGCGGTTTCCTCATACGAAGAAATTGCGGCTTCCAGGGATGAAGCAGAAAAACAAGCGGTCAGAGCTGTTTTGGATGCGGAAAGCGAGCTGGCGGATTTAAAGGAACCTCAATTAATCCTGAAAGAGAAATTGGAAGCATATAAAAATGCGGTGACAGGCAAAAAGGAGGAGGATATCCTAAAAGCCCGTAGAGAGCTCTTTGACTTATACTATAACGGCGGGTATGAAGAGCATCTGGAAGAAAAAAGCGATGCCGGGGAAAGTTTAAAAAGAGCGGAGGAAGACCTGAAAGATATCAGAAAAAAATGGGATGCGGCAATAGAGGAAGAGGATAAAGATTCGGATGATGAAGGGGTACAAAAAGCTTACAGGGAGCAGTTGGCGGCAAAAAAAGAGGAAATCAAGAACGCATACAGGGTAATAGAGGATGCGCAGAAAAAGCTGGACAGATTGTCCGATAAGGATGAGGAGCTAAGCAGTGCGGTGAATCATTACAGAGAGGATATGGAAAAGAAAAGCGCTGATACGGAGGCTTCCTATGCCATATTATATCAGATTCTTTATGATAATCTGGAGGTTGATGAAAAAAAAATCAGTGGGGCCGGGATAAAGCTTGACCGGGCGAAAGAGGACCAGGCACAAAACAGGAAACAGTGGGAGGAGAAATTAAAAGATGCGTCGGAGAAAAAGGAAGAGCTTTTAAACGTATTAACGGAAATGAAGCTTGGCAGCTATGACTATGAAAAGGATTTAAAGGAAGGGGAAAGCGGGATTAGGGAGGCGGAACGGGCGCTGTGGAATGCGGAGCTTTCTCTGTCCCAGGCTCTTGGTAATGAACGGTTAACGAAAGAAAATAACCAGGTCCGGGATAAATCCGTGTATTTGGATAAAATTATGTTTCAATTGGATATGGATGCGAAACAGGATGAAATAAATAATCTTGGGGATATCATTTCGGATAAGGGGAAAGTAACTGCTCCGGCAGCAGGTGTTATTATAAAAAATGACCTGGTACCGGGCAGTATATTAACGGGGCAGGAAAAACTGGTAATAGCCACAGGCGGGTATGAACTCCATATTACGGCAGGGAAAGAGGAGATGGAGCATTTTCAGGCCGGAGACGAACTGGAGATAGAAATCAATGCAGATAATGAAAAGATTACTTCCCGCATTGAGAATATAGAATTACCGGACCAGGACGGAAATATTAGTTTTACCGCACTTTTGCCGGAAGGGGAATACCGGACAGGAGGCAGTCTGGGCTATGCAATGAAAAAGCAATCCGTCACTTATCCCAGGTGTATTCCCATTCAGGCTCTCAGGCAGGATTCCCGGGGGACCTATGTTCTGCTTGTAAAAGAGAAGGACAGTGTACTTGGAAAAGAAGAAACGGCATTCCGGTTGAACGTAACCGTTGTTTCACAGGATGCCGAAACAGCTGCCATAGAAGCTTCTCTTTCTGAGGAGGATCCGGTTATTACAGGCAGTAATAAGAACATTTCAGAAGGAGATCGGGTACGGATATATGAAATGGAATAAAGACAAAGTGATTATTGTCCTGATTGGCTGTATAACCGTATGGTTTACCATAACTAAAATCCAGGATGCATCCTTTATAAGAAATCAGTATTCCGCCGTCAGTGTCCGGCTTAAAACGGAAGGGATTACGGAAAAGAGCCTGAATATCCGGCCTGAAGCGGACAAAGCGGGAGAATCCTCCGGCCTCAGGGAAATAACGGCCTGGATGAGAATAGCCGATGGGGAAGTAAAAAATAAGGACCTGAACCGGACCCAAAAGATTCCGGTAATTATTGCGGCCGGTAATATGGCCCTGACAGTCCCCATGGTCTTAGTAAGCGGTAATTATGTATACAGGGAGGATAAAAAGGGCTGTGTCCTGGATACCGGAACAGCCTATGCATTATTTGGTACGGAGCATGCAGTTTCCAATACCGTGACTTATGAAAAGAAAAGCTATATTATCAGGGGAATTGTTAAGACGGATTCACCGGTTTTTCTCATTCAGGGAGATAACGACAGAAAAGAATATTTCAATCTGGAATTGGCTTATAAGGAGGAAGAAAGGGGGGAGGCATTAACGGAAGAATTCCTCCTTCAGAATGGATTGGCTGCAGATTCTGTTATAATAGACGGATATTTCTTCGGGCGGCTGATTCATTCCCTTATAACTTTACCGATATGGAGTTTCTTTTTTTTTGCGGCATATGGCATTCTTAACTATTATAAACGGAATAGAGGCAAACTTTCGCTGAAAACCTTTGTTCTTTACGGAAGTCTAATCATTTTCCTCTTAACCGGCTGCGGTATTTTACTGTATCAAATTACCGGAAACCCCGTCTATATACCGGAAAAGCTGGTTCCTACCAAATGGTCGGATTTCGATTACTGGCCCCAAAAGTATCAAAGCATGAAAAATCAGCTACGCCAAATCCGATATTTAATTCCCAACCCCAAAGATGTTTATCTTATGGATGAAATTTCAAAGATTTACCATAATATTGCCATTATGATTACATTGCATATGTTACTTTTCCTGCGCATTCATTTATTTAAAAAGTAACCCGGGACAAATATCTATAGGATTGTCACCCGGAAAGTCCATAAAAGCCAAATTCATGAATATCATATATATATTCAGAAATCTAAATTGGACTTTCCGGGTGACAATCCTATAGAAAGGAAAAAAATTCCACGGTCATATGGGACAGCCCTGTGATACAGTCACAGATTATAATTGCATAATCAGTATAATTTAAATTAACAAAGATAAACAATATAAATGTCTGTTAATAAATACAAGCAGTTTATCATATTAATTTCATAACAGGAGTTTTATGATGTATTTATCAGTTTATCAGTTTAATGGAAAAAGTATCATATTTCATACCGGTAGGTTCTTGTAAGGTTATTTGAATCAAATTTGCAATGGCGGCAATTATCTGTGTGGCAGGCAGGAGAAGAAGTTATTTGTTCAGTTGTAAAAATGTATGGAATTGTTAATGGAGGGAAATTATGTTCGGAGGGCTTGTGACTACAGAAAGTGTCAGTTTTATACTCGTATTTTCGGAAGGAGTAATATCGTTTTTTTCACCTTGTATTATTCCGCTTATACCGGTATACATGGGATTTCTGGCAGGAAATGCGAAAAAGACGGCAGAAGACGGTACGGTTATTTATGAAAGAAGGAAAGTATTTCTTCATACATTGTTTTTTGTACTTGGTATATCGGCGGCCTTTTTTCTGTTAGGTATGTCTTTTACGGCACTGGGTAAATTTTTTAACGGTAATAAAATGTTATTTACCCGGATCGGCGGAATACTGATTATTATTTTAGGATTATTCCAGCTGGGTATATTTGAGTCTGCATTTCTGCAAAAGGAAAGAAAAATAAATCTGAATTTAAGCAATAAGGAAATAAATCCTTTGATTGCCCTTGTGCTGGGATTTACCTTCAGTTTTGCCTGGACCCCCTGTATCGGGCCTATCCTGTCCTCGGTTTTGATTATGGCATCCGGGGCCAAAACTTCCCTGGCCGGCAATATGCTTGTATTCCTTTATACAATGGGTTTTGTTCTTCCGTTTTTGCTGCTCGGAATGTTTACGACACAAGTGCTGGAATTTCTAAAAGCAAAGCAGAAGCTTTTAAAATATGCCATTAAGGCGGGAGGTATCATACTTATTGTTATGGGCATTATGACCTTTACCGGATGGATGAACGGCATCTCCGGCTACTTAAATTCCATAAGTATAGGCCGGCAGAACAGCTCTCCGGACACAGCAGGTAAAGTAGAAGCAGATTCCGGTTCCGAAAAAGACAATGGGATACAAGAAGACAGTGAAACTGCAGGCAGGTTAATCCCGGAAAATGGAACAGATGAGGCTGCCGCACAGGAAGATAAAGCCGCAATTCCTGCTTATGACTTTACTCTTACTGACCAGTACGGTAACGAACATACACTTTCCGATTACAAGGGGCAGGTTGTATTTTTAAACTTCTGGGCTTCCTGGTGCCCTCCCTGCAAGGAAGAAATGCCTTATATAGAGGAATTATATCAGGAGTACAATCTTAATGAGGATGAGGTGGTATTTTTAGGTATTGCCAACCCTAAGAATGAAAAGCATCCCTATAATCAGGATGTGGAAAAAGATAAAGTAATAGATTTTATAGATGCCAATGGGCTTACTTTTCCGACTGTGTTTGATGAAACGGGGGAAATATTGAATCAATATTATATATCAGCTTTTCCGACTACTTTTATGATAGATAAAAATGGAAATGTGTATGGCTATGTTCCCGGAATGATGACCAAGGATATCATGAAAAATGTTATAAATCAGACTTTACAGTCAACGGAATAAGAAAAAAAGGAAGGTATAACCGGAAAAGAAATAAGCTGACGGAGAAGTTAATAAAACCGTTTCGGATGTTTATTTTCTAATTGAGAATTTTTATCTTTTAGGAAGGTTGATTCTTTCCATGGCACATGCTAATATTATTGTAAGTTAGTCATTGCTAACTATGTGAATAAATCATTGTAATGACTCCTCATGTATTTAAGCGTTGCTGCCGCTTATTATGAGGAGTTGTTCCTTGTTAAGAAAAAGGAGGTAATATTGAAATGAGCTATTTAAAAATCAGTAAAATTATTGGAAGGGAAATTATTGATTCAAGAGGAAATCCTACGGTGGAAGCCGAGGTGATCTTATCAGACGGTACAACAGGAATCGGTGCAGCACCCAGCGGAGCTTCTACCGGAATATTTGAAGCCCTGGAGCTTCGTGACGGAGATAAGGCCAGGTTCGGCGGCAAAGGTGTCCAAAAAGCCGTAGAAAATATAAATACATACATTAACAGCGTATTGTCAGGAAAGGATGCTCTGGATATTTATGCCATTGATAAAGTCATGATTGCGGAAGACGGAACCAAGGACAAATCCAGGCTGGGAGCCAATGCAATTTTAGCCGTTTCCATTGCGGCGTCCAGGGCAGCGGCAAAAGCCCTGCATATTCCCCTGTACAAATTTCTGGGCGGTGTAAACGGAAATGTACTTCCCGTACCCATGATGAATATCTTAAACGGCGGAGCCCATGCCGCCAATACGGTGGATGTGCAGGAATTTATGATTATGCCGGTTGGCGCCGCCTGTTTCAAGGACGGTCTCCGGTGGTGTACGGAAGTATTCCATTCCCTGGCAGGAATCTTAAAGTCAAAGGGACTTACCACCTCGGTTGGTGACGAAGGCGGTTTTGCACCGGATTTGGCCAGTGATGAAGAAGCCATTGAATTGATTCTTGAAGCGGTAAAGAAGGCCGGGTATGAACCGGGAAAGGATTTTGTGCTTGCCATGGATGCGGCTTCCAGTGAATGGAAGGGCGATAAAACAGGTTCTTATCTGATGCCTAAGAGCGGCAAGAAGTTTACATCCGGTGAATTAATTGAACATTGGAAACTGCTATGTGAAAAATATCCCATCTACTCTATTGAAGACGCCCTGGATGAAGAAGACTGGGAAGGATGGAAACTTCTTACCCAAGAGCTGGGTGATAAGGTTCAGCTGGTGGGAGATGATTTATTTGTAACCAATACGGAGAGACTAAGCAAAGGTATTCAATCCGGGTGCGGCAATTCCATTCTGATTAAATTAAATCAGATTGGTTCTGTTTCAGAGACCCTGGAAGCAATTAAAATGGCCCATAAGGCAGGATATACGGCCATAGTTTCCCATCGTTCCGGGGAAACGGAAGATACCACAATTGCCGACCTGGCGGTAGCCCTTAACGCGGCGCAAATTAAGACAGGCGCTCCAAGCAGAAGCGAACGTGTGGCTAAATACAACCAGCTCCTTCGGATTGAGGAAGAACTGGGGGATGGTGCCGGATACTTAGGCAAGGGTGCATTTAACATAAAGAGAGCTTAAAACGGCCGGAAGGAAGCATCCGCCTGTTTAGCGGAAAGGAAGAAAAGGATGAATTATGAAAAACCGGATTATTCCAATTGGATTTCCAGAAGAATTCCGCAGACGGCCGGTGCCGCCGGAGGCGTTTTCATACTTTTATCTGTGCTGAGTTTATTTATCAAAAATAACTTTGTCAGTAATATTTTGAGAATAGTATTTGCTTTTCTGGCAGCATTCTTTGCTTTTTTTGCCTTGTATATGGGAAAAGCGCGCAGGATGCCGTCCTATGAAGGCAAAAAGATTCAGGATAAGGTGCTTGATAATGTATTCTCCTACCTTAACTGGAACGGAAATGGAAAGCTCCTGGATATTGGCTGCGGAAGCGGTGCCATGACCATAAAAGCGGCAAAAAAGTTTCCGGGGGCCAAGATTGTGGGAACGGATTATTGGGGAATCGGCTGGGATTATTCCAAGGACCAGTGTGAAAACAATGCCCGTATAGAAGGTGTGGAACAACAGGTTACTTTCCTGAAAGGGGACGCGGCAAATCTGGAATTCCCGGACGGAAGCTTTGATGCGGCGGTCAGTAATTTTGTTTTTCACGAGGTACGCAGCCAGCCGGATAAGCTGGCCCTGATAAATGAGGCGCTCCGTGTAATAAAGCCCGGAGGGATATTTGTTTTTGAAGATATCTTTTATGCAAAAAAACATTATGGGGATATAGAAGAATTCGTACGGAAATTATCTGAAAATGTTACGGAAATTCATTTCATAGATACCAGACAATGTGAATTTGTCCCGGGGTTTTTACGGACACCTATGGTGCTAGGTAATATGGCGCTTATTTATGGCATAAAATAATATCACAAGACCGCCAAGCAGTAAGCTCTTGTCGTCAGGCCTGCTATTTGGCGGTTTTTTTGTGCGTACCGGTGCCAGAACTATGTTTAATGATAAACAATCTCAACAAGCAGGTTTAGTGTTGACTTCTTAATATTTCCCCTGTTAATATGGATTTATATAGTAAATAAATGGGTTCCATCGGAAAGCCTGTTTATTTTTGACGTATGGTTAGCTTTGGCTAATCAGGAACTTTTACTATTAAGAGAATAGTGTTTAAAGTCTATTTTGTAATGAGGAGGTTGTTATGGCAAAGAAAACGGAATTGCAATCCCAGACGGTGCAAAGCACCATGCTTCTGCCTCTTTGGGGGCGTGCCGCAGCCAGTGAGAAAAATCCTGGGATACTGTACGACAAAGAAGCGATAGAAATCATTAAAAACTGCGACTACGATTTTGACAGCGTGGCAAAAACCTTTGGTGAATTCGGCGGAATCTGCTATGTTGTCCGGGCACGGAAAATGGATGACGCCATACGTAAATTCATCAATAAGCATCCCCGTGCTACGGTGGTAAATATTGGTGCGGGACTGGACACTACCTTCTCCAGGGTGGATAACGGGACAATCCGCTGGTATAACCTGGATTTACCCGATGCCATTGCATTCCGTCAGAATTTTATTCCGGATTCCCCGCGTAATACCAGCATTGCCAAATCCCTGTTTGATACCGCCTGGTTTGACGATGTAATTTTTGACCCCAAAGAAGGTATTTTTTTTATGTCGGCGGGAGTATTTTATTATTTCAGAGAAGAGCAGCTGAAAGAGGTTTTTTCCGCTATGGCCCGCCGTTTTCCCGGCGGTGAAATGTATTTTGACGCCGAATCCAGACAGGCGGTTAAGAAGTCTAACCGTATGGTCGAAAAGACCGGCAATAAAGGAGCCATGATGTACTTTTATGTTAATAAAATAGAAGATATCCAATGCTGGTCTCCTGATATCCATGCAGTTGCCTGCGAGAAATATTTTGAAGGGATACCGGTGAACAAACAGTGGAGCCCTGGAATCCGTTTTATGATAAAAGTCTCCGACCGGATAGGTATGATGAAGTTCGTCCATCTGCGTTTTGCGGACAGATAACCGGCGAGTAAATAAACCTGCCGGAAGTAAGGAATAAAGAGATAGGAGGAAGAAACAGAATGAAAGTCAGCCATATCATCTATAAGGTAAGCG
>DBEP01000083.1 GCA_002294045.1 Lachnoclostridium sp. UBA903 | reverse complement strand
GACATTATACCCGCGCCGAACGTAGTGAGTGCGCATCAACGCCGCAAAGCGGCGCATACCATGGGAGCTTGCGGACATGGTATAATAAAATTGCGAGCTTGCTTGTAATTTCTGACCGGAGCAATAAGAGCATGAACACATTTTTTGTTCATGATATAATATATGGCATCAATACGTAGATTTTGTATGCTTCCGGTTTAAATATTTTGTAATAAACTTGTTGCCGGATTGCAATTAATGAATAGAAGAATGGAGGAATATTCAATAATGGATAAAATTTATGACGTAGTAATTATAGGTTCCGGCCCTGCGGGACTGGGGGCTGCGCTGTATGCAGGGAGAGCGGAGCTGGATACCATTATCATTGAAAAGGCGCCTCTCAGCGGCGGGCAGATTATTAACACCTATGAGGTAGATAATTATCCGGGTATACCAGGAATAAGCGGCTTTGAATTAGGAACAAAATTCAGGGAGCATTGTGACCGTATGGACATGAATTTTATAACCGGAGAGGTGGTAAACTTTGAGGTTGAAGATGGAATTAAGATTATAACCTTGGATGACGGTACCATATACCGGGGCAGAACAGCCATAATTGCAACCGGTGCCAATCCCCGCAAGTTAAAGATTGACGGAGAGGAAAGACTGGCCGGTATGGGAGTTTCCTATTGTGCAACCTGTGACGGAGCATTTTTCAGGAATAAAATAACCGCTGTTGTAGGCGGAGGAGACGTAGCTGTGGAAGATGCCATTTTCTTAGCCAGATTATGCAAAAAGGTTTATGTAATCCATCGGAGGAATAAGTTCAGGGCGGTAAAAAGCTATATAAATAAATTATTATCCCTGGAAAATGTGGAAATTATATGGGACAGTGTTGTGGAAGAAATAGAAGGCGGAGAACAGGTAGAAAAAATATCGGTAAAAAACGTTAAAACAGGAGAGAATACGGAACTTTTGGTAGATGGAATATTTATTGCCATCGGCAATATACCGAATTCCGATGTATATAAAAATATTATCCGGACTGATTCCAACGGATATATCGTAGCCGGTGAAAATTGTGAAACCAACATACCGGGAGTATTTGCAGCAGGCGATGTCCGTACAAAAGAGCTGAGGCAGATTATTACCGCCGCTTCCGACGGGGCTAATTCCATTACAGCAGTAGAAAAGTACTTAAGTACACTATAATGAAGTAAATTGTACGAAAAAATTAAATTAAAACATGTGATTTCGTGAAAATGGATAAAAAAACAGCGTTATTTACCATATTCCGGTTGACAGGAGTAGAATGATTTGATATAATGGCCTCAGTGTATTTAATAAATTTGTAACATTTATTAAGAAAACGAAACAAATGATGGCTTATTATGAATGGTTTGTTACATTCATATGAATTAACAAGGAGGTCACTTATCACATGATAAAAGGAATTGCTGTCAAAGCATCCTTATGTGCCGCAGCGTTGTTGCTTTCTTTAAGTTATGGTATTACAGCAGAAGCAGCAACGAGTACATCGGATAAAGGTATTGCAGGTATTACTCCTATATTAGATAGTTATTATACGGCTACGGCAGATAAAAAGACCGGAGATGCGGAGAAGTTGTTAGAAACCCTATCAAAAAATCAGGCAGATAATTTAAGTACTACGGAATTAAATACGGAAATAACTAAGGTTGAGTCGCCTTATGCGAATCTGGGTATTTCAATTGCCAATGAAAACAGTTATGTTAATATAAGAAGTAAGCCGGATCAGGAAAGTGAAGTTGTAGGTAAATTATACCCGGGATGTGCGGCCGATATTCTTGAAACGGAAGGCGAATGGGTTAAAATTCATTCCGGTAAAGTTGACGGTTATATTAAGTCAGAATTCCTGGCTATCGGAGAAGAGGCGGAAAAACTGATTGATGACGTTGCAACCAAGTACGTAATTGTCAATACGCAGACCCTTCGTGTCAGAGAAGGCCAGGGAACAGACACGGATATAGTGGCATTAATACCTCAGGACGAAAAATATTACATAGTAAAAGAATACGATGAATGGGTCAAAATCTTAATTGATGAAGACGATTCAAATGAAAAGATTACGGGATTTGTATCCAAAGATCTGGTTAAAATAGATGTTGAGTTTAATTATGCTATTTCAATTGAAGAAGAAAAAGCAAAATTAGAGGCTCAGGAAGCGGCCAGGAAAGCCGAAGCGGAACGTTTGGAGAAGCTGGCACAGCAGCAGGAAGAGCAAAGGCAGAAAGAAGCGCAGGCCAAAAAAGCGGCGGAGAATACGGCAAAACAGACAGAACAATCCAGGAAAGAATCCTCTTCTTCTTCAAGCAGCAGTTCAAACAGCAGCAGTTCCGGAAGTTCTTCATCCGGAAGCGAAATTGCAAATTATGCACTTAACTTTGTTGGTAATCCATATGCCTATGGTGGTACAAGCTTAACAGGCGGAGCGGATTGTTCCGGTTTTGTACAATCCATATATTCACATTTTGGATACAGCATTGCAAGGTCTTCAAGCAGCCAGTCCCAGTCTGCGGGAAAAGAAGTAAGCTTTAGTAATCTCCAGGCAGGCGATTTGATTTTCTATCGTAACAGCGGCGGCAGTGTCAGCCATGTAGCTTTATATATCGGAAGCGGAAAAGTGGTACATGCCAGTAATAAGAGGGACGGAATCAAGATATCCAATTACGATTACCGTACTCCGTATAAAGCAAGAAGAGTTTTAAATTAGTTAAATGAAGGATATTGCTTATGCAAATCAAAAAGCATAAGCAGTATCCTTTTTTATTAGATATAAATTTCATAAATTTTCTATCTAATAAAAGTCTATCGGAATCTTCCTTAATTAGTCAGAGAAGAAGGCGGGTATTGATGCAAAATACTAGAGCATTTTTCAAACACACTCTAGTACTGCATTGCATAAATTTTGATGAATTCAGTACCTGCCATTTTCGTTGATGCTGCGTTGTCAATCAGCGCCGTAGGTTTATTCGCCAAACATTTTCTTTGTTTCCCATTGAATTGCACTGTATCTTATCTACTATATAAAATGTAGCAAAATGTTTAGAAAATTGTATTAATTTTTTTAAATAGTTGATTTTCTGCTCCTGAGTATAATTTATTAAATAGACTCTTGACAAATAATAGTGTATACAAACTGCACAAAAGAATGGTATATACTCATACAGATAAGGGCAGGCAAGGAATTTCATGTGTATTTATCCAAAAGTTATCCACATTTTAAAAGCCTTATTCTATACGAAAAAAAAGTTATACACTAAGTTATCCACATTATCCACAATTTATAACCACTGTTGTCGAACGGGACAGGCTGTCAAGCGCGAATATTTGTTTTGTAAGTAATGATAAAATTAAAAATATCAGAACTAACTGATACGAAAAAGAGATTTATTATTATTGTCAAATAAATAAGAAATATGTTGTACAATTAATAATAATAGGGCGAAAAATTATGATTTACACTATAATTATAAAAAATAATAGATAAATTTGTTGTTTTAAGAATAACAAAATAATAAACAGTGTCAAAAGATGAAAACTTTATCTGAATAAATAAATTTCCTCCTGATATTTGATATATTTTTAACACGCTCTGGTCAATGCAAAGTAATATTTTGAACGGAGTCTTGTGCTGGCGGCTCGTTTCCCTCAGACAAATCTTCCTTTAACTCCCGGCGCAATTCCTGGAGTTTAAGTGTCATAGGGACCTTTTCGATTCAGAAGTCTTTCAGTTATATACGAAAGCTGTCTCGCAGCAGGAATTATTTTCAGACCCGTGTTTCTCCTATGCTTAATCCTGGAAATGGCTTGTCACCTTAGGCGTTTTGTGGTATAATAAAAACAGTAAAAAAGGAATTGCAGGCTGGCTTGTAATATCGGCAAAACAACAAGAATCCAAGCAAAGCAGCAATACCAGGAACCTGTTTTGGGTTCCCGAATAATACATCTACAGGGTTTTACAAAAAAGTTAAAAGGAGTTGATGGTTATGCGTTATATTATTAGCGGTAAAAATCTTGATGTGACAGAGGGTCTGAAGACAGCTGTTTACGAAAAAATCGGAAAGCTTGAGAGATATTTTACTCCTGATACTGAAATACATGTTACAATGAGTGTGGAAAAAGAGAGGCAGAAAATAGAAGTAACAATTCCTATGAAAGGAAGCATGGTACGTGCAGAGCAAACAAGCAATGATATGTATGTATCCATTGATTTGGTAGAAGAAATTATTGAACGCCAGTTAAGAAAATACAAGAACAAAATTATTGAACAAAAACAGGCGGCAGCTAATTTAAACCAATCTTTTATGGACGATGATTTTGAAGAAGATGATACCATCAAAATTATCAGAACCAAGAAATTTGCCATAAAGCCTATGGATCCGGAAGAAGCCTGTGTCCAGATGGAATTATTAGGACATAATTTCTTTGTATATCGCAATGCGGAAACGAACGAAGTGAATGTAGTATATAAGCGTAAGGGCAATACCTATGGTTTAATTGAACCGGAATATTAAACTCAAATAGCAATATCTTTTTATCACAATGAGGTAGACGCAGGGCATGAATTTTGTTGTTTTATTGGGGGCTGTCACAGCCCCCTTTTCGTGTTATAGGAAATTGTATCCCATTGGGAACAAGCGCTATTTGTGAAGATGCCTATAACGCAATTTAAGAAGGCTGAATCCAGTGCGGTATAATTGCGGCCTTTGGTGATTCGTGCCTGTATTCGGCAGTCCGCACGTATTTACAGGATATACTTTACGAAAAGTGTTGAATAGTATCTGAGTAAATGATACAATATAGGTTGAACTGTAAAAACATAGTTAGAGTGGGAGTTATAATCATTTACGGAATGAAACAGAATAATACAGGAGTGAAATGAATATGGGCTTTATAACAAAGATATTTGGTACACATAGTGAAAGAGAATTAAGAATAATTACGCCAATTGCTGATAGTATCGAAGCACTTGAACCTACCATGGTCAATCTTTCTGATGCAGAATTAAGAAATAAAACAATAGAATTTAAAAATAGACTGAAAGACGGCGAAACATTAGATGACCTTTTGGTAGAAGCTTATGCGGTAGTAAGGGAAGCGTCAAAAAGAGTTTTAGGACTCAGACATTTCCGTGTTCAGTTAATGGGCGGCATTATTCTCCATCAGGGAAGAATTTCAGAAATGAAAACCGGTGAAGGTAAAACGCTGGTATCCACCCTGCCGGCTTACTTAAATGCCCTGGAAGGCAACGGTGTGCATATTGTTACTGTTAACGACTACCTGGCAAAGCGTGATGCCGAATGGATGGGACAGATACACGAATTTTTAGGGATTAAGGTGGGGGTTATCCTAAACAGTATGGACAATGACCAGAGAAGGGAAGCCTATGCCTGTGACATAACCTATGCAACCAATAATGAGCTGGGTTTTGATTACTTAAGGGATAACATGGTTATTTATAAGGAGCAGCTTGTACAAAGAGGGCTTCATTTTGCAATTATTGATGAAGTTGACTCCGTTCTGATTGATGAAGCCAGAACACCTCTTATTATTTCGGGCCAGAGCGGCAAATCCACCAGATTGTATGAGGCTTGCGATATTCTTGCCAGACAGCTGGTGCGCGGTAAAGAAAGTGCCGAATTGACAAAAATGGCTGCCATCATGAAGGAAGATATCGAAGAAGAAGGCGACTTTATCGTTAATGAAAAGGATAAGAATGTTAATTTGACTGCCGAAGGTGTGGTTAAAGTTGAGAACTTTTTTAAAATCGAAAATCTTGCGGACCCGGAAAACCTGGAAATCCAGCATAACATTATATTGGCCCTGCGCGCCCATAATTTAATGTTCAGGGATAAGGATTATGTGGTTAAGGACGATGAAGTACTGATTGTTGATGAATTTACCGGGCGTATTATGCCTGGCAGACGTTATTCCGACGGTCTCCATCAGGCAATTGAAGCAAAAGAAAAGGTAAAGGTTAAAAGAGAAAGTAAAACATTAGCAACTATTACATTCCAGAATTTCTTTAACAAATATACTAAAAAGTGTGGTATGACGGGTACGGCACTGACGGAAGAAAAGGAATTCAGGGATATATACGGAATGGACGTTATTGAAGTCCCCACGAATGTCCAGGTAGTCCGTATCGACAGGCAGGATGCGGTATATAAAACGAAGCGGGAGAAACTGAATGCAGTAATTAATGAAATTATAGAATCCCACAGGAAAGGCCAGCCGGTGCTGGTAGGTACCATTACCATTGAAGCTTCTGAAGAAATCAGTGAGTTATTAAAGAAAAAAGGGATTCCTCATAAAGTGTTAAATGCCAAGTTCCATGAACTGGAGGCGGAAATCATCGCAGATGCAGGACAGGCCGGTGCGGTTACCATTGCAACCAATATGGCCGGACGTGGTACCGATATTAAATTAGGGGAAGGCGTCGTGGAAGCAGGCGGCCTTAAGATTATAGGTACGGAGCGCCATGAATCCAGACGTATCGACAATCAGTTAAGAGGACGTTCCGGCCGCCAGGGGGATCCGGGTGAATCCCGTTTTTATATTTCCCTGGAAGATGATTTAATGCGCTTATTCGGTTCCGAACGGTTAATGAATATGTTTAACTCTTTAGGTTTGCCTGAAGGTGAGCAGATAGAACATAAAATGTTAAGCAGTGCCATCGAGAAAGCACAGAAGAGAATAGAAAACAATAACTTTGGTATCAGAAAGAACCTGCTGGAATATGACAGGGTGAATAATGACCAGAGAGAAATTATCTATGAGGAAAGAAGAAAGGTTCTTGACGGAGAAAGCATGCGGGATTCTATCTTTAAGATGATTACCGATACGGTGGAGAAATGTGTGAATACCAGTATCAGTGATGACCAGCTTCCGGAAGAATGGGATTTAAATGAGTTAAATAATTTATTGCTGCCTATCATACCTCTTGAATCGGTTACCCAGGATTCTTCTGATCTAAAATATACGAAAAAGAATGAATTAATACAGAAGCTGAAGGAAGACGCGGTAAGCCTTTACGAAGCAAAAGAAGCAGATTTTCCGGAGAAAGAGCAGCTTCGGGAAATTGAACGTGTTATTTTATTGAAGGTAATAGACAGGAAGTGGATGGATCATATTGACGACATGGATCAGCTGCGTCAGGGTATCGGTCTGCAGGCTTATGGGCAGAGAGACCCGCTGGTAGAATATAAATTCATGGGATTCGAAATGTTTGATGAAATGACGGATGCCATAAGGGAAGATACCGTTAAAGCATTGATGCATGTCCGTATTGAACAAAATGTGGAAAGAGAGCAGGTTGCCAAGGTAACCGGCACTAATAAAGATGATTCGGTACAGCAGGGCCCGGTAAGGCGGGCCGGTAAAAAGATACAGCCCAATGATCCCTGTCCGTGCGGGAGCGGTAAGAAATATAAATACTGCTGCGGCAGAAATTAATGTAAGCAAGCGGTTACATTTAACCGATAAAGAATATAAAATAAGTATATGAAAGAGGTGAAATTTATGGTTGAATTAGATCAGTTAAAATATACCCTTACTACCTATGAACAGCCATTGATTGAAGTGGGGGATTCACTTTGACCTTGCTAAAAAGCTAGAGCGTATTGATATGATAGAACATATCATGGAGGAACCTGATTTTTGGGATTCCACGGATAAGTCGCAGGGTTATGTGAAGGAATTAAAGAATCTAAAAGATATTGTTGATAGATATAATTCATTAAAAAGAGAGTATGAAGACATTGCAACACTAATTGAAATGGGCTATGAAGAGAATGATTCTTCCCTTATACCGGAAATTGAGGAAGCCTTAAACCAATTTATCGGGGACCTGGATGAAATGCGTCTGAATACCCTTTTATCCGAGGAATATGACAAAAATAATGCCATATTAACCTTACATGCCGGTGCCGGAGGCACGGAAAGCTGTGACTGGGCCAGCATGCTTTGCAGAATGTATCAGAAATGGGCGGATAAAAAAGGATATACCACGGAAATATTGGACTTTCTGGATGGAGAAGAGGCAGGACTAAAGTCTGTTACTCTGCAGATTAACGGCCTGAATGCCTACGGGCATCTGAAATCGGAAAGAGGAGTACACCGCCTGGTTCGTATTTCTCCTTTTAATGCCGCAGGAAAAAGACAAACGTCCTTTGTATCCTGTGATGTTATGCCTGACATAGAAGAGGATACCGGTATAGAAATAGAGGAAGGTGATTTAAGGATTGATACCTTCCGTTCCAGCGGTGCCGGCGGACAGCATGTTAATAAAACATCTTCTGCTATCCGTATTACCCATATACCCACCGGTATTGTAGTTCAATGCCAGAATGAACGTTCTCAATTTCAAAATAAAGATAAGGCCATGCAGATGTTAAAAGCAAAACTATATCTGTTAAAGAAGCAGGAAAATCAGGAAAAGGAATCCGATATTCGCGGAGAAATGAAGGAAATCGGATGGGGCAGCCAGATCAGGTCTTATGTCATGCA
The DNA here is from genome assembly GCA_002294045.1 of Lachnoclostridium sp. UBA903. GTDB lineage: Bacteria > Bacillota > Clostridia > Lachnospirales > Lachnospiraceae > Anaerocolumna. The sequence continues at coordinate 14,414 of DBEP01000083.1, read as the reverse complement.
GCCTTACACCCTGGTAAAGGATCACAGAACCAATGTGGAAGTTGGCAATGCGGCCAGTGTTTTGGACGGAAATCTGGACCCGTTTATTAATGAATACTTAAAATGGTTAAGTATAAATAAAAATATCGACCAGCATGGTGATTAAGAGTTTTCACTTAGGCTGAAACACTGATGGATGAAAGAAGAGGTACGAAAGATGGAGACAAAAATACGCGTACAGACAAATCAGACAAAGCGGGTAATATTTACTTTGGATGAAGAAGAATTCGGATTGGAAATCATGATGGTAAATGCTATCGAAAAATATACCGATTTGATTCCGATTCCCAATGCTCCGGCATACATCCGAGGAATTATCAATCTTAGAGGGGATGTTATTCCGGTGTATTCTCTTCGCAGAAAATTTGGATTGGCGGAGAGAGAACCGGACGAGGATACGAAACTAATTATCACAAGGTCAAACGGTATTTTTCTGGCTTATGAAGTTGATTCTGTAAAAGAGATACTGGAAATACCTGCAGAAAATATCAGTGAGACACCAGACATAGTAAAAAGCGTTCAAACATCCTATATTCAGTGTGTAGCAACCATAAACGGCAGATTGATACTCCTGTTAAATCAAGACGGAATATTGTCAGTAAGTGAACAGGAAAGTATTCAAAGCCTCATAGAAAATCAATAAGTTTTGTCAGTTTGAAGAGATTGTCTTAAAATATGATTATGAGGCAATCTCTTTTTGCATATATTGTCTATAAATTGAAATTTTATTCAAAAAGTATTGCATTTACGTGTAAAGTGTGTTAATATATCTTTCTGTGAAAGACATGTGTTTTTCCTGTACATACATATTATAACCTTACAATTTACAAATAACTCCCATCGTTCAAGGGAGTTTTCATATCCTAAAATAATGCATAGGAGGGCTAATATGGATGAAAGTAAATATTTCATAGTAAAGAAAAAGGCGGTTCCGGAAGTCCTGCTTAAGGTAGTGGAAGCAAAAAGACTGCTGGATTCAGAGAAAGTTTTTACGGTACAGGATGCTGCTGATAAGGTTGGAATCAGCAGAAGTTCTTTCTATAAGTATAAAGATGACATTTTTCCGTTTCATGAGAACGCGCGGGGCAAAACCATTACATTTATGCTTCAGGTTGATGATAAGCCTGGATTATTATCCTGCGTATTAAATTGTGTTGCTAAAAATGAGGCCAATATTCTAACCATACATCAAAGTATACCGGTTAATGGTATAGCTTCCTTAACCGTCAGCATTGAGATTCCGGGACACATAAGTGATACTGCCGTGATATTTGATGAAATAGAAGCTTTAGAAGGGATTCATTATTTAAAAATTTTAGCAAGGGAATAAGCCGGCTAAAGTATAAAGAGCCAGGGTTGTTTGTCATCGGTTAAAATAGAATTAATAAATATGCAGAAAGGAGCTTTTATGATTAATATAGCAGTATTAGGTTACGGCACGGTAGGATCCGGTGTTGTTGAAGTGCTTAACGTAAATGGTGACAGTATAAGCAAACGCTGCGGCCATGAAATTAACGTAAAATATATTTTAGATTTAAGGGATTTTCCGGGAGATCCGGTTCAGGAAAAGATTGTCCATGATTATAATATAATTGTCAATGATCCGGAGGTTGGGATCATTGTAGAGGTAATGGGCGGAGTAGAACCCGCTTATACCTTTGTGAAAGAAGCAATTTTAAAAGGAAAAAGCGTATGCACCTCCAATAAAGAATTGGTGGCAAAGTATGGCGCCAAGCTTCTGGAGCTTTCCAAGCAAAAGAACGTTAACTTTTTGTTTGAAGCAAGCGTGGGCGGCGGCATTCCCATTATCCGTCCGTTAAACCAATCCTTAACTGCCGATGAGATTGAAGAAATTACCGGTATTTTAAATGGTACTACCAATTACATCCTTACTAAAATGAGCAACGAAGGCTCCGATTTCAGTACGGTATTAAAAGAAGCCCAGTCCAAAGGTTATGCGGAACGCAATCCGGAAGCGGACATAGAAGGTTATGACGCCTGCAGGAAAATAGCGATTTTATCTTCTCTGGCCTTTGGAATGCAGGTGGATTTTGAAGATATTTATACGGAAGGCATCACAAAAATAACGGAAACGGATATTAAATATGCCAAAGCCATGGGAGCCAGTATTAAATTACTGGGCACCAGCAGAAAGGAACGTGACCATGTCTATGCCATGGTGGCGCCTATGTTAATTAAGCCGAGCCATCCTTTATACAGCGTAAACGGTGTATTCAACGGAATATTTGTAAGAGGCAATGTTATCGGAGACGTTATGTTTTACGGAAGCGGTGCCGGTAAATTACCCACTGCCAGTGCGGTGGTAGCAGATGTTGTGGATGCCGCAAAGCATATCGGCACCAATATTATGACCATATGGAGCAGTAAGAAATTAAAGCTTTCCGATATGAAAAAAGCACAGCATAAATTTTTTATCCGAGTTGCGGGCAATACCGGTAAAATAAAAGAACAGGCGGCATTGCTGTTCGGCCAGGTGGAAGAAGTGAAAGCTCCGGGTATTGAGAATGAATATGCATTTATTACAATGCGGATGAGTGAAGAGACTTATCAGGAAAAAGCTGCCGATATGGGCAGCATTATCAGTATGATCCGGGTAATGTTCTGATATTGCCGGAGTTTTATACTCCCGATTGGGAATACCGCAGTTTGTCCTGCGGTATACAATTGCTATATACAATCGCTATAAGCAATTGTTATATGCTCTGGGAGAAAACTGAAAGAAAATAGGATAAAAGAAAGGAAATGCAGGCAGTTCTGCAGTATATTGTATGGCTATGAAATATATCATTATTCTGGGCGACGGCATGGCTGATGAACCCATTAAGGAACTTGAAGGAAAAACTCCGTTGGAATTTGCAGTAACACCCGCCATGGATTATTTGGCGAAAAAGTCGGAAATCGGACTTTGCCATACCATACCGGCGGGAATGGCACCCGGCAGCGATACCGCCAATTTATCCGTACTTGGCTATAACCCCAGACAATATTATACCGGGCGGTCACCTCTGGAAGCCTTAAGTATCGGTGTTGACATGAAACCGACGGATATTGCATTAAGATGTAATATTGTTACGGTATCGGATGACGGGCTTTTCTATGACGAGAAAACAATAATAGATCACAGCTCCGGTGAAATTACAACGGAAGATGCCGGAATTTTATTGGATGCGGTAAGAAAAGAACTGGAAAATGAAACCTATAAATTTTATACCGGTACCAGCTACCGGCACCTTACTATCTGGGACAAGGGTAAAGCTGCAGAATTAACTCCGCCCCATGATATTCTGGGAAAGGTTATCAAAGCATATTTACCGAAGGATACATATCTGAATGACATGATGAGGAAAAGTTATGATATCTTAAATAATCATCCTCTTAATGTGGAAAGAGCCAGAAAAGGCCTGAACAAAGCTAATTCTATCTGGTTCTGGGGAGCCGGAACCAGGCCGTCCTTAACTTCCTTTGAAGAAAAATTTCATAAAAAAGGCGCTATGATATCTGCCGTTGACTTATTAAAGGGAATTGCGGTGGGGGCTGAAATGAAGGTTGTAAATGTAGAGGGAGCGGACGGAACCCTGCATACTAATTATATTGGAAAAGCCATGGCCGGAATAAAAGAATTGCTTGAAAATAATTACGATTTTGTTTATATTCATATAGAAGCACCTGATGAGATGGGTCATCAGGGCAGTATCCCGAATAAAATAAAAGCAATAGAGTATTTGGATGAAAAAGTAATCAAGGTGGTAAAGGAGCAGATGGATCTGAGTAAAGTCCCGTACCGTATGCTAATTATGCCGGACCATCCCACACCTATCCGCTGCCGTACCCATACAAGTGACCCGGTTCCCTTTATGCTCTATGATAATACAAAAGAACTTAATAATTCCTGGAATTACAACGAGACGGAAGCAAAAGCAAGTAATAATACGGTAAATAATGGATATGAAATAATTAATAAGTTGTTTGAATTATAATGAGACCGTAAACATGCGTTTTTGCATGTTTGTGTATACCGGTTCGTACAAACCGGTATAACTGAACGGTTACAAGCAATTTTCTGATCATAGGAATACATCTGCAGTTATAAGTAAAAATGAAAATAGGAGGCAGCGTATGCTTATTGTTAAAAAGTTCGGTGGAACATCGGTAGCCGATAAGGAAAGAATATTTAATGTTGCCAGAAGAATCATCGATGATTATAAAAAAGGCAACGAGGTAGTAGTAGTATTATCTGCCATGGGAAAACAGACTGATGTGCTGTTAGCCCAGGCAAGGGATATCAATCCTAATGCATCAAAAAGAGAAATTGATATGTTATTAACGACGGGGGAACAGATTTCCGTATCCTTAATGGCAATGGCCCTGGACTCATTAGGAGTACCTGCCATATCTTTAAACGCATTTCAGGTAGCAATGCATACCACTAACGTATATGGTAATGCAAGGCTTAAAAGGATTGATTCGGAGAGAATCCGAAATGAACTTGAAGCTAAAAAAGTAGTAATTATTACCGGCTTCCAGGGAATTAACCAATATGACGATTATACTACACTTGGCCGTGGTGGTTCCGATACAACCGCAGTAGCACTGGCAGCAGCCCTGAATGCGGATGCATGCGAAATATATTCGGATGTAGACGGTGTATTTACGGCTGATCCAAGACTTGTACCGAGTGCCAGAAAATTAGACGAAATAACCTACGACGAAATGCTGGAGCTTGCCTCTTTAGGCGCAGGAGTGTTACACAACAGATCAGTGGAAATGGCTAAAAAATACGGAGTACAATTAATTGTACGTTCCAGCTTAAATTTATCGGAAGGAACCGTTGTGAAGGAGGAAGTTAAAATGGAAAAAATGCTTATTAGCGGCGTAGCTGCAGATAAAAATACTGCCCGTATCGCAGTAATCGGATTAGAGGATCAGCCCGGTGTGGCTTTTAAATTATTTAATCATCTGGCTAGATATAATATAAACGTGGATATTATTCTTCAGTCGGTCGGACGTGACGGCACGAAGGACATCAGCTTTACCGTATGCGAAGACAGCCTGGAGGAAGCAGTGGAAATCTTGGAGCGCCATAGATCCGGAAGCTTAAAATGTCAGAAAATTGATATTGAGAAATCTGTTGCAAAAGTATCCATTGTCGGAGCCGGAATGATGTCCAATGCCGGTGTTGCAGCCAAGATGTTCGAAGCCTTGTATGATGTGGGTGTTAATATTAAGATGATCTCCACTTCCGAAATCAGGGTTACGGTTCTGATAGATGAAGTATATGTGGAAAAGGCAATGAAAGCCGTTCATGATAAATTCAGTTTGGCATAAACAGCCAGAACAAACGCATTCGTTTTGGTTTTATAACAATAGATCGGCCGGTAACTTTTGAAGATATACTAAGTTTTATTTTCTTTTGTTTGCCGGCCTCTTTTATCTCATTAAATCTGATAATCTTTTGGAATCTTTATTTATAATATCAGACACACTCCGGAATACCAGACATGTTTTTTTGATGAATTTCTATCATTACGGTCTTTTATCGACATTTAATATATCTATTTTTCTTATGCTGTGTTATAATGGTTCGTGGTTTTTTATAACGGCATCCAGATTGCAGGCATAATATTGGAAAAGGAAGAGTTTTTATGAAAACATTTATCAAGGCAGTAATGGCAGGGATTGCAATCAGCATCGGAGGAACAATATATTTAACCGTGGAAAATCATATAGCGGGGGCATTCCTGTTTTCCATCGGATTATTTACCATATATACATTCGGACTGAACCTGTATACAGGAAAAGTTTGCTATATACCCAATGAAAACCCCAAGTTTTTATTAACGGTGCTGATTGTATTGTTGGGCAATGCGGCAGGAACCGTTGGTATGGGTTATTTATACCGTGGGACAAAACTGGTTAAGCTGGTGGAACACACGGCTGAGATGGTAAATTTAAAATTGTCGGATTCCATCTACAGCACTTTTATAATGGCAATATTCTGCGGAGTAATGATGTGCATTGCGGTTATGGGCTTTCAGACAATTAAAGACAGTGTGGGAAAGCATTTGGCGCTGATTCTTCCGATTATGGTATTTATACTGTCCGGTTATGAACATAGTATTGCAGATTTGTTTTATTTTTCACTGGCTGATGCATGGAACCGAAAAGCACTTATTTATATTATGGTAATTGCTTTCGGAAATCTGGTAGGAGGAAGTTTGCTGCCCTTGGCAAGCCGGGTTTTGGATAATAAAAAATTGGGGATTTAATATGAAGCTTTGTTTTATGCAGGGCGCATTTATTATTTTTATATCTGGTAATCACTGATTTCAATGTTCCGGTATTCCGTGGGACTTAAGCCATATATTTTTTTGAATTGTTTTGAAAAATAATTAATATCCTTATAACCAAGCTGGTAACTTATTTCATAAATCTTTTGCTCCGAATATTTAAACAGATATTCGGCACGGGACATTTTAATAATGGTAATATAATCATTGAAATGGATTCCGGTTTTGGTAAAAAAAGTATTGCTAAGGTAAGTATTATTGATGAAGAATTTGCCTGCCAGTACTTTTAATTTTAAATCGGATTCGGGATGCTCCAAAATATATGTGATGATTTCTTTCAGAGTGTTGTCATGAACCGGAGGGTCTAGCTTAATCATAAACTGAATCAGGTAAGTAATTTTCCTGACATAAAAGGATTTAATGGAATCTGCATTTCCCTCATGGATATAATCGATTTCTTCAAAATAGCGGATGTGGATAAAATTGGACAGCCAGGTGAATTCGTGAAATACTGCGGTAATTATGTTATGATATAATTTTTTGATGATTAAGTCAGCCTTAATCAGATTATCTTTCATTGCTTCATAGACGTGATCCAGAGTAGTACCAAATAAAGAAACCAGTGCCTGGTCTTTCTCATTGAAATAATGAATCAGCATTCTTTCTTCGGATACGGGATAGGACCAGTTTTCCTCTTCCGTATCGGAGGAAGGTATTAGCACAGGATTATTAGGAGGAATGGAATCCAGGTATTTTTTTGCCCTTTTTAAGAGAGGAATCAATTCTTTTTCCCGGGCAGGCTTTACCAGATAGTCAAAGGCCCCGAATACGATTCCCTGCCGGGCATATTGGAACTCGCTGTATTCACTGATTAATATTACACAGGGACATAGATTTTCACTTTTAATTTCATGAAGAAGCTGCAGGCCGTCTATAATGGGCATGCGTATATCGGTAATTACCAGGTCATAAGAAGTCTGGTGCAGCAAATCCAGGGCTTGCTTTCCATTGTTTGCTTTGCCTGAAATTTCAAAACCGGAATTCTCTCCCCATACATGCATTCTTTTCAATTCCAGTAAAAAGATTTCCCTGTCGTCCACTATCAGAGTCTTATACATCCTGATACCCCTTTCATTTTAAAATATCTTCCTGTGCTATGGTAAAGTAGGTGCAGGCACCTTTTCCGACTTCACCGGTAATCCATACTCTGCCTCCCAGGCTTTCTATCATTTTTTTCACAAGGGCAAGACCAATTCCGCTCCCCTCAAAATCGTAGGAGGAATGCATCCTTTGAAACATTCCGAAGAGATTTTCGGAAAACTTCATGTCAAAGCCCACGCCATTATCCTTAATATAAAAAACAGGGACATTATTTTCATATTGATATCCGGCAGTAATAATACCCACCTCTTTGCCTCTGGTAAATTTGAGAGAATTAGAAATGATATTGGTAATTACCTGTTTAATTAAAAAACGGTCGCTTAATATAAAAGGAATGCTGCCTTCAAACTGCAGTTTTATGGAATTGCTCTGGGAATAACTCCCCACCAGTTCATGAAAAACAGACTGGATTAAGTCCTTCAAATCCACTGGTTCCTTGATAGGCTCCATTTCCGCATATTTCGTATAATCAAGGAGCTTATTAACCAAGGTCAAGGTATCCCTGCAGATAGTCCTGATATTCTCAATCAGCTCCACACCATTTTCATCCATACCGGCTCCATAGTCTTCCAGAAAAATTCTGGCATAACCGTCAATGGCACGGATGGGGGCTTTTATCTCGTGGGAGATACTGGAGTTGAAAATCCTGAGATCATTGGTCTGATTTCTGGATTCTGATATTTTATTTTCTGTTTTTTCGTTATCAAAAGTACTGATAGTTATCACTCCACAATTTGTAATTGGTCCTTTGAAACAACTTCGTCCCGGATGTTAAAGCTGTTGATAACCGGATTTTCCCTGTCCTGTAAAGAAATTATAACATAGCTTAAATTAGGGTCAAATGCCAGGCGGATATCTTCTGCGGAAGGTCTGGAAGGAGTTGACGGATGGCTGTGAAAATTACCGATTAACTGTAAATTATCTTTCCGGATTTGGGATATTGCCTTAAACTGCTCCTTTACATCCATCGAAAAATGTTCCGGGCTTTGGTCTATGTTTGTTAAATAAAATATCTGTGTAACTGTTTTAGCTTCTTCAGTTATAATCCCGGCGAGCAGACCGCAGCTTTCGTTAGGCAATCCCTTATTACAGTAAGCAAATAAATCTTTAATCTGTTCTTCTTTAAATATAATCATATGATTTCCCTCGTGTCTGTATTATTTCAAATTTTATGCCAGCTGATATAAATGCTGGTGTCAGAAGAACAATTCATTATCTGTCCTTATAATTGCAGGTATTTTATACCCTGTAATCATATGGGAATAATATAATTATACTATATAATGAGTTCTCCTTTCTGTCAATATTAAATATGTTATTTTAGAAAGTCAATTTCTGAGAGTAAAAGCTAAAGATTCTCTGACTAAAACCTAAATATAATCGCATTGCCAGAAAGAAAAGGACATTTTATAATGAAAGTTATTATCATATGCATTATCGGCAGGGCATTTGCAGAAAAATAAAGAACGGCATTCCAAGACGAATAGCTTAAATAAAAACAATGGCAATTCAAAGGTGAGGGTTTGAGCAGTCATTGGTTAGAAGGATGTCTTATGTTAACTGCGCGTATGGATTAAGGAGGAAAAGCCATGGATGAACAGGCATATAAAGAGCTGAAAAAAGGCGGCTTTATGAGGCAGATACAGGAAGGGAAATTTTCTCTGCGCCTGCGGGTAGTCGGAGGACAACTGGGGGCTGTGCAAATAGCAAAAATAAGTGAAATAGCAGATAAATATGGGCGCGGTTATGTACATATGACCTCCAGGCAGGGGATTGAAATTCCCTTTATTGATTTTAAGGATATTAATGCCGTAAAGGAAGAACTGGCGGAAGTGGATTTGCAGCCCGGAGCCTGCGGCCCGAGAGTCAGGACCATAACGGCGTGCCAGGGAAACGGCATCTGTACCAGCGGACTTATTGAAACCAGCAACCTGGCAAAAGAACTGGATGCCAAATATTTTGCAAAAGACCTGCCCCATAAATTCAAAATCGGTATTACCGGATGCAGAAACAACTGTCTGAAAGCAGAAGAAAATGATCTTGGAATTAAGGGAGGATTGTTGCCTGAATGGGAATCGGAAGGATGTACCTATTGCGGTGTCTGCGAAGCAGTCTGTCCTGCCGGTTGCATCCGTGTGGATAAAAAAAACCGGAAACTGGATTTTGACGAGGATAAGTGTATATACTGCGGCAAATGTGTGAAATCCTGTCCTATGGATAGCTGGACAGGTGTAAACGGATATATCACTTCCTTCGGCGGATTATTCGGAAACACCATTGCTGCCGGAGAACCTCTTTTACCGTTAATTACGGAAAAGGATACCTTATTTAAGGTAATTGATACCGCCATAGAATTTTTTAAAGAATACGGCCGGCAGGGAGAACGTTTCCGTTTCACCATTGACCGGGTCGGTATTGATAAATTGAAGGAAAGACTAGAGGAGGCAATAAGTTGAGTGAGAGAAAACCGGATGGATTTGTAGATATTACCGATGTGGTGTGTCCCATAACTTTTGTTAAAACAAAAGTTGCGTTGGAAGAACTGGAAAAAGGACAGATTCTCCAGATTAAATTAAATGAAGGGGAACCAATCCAAAATGTACCCAGAAGTTTAAAAAATGAAAAACATAAGATTATAAGCTTAGAGAATAATAACGATGGTACATATACCATAGAAGTGATTAAGGGCGGCCTTGCGGAGGGCTGATTAAGGTATAAATAAATATGGGCGAAAGGGGATTGTAATGCAAGATATCAAAGTTTTAATTGTTGAAGAATTTAAGTATATTGCCGATTTGAATGTTCTTGAACTGAAACGGGGAGGTTTTCATGTGGAAAGCCTGTTTGTAAGCAGTGAGGAATCCATGATTCACGCCCTGGAGCAAAAAAATTGGGATATTATTTTATCGGATAATTCAACGCCTCATTTTAATGCAATCCAGGCATTGTTCACCAGAAATAAAATATCACCCCAAACGCCTTTTATCATTGTATCAGAAGATGTATCGCCGGAAAGTATTAAATTTGCTATGAAAAATGGGTGTTGCGCCTACCTTTTAAAAGAAAATCTTCATCAGCTTGCTATATTAGTCAGAAATATAGTAGGCAGGAATGTTCAGTATTCCATAGTTAATAACGATTAGTGCTGTAAAAGGCACGGATAGGAGTCCATATGAATTTTACAAACGCGCAGCTTGAACGTTACTCAAGGCATATTATCCTGGAGGATATTGGTGTTAAAGGGCAGGAAAAGCTGTTAAACAGCAAGGTACTTATCATAGGAACAGGGGGCCTGGGAGCACCGGCGGCCCTGTATCTGGGAGCTGCAGGCATAGGAACCATCGGGCTGGTAGACGGTGATACGGTGGATTTATCCAATCTGCAGCGTCAGGTTATCCACAGCAGCCAGGATGTGGGCAAGGCAAAGGTTATTTCCGGCAAAGAAAGTATCAATGCCATTAATACGGATGTAAATGTCATTACTTATCAGGAAAGGGCAACGGCAGATAATATAAAGGATATTATAAACGACCAGGATTATGATTTTATACTGGATGGAACCGATAATTTTCCCGTCAAGTTTTTGATTAATGATGCCTGTGTCATGTTAAAAAAACCATTTTCCCATGCGGGAATCATAAGGTTCCTGGGTCAGACCATGACCTATGTGCCGGGGGAAGGGCCCTGTTACCGCTGCATATTTAAAAATCCGCCGCCGCCGGATACTGTGCCGACCTGCCAGCAGGCCGGTGTTTTAGGAGTTATGGGCGGAGTTATCGGTACCATTCAGGCCGCGGAAGCAATTAAATATATTACGGGCGTAGGCAATCTGCTGACCGGATATCTGCTGACCTATGACGCGAAAAAGATGGAATTCCGCAAGGTAAAGCTGGCCCATGACAAAAATTGTGCAATCTGCGGTGAGAATCCGTCCATTACGGAGCTTATAGATTATGAAATCGCTGCCTGCAGCATAGCCGGCAGCAAAAAAATAGGATAAGCGGGCCGGGGTACTGGGAAGCGGAAAACAAAAAGGTAACTTACTGCCGTAAACCAGGCAGGAAGATGGCAATTATGCCAGACTCAGAAAGGAGTATCGAAATGACGATTATTTTGAATGGCAAGGAGACTTCCTTTGGGGGAGAACTTACCATACAGGAACTGCTGGAACAAGGATATGTGGAAATGCAGGAGTATGTAACGGTACAGATAAATGAAGAAATTATCTCCCGCGCTGATTACGGTTCATATGTAATTAAGGATAAAGATGTTGTTGAATGCCTTTATTACATGGGCGGCGGTAAATAAACATTAAAAGATAGAAAATGCAAAAGCAGAAGCTGTTGCAAAATAGCTTTGCCAAAAAATAATGTGCAGAATATGCGTCTTGATTGGGTTTTAAAAGCCGTCTCAAGGCGCGTTTTCATGCTATAAATACGTTTTCATTGTATAAGTTGCTATCGTTAAATTTATTCTGTGACAGCCTCAGCTTTTTCCGAAATCATAAATTCTTTTTGTTCTTACTTTATCTTTATAATTATCTGATAATATTTATCTATAACCAGGAAAATATTTGTAGTTTCCTGTAATGTAATTGACATTTTAAAAGTGGGAACCTATAATCAGCTTCATAAATTTGTCTGTAAAGACAAGGAATCTACCAATAGCTTAAATCACATGCAGCCGAATTTTGAAGAATGGTAAAATATAATTGAGATTATAACTGACTGGATAACCGGAGGTTTTAGAAGCAGAAACAAGAATTAAGATTCTGCATTCTAAAGCCTTATTTTTTATTAAAAGAGCATGGGAGTTAAAAACAGGTAAACACGCGGCAAATTAAGGAAAGCTTTTGCACAGTTTCCGATTTGAAATAATTAAAATAAAAAGGGAGTGAAGAGCGGATGGAACAGAGATTAACGATGAATAAAGGATACGGAGGAGCCTTTTGCCGAACAGGATAAAAGCCTAAGGGTTACATGGGTGAAGCAATTATGCTGCAATTGAGTAAAGTACGTGCGAGTAAAGTTAAACTGGAGGAAATAAGGATGAAAAGAAAAGTTATAAATATTTTGCTGGTTATAGTGGTTGTTACAGGGATATTGACAGGATGCGCAAGTAAAGAAACGGTTAATGAAAATAAGACAGCAGGAGAAATAGTAAAAGAAACCGGAAATGAGGCGGAAGAAGAAAGGGAAGATAAAACTCAGGACAGCGAATCAGTTAAAATCAGGTTTGCGGTACAGCCGGGTGATATTCAGCCTTTTGTTGCTGAAAAGCTTGGTTATTTCGAGGATGCGGGATTAGATGTGGAGTTGATACAATTCAGCTATGGACCTCCCATTATTGAAGCATTTACCAGTAAGGCTGTTGATTTCGGCCTGCTGGGAGATTTACCCGTATATTCGGGAATTGCCAACAATGTCGATTTGAAAATTATAGGAACTTATAGTTCCTCTTCCATATCAAAGGGTCTCCTTGTGAGGGATGATGCCAATATTAAAGAGCTGTCGGATTTGAAAGGGAAAAAGGTGGCGGTACCGTTCGGAAGCAATTCACAGCCGTTGTTGTATTTGTTTTTGGAAAAGGGCGGATTGACGGAGGAAGATGTAGAAATTATCAATCTGTCATTTACAGATTCTGTGACGAGTATAATAGCCGGAGACATTCAGGCGGCGGTAGTCGGAGAACCTCAGTTAAGCCTGGCGTCCGCAGAGGGCAACGGCGTCAGTATCTTTTCAGATGCTACGGGACTCAAGCTTTTTGTAAATCCAATTATCGGCCGCGGGGAATTTACGGATAAATATCCGGAGCTCACCTCGAAATTTTTGGGGGCTTTGGAAAAGGCAGCTGAATACGCAACGGAAAATGTTGATGAAGCGGCTACAATTGCGTCGGATGCTACAGAAATTGATGAGTATGCCGTAAAGGCTAATTTGACAAAAAACGAACTGTATCTGGCGTTGCCGCAGGAAAAGATTGATGCCCTTGTGACCGGAGCTGAGCAGGCGTACGAGTTTGAGCTGATTAAAGAAAAGATTGATATTTTAAGTTATATTGATACTTCTTATCTGGAAGCAGCGGGAGTTCAATAGATGATGGAAAACCGCAGAGACGGAGGAACTATATGAACATTCACAAAGTAAAAGAAAAGATAATACTTATCCTGATTGCGGCAGTCATTCCGATTTTTGCTGTCGCCATATGGCAGGTTACGAGCGATAAAGGCATTGTAAATAAATCTATCTTGCCGGGGCCTGATGAAATTGTAGAAGCATTTCGGAAAATGATTCAAAAAGGTACATACAAAAAGCATGTATTAGCAAGTATGGGAAGAGTTTTAAAAGGATTTTTGATTGGTTCGGGTGCAGGTTTTGCAATAGGGATAGCGGCGGGCTTATTTAAACGGGTAAATCAGATACTGGCTGCGGTGATAGGCATGTTAAGGCCTGTTCCGCCTATTGCATGTATTCCTTTCTTAATTTTGTGGTTGGGGATTGATGAGGAGTCTAAGGTAGCGGTTATTGTAATCGGCAGCTTTTGGCCGGTCTTATTGAATACCATGCATGGAATCAAAAGTACGGAACCAAAATTTTTAGAGGTTGCCCGGGTTTTTGAAAAAAATAAATTAAAAATTCTTTTAAATATTATTATACCTTCTGCGGCCCCGGCTATTTTTACGGGGCTCAGATTAGGGATCAGCAATGCATGGACTTGTGTAGTGACTGCTGAAATGATTGCTTCTTCCATGGGTGTCGGTCACCTCATTGCATATGGCAGGGAACTGGCCCAGCCGGATACTCTTTTTGTAGGCATAATATCTATCGGAATTATTGGATTGATTATAGATTCCATGGTTCTTAAACTGCAGAAAGTTTTATTATATATTTAAAAGAATTTTTAATT
>DBEP01000085.1 GCA_002294045.1 Lachnoclostridium sp. UBA903 | reverse complement strand
TACATGCTCTCGGCGGTTTTAATGTTCAAGGGAAAGACACTGAAACGGCACAAAAACTTATAGACAACGCTAAAGCGGTTGAAGCAGCCGGGGCATTTGCGCTTATTTTGGAATGTGTACCGTCTAAACTGGCGAAACTCATTACCGATACTTTGAAAATACCTACAATTGGAATAGGCGCTGGCGGCTTCTGCGACGGTCAGGTGTTAGTATATCAGGATATGCTTGGAATGTTCTCTGATTTCACGCCTAAATTTGTAAAAAGGTTTGCTAATATTGGCGACATGATGAAAGAAGCTTTTGAAATGTATTGTCAGGAGATTCAGGATGGGATTTTTCCATCCCAAGAACATGAATACGGTATATCGGACGAAGTTCTAAAAAAGTTAAATTAAAGGTGGGCATATGAAAGTTACATACAAAATACAAGAAACGAAGGAACAAATAAAACATTGGAAAAAATGCGGATACAGCATTGGTTTTGTTCCAACGATGGGATATCTTCATGAGGGACATCAAAGCTTAATGAAGAAGGCTGTGGGAGAAAACGATAAAACAGCGGTCAGTATTTTCGTTAATCCTATGCAGTTTGCCCCTTCGGAAGATTTCAACAGTTATCCGAGAGATTTGCAGGCAGACATAGAGTTATGTGAGAAAACGGGTATCGACTTGGTCTTCAATCCGAATGCGGATGAAATGTACATAAACGATTTTTGTACATTTGTTGACGTAGATAAGATTACGAAAGAATTGTGTGGAAAGAGCCGCCCAGTTCATTTTCGCGGCGTTTGTACCGTGGTAAATAAATTGTTTAATATCATAACGCCCGACCGTGCTTATTTCGGGCAAAAGGACGCGCAGCAATTGGCGGTAATAAAGAGAATGGTCAGGGATTTGAACATGGACGCGGAAATTATAGGCTGCCCGATTGTGCGCGAATCCGATGGACTTGCAAAAAGTTCAAGAAACACATATTTAAGCCCAGCAGAAAGAAAAGCGGCGCGTGTTTTAAGTAAAGCTGTTTTTGAGGGTGAACGGCTTGTAAAATCAGGCGAACGCGACGCAAAAAAAGTTATTACTGCAATGGAAGATATAATTCAAACTGAACCTTTGGCGAAAATCGATTATATTGAAATTGTTGATAGTGAATCCATTGAAAAAATAAATACTTTACAAGGGCGTATGTTAGCAGCAATAGCCGTAATCATTGGAAGAACGCGTTTAATTGATAATTTTATTTGTGAGGTATAAGGGGGCGAAAAACAGATGCTAATCACAGTATTAAAAAGTAAAATTCACAGGGCAACAGTAACTCAGTCAGAACTAGATTATATAGGAAGCGTAACGATAGACGCTGAATTACTGGATGCGGCAGGAATTTATGAATATGAAAAAGTACAAATTGTGGATATAAATAACGGAAGCCGATTTGAAACATATGTAATTGCCGGGGGATGTGGGACGGGGGTTATATGTCTAAATGGAGCGGCGGCGCGCTGCGTACAGATAAATGATAAAATTATCATTATGGCATATATGCAAATGACACCGAATGAACTCAAAGAAAATCCACCTAAAGTGGTCTTTGTAAATGATGATAATAAGATAATAGAGGTAACAACGCATGAAAGACACGGGCGGCTGGAAAACACATTACGGAAGGCATAAAATGGATGACGTCTCAGATATTATTTCTTCGGTCAAGACGGTTTTTGTCCGTTATATAAAAATATAATTAGGAAAATGAGAGATTGCGTATGGTTCTTGCAACGTTAGCAAATGCAGATGATTGGCAGGAAATCGAGGAATTTGGTAGGTATAATGAAACCTTACTTAAAAAGTACGTACCGTTAGAAAATGGGATTCCATCCCATGAAACGATACAGCGGGTGATGCCCAGTATAAAGCCAGAAGTATTGGAACAGCTCCAGACATTATGGAATGGATTATTAGAGAAGAATGAAGGAGAAAAGCTAAAAAATCCTGTGTATAGACGAAAAAACGATGAGGGGGAACGGGAATAAGAATCAGGAAGCCTTACATGTCGCATCCGCCTGGTCAAAAGAAGGAGGGGTCTGTTTCGGACAAAAAGGAGTTGATGGAAAAGGGAAAGAAATAGGGGCTATTGTGGATTTACTGGATACGCTCTCATGCGTTTTGCGTGAATTATTCGAAAACCTCTTGCACTTTTTTATAAAGTGGATTATTCTATATGTAAATGCAATGCCCCCGATTATTTATCATATGGACATATAGGCAGGATATATAAAGGACTTAAGTACGGGTGGGACCGGCCCGGCAGTTTCAGATTGCAGGCAGGACTTTATATATAATTGAGTATAATAATGGCATATTATATAAACGAAAAGTTCACAGAAGGAGAATACTATGAGTATAAAGAAGCAGTCATTTGGCAAGACAAAGGAAGGTGCGGAAGCGACTCTTTTTACCTTAAAGAATAAAAACGGTATGTCAGTCAGCTTTACGGATTTTGGTGCAAATATTGTAACTGTTATTGTGCCGGATAAAAACGGCAGCTTTGATGATGTGGTTTTAGGTTATGATGACGTAACCGGTTATGAGAGTAATTCGCCGGGTTTTGGTTCCTTTATCGGACGTCACGCTAACCGTATAGGAGGAGCTTCTTTTGAATTAAACGGAAGGAAGTATGAGCTTGAAAAAAATGACGGACAGAATAATTTGCACAGCGGGTTTAAAGGTTACAATAAATTTATTTATGAGGCGGAGATTTTTGAAGATGAAGATTCGGATTCCGTCGAATTTTCCAGATTAAGTCCCCACATGGAACAGGGTTTTCCGGGTAACCTGGATATCAGCGTAACCTATACCCTGACAGATGACAATGAATTAGTAGTCGAATACCTGGCTGTCTCGGATAAAGATACCATAGTGAACTTGACAAATCATTCTTATTTTAATCTGGCAGGGCATAAATCCGGTTCCATATTGGAGCAGATGGTTATGCTGGATGCGGATAAATTTACCCCTACCGATGATGCTTTGATTCCTACCGGTGAGATTGTTGATGTTACGGGGACTCCTATGGATTTCAGAAAATTAAAACAGCTGGGACAAGAAATCCGTGCCAATTACGGACCATTGGAACAGGCCGGCGGATATGACCATAATTATGTACTTAATACCAACGGCAGCGAAGTAGAAAAAATCGGCGAGCTGGCAGACGAAAAAAGCGGAAGATTAATGGAGATTTTTACGAATATGCCGGGTATTCAGCTGTATACCGGTAATTTTTTGAATGGGGTAACAGGCAAAGACGGTTTTACATATCAAAAGCATGCCGGAGTCTGTTTTGAGACACAATATTTCCCGGACTCCTGTAATAAGCCGGAATTCCCATCCTGTGTATTAAAAGCAGGTAGTGAATATAATTTTGTAACTGTTTTTAAGTTTTCAGCAAAATAATCTTAGACCTGTTAAAAAGTGCTTATCGTCCATTTTATTAGGAGATAAGCACTTTTTTTAAATAACAGGTATATAATTATTTAGTACCGTATATTCTATCACCAGCATCACCAAGTCCGGGAAGGATATAGCCGCGTTCGTTTAACTTTTCATCCAGGGAACCGATGTAAACATCTACATCGGGATGAAGCTCGGTCAATCGTTTTACACCTTCCGGTGCTGCGATAAGACATAAGAAATGTATTTTGGCAATTCCTTTATTCTTTAACAATGTGATTGCAGCACTCGCTGAACCACCCGTTGCCAGCATGGGATCCACAACGAAAATTTCTCTTTCATCAGCGTCAACCGGAAGCTTACAGAAATATTCCACCGGCTCAAGAGTTTCTTCATTTCGGTATAGACCAATATGACCAACCTTGGCATTAGGAATCAGGTTTAATATTCCGTCAGCCATATGAAGGCCCGCTCTTAAAATCGGAACAATACAGAGTTTCTTTCCGGCAATTTCATGGGCAATCGTTTTAACCAGTGGTGTTTCTATCTCAATATCAGCAAGAGGAAGCTCTCTTGTTGCCTCATAGCATATCAGCATGGCAACCTCGGACACTAAGTCACGGAATTCCTTGGTTGAAGTTGTTTTGCGCCTCATAATACCGATTTTATGCTGAATTAATGGGTGATCCATAATAATAACTTTAGACATAGCCTTGCCTCCAAAAAATTTTGACGTAATAAAAATGTTCCTAAAAATGCACATAATTATTTACTTTAAGGACCATTATAACAAAATTTAATGTCTAAGAAAAGTGTAATTTTAAAATTGTTGTATTTTTTTAAACTTATTGGGAGTTTCGTATCTCATTCAGAAAGGGATATTACCGGAGACAGAGAAAACTTATTACTAAAAGCTTAATGAATTTACAAAAATATACAGGATACGGGCAGAGGAGAAGCCCGGTAGAGGGGGGAGGGTAACTACCAGGCTTTGTTTTATGAAAAAAATTATCTTATTAGCAATATGAGGTGTAACTTATTTACCATGATTCTATTATAATAGACATATATGTTTTTAGTATGGATGATTTATGAACATTTTGTGAATATTTCATTTTAAAAAAATTTACTTATAAAAGGCAGAATTCTCAGGAATTACAGAGGTTACATTTCTGGTAAGGTACAGATAATAAAAGAAACATCTAATATCCAAATCAAAAAAATGTGTGTATAGTTATATATGCAGCCTCATAATTGCTTATTATTTGAAGCTGCTGCGCCGATTTTTTATTAGTGCTGAAAGCACAAAAACATTAAGGAATCGCGCGCATCCCCAATGGGTCTATGGGTAGCGGCAATGAATCCTGATATTACCTGTAGAGTAGATGAGAGGATGGTATCTGTATGGCTAGTATATTTAAAAAATTAATTAGTAAAGAACTTGGTGAAAATAATTACAATAAATATTTCTTTGTTTGCCAGAAAAGTTTACAAAACAGGGTATTTGACAGTAAGGAAATATACAACGACATTTATGAACATCTGAAAAATAAAGATAGAATCGCCATAAAAAAGATGCAGGACCGTTTAAACGATACTTTGTTCTTAGCTATGCGTATCTGCAAGACGTATTTTTTTTCTTTTCTGTTTTTTATAGGAGCAATCTTTTATTTATTAACAAAGGATATTAACCCGCTGATAACCTTATTGAGCATCGTACTGATGAGTTCCTGTTTTATCGTTAAGACTTATGAATTTATTGTCAATAAATACTGTTTTATTGACGCACAGATTGTTTTGGTATATAAAACGGTATTGGATAGGATTATTCTTATTAATGACCAAAAACACTAATAGGATAGGAGATGTTAAAACAGAGAAATAATCACGAATATATTTTCTGTTTCCTGATGTATGCAAATTTTTAATTCTTGTATACATCAGGATTTTTATTTCTTACGGTGTAATGGTTTCTATAGACAGAGGAGAAGCCCGGCAGAGGGGAGGAAAACTACCAGGCTTTGTTTTATGAAAAAGTTTTCTTATTGGCTATTGGAGTATTACTTAAATACTATGGTTTTATTATATCGGACATATATGTTTTTGACATGGCTGATTCATGAACATTTTGTGAATATTTTATTTACTAAAAATTCACATTCCTGCCTTGGAGCGGTTGTTGCTTCAGGAAATTTTCCTGAAGGATAATGTTGTTTTGAGAGGTTTCTTCTGTTTTCTGATTGCAACAATGTTTTGTTTTTGTTGATTATGTATAGGAATGAGGTTATAATAAGATTACATGGCATCATTTATTAGGAAATCTGCCTGCCACATGGACTAGAGCGTGTTTGAAAATTCATTGCGCCGTTCTGAACGCTCCACTTTGCGGTATAAGCGTTTTTCAAACACACTCTAGAGAAAGGAATGTTATGACCGTATGCTCTTTATACG
>DBEP01000100.1:21219-21631 GCA_002294045.1 Lachnoclostridium sp. UBA903 | reverse complement strand
CAAACATATCCAGAGGATTTCCTTCCCAGGTGCCCAGGTTATATTCCTCCGATTCATCATAGCTTTCGATTAATCCCGGAAGGACGGGAAACCGCTCCCTTTCCGCCATAGCGGAAAGGACGGCATCCTCAGCCAGTTCCAGAGTCATATTGCTCTTTAGAAATATACTGGTAACCTTATAAGTTCCCTTGGGGACCAGAACCCGGCCGTCAGCGGGGCAGGCACTGACGGCACTTTGTATAAATACGGTATCATCCTGAATCCCGTCACCCTTCGCACCGAAATCTTTCACATTCAGGGTAACAAATTCTTTCTTTGTGATAAAACGGACCGTTTCCGTGGTTGAATCTGCATTGCATAAATACAGGCTGTAAGAGGTATCGGGAAGAAGGCCGTCAACAGACTGCACGGC
>DBEP01000100.1:2207-21199 GCA_002294045.1 Lachnoclostridium sp. UBA903 | reverse complement strand
TGCTACTGTTCATGAGAAATTCGCCGTTTATATATATTCCATACTCCCCTATTTCATATATCCCTTCCTCCAATACCTCAATAACCGCCTGCCTGGCCGTCAGCAAGATTATATTAAACTTCATGATTGTTCCCCCTCTGTCTGTCAACCTTTCATACTGCCGGCCGTGATACCTTCCACAAACTGCTTCTGTGCCGCAAAAAATACCACAAGGGACGGAATAATGGTTACAATGGACATTGCTAAAACCTTATTCCATTCAAAGCCCACATCCGCATCCATAGATAACCGCAGTCCCAGGGCCGCCGGATATCTGGCAACTGTTTTTACATAGATAAGCGGACCCATAAAGTCATTGGAAGTCCACATGAACTGAAATAGGGCTGCAGATACAATAGCGGGTTTCAGGACGGGACAGATAATGTACCACAGAGCCTTTAAGGAATTACAGCCGTCAATTTTGGCCGCTTCCTCCATTTCTCTGGGAATACCGCGTAAAAATTGCACCAGCATAAAAACAAAATAGGTATCACAGGCAAAAAATGCCGGTATAATCAGCGGAAAATAAGATAGTGCCGGTGTCAGCCACCCCATATCCCGGAATAACAGATATTGAGGGATATTTAATACTACCTGGGGCAGAAATAAAGTCGATAATAAAATAGCATAAAATACTTTTTTGCCTTTAAATTGAAATCTGGCAAATCCGTAAGCTGTTACCGTGGCGGAAATAACTGTCCCCAGTACTTTGGGAAGGACGATTTTATACGTATTAAGAAGATAGGTCAAAAAAGTATACTCCGTGGAATACCAGCCGTCAATATAAGCTTTTACCGAAAATTTCCTGGGTATAATTCCGATTGATGAAAAAATTTCATTATTATTTGCCTTAAAGGAAGCCCCCAGCATCCACAGCATGGGATAAATCATCACCAATCCTACCGCCATAAGCACAAGATAACGCAGGGTTGTATTTATTATATAATGTTGTTTTCTGGTCATCTGCCTACCTCCCATCTTCATCCGAATA
Source organism: Lachnoclostridium sp. UBA903 (assembly GCA_002294045.1). Taxonomy (GTDB): domain Bacteria; phylum Bacillota; class Clostridia; order Lachnospirales; family Lachnospiraceae; genus Anaerocolumna. The sequence continues at coordinate 20,169 of DBEP01000100.1, read as the reverse complement.
ATATACCCAGTATTTCTGGCTCATAAAAGCTATAATGGTCAGTGTCATGACAATAAGAAACAGCAGCCATGAAATCGCACTTGCAAAACCCATCTGATAAGTTTTAAAAGCATTTTGATAAACCAGCAATGAAATTAACGTGGTTGAACCCAGAGGACCGCCGTTCGTAATAATATAAGGACCGTTAAATTCCTGAAAAGCCTGACAAAGCTGGGTTACCAGATTATAAAAAATAACAGGTGTAATAAGGGGAACGGTTACACGCAGAAATTGCCTGGCCTTGCCTGCTCCGTCAATAGAAGCGGCTTCATAAAGATCAACCGGCACACTCTTTAAGGCAGCCAGAAAAATAACCATGGGTGAACCAAACTGCCATACCCTTAACAGGCTTACGACAAATAAGGCATAGGCGGAATCTCCCAGCCAGTTCGGGCCTGTAATTCTGAAAACAGCCAGTATCTGATTGATTAACCCGTCTGTCTGGAACAGGAACTTCCACAATACGGCAATTGCTACGGAGCCGCCCAGTATGGAAGGAACATAATACATGGTCCGGAACAAATTGACACCTCTTATTTTAAAATTCAATATGTAGGCAATAAATAAGGCAAAGGCCAGCTTCAAAGGAACGGTCATAAATGCATATTGAAAAGTAACCTTAAAGGCCTTTCTTATTTTTGCCGTCTCGAATATGGTTTTATAGTTATCCAAACCGATAAATGAAATCACGTCCTTAAACAAATCATAGTCCGTAAAACTGTAATACAGGGAAGACGCAAACGGATACAGCTTAAATACGCAAAAGCCGATAAGCCAGGGCAGAATATAAAAAAATCCCGTGTTGCTCTTCAATGCATAAACAAGTCCTCTTCTTTTAAGAACCGCATCCGATATATTACCGTTCCTGCGGGCACCTGACTTCCCCCGGGGGCGGACAGCCATATTGTCTTTTCTCATTCTTTCCTCCATTTCTGTTCAGTATACCGCACAAATTATTTTAAGATGGCAGAGGGTGAGATTCTTATTTTTTCCTCCCGCAGCATAAGCATCCGTGAATAAGCCATAATGAATGCTCCGGCCCCTTTCTGGTCATCACATACCACCGGTTCGGAAAGATAATATAAAAGGCTCCCGTCCCTGGTATTATCCGGTCCCAAACCTGCAACGGAACAGATATCTTTTAATTTTAAATTCCCGTCTTCTTCTATTAATTTATTTTCAAGGAGGGATGCGACTATCCCCTCACCTATGGCCTGATATTTTTCCTTCTGCAGCGCACCTAAACTGCATCCTTTTAATATACCGTAGGCTATCATTGCAGAACCTGAGGTTTCAAGATAATTATTTTTGAAATCGGCCCTGTCAATAACCTGATAAAACAGCTTGCTTTCTTTATCCTGATATGGCAATACTCCTTTGATACATTCCTTAAATAACACTTCCAGGGTTTTATAATGTTCAAATATTTCTTTTGAAACCTGATCCATCGTATCAATTAAGGCCATAATATACCATCCCATGCCCCTTAACCAGAAATTCGATGAAACCCCTGTTTTTTTGTCCGCCCAGGACTGAATTCCTGCTTCATCATATCCGTGGTAATACAATTTTTTTTCTTCGTTATACAAATATTTCCGCACATTCTTAAACTGGCTGATAATATCCTTATAATTTTTCTTATGGTTGAATTTTGTTTCATATTCCATATAAAACGGCTGCGCCATATATAAGCCATCCAGCCAGATCTGATTGGGATAAATCTTCTTATGCCAGAAATTATTGCATTTTGTTCTTGGATGGCTCCTTAATTGATCCATTAATACTTCTATTGCTTTCCTGTACTTTTCTTCTTTTGTTTCCTCATACAGAAAAAAAAGAATTTTCCCCGTATTGATACAGTCAATATTATATTGTTCCTTATAATAATAATTAATGCTGCCATCCTTATTTATAAATCTATCCATATAGTGCACTATGAAATTTTTATAATATTCCTTCCCCGTTACCTGATACAAAAGGGCTACTCCCATAAGGACACAGCCGTCTTCGTAATTCCAGTCACTTTTTGCATTTTGGTAATCTGCCAAATAAGAAGTAACGTATCTATCAAATTTCATATCCCACCATGCCTGTTCATTACCTCCCATTAAAGCTCCTTTCCCGTTGTTGCCCTAAGCCGTCAGGGTGCCAGAGCGTGTTTGAAAAATCATTGCGCCGTTCTGAACGCTCCACTTTGCGGTATGCAGCGTTGCAATTTTGAGAGAGCAGCACCACTACGCTCCCAAAACCGCTCCTTGTCTCCCACAAANNTGGAGCATCCAGCCCGGCACAGGCATTTTTCAAACACACTCTAGTGTGATAACTAGTTCCCCGAGGCTTAAAGGTATGTATATTTTGCGTATTGATTGCTACAAGCAATTATTAATTGGCTGCATTTACTTCATTCACACTGTCAATTAAATATTGAGCGGCAGTTGCCGTATCCGTCTGGTCATAACTTAAGTTCTGGAAAATTTCATAATAATACCCGGTGCTGTCTCTTAGAGCGGAATGCTCAAAATTCGGGTCGATATCATAACCTTTAAATTCCATAACTAATTTGTTGGCTTCATAGGTTAAACCGCTTAATAAACCTTCCGATACCAAAGTAGCTTCGGCGGCACTATTGGAAACCGTGCCTCTTTCCATTCCCATGATCTTAACCCCTTCCGGATCAGAGGTTAAATATTCCAGAAGCAGAGCGGCTTCCGCAGGATGCTTTGAATTGGCACTGACGGCAAAGCCCATGGATATCTTAGTAAATCCGCTTTTATTCGGTCCTAAATCCGTAGGAAACTGACCTATCACAAAACTCTGTCCTTCCGATAATGCCGACTGGAATTTGGAGGCACTACTGTCCCACTCATAGATACCTGCATAATAACCATCCATCCACTTCGGATTTTTATCCAGGGATTCCGCCCCGTCTCCGGCAATGGTTGCAAGTGTGGGGGTAACATGTTTGTCTTCCAGCATATTAATCCAATCCAGTCCTGCTTTCACTTCTTCTGCGGTATAATTTACTTTTTTGTCGGTCACCCACTCTTTACCATAGGTCTGATGGAGATAATACATTAACAGCAAAATACGGTCATATTCACCAAGGGCCAAGGGATAGTAATCATCACCCAATACGGTTTTAAAAGTTTCACCGGCTTTAATAATATCTTCAAAAGAAGCAGGAATCGGGATTCCGGCTTTTTTAAAGGTTGCTTCGTTCCAGTAAAATACCCTGCCGGTAGTTCCTATCGGAACGCCCTGAAGGGAACCCTTTGCCGTCATCAGTTCAAGCAAATCCAGAGGATAATTCGTCAGTGAAATAATGCCGGATAATTGATTCAGGTCATAGAACTTATCTCCATTAGGTGAAAACTGGGATATCCAGTTCCAGTTTATCTGAAGTAAATCCGCTTCCGTTTTTCCTGCCAGCTGGGTGGCTATGTTCTCCTGCCATCCGGTCCAGGCGCCATATTCCGGTTTCACGGTTATATTCGGATACTTAGCCGAAAACGCATCTAATGCTTTAACCGTAGCATCATGCCTGGTATCTCCTCCCCACCAGGAAAATCTTAATTCAATCGGATCCGTTAAATTGGGTTCCGGCACAGATGAAGTGTTTTCACTCTGCGCCGTTTCTGCAGAAGTATCTTCTGTTTTACCGTCTGCAGCAGCCGTTGGTTCTGTCGAAGCGGTATCCTGAGCTCTGTTATTACCACAGGCACCAAAAGATAGCACCATTATGAAAACCAAAAGCAACGATAGAGATTTTTTTGTAAGCCTTTTCATAATTATTTTTCCCTTTCTTTTTAATAGTTACTTTGCTTTGCTGCCTTCAAACCAACAATATAACCAAAATTACCTATTATATATATTGTCGTTTTGTATTGATTTATCACGTAATTTTTAGCAATTATGTAACTTTAATCACCACAAACACAGTATAACATTACCATATAATCATGTCAATTCACTATATATAATATATTTTAAAATTATTATTGTGCATATTGTATGTTTTCTAATTTTATATTTCAAACGTTTGCATTTGGTAACTAAAGGAATATACTTGTTTTGTTTTATAATAATTATTGTTAACAATTTATCTAAGTTTAAAAAATTATATATTTTATGTAAGCTCTTACAATCATATCTATAGATTACCTGTCCCCTGTCACTTTGCGGCATGGCAGCACTTAAAAACAGATGTATAAGCCTGCAATACAGCGGCATATACATCTGTTTCATGGATTTTCGCATCATTCCTGTGTACTGTCTGAGTCTGCTTTAATCAAAATTTACCGGTTATTATATCAATCCATATTTTTATAACACGCCTTGAAGCGTGTTTGAAATATCATCACACCGTTCTGAACGCTCCACCTTGCGGTATCTAAAGCGTAACACCGCTTTTAAAAATTGCCATATCATGATATCCATTTTCCTCTGCTTTCACTTTTTTCCCCGATGCCGCTTCCAATACATATTGGAACAGCTCCTTGGTTAATTCTTCCATACCGGTGCCTTCCACAAGACGGCCGGCATTAAAGTCAATCCAGTTTGCTTTCTTTATTGACAAAGGGGTATTGCTGGCTATTTTTACGGTAGGTACGGGAGAAGCAAAGGGTGTGCCTCTTCCGGTAGTAAATAATATGATATGGGCACCGGCGGCAGCCAATGCCGTTGCGGCAACCAGATCGTTGCCGGGGCCGCTCAAAAGGTTCAGTCCTTTTGTTTGGACGGTATCCCCATAATTCAGCACATCCGATACCGGTGCACTGCCTGATTTCTGGGTGCACCCTAACGATTTATCCTCCAGGGTGGAGATACCTCCTTTTTTATTCCCGGGGGAAGGATTTTCATAGATTGTCTGGTTATGGTCTGTAAAATATTTTTTGAAATCATTTATCATAGCCACGGTTTTTAAAAAAAGCGCTTCATTCCTGCAGCGGTTCATCAGTAAGGTTTCTGCACCGAACATTTCCGGAACCTCGGTTAAAACCGTGGTTCCGCCTTTTGAAATTAACAAATCCGAAAAACTTCCCACAAGGGGATTGGCAGTAATTCCCGACAAGCCGTCAGAGCCGCCGCATTTCATACCTATAACCAATTCTTTTGCGTTTATCCTTTCTCTCTTGAATTCACCGGCATAATCAATCAATTCCTTAAGCAATACCAGCCCTTCTTTCATTTCGTCATCCGTATCCTGACATTGCAGGAACTTAATACGCTTTTCATCATATGGGCCGATATAAGGCATCAATTCTGCTATACTGGTGTTTTCACAGCCCAGCCCCAGTACCAGTACGCCGCCTGCATTGGGATGCTTCACCAGAGCGGTAAGAATTTGTCTTGTATTTTCCTGGTCATCCCCCACCTGGGAACAGCCGTAGGGATGAGGAAAAGCCACAACGGCATCCACATTTTTGCCAATTAAGGAAGCCGCCCTTTTTTCCAAAGCGGCCGCTATGGAATTCACACAGCCTACTGTCGGTATAATCCATATTTCATTCCGGATTCCTACCTTGCCGTCTGTCCTTTGGTAGCCCTGAAAATAAGCCTCCGAAGTAGGCGCAGGTTCCGTATAGGAAGGCCGGTAAGCATAGTCCAGTATATCCCCCAAGGTAGTTACGATATTATGGGTATGTATCCAGGTTCCAGGCTCCATATCCTCTTTGGCAAAACCAATCGGAAAACCATATTTAATAATACTGTCATTTTTATGAATTGCTTTTATGGTAAATTTATGGCCGGCCGGGACAGTTTGTTTTAATATTACCTTATCATTTCCTATCTCTGCCGCAGTTCCGGCTTCCAGTTCCTTAAGTGCAACTGCCGTATTGTCTGCTTCATGGATTCTTATATATTTCTGCATATTTACACCACCTATTGCAGGGCCCCCGCAAAACACCGGTTTTCTCCCAAACCAGAGTGTGTTTGAAAAATCAAACATACTCTGGAGATGGAATATATAATCCGGCAGTTAAAGCTAATTTGCCGGTGCCCAAGCAAGCCACTAATAAAATTGAATAAAGAATTGTAACGTGGCATCCTTTCCTGGCTATACGGAATGGTTATTTACCCTTTTCATGGCTTCACGCATTCCCGATTTTTCGATTGTTTCCATATAAAGGGTTACCATATCCGCAAGACTTTTATATTGGGACATATCCTCCCCGAAAAAGGCCGTATTGCTTAAATAATTCTCCACTAATTCTCTCGTGGACAGCTTGGAGTTTTCACGGAAGAATTCCAGGATAAAATCATCATCCATAATTTTATAATTTTCCTCACCCCTGCGGCCGATTAATGCATGATCCGCAGGCTCGCCACTGCGGTAAAAACTCATGAGTGCGGCTAATGAAAAAGTCAGATGCAGCGGCAGACTTCCGAATTTCTTAACGTATTCCCTGAAACTTGGAAGACAGCGTGATTTCCATTTTGATACAGAATTCAAGGATATGGACAGCAAGGCATGCTTGATGTAAGAATTCTCAAACCTATCAATAACAGAATCGGCAAAGGAAAGCAATTCGTCCTTCGGCAGTGTTAAGGTAGGTATTATTTCGTCAAATATGGTTTTGACCATAAATTCCCTGACATCGGCATCCTGCATGGATTGCAGCACATAATCATTGCCTGCCAGATAGGAAGCCAATGCAAAAGAAGTATGGGCACCGTTTAAAATCCTTACCTTTCTTTCCCGGTATGGCTTCTGGTTATCCGTAAATATCACCGGCAGGCCTGCCTTATGAAGAGGGAACTCCTCCGAAATATCCCTGTCACTTTCAATAACCCATAATCCAAAGATTTCCCCCGTATCCAAAAGCGCATCCTCATAACCTAAGCTCCGGCATATTTCATCCGCCTCATCCCCCGGATAGCCCGTTACGATACGGTCAACCAGGGTACTGCAGAATATGCATGCGTCATTTACCCAGGTTAAAAAGTCCGCTTCCAGTTTCCAGAGAGCCGCATATCGGAGCACACATTCCTTTAAGGTACCGCCGTTATTCTCAATCAGCTCACATGGAATCATGACCAGCCCTTTCGTACTGTCGCCGTTAAAAAACCGATATCTTTCATGTAGAAATTTGGTTAATTTACCGGGAAAGGTTCCTGGCGGAGTCCCTTTAAGGGAATCGGAAGCGTCGTAAACTATTCCGGCCTCCGTCGTGTTGGACAGGATAAAACGCAGCGTTTCAGATTCCGCATAAGCCGCATATTCTTCATAATCTTCAATGGCCGCCACCGCTTTGGAAACACTGGTAACCACCCGGTTTACCACCTTGGTTTCACCGTTTTCTTTCCCCCTTAAGGATAAAGTATACTGACAGTCCTGCCTGCGGAATGCATCCAGACTGCCATAGGCAATCGGCTTTACGATTACAATATTACCGTTAAATACACCCGCCTCATTGGCAACATCAATCATATGGTCCGCAAATGCCCTGAGAAAATTACCTTCTCCGAATTGAAGTACTTTGATTGGCCTGTCGATACTTTTCGTCATGTTCTTATTTAATATTTCCATTGCTGCCTCCTTTAATTATCAATTAAATTACTAGTTATTATCTCTTATTGCAGCTTTTTTAACCTTACCGGTAAGTCCTCCACTTTTTAGCTAAGTGCAGACTATGAATAGCGAAACGGACCCGGCATATCTGCTTCAGCTTTATGTAAGCGTTTACATTTATTTTACTAATTATTGAATTATGTGTCAATTATTTTTTCTATTTTTATTCCGGAACCAAATAAATAATGATTTTATAAATCATCATTTTTCGTTATAATACGGTATTGTCATGTCTGTAAAATTATAGTATAATAGAAAAAACAGATTCAGTGGGCTTACAGTATATGTAAGCACTTACAGGATTGGAGGTGATTTATGAATATTTATGATGTTTCGGAAAAAGCCGGAGTATCCATAGCAACCGTATCCCGTGTCATTAACGGCAATCCCAACGTAAGCGAGCAAACCAGGCAGAAGGTTCTTGCCGTTATGGAGGAAATCGGCTATACCCCTAATGTTTTTGCCAGAGGTTTAGGCTTAAATTCCATGAAAACCATCGGAATTATGTGTGCGGATTCTTCCGACCCTTTTCTGGCCAATGCCGTTTATTTTCTGGAACGGGAACTCCGCAAAAACGGATATGATTCGTTTCTTTGCTGTACGGGTTACGAATTAAAGAATAAACAGAATTATTTAAGCCTGCTGCTTTCCAAACGGGTGGATGCCATAATCCTGGTGGGCTCAGGCTTTCTTGAATTCAACCAGGCCGATAACTCCTATATTATGAATGCATCCGGTGAGGTTCCCGTAATGCTTATGAACGGATATTTGAATAAACCGAACATTTACTGCACCTTATGTGATGATTTCCAGGCCACTTTTGAGGCTGCTTCCCTTCTGCTTCAACAGGGCTTGCAAAATATCCTGTATCTTTATACCGCCAAATCTTACAGCGGAATACAGAAACTGGACGGTTACAGGGCTGCCGTAACCAAGATGTTCCAGACAGTGAGGGAAGACCTTATCCAGTGCTGCCCCGGCACCATACAGGGTACCAAAAATTTACTGCATCAGTTATCGGAAAACGGATTACAGTTTGATGCCGTTATTGCCGCAGAGGATATCCTGGGAGTAGGAGCCATAAAATACGCCAAGGAAAAAGGAATTTTAATTCCTGAGCATTTAAGCATTATCGGTTATAACAATTCCCTGCTGGCCGACTGCTGTGAACCGGAGCTTACATCGGTGGATAACCACGTTGAGACCTTAAGCATTACTACGGTAAATAACCTGATGCGTGTTTTGGACGGACAGAAAGTACCGAATAAAACGACCATTTCCGGTAACTTAATTATCCGGAATACAATTAATTTTTAATAAATGGAGGATGTAAAGATGAAGGAATTTTTGGATAAGGATTTTTTATTGACAACGGATACGGCGAAGGTACTGTATCACGATTATGCGGCGGACATGCCGGTTATTGATTACCACTGCCATATCAATCCCAGGGAAATTGCCGAAAACATCAGTTTTGACAATATTACACAGGTATGGCTTGGCGGAGACCATTATAAATGGAGATTAATGAGAGCCAATGGTATAGAAGAAAAATATATTACCGGCGATGCCTCTGACAGGGACAAATTTCAAAAGTGGGCGGAAACCTTGCCGAAAGCCATTGGCAACCCTCTTTATCATTGGAGCCATCTGGAGTTACAGCGCTATTTCGGTTATAAAGGCGTATTAAATCCGGATACGGCCGAAGAAGTCTGGAATCTGTGCAATCAAAGGCTTCATGAGCCTTCCATGACCGTACAAAACATTATCAAGCAATCCGGGGTTGAAATTATCTGCACTACCGACGATCCTGCGGATTCCTTAGAATGGCATAAATTAATCAGGGAGGACAAAGCCTTTGCTGTCAAAGTACTGCCTGCCTTCCGTCCTGATAAGGCAATGAACATTGAAAAACCGGAATTTAGTGATTATATAGCCCAATTATCCCAGGTAAGCGGGATTCCGGTTACGGATTTTGCCTCACTTTGTGATGCCCTGGCAGACCGGATTCGTTTTTTTGATTCCATGGGCTGTAAAGTGTCGGACCACGGCCTGGATTATATTATGTACCAGCCTGCAGATACGGATAAAATTGAAGCAATCTTTGCCAAAAGGATGAAGGGTATTATTCCGGATGCTCTGGAACAGCAGCAATTTAAAACCGCTTTTATGCTTTTTGCAGGAAGGCAATATCATAAGTTCGGATGGGCCATGCAGCTGCACTACGGGACAAAACGCAACAACAATACCCTTCAGTTCAGGAAACTAGGGCCGGATACGGGGTATGACTGCATCAGTAATTACTCTTCCTCCGCCCAGATGACGGATTACTTAAACGCCCTTAACCAAACGGACGAATTGCCTAAAACAATCGTATATTCATTAAATCCCAATGATAATGCAGTTATTAACACCGTAATCGGATGCTTTCAGAATTCGGAAGCCGTAGGAAAACTTCAGCATGGTTCTGCCTGGTGGTTTAATGATCATAAGATGGGTATGACGGAGCAGATGACCGCCCTTGCAAATGTGGGCCTGCTGTCTAATTTTATCGGTATGTTAACGGATTCCAGAAGTTTCATCTCCTATACCAGACATGAATATTTCAGAAGAATCCTCTGCGATTTGATTGGTAAATGGGTGGAAAATGGAGAATATCCCAATGATATAAAATATTTAGGACAAATGGTAAGAGATATATCTTATTATAATACCAAAAATTATTTCGGACTGTAAGATTAACAAACTGCTCCGTTTTGGAAAACGCAGCAGGAACAGGGGCTGTTGCAAAAATTCAAAATTGCAACAGCCCCTGTTTTATTACTGCATATATTTTTACTGCATACTTCTATTACGGTGCACTTATTGTCCGATATATTTTAAGGCCGAAGCCGCTGCTACCCGTCCAAATACAACAATATCCGCTACCGCATTGCCGCCGATACGGTTTCCGCCATGTATTCCGCCGGTAACCTCACCCGCCGCAAAAAGACCTTGGATTGCCTCGCCGTCCGTATTAATAACTTCGGCATCGGTATTGATTTCCACACCGCCCATGGTATGATGAACACCAGGGGCTATTTTTATCGCATAAAAAGGCCCTTTTGTTATATCATTTTCCATACCGGTTTCTCTTCCGAATTCTCCATCCTTTTTCTCTGCTACTGCCGTATTCCACACCTTAAGGGTTTCCGATAAAACGGCAGGTTCTACATCTATCCGGGCGGCTAATTCTTCTATTGTATTTCCCTGAACCGTAATTCCGCCTTCCACATATTTTTCAACCGCGGCTAAATTATCACGCAGATACTGGTCAAAAATAATATAGGCATAGCTTCCTTCCTGCTTATTAATTGCAGCAGATACAATATCTCTTGTCAGCAGTTCGTCGGTAAATCTTTTGCCGGACTGATTCACAAGAATAGCCCCGCCGCCTCGTACGGATTCCGTAACTAAAATACTTGTTGTCTGTTCTACGGTAGGATGTATCTGGATTTGTTCCATATCTACCAGTTTAGCTCCAACCGCCTCGGCCATCCGAATGCCGTCTCCCGTTGCTCCGGGTGCATTAGTGGTTACATAGCCTTTCAATTCCGGCTTATACTCGGTATACATTTCTTCATTTGCGCCAAATCCTCCGGTTGCAAGTACTACTGCTTTCGCATTAATCGTATAGTTAACATTTGCAGATTCGGCTTTAATTCCGGTTACGGCACCCTCATTGGTTATAAGTTCCGTGGCTTCCGTATTCAGCATTACCTCAACACCAAGCTTTTCTAAGTTCGCTGTAAAATGTTCTACCAGATAGGTTCCTACGTCACCTCCTCCGGCCGGCCTGTGGATACGTTTATTGGTTGCGCCTCCGGAAAAGGAAAGTTCCGGGAGCGGTGCACCTATGGATTCCAGCCAGTCTACGGCATCCGATGAGTTTTCGGCCAAAACAGTTACCAGCTCCCTGTTATTCAGATTATGTCCGCCGGCCATAGTATCTTCTATAAAAGTTTCAACGGAATCTTCAACTTCAAGACTTTTTTGTACCTTTGTTTCCGCAGCATTCATACCACCGCTGGATCTGACGGTATTGCCTCCTACCATGGGCATCTTTTCCACTATAATTACATTAACGCCGGCAGATTTTAATTCAATGGCCGCTGTCATTCCGGCGCCGCCTGCTCCAACCACAACTACGTCAGTATCTATGGTTTCCTCTGTTTTTTCTCCACTGCCGGTTTCTGTCTCTGCCGGAGTTAATGAGGCAACATCCACACCGGCACTTTCAAGTGCCTTTGTAACTGCTTCTATAATTGCATTGCTGGTTACTGTGGCACCGGAAATCGCATCTACTTTCACACTTTGTTTTTCAACCATTAATCCGGGCAGAATTTCCAGGGCGGGTGTACCAATTCCCTCTGTTTCGTTATCTCCTTTCACCGTAATTTCTTCAATTTTGTTATCGGACAGAACTACCGTTGCCACAACGTCACCACCCAGGCCCTTAGCAGTCCCCTCATAAGTTCCGGCTTTAAATTTTGTATCACCGGTATTGCCGGCTGTCTGATTATCTGCCGGTTCCGTGCTGTTCCTATTGCCGGAACAGCCGATTAACATAAATGTAAATATAAAAACCATTAATAAAGCTGTTAACTTTTTCATATGCTTCTCCTTATTACTTTGATATTTTTTTATCACTCTCAACTATATTTTAAAGGAGAAATCTGAATATTTCCTGACCCAATTATGAATAATTTGTCAGAATTATACCTCTGTCGATTTTTATTTTTTTAATAACCGTCAAGTCAGGGACTATAAGTACCGCTGCCGCCTCAAAGGAAGAATTCTGCCGCCTTTTCTATAATATCTTTGATATTTAAAGGCTTTAGCATATAGGCATCTATACTATCCCCTCCTATATATTCCCTGCCGTCCTTTTCCAGATATCCTGTCATAACTATAATTTTAACGGCCGGATTTCTTTTTTTCATATATGCCGCAAGTTCATATCCATTTCGGTCAGGCATGGACAAATCTGTTAAAATTATATCGAATTTATTCGGATTTTTTTTAAACTTTTCCAATGCGAACAAAGCATTTGTGAAACATTCCAGCTTCCAGTTTGTAATAACAAACCCCTTTTTTAAAGCCCTGACAACTTCGGGATTATCATCAATTAACATAACTTTTAATTTTCTGTGAATGATATCCTCATAAATTTTATCATTTCCGGGCGTATTGAGTTTTCTTCTTTCCGGCACCGGAAATACAATTGTAAATACTGTGCCTTTTCCAGGTGTGCTGTCTACCTGTATTTCCCCTTTAAACCTTATAACAAGACGCTGCACCACGGACAGACCTAATCCGGTTCCTTCCCCCGGTGCCTTAGTGGTATAAAATGCATCATAAATGTTTTTCAGAGTATCTTCTTTCATGCCGCAGCCATTATCCTTTATTATTAATTCCGCTTTCCCCTTCTCCCTATGCCGGAATATAACCTCCAACCCTCCTCCTTCTTCCTTCATTGCCTGATAGGCATTGGTGCAGAGATTTAACAGGATTTGGTTAAGAGCGCCCGGGTTACCCAGAAGAAAAATCGGCTTGCTGCCGATTTGATAGCTTAATTTAATATTTCCGGGTATTATTTTTTCAATCATTTTCATGGAAGTTTTAGCCGCTGCCGCTCCGTCAAAAGAAATTATACGTTCTTCCTGTGTTTCCTTACGCCCGTAGGCCAGTATCTGCTTGGACAATTCGGAACATCTTAAGGCTGCGGAGGAAATTTCCGCAATTTCTTCCTCAGTATCTTTATCTCCCGTAAATCTTGCAGCCAGCAAATCACAATAAATAGTAATGGGTGTCATCAGATTATTAAATTCATGGGCAATTGTTCCCATTAAAATCCCCAGTGTCTGGAGCCTGTCATATTGTACGACCTTTTCTTCCTGTTTTTCCAATTTTGATTGTGACTCATACAGCTTTCTTTCATATTCCAGCTCTATTTGCATCTGCTGGTTGTTTTTTAACTCTCTGGTTATGTAAAAAACTAAAAATCCGAAAAATATGGTCAGAAGAAGGCCTACTAAAATACTCATGATTAATGTCTGGTGCAGAGGCTCTTCTATCTGCTCATAATCCATAATAACACTGATGACCCAGAAATCTTCCATTACCTTTACCGGTGTGTACCCGATAATTTTCTTTACTTTACCGTTCTCAATTTTATCCCACCAATACGATTTAACAAGCTGAGTACCTGACTGCCCGCTAATCTGGTTTTCCACCAGCCGGTCGATTCCTTCCGGATTTAAATCCGGATATTTCTTTTTACGGTCCGTTTTCGAATTAATTCCTATTTGACTTTCCACTCCGTGCATCAATATCATTCCATTGCGGTCTTTTACCGTACAATACCCATTTTTACCGATTTGGACAGGATACAGTATATCATGATAAACCGCATTTAGATTGATACCTGCCATGACATAACCTGTCAGATGACCGGAAAGGTATAAAGGCCTGTACATATTTAAAATAAAAAAGCCTCCTTCATTAAACTCATAAGAACCAAAAAATGAATTCTCCCGTATATTGATAAATTCTTCTTTGCTCTTAAATTCTTCTTCCGTGAGGTAAACGACTTGCTGCAGATAATTCTTTTCCGTATTATAATATGTCCTGAGTATATCTTCCATCTGACTCTTAAGCATGTCCTGATTTTCCATATAATTTAAAATACCGCTGAAGTATAAGTCCATATTTTTGCGTTTATCCAGAAAAAATGTCTCAAGTCCCCTGGAAGCGGCTTCCGCAGTTGTAATAACCTGCTCTTTTTCCTGATTTACAATCGCATTCTTATGAGTGGAATAAATTAAAAATATAGATACTATGATGGTAAGGATACCCAGCAGGGCAACAAAAAACACGCCTGTAAATTTATGCCTTACTAAATCCTTGTTCATAAATCCTCCCACTGGTGTACTGTATCGTTCATCTTTAGCTAAATAGCATGCTAGTGTGCTGTACCGTTCATCTTTAGCTAAACAGTGCTGAATATTTTGTCACTCCACAAGGCGGAGGGGGGAGGCGTAGCGGTGGCTACGCTGACTGACGACAACGCAGCGGATGACAAAATAGGCAGTGCTGTTTGGCTAATTATAAGCGGTACAGGGCACTAGTTTCAAACACACTCTAGTATAACATATAATTTTATTGTGGGATATAAATAAAGATTTTGATTGCAAAAAGCTTTTCAAGCTTCCTTCTTGGGGATTATCTTCTTATAAGGGTTACGGATACATATGAAAAAGAGGATGACAAACTTCCTGAGATTGGATATAATTATTATAATAAATTATTTGCGGTTAAAAAATTATGAAAAGAGAGAGAGGAAACAGTCTGTGGAGAACAAATCTCTACAGATTACCAATAAAACTATGCCTGGTGAACATATCTTGGTAGTAGATGATGAAAAAAGCATACAAAAAGCTGTTAAATCCGTCTATAAAACTGAAAATATGGACGTGACGGCCGTTTCAGGAGGGAAAGAGGCATTAGCTCTTCTGAAGCAGAATAACTATGATTTAATTTTATTAGATATTTTAATGCCGGATATGGACGGATTTGAAGTTATCCGTACACTGCGCAGCCAGCAGATTTATACTCCTGTAATATTGCTAAGCGGAAAATCGGAGGAATATAATAAGGTTTTAGGGCTTGGCCTGGGTGCTGACGACTACATTACAAAACCCTTTAGTTCTGCCCTTTTAATTTCAAAATCCAAGGCTCTTATGAGGCGCAACCGGATATACAGCAATAAGTCGGATAAAAATCTGATTTCGGGACCCTTCTCTTTTAACCCGCTTAATTTCTGTGCTTACAAAGATGGAAAGGAACTATCTCTGACCGCAAAGGAACTTTGTCTTTTTAAGTACTTTTTGGAAAATCCCGGGCGTGTTTTTACAAAGGAACAGCTTTACCGCCAAATCTGGCAGCACAGTATTATTGATGACAACACCATTATGGTTTATATCAAACGTATCCGCAGTAAAATTGAGGATAATCCCAGACAGCCCAAATATTTAAAAACTATTTGGGGACTGGGTTATCGGTTTGATTGTAATACTTAGTAAAATGAAAAAGCTTTGTTAATCAGTCCAAATCAATTGCACTGGTCGGACAGCTGTCACGGGCGTCTTCCGCCTCTTCAAGCTTGTCCTCCGGAATATCTTCCTCAATGGCATGAGCATAGCCGTCCTCACCCATACTATAGACATCAGGACAAATATTCGTACATAATTCACATGATATGCAAAGTTCCAGATCTACTATTGATTTCATTTTTACCTCCATTCTTGCATATGAGTGAAAGATTTTCAAAATTTTCACTCTTTCTAACATGATACCGCAAAGTGAGGCGGCCAGAACAGCGCAATGAGTTTTCAGACACGCCCTAAGTGAATTATGTTTTTTTAATTCACTTTGTGAAGATGTTTTTTCTTCACACTTCCTCTTTAATATAAAACATTCAATCATTATTATAAGTAAATTTTGGATACATTATACATGCCTTTATAAACTCCGAAGAACGCAGGTCCGGATAGTTTTCCCCGGACTCCGAACAAAATTTTTCTTGTAATATGCGGTCTGCTATAGTATAATATGCAGTTGAATAATAAAAACCGAATTTACGGAGGTGCTTATGAAACATCTGATCAGTCCCCTTGACTTATCTGTTTCCGAGTTAAAAGAAATTTTGGATTTGTCGGGAGTTATTATCCAGAATCCCAAAAAGTACGCCAATGTATGTCATGGCAAAAAATTAGCGACTTTATTCTATGAACCAAGTACAAGAACCAGATTGAGTTTTGAAGCTGCCATGTTAAATCTTGGCGGCAGTGTTTTAGGTTTTTCTTCTGCAGATTCCAGTTCTGCTGCAAAAGGCGAAAGTGTCGCCGATACGATTCGGGTTATTTCCAGTTATGCTGATATTTGTGCTATGCGGCATCCCAAAGAAGGTGCTCCCTTAGTTGCTTCCATGTATTCTTCCATTCCAGTAATCAATGCCGGTGACGGCGGTCACAATCATCCCACACAAACTCTTACCGATTTATTAACAATTCAAACTTTAAAAGGACGGTTAGATAACCTGACCGTAGGCTTCTGCGGGGATTTAAAGTTCGGACGGACGGTCCATTCCTTAATTAACGCATTGGTCCGCTATAATAACATAAACTTCGTATTAATATCACCGGATGAATTAAAAATTCCGGCTTATTTAAGGGAAGAAGTACTGGATGCCAATCACATACCTTATAAAGAAGTAAAAGTTTTGGAAAATGTTATGCCGCAGCTGGATATGCTTTACATGACCAGAGTACAGAAGGAACGTTTTTTTAATGAAGAGGATTATATCCGGTTAAAAGATTCCTTTATTTTAGATTCAAAGAAAATGGAATATGCCAAAGAGGATATGCTGATTCTGCATCCTCTTCCCAGAGTAAATGAAATCTCCACGGAGGTGGATAATGACCCCAGGGCAGTATATTTCAAACAGGCTGAGTTTGGCGTTTATGTAAGGATGGCACTTATTATGAAATTATTGGAGGTGAAGCCATGTTAAATATCGGCGGATTAAATCAGGGAATTGTAATTGACCATATCAAAGCTGGCGGTGCCATGAACATATACTCTTACCTTAGCCTGGAAAAACTGGATTGCAGCGTGGCAATCATTAAAAATGCCAGAAGCAATAAAATGGGCAAAAAAGATATTATAAAGATTGAAGGGCATTTAGATATTGACCTGGATATCCTGGGGGTTTTAGACCGGAATATCACAATTAATATTATTGAAAACGGACAGATTATTGAAAAACGCAACTTAAATCTGCCCATAAAGGTTACAAACATCATAAAATGTAAAAATCCCAGATGCATTACTTCCATTGAAAAGGAATTACCTCACAGCTTTAAATTAACGGATAAAGAAAAAGGTGTTTACCGCTGCATATATTGTGAACAAGCCTTTAAAAGAAACTAATATACCATGTCCGCAAGCTNNAATAAAAATAGAACTGTTTGGATAGTACATTTTGTCCTATCTAACAGTTCTATTATATAGATATGTATTTTATATCTTTAGCAATATTACAAACTATCTATTCTGTCTTTCACTATACTCCAGTCAATATTTCGCATAAAATTACGAATGTATTCTCCTTTATTATCCGCATATTGAAGAAAATAAGCGTGTTCATACATATCCAGTACTAACAGCGGAATGGACATGGCAATATTTCCATAATCATGGGCATCCAGACTGATATTTCTCAGATGATCGGAACGGGGATCGTAGCAA
>DBEP01000100.1:0-2169 GCA_002294045.1 Lachnoclostridium sp. UBA903 | reverse complement strand
TAGCAAAGGATAGCCCATCCCCTGCTGGCAGTTGCAGTTGCAACAAAATTATCCTGCCAGAGATCGTAGCTTCCGAAATATCTGGATAAAAACCTTATTTCCGCTTCATCCGGTTCGTTGTTAGTGGAGCCGATGTTTTCAAAATAAAATTCATGGAGTATAACGCCGTTTAAAGCAAAAGTCTCTCCCCTTTTTATCCCCCTGTACAGGCTGTAAGTTGAATTAGCTTCCTCCAATCCCTGATTTTGTGCAAGTAATCCGTCTATTTCATTCATTTTATTAATATATCCTTCGTATAATCTCATATGTGCTTCAAATTGTTCCCGGTTTATTACCGTAACATCATCAGAATATTCAAAATTCAGCTTTACAAACTCCATAAAAAATAAACCTCCATCGTATTCTATTATATAATAAGTATACGCAACACCTGGAGGTTTATTATTACCTGTAAGGATAATTCATATATTTAACGCAACATTTTATCTCATAAATACACGTATTTTTAAAATAATCCGGTTATTCTGCCTTCACTGTCAACATCAATCCCCTCCGCTGCGGGTTTTTCAGGCAGTCCGGGCATGGTCATCACCGTGCCGGTTATTGCAACCACAAATCCGGCGCCGGCTGATAAATATACCTCACGGATATGGATATTAAAACCTGACGGCCTGCCAAGTTTAGCCGGGTCATCCGATAAGGAATATTGATTTTTTGCCATGCAGACGGGAAGTTCTCCGTAGCCCAGCTCTTCAATATGGGCTATGGCATTTTCTGCGGCAGAATCATAGGAAACACTCCCCGCACCGTATATTTCCTCAGCAATCGTTTTGATTTTATCTTTGAGGGATAAGTTCATTTTATATAAGGGCTTAAAATTACTTTCTTTCGTATCCATCACCTGTATAACCTGATTTGCCAGGTCAATACCGCCTTCCCCGCCTTTCTCCCAAACCTCCGATAAGGAAAATTCACAGCCCTTTTCTTTGCAAAAATCTTCTACAAACTTAAGCTCTTCTTCCGTATCAGTCACAAAGCGATTCAGGGCCACAACCACCGGGACACCGTATTTCTGGAGATTTTCAATGTGCTTTTCAAGGTTTACAATGCCGCTTTTCAAGGCATTCAGATTCTCCTTAGACAACTCCTTTTTATTCACTCCGCCGTTGTATTTTAAAGCCCGGACCGTAGCGACCAGGACAACTGCAGCCGGCTTTAATCCGGCACTTACACATTTTATGTCAAAGAACTTTTCGGCACCTAAATCAGCACCAAAACCGGCTTCCGTAACCACAATATCCGCTAATTTAAGAGCTGTTTTCGTTGCCCTCACGCTATTGCAGCCATGGGCTATATTGGCAAAAGGCCCTCCATGTACAATAGCCGGAGTATTCTCCAGTGTCTGGATGAGATTGGGCTTTATTGCATCCTTTAACAGTGCCGCCATGGCACCTGTGGCATTCAAATCCCCGGCAGTTACCGGCTTTCCTTCGTAAGAATAGGCCACAATAATCCGGCTTAATCTGTTTTTTAAATCCTTCAAATCATCAGCAAGGCAAAAGATTGCCATTATTTCGGAGGCAACAGTTATAATAAAGTGATCTTCTCTTACCACTCCGTCGGCCTTTCGACCAAGACCTACAACAATATTACGAAGTACCCTGTCATTCATGTCCAGACAGCGCTTCCAGACAATCCGGTTCGGATCGATGTTTAAGGCATTGCCCTGATGGATATGATTGTCCATCATAGCGGCCAGCAGATTATTGGCAGAAGTAATGGCATGAAAATCGCCTGTAAAATGAAGGTTCAAATCTTCCATGGGTACTACCTGGGCATATCCGCCTCCGGCCGCCCCTCCTTTAATTCCAAAGCAGGGCCCCAAAGAAGGTTCCCTTAATGCAATTACAGCCTTTTTCTTCAGCATTCCCAAAGCCTGGCCGAGTCCGACCGTAGTTGTGGTTTTCCCTTCTCCGGCAGGTGTGGGGTTAATTGCTGTCACCAGGACCAGTTTGCCGTCCGGGTTATCTTTTATCTTATCCCACAATTCATCGGAAAATTTAGCCTTGTATTTACCATAATAATCTAAATCCTCTGTTCCTATATTTAACCTGGCAGCTACTTCCTTAATATGCTGTAATTTTGCTTCCTGAGCGATCTGTATATCGG
>DBEP01000101.1 GCA_002294045.1 Lachnoclostridium sp. UBA903 | reverse complement strand
CGGCACAAGCATTTTCAAACGCGCTCTAAGACCTGGCTGCTATGCACCACCCACTATACGATTGTTTTCGCTATATAAAGACATATATTTACTATAATTTACATGATACATCGCAAACAACCAATTGTCAATACTTACCATGTTAAAATATGGATGAGCTTTAACATTCCCTATCCCTAAAAAGCACCTTTAGGCACCGAAGAAGCGTGGAAAGGAAAATAACCCAAGCTACAGGGCCAACTTTCCCTAACTTCACAAGAAAGCCCATTTTTATCCTCGATTTTGAAATATAAAAAAAATTCTGGCACTGACATGCTGTCAATTCAGCGACAAACTACCTCTAACGCATCATGCGCATCCACCGGAGGCTTTTATTTCATAGGACGAACTTTCTATGAGATAAAATCGGGAGCATTACTCTTGGTAAATGATTAGTCATTAGCAATCTTTGATACTGTTTCCATGATGGTTGTCTCCATAGGCAGCAACTCACGTACTCGCTATTGCTACCGGTACTCATGCCAATACTTCTGACCCGGCCGTGCTAACCGAGTTAAATTCTTTAAAAATATTTTCATTTCACTTGAAAAGTTGCATTTGCAACAGAATAAGCAGCTGTATTATGATATAATGAACGTGGAGAAAGGAATTTGCAAGCTTGCTTGTAATTTCCGACCGTAGCAACAAAATCACGAACACATCTTTTGTTCATGATATACTATAAATACTCATTGACATGTTTTACTTACTAAATATAGAGTTTAGAAGACTGGAAAGGGATGAATCAATATGGCACGTTATTTTGAAATTACCGATACGATTTTTGATATTACGGAAAAATATCCGGAAACCATTGCGCTGTTTGCGGCAAACGGTTTTGAAAACCTGAACAACGATTTTATGCGCCAAACCCTGGGCAAAACCATTTCCCTGCAAATGGCTCTGGCAAGCCGGAAAATAAATGCAGAGCTTTTTGTACAAAAGCTTGAGGAGGTCATAGAACAGAGCCGTCCGGCTGTTTCCACCGGACTTTCAGCCATGAAGAAAAAAACCGGCGGCGATATCCGCATCGAAGGCGTGCTCCCCTGCCCGATTCGGCTTCCCCTGCTGGAGAAGTTTGAAGCATGGATGGATTCGCAGAAGGATTCTCTCGGCTATCAGGCCGATTATGATTTGCAAGCGGCAAGCATGGGTCTGGACAGCATCAAGGAACGGGTAATAGCCGCAGACGGAGATGCGGGCGCCCTGTCCGATTTGTATTTGTCGGCAGGGTTTGATTTATTTTTTGACAAAAAGCTGATGGGACGGTATAAAGATGCCGGTGTGTTTGAGGATATTACAGGAATTGAACGCCTCAACCCTGATTTCGATAATGACGGCATTTCACTGAAGGATCCCAGAAATCAATATTCCATTATTGGTGTCGTAGCCGCAATATTTATGGTTAATGCTTCTGCTCTGGGCGACCGTCCTTTCCCGGAAAGCTGGTCGGATTTAATGAAACCGGAGTTTGAAAACAGCGTATCTTTTCCTATGAGGGATTTGGATATGTTTAATGCCTTTTTACTGCACATCCACCGCTTCTATGGGGACGAGGGAGTAGAAAAAATGGGACGCGCCCTGCTTCGCAGCATGCATCCGGCACAGATGGTAAAATCCCATATACAAAGAGGTGGGAATACCGTTCCTGCAGTTACCGTAACTCCCTACTTTTTTACTAAAATGATTGACGCCAAAAGTCCGCTCCGGCCTGTCTGGCCAAAGGATGGTGCAATCATCAGCCCTATCTTTTTGCTGGCAAAGTCACAGAATAAGCATAAAATCAAACCTTTTGTGGATTTCCTCTATTCCAAGGAAGTTGGTGAGATACTTTCTTCAAACGGGAAATTCCCTTCTACGAATCCGCTGGTAGACAATCATTTGGAACCTGGCCGGAAATTCATGTGGCTTGGATGGGACTATATTCACAGTCATGACATCAGTGAACTGATGATATCTACGGAACAGCTGTTTTACGACGCCGCAGGAAAGGAGTCCGTATGAATCTGGTTATTTTTTCGGGCCCTCCCTCCTCCGGCAAAACATCGGTTATTCTCAAAACCATTGCTGCCTTCCATAGCAGAAACATCAGGGTAGGCGTGGTCAAATTTGACTGCCTGTACACAGATGACGATATTGCATATGAAAAGGCAGGCATTCCGGTCAAAAAGGGCCTGTCCGGAGCCCTGTGCCCCGACCACTTCTTCGCCTCCAATATAGAGGAAATAGTACGCTGGGGCAATCAAACGGAGCTGGATTTGCTGATTACCGAATCCGCCGGACTATGCAACCGCTGCTCTCCTTATATTAAAGAGATTAAGGGAGTCTGCGTTATTGATAATCTTTCCGGCATAAATACGCCGAAGAAAATCGGACCAATGCTTAAATCAGCGGATTATGTGGTTATCACCAAGGGGGATATTGTTTCTCAGGCAGAACGTGAAGTGTTTGCCTCCTGTGTCAACTCCGTAAATCCCAGAGCAATTACCATGCACGTTAACGGCCTGACCGGGCAGGGAGCCTACGAGCTGGGCAGCCTGCTGTATGACGAAAAGCAAAATATCAAATCTGTGCAGGGTATGCAGCTTCGCTTCCCCATGCCC
This sequence comes from Lachnoclostridium sp. UBA903, assembly GCA_002294045.1. Taxonomy (GTDB): domain Bacteria; phylum Bacillota; class Clostridia; order Lachnospirales; family Lachnospiraceae; genus Anaerocolumna. Next base: position 1,148 of record DBEP01000101.1, on the reverse strand, counting down.
GCCGCCCTTTGCTCCTACTGTCTGGGTGAAACTAGAATCGGGGAGGAATTCCAGATGGGCAACATTAAAAAAATAGACTTGGGGGTGGATAAGCCATGACCGACTGGACTATACAGCGTCTGCTGAAAGAATATCCGTTTACGGCAGGATACTTTGAGCAGAACAAGCTGGACATTGCCGGATATGAGGAACAAACCTTTAAGCAGTTTTTGGATCACTTTTCCGGAGAGGAGCTGGAGGATCAGGCAATTGATAAGGAAAAGCTTCTGTCCAACCTTCCTGTATTTATTGAACAAATGCAGTCATTCTTGGGACTTGACCGGGATAAGCAGGTATATTCCCTGACTATTCTTCCGGGGCATGACAAATCGGGCGGGCCGGAAGGCTTTTCAGAGCTTACGGTGGAAGCTTCCCAGATTATCTCTATTGTGGGGCCGACCGGCTCCGGCAAAAGCCGCCTTTTGGCCGATATCGAGTGGACGGCACAGGGAGACACTCCAACCGGACGCAGCATTTTGATTAACGGAGAAATTCCCGATAATAAGTGGCGTTTTTCCTCAAACAATAAACTGGTGGCCCAATTGTCCCAGAACATGAATTTTGTCATGGATTTAACCGTGCAGGAGTTTTTAAGAATGCATGCCGCAAGCCGTCTTGTGGAAGACCCCCAAAGTATGATTGAGCGGATTATTGAGGCCGCAAATAATCTGGCGGGAGAAAAGTTTGAATGGAATACGCCGGTGACAAGCTTAAGCGGCGGACAATCCCGGGCATTGATGATAGCGGACACCGCCATTTTAAGTTCTTCTCCCATTGTGTTGATTGATGAGATTGAAAATGCGGGTATTGACCGCAAAAAAGCACTTGAGCTTTTGGTATCGGAAGATAAGATTGTTCTTATGGCTACCCACGACCCGCTCCTGGCCCTCATTGCCGACAAACGGATTATTATCAAAAACGGCGGCATCAGTAAGGTGCTTTCCACCAGTAAAGAGGAAAAGGCTCTGCTCAAAAAACTGGAAGAAATGGATGCTGTAATCCAGGGAGCCCGCCACAGGCTGCGTAATGGGAATGCCTTGTCGCTGAAAGATTTGGACTCTGCCGCAAACTGAACTAGAGCGTGTTTGAAAAATCATTGCGCCGTTCTG
>DBEP01000116.1 GCA_002294045.1 Lachnoclostridium sp. UBA903 | reverse complement strand
TACATAAAACTATAGACCAATTCCTTTAAGACATAGAATGCAGGTTATTCATTAGATGGATAACTTTCTGGTCTATTATCTTAATGCTTCTTAAGTTTATTGACTGCTTTCGGCAGTTTAGGCTGGTATCCTAAAAATACGCACGCCGAATCGGCAGTTTTTTTAGCGGTACCAATTGCTAATTTGGATACCGCGGTAAGTAACTTTTTTTCCGTATCATTTCTCATACAACTACCTCCATTAACAAAAAATTGGTCTATAGTTTTATGTAATAGAATTATGATATTTCTATTATACAGAATTTGGAAATTTTTTCAATACATTTTACCTATTCTATATGTTTTTTACCTATTTTACAGGTCCATATCCTGAGCCGGCAACTTTGACATAGATTCCGGCCAAGGCAATCAGCAGTTCATAGGTTAAACTTAAAGCAAGGATAAAGCTTAACACATTCCATGAAAGCACACGAAAAACTAACACCAGAACCAGTTCTGCCATTATGATAAAGCTTGCTTTGCGTTTATAATATGTAATTTCCGTTTCGTCCAGGGGCTTATTTTCTGCTTCCACAGGAACGATAAAAAATAAAATCAGGCTGGAAACCAAAGCCGGTACTATACCGAATGCCATAATTTTTACCGGTATAAAACGGAGCAGGCACATAAGGGATATAATCGTACCGCAGGATAAAATATAACACTTGAGCGGAGTCTTTGCATGATATCCGCCGGAACTCTCCCGTAAAGGTATAAAAGCAATTAAAAATACCAGTAATTCCGGCAGCTGCTGAAAAATAATTCCTAAAATAACATAAGAGAGAATGTGGCAGGCCTTCATAATAAGGTTCTCAATACCAAACCGATAGATTTCAAAGTCTTCCTGTTTTATAATATTATTTTGTATAAGCCTGTTTGTAAGAGTTACGGACACTTTACTTATCATTAATTACCCCTCCTGGCGTCCCTGCCTTGATAATATAATACTGCATACAAACATATTACCTTCTTTTTGTATATTGAAATCGCCGTTATATTTGTTGATTACTTTTATCACATTCGGTATACCGATACCGCTGTGGTTTTTCTTACTGGATTTCATATTTAACCCGATATCCGATAAGTTATCTTTCAGGGTATTCTTAATATTAATAAACACCAGATTATTAAACGCCCCAATCTGTACCGCTATGGCTTTCTTCCCTTCCAGTTCCTGGCAGGCCTCTATGGCGTTATCCAGTAAATTAGCAAATATAGTCGTTAAGTCTATATTATCAATAAAATCCAGGTCCGTATCCTCAATTCTACAGGTAAAATCAATCTTTTCCTGCTCCGCTATGCGGATTTTGTCGTTGAGAATAATGTTTAACATCCGGTTATCGGTATATTCATTCAGTTTAAAGGAATCCAGCTTATTTCGGATTCTTTCCGCATATTCGACTGCAGTCTCATTTTCCTTATGATAGTATAATTCCTCAATTGCCCGGATATGTCTTTTTACGTCATGTAATATACTTAAAGATTCCCGGTACTGCTGTTGCAGATTGTCATAATACTGATACTGCATTTTGGACTGCTGGATAAATAAATTATTTTCATATTGCAGCCTGTTATTTTCAGAGGCATATTCCAAAAAACTCAAAAAATAAGTATTAATGATAACAATACCTCCTATGGTAACAAGGACCAGAACGGTTTCACCATCCGTAAAGGATTCCCGCAGTAAAACCGATAAAATATAAATATTAATTATACTGAACAAAGAATAAACAAAAGCAAAGAAATACTGCTGATGCGTTAGCTCATTTATATTTTTCTTCTTCATAATCTGCAGGATTACCGCATGGCCTATAAAGATTACAATAATCTGGGTTATGGTAAGATTGAATAATACCCGCATTTTATCCGAGACAATGGTTATATGCATAGCCCTGTATGAATAATTCAACAGAACAATCCCTATGGATTCACAGGCTCCCATGCATATTACAATCGTAATTATGTAGAATAGTTTTTTTATAAAACTTCCATAATATATTTTTGCGGCAATGAATTGGGACATCATTATAACGGTAACCAAATTCAGCCAGCTGTTGTTTAATGCGTTAATTCCTGCCAGACTAATTATAAACCCTCCTTTAACAAAATGATAGATCTGATTCACCTTAAATCTCCGTTCAAACAATTTATCCAGAAAGTCCATTATTATACTTACGGATACCATGCTGGATAAAAATAATCCAACGATATAAATTACATTATTCATCTTTCCACCTCAGCCTAGCACAGCTATAAATTATTTTCTAATTTCTTTTGTAAGAATTCCCGCATAATACGTTTCACTTCCGATGCACGCTTTTGTGCAACAGGAATTCTATCGTCATTTAACATAATAATCTCATCTTTTATATAGTCCTTCATATTGTTTATATTAACCACAAAGCTTTGATGAGGTATTACAAAATCATACTGTTGAAGCTTTTCTTTAATCGATGCAATGGTTTCGTAAAGCATAACATTACCTTTTTTCGTAACTGCTTTAAGCTTACGGTCTACCCTTTCAAAGTAGTATATATCGTCTATAGCCAGCCGGATGCTGTTTTTTCCTGCGTTAAACGGTACAATATGGTATTTGTATTCCTCATTTAGTTTTTTCCGTAGTATTTTCTCCAGGGCTTCATCTAACTGGTAATAAATCTGGTCTTTCCTTACCGGTTTTTCCAGATATTCAAAAGCATGTACCGACAATGCTTCTCTTGTAAGTCCCGGATAACCGGTTAAGTAAATGATTTCAACGGTTTTGTCCTTTTTCCGCAATTTCTTTGCTGTCTCAATTCCATTTATTCCGCCCATAATAATATCAAGGAAAATAATATCATATTCTTTTTCTTCGGCCATCAGACTCTCCCCGTTATAAAAAATATCACAGCATATCGCTTCATTTCTGTCCCTTTTATATTGAGTGATAATTTCCTGCAACTCATCTGTCACCTTGATGTCATCATCACATACTGCTATATTAATCAACGCAATCCCCCCTTTTATTACCAGCAATTTCATTATACCTATATTTTGGAAATCTGTAAAGATTTGTCATACAATTTATAAGTTACGCCTTGTAAAATAAAAGCTCTTATATTATCATGTAATTACTAAATTTCTCATATTTCAATATGAAAGGAGCAGACATGAAAACAGTTGGTTTAATTACCGAATATAATCCCTTTCATAACGGCCACCTGTATCACCTGACTCAAGCCAGAAGAATAACAGATGCCGATTATGTTATTGTAGTTATGAGCGGCAATTTTGTGCAACGGGGTGCTCCTGCCTTAATGGACAAATACAGCCGTACAAGAATGGCGCTGGCCTGTGGAGCAGATATTGTACTGGAATTGCCGGTCAGTTATTCTACGGCAAGTGCCGAATATTTTGCATTAGGCGCAGTTTCCTTACTGGAAAGGCTGGGAATTGTGGATTATTTATGCTTTGGCAGCGAAAGCGGAAATCCTTCCTCTTTGGAATCGGCCGCAAGAGATTTAATGGAGGAACCGCCGGAATATCGGGAATTGCTGAGCCACTTACTGAAAAATGGCAAAACTTTCCCTGCCGCCAGAATGGAAGCCCTGAAGACCATATCCCCTTTAACCGGAGATTCCATTCTTTCCTCCCCTAATAATATACTTGGTATTGAATATATAAAAGCCATTCAGCGTCTGAACAGCTCTATTCGGCCGGTTACTATAAAAAGGCTGCATGCAGATTATCATTCGGCCGGATTATCTTCTTTAGGGGAAAATGCCATAAGCAGCGCAACTGCCATACGTAAGACTTTATTGAAAGAAAAATTCCTGACTAACCTGAAGAATCACGTCCCTGAAGCCGTTTTTGAAATAATGCGGGAAGCCTACGGGAAAACTTTTCCTATTTACGAGGAGGACTATTCCCTGCTGTTAAATTATAAAATAATGCTGGAGTCAAAGACCTCTCTTGCACAATATACGGACATTACGACCGACCTGGCTAACCGTATTTATGGCCTAAATACCCAGGGTCTTAACTTTCCGGAATTAGCGCGGACAATCAAAACCCGTCAATGGACCTTAACCCGTATAAACCGGTGCTTAACCCACCTGTTGTTAAATCTGTATTCCGAAAATTTTAAAACGTACAATATGGCAGGATATGCCCAATATGCCAGACTTCTGGGTTTTAGAAAATCCGCTTCCCATCTGATACGGGATATTGTAAATAAGGATAACATCCCGGTAATTACCAAAGTGTCCGATGCTAAAAAGGTGCTTTCCGGTATTGGTTTTACCATGCTGCAGGAAGATATTTTTGCCGCCCGTCTTTATAATCAGGTAGTATATGAGAAATACGGGATATCCGTAAAGGATGAATATACCCATGGGGTTATTATCTTCTGAACCCATTAAAAGAAACAGGAGGGTAATTTCTGCCCTCCTCTTTTTCGTCATCCCGTCCGGTTTAGGAAACTCTATGCTAAACCATCAGCTCTTCCATTTCATCCAGCAGGTTTCCAAACAGATTCAGCGCCTGCCTGACCGGTTCTTTTGTACTCATATCTACCCCGGCTTTCTTTAACAGCTCGATGGGATAGTCGGAACTGCCTCCGCTCAGGAACTTATTAATGTAATCGTCTACGGCAGGTTCCCCTTCTTTTAGAATTCTTCTGGAAAGAGCAATGGCCGCAGAATAACCGGTAGCATACTGGTACACATAAAAAGCGTTGTAAAAATGAGGGATTCTTGCCCATTCCATATCAATTTCAGGATCTATTACAATATCCCTGCCAAAATACTCTGCATTGAGGTCATGGTAAATCCTGCTCAGGCTATCGGCAGTCAGGGCTTCTCCTTCCATGGATTTCTGATGGGTAATCATTTCAAATTCGGCAAACATGGTCTGCCGGTAAAGAGTTGTTCTGAACTGTTCCAGGAAATGGTTAATCAGATATGCCCTTTCCTTCTTATCTTCCGTTTTGTTAAGCAGATACTCCATCAGCAATGCCTCATTGCAGGTTGAAGCCACCTCGGCAACGAAAATCCGATATCCGGCATACGTAATCGGCAGTGCGGCATCCGAATAATAACTGTGCAGTGCGTGACCCATTTCATGGGCAAGGGTAAATACATTATCCAAAGTATCCTGATAATTCAGTAATACATAGGGATGGGTTCCGTATGCTCCCCAGGAATAGGCTCCGCTTCGTTTTCCTTCATTTTCATACACATCAATCCAGCGGTTTTCAAAACCTTCCTTTAGGACGGTGCGATACTTCTCACCAAGAGGTTTTAAACCATTGTATACTATTTCTTTGGCTTCTTCAAATCCTATCCGGGTATTGGCATCTTTTACCATGGGCGTATAAAGATCATACACATGAAGTTCCTTAAATCCCAGCAATTTTTTCCTGAGAGATACGTAACGGTGAAGAAGGGGAAGATTTTCATGAACCACTTCAATTAGATTCGTATATACGGAAAGAGGTACATTGCTTTTATCCAGTTCCTTAGCCATGGTAGAAGGATACTTCCTGGCCTTTGTATAAAAGGCTTCCTGTTTTACATTAGCACAAAACGTTGCTGCCAAGGTATTTTTAAATTTATTATAGGTTGCATACAGGCTCCTGAAAGCATCCCTTCTCACTCTGCGGTCGGTGCTTTCTAAAAAGGAAACATATCGGCCATGGGTTAATTCCACCATTTCTCCGTTTTCATTTTCTATCTCCGGGAATTTAATATCAGCATTATTAAACATGGAAAAAATATTATCCGGTGCATCAGCCATTTCTCCCGTATCTGCAATCAATTCTTCCATTTCTGCAGATAATGTATGAGGCTTTTGTCTTATGATTTCTTTTATGGCAAACTCATATGCTTTTAATTCCTGATTGGAAGCAAGAAAGGCTCCCAGGGTTTCTTCCGGAATACTTAGAATCTCAGGAACCATAAAGGATACGGCACTGCTTATCTGAACGGACAAATTGGTTGCCTGGTTTGAAAAACCCTGATAAATGCCATTGGAAGTATCTTCATGATATTTTTGATTCGCATATACATAAACCCGTTCCAAATGCAAGGATACTTCATCATGCAATTTATAAAATTCCGCCAGTACCTCTGCCGATTCCGATAACTTTCCCCTATACTTTACTATTTCAGGTATTAAAGCTTTCGTTAAGTCATATTCTTTTTTCCACTCTTCGTCATTTGGAAATAAATCTTCAATCGCCCATCTGTAATTACTTTCTACTTCATTTCTCTTTTTAAGCTTTTTCTTCTCCATAACTGTTCCTTTCCGCAGTTTCTTTAAATTCAAATATTATAGCAAAATAAAATAAATCCAATTATTCCGTTTGCTACTACTATATTCATTATATCCTGAACAAAAGCGTGTTCATAATCTTGTTGCTTCAGTCGGAATCCGTAAGCAAGCTTACGATTCCTCGTTCCGCTTTCATTATATCATAATTTCCAATTATTCGGAAGTTATGATATATAATGTTTTATGAAAATCAGCTTCTTCCGACCCTAGAGGAATTACAAATCTTAAGCATATCTTGGACAGCAGTTAAATAGATTATAATAATACTTTTATCGGAGGAAGATAATGCATTTATCGGCTCGAACCAACACAGCACATAAGAAATTACATCATAAGAATAATCTGAGACAGACTTCCTATGGTAATAAAAAAATAATAACTAAGGCAGGAATTATTCTTTTCTTAGCGGTTATATTAATATTTCCTGCTTCGTCCTATCAGGGAGCAAAAAAAGGGTTGCTCTTATGGTTTAATACAATACTTCCTGCTTTATTACCTTTTATTATTATATCCAATCTGGTTATAGGCTTACAGATTACTCGTCCTTTAAGCAAATTGCTTTATCCGGTTTTTCATACTCTGTTTGGAATCAGCCGCGGCGGCTGTTATCCTGTTTTGATGGGCTTTTTAACCGGCATACCGGTTGGTGCCAAGTCCGTGGCGGATTTGGTGCATCAGGGAAGCATTAAAAAAGAGGAAGGCCAGTATTTACTTGGCTTCTGCAATAATGCAAGTCCCATGTTTATTATGAGTTATATTGCAATTGCCCAGTTAAAACTGCCGGAAATCCGTTTTAGCTTATTATTTATTATCTATTTCTCCGGAATACTTTCTTCCTTTTTGTTTTTCCGTATCCTTCCCAAACGGGGTATATCCAGGGAGCTGTCCCTGTCCGCAATGGAATTCGGGGAAAATTACGGTGTGAACGTAAGTAACGGGGAAGTTCCCAAATTTGATTTTTCCCTATTGGATTCCGCAATTATGAACGGATTTGAAATAATAACGAAAGTTGGAGGCTATATAATTTTATTTTCAATTCCGGCCCAGATTATATCTAATCTTGAGACAGGGAACAGTTATATTAAATTACTGGTAATCGGAATTATAGAAATCACTACGGGTATTAACCGGATCAGCCTTTCCGGCCTGAATATGAGCACAAAAATAGCCTTAATTACCATGCTTACAGCTTTCGGCGGTCTGTCCGGCATAGCTCAGACAAAAAGTGTAATTAATAATACAAGGCTATCTATTGGCGTATATATTAAGGTTAAATTACTGCATATGCTAATTGCATTTATACTTGCTTGTTTTTACATAAGGCTTATATTACAGTAAGCGGCGCATACCGGGAGAGCCTGAGGACATGGTATAAAACCTATTCGATATCTTCTAAAAAGGTATTTTCATCAAAGTTAAAGTCATCATCGGAATCTTCTTCCTTGGTTCCTGCGGTTTCATTTTCTTCATTGGTGTTTTCCTGCCCGCTGCTCGATAATTCTTTTTTATTATTAATTACAATATCAAGATTACCTTTTAAGGCACTCAGCAGGTTTTCATATTTTCCCCTGCTGCTTTCATAAGCATTGGTTAAAATATTTTCAATGTCGGAAAGCATCTCTTCCGTATATGCTAAAGCTCCCGACCGGATTTGGTTAGCATCGTTATTGGCATCGGCAATCATTTTTTCAGCTTCTGCCGCTGCTTTGCTAACCAATTCATTTGCCTGTGTGTAAGCCTGCTGCATAATTTCATGATCATTGATAAGAGAATGCGCCTTTTCTCCTGCTTCAGCCAAAATGGCGGCTGCCTTTTCTTCCGCATCCGCAATGATGGCATCCCGGTTAGAAATAATCTTCTGATACCTCTTTATCTCATCAGGAGTCCTCAGTCTTAATTCATCAAGTAAATCATATAATTCATCCTTGGGTACAATTACTTTTGTTGTTGAAAGTGGTTGCATCCTGCAGCTTTCTACGAATTCATAAATATCTTCGATTAGCTGCTCTATTCTACTGGCACCCATATTAACCTCTCCTTAAATTCTTATATTTTTCGTAAACAGGCTGCACAATACAAGCAGGTACAAACTGTTCTATCTTTCCTCCATAACTGGCTATTTCACGGACCGTACTGGAACTTAGATATGCATATTCCACACTGGTAGTTAAAAAAACCGTATCCACTTTTGGATTCATCTTATGGTTGGTCTGGGCTAACTGCAATTCATATTCAAAATCGGTAATAGCTCTTAAACCTCTTACTATTATATTTGCATTTTTCTCATCTGCAAAATCCACCAGCAATCCTTGATAAGATTCAATAACGATATTAGGAATATCCTTCGTTACCAATTCTAAAAAATATACACGTTCTTCGGATGTAAATAAAGGTGCTTTACTGCTGTTTTTCAAGACTCCGATAATCAATTGATCCACTAATTTTGATGCACGCAAAATGATATCCAAATGTCCCAGAGTAACCGGATCAAAGCTTCCGGGATATATACCTATTCTCAATATGATACCTGCCTTTCCAAGTGTACTGCATGATTTATCTTTAGCAATTTACTTAATGTTTGTCATTCTGCAAAGAAGCTGAACGACTCGTAGCGGGTGGCTACATGGAGTGATACTGGCGCGGCAGATGGCAAAATAGGCAATGAGATTGGGTAATTATCTGCTGGTATTACTATTTATTTTAATTCAATAAAAACATGTTTGTTGTTTTTATATTCTTTTTGCCTGTATATTTGGAATCTTGTATCCTTAAGATATTCAAAATCCGTTTCCCTGGAAGCTTCCACTATAATCAACGAATCGGAGCATAAAAGATTGGAGTTTTGCAGTGCCTCCAATATCTGCCGTTCCAATTTCTGATTATAAGGCGGATCCATAAAAATAATATCAAAACTCTTTCCCTGCACTTCCAAAGCCCTAATTGCAGAAAATGCATCCTTTGCCAGAACCTGGGCTTCTTCTTCCAGTCCGGTGTTATGTAAATTATGTTTGATGCATTCTACGGCAGCCTTGGCATTATCAACAAATACAGCATATTTCGCCCCTCTGCTTAATGCTTCTATGCCGATAGCACCGCTTCCGCTGAAAAAATCCAAAAAATTACAATCAGCCAATCTCTGGTTTATCATATTAAATAAAGTTTCCTTTATTCTGTCCGTAGTGGGTCTGGTATTCATTCCGTCGATTGTCTTTAATTTTAATCTCTTGGCTTTACCTGCAATTACTCTCATTTACAGCTCCACTTACTTATATATTTCTGAATATTTATTTGGAAAAATATCAGAAAATTCTATAAATATCTATTAATATTGTATAATATAAAATGCTTTTGTCAACTTGTTTTTAAATGAATAGAGCATTTTTACTAGAGTACGTCTGACGCAGTATACCGCAAAGCGGGGCGTTCAGAAGGGTCTATGATTTTTCAAACACTCTAGTTTATATCTTTTAATTTTACCTCAAATGACCTTATATTTCAACAGGTAATTTAAATTACCACATTTAGGAAAATTCATCAATGAGTAAAGGCTGCTTAAATCAAGCAGCCTTTTATCAATAGAATATATTAAACTTACTGCTGGTCTAAAACTTACTGTAGACCTGACATACGTTTTTCTTGTTCTGCAATCATTTTCTTAACCATCATACCACCAACGCTACCATTCTGGTAAGAAGTCAGGTCGCCGTTGTATCCCTGTTTTAAAGGTACGCCGATTTCATTTGCTACTTCGTATTTAAAACGATTTAAGGCTTCTTTCGCCTGCGGCACTTCTGCTCTGTTTCTACTTGCCATAATAAACGCCTCCATTTTCTTATTTCAAAACCATCCGGCCGTTAATTATACGGATGTTTTAAAATAATTCTGTGTTGTTGTTTGTTACGCTATTATTATGTGCAATGTTTTTTTTAATAATCAGGTAATTTTTTGAAACAATCATTAATAAAAATTTAAATTAAATTTAAAATTTACCCCTTCGGCTCAATGTAAATAATATAAGTTTCATAAGGTTTTTCTTCCGTAGCCGGGCTTGTAAACACTGCTTTTCCCAACTCTTTCAGCAAAGTATCGTTAATGGACAGGTATTTATCCCGTTCCAGTTTCCCCACATAAATATATTCAATTTCGTATTTCTCCAGTAAGGATAAAACCAAATCCTTATCGGAAGAGGTATAGATAGTTTGTATATCGACCTCTCTCTCATTAATTAAATCCGTATCGCCTCTCCACAGCCATTCATGCACATACCAGCCAAGTACCGTAGGAAGGCCGGTTGTTACCGATACACGTTCATAATCGGAATAGCTGTCCCCATTTGCTTCCAGTATTACCGGAGTTCCTTTTATATTATCGTTCAGCCATTTAACCGCAAGATAATCGTCCGGCATCTGGGATTCCAGAAATGCCGCCGCATCCAGACCTTTATAATTATCATGGTTAAAAATATTGCCGTACCAGGCCTCAACAGATACTTTGGAATACCATAAGGTGCTTATAAATAAAATCAGGGTAATGACCGTAAATTTCTTCTGCCATATAAAGCTGCGGGCTCTGATAAACTTAAGGAATATGAATCCGCTGCATGTCCCAAAAAGAATAAACGCCTGATAGGTTAGCTTAAACATGGTGTTAGCCCTTTTATAATCGCCGGAATAAATGTCCTTTACATAAATGAATTCAGGAATAAGTACCAGGCCAATTCCGCACAGGCCAAGAGTTAATATAAACAATTCGGATATATGCAATCCGGAAAGAAAGTTTATTATAAAACTTTCTTTCTGAATTTCTTTCACTTTAATACCGTCCCCTTCCAAGACATCTGCCTCTTTCTGTTTTTGTTTATATTTTACAATAAGTTCGGCCAACAGGCCTATAACCAGCGTAACGGGCAATCCCCACAATATAATCAACTGATAGATGGGAGTATGGGCCACCGTCTGCCATATTTCAGTAGAAATCTGTTCAAAATTCAGGGTAAAAGGCAGTGCCGTTAACTTTGCAACTGCTATAACCGTAATTCCCTGAGCGGCAGTAATATAGAAGGGTTTCATGGTTATGCGGTATCTTTTTTTCCCGGCCAAAGGCAAATCATACCCATATACCACTAAATTGGAGAAAAGAATAACCGCTCCGGCAACTACGTAATATATAGGAAAATCCCAAAAATTTGTCATATGAAACAGGCCGATAAAGAAACCGATTGACAAGATAAAGGGATTCAGTATCTCACTCCATAATCCGGAAGGCTTCTCCTTATGTTCCTGCCATGGGTTTTCCATAAGCTTTTTCCGTCTAAGCAGCCATGCAAAAAGAATTCCTAACACGGTCAGGACAAATATAATATTAATAACATGTGCATGTAAATCTCCCAGTACAAAAGAATAAGCGGGAAATTCATGAATCGTTTTATCATTGGTGTCCGGATTATAACCGATATACCTGGTGGAATTAGGAAACCAATATTCGGCGGCATCACTTTCTATTCCCAGTAAGGTACGGAATATGGGAATAATCCGGTAAAATAAAGTAAAATGCAGATTGCCCGCCAGAGATACCCCGGCGCCGGACAGTATTCCCGCAATAGTCGGTATTTTATTTTGTTTTAGATTCCTGTTCTGAAAAAAGTTTTTCGTAACGTTATATATCAGTGAATATGGAAGTACGAACGCAAAGGCGGCCAAGGTCATCAGCATCAGGTTATAGCCGACGTTGACCGTTACAAAGGACAATTTGGTCATATAAACGGCCATATACTGCCCGACATAGTAATAATTAATGGTACTTCCTGCAAACCACAAATCCTTCGGCGGCATATATTCTCCCCGCATCATGACTGCCATAAAACCATAGTCCATGAACTTTTCGGTTCCGTATGCTTCCGGTTTGAATCCTCTGATATAGGTCCAGATAAGAAATATTACCAAAAACAACAGCTCTTCCTCTATCATGATGTCAAGCTTTCCCGAAGCCGGCTGAGGTTCATCCTGCAGCCTTTTCATTTTTGCGTATATTATAATATTAACCAGGAAACATATTATAACAATAACGACACAGGATTCGGATGTAAATTTCATAAGCTTCAGGGAAGAGAGCAGCCACATGAAATAACCGCTAACCGCAAGGCCGATGGTTTTGGAAAACAAATATCCTCTGTCATGAAAGGCAGAAAAAATCTTCTGTGTCAGCGGTAGAAAAATAATGCCTAACATCAGAAGAACCGCCCACCATTTAAAAAAAGCGGAAAAATCCTCTTTCAGCAACAGTTTTGCCATAACGAGCAATAGAATTCCAAGTAAAATCTTCCTTATGTATTTTATCCATGAATTATGATTGCCGTCAACGGCTTCGGTTATATTATTCCTCATTTGCAAACTCCTATCTGTTAACCGGTTAACTGATATATTTATCGATTGCAGAAAAATCCTTTACCGCCTGCCTGCCGATATGAAAAATTTTTCTCATATTAATGGAATTGACTCCGCCCTGCCTGGGCCGGAATGTAATCGGCAGGTATTTGACAGAAAGCCTTTTCTTCCCATAAATAACAGACAACAGAACATTGGATAAATTATAGTCATCTGGAATAAGCTTTATATTCTGTTCTAATATTTCCGCTTTCATCAATCGAAAGGGTGTATTGGAATCCTTTAAGGAGACGTGAAAACATATCAGCAAAACAAGCTTTAAAATTTTTGTAACAAAAAGCCTTGAAAAACCATCCTGACGTCCTTTTCTATGGCCGATAACCATGGCATATTCCTTACGAAGCTCCCAGAACTTCCAGAATTCCTCCGGCAATGTCTGTCCGTCGGAATCGGTCTGAAAGATATAATCCGCTCCCTGCCCAATTCCATAGTTATAGCCATACAGTACCGTGGCACCATGCCCGCCGTTGGGTTTCGTTAAGGGTTCAAAAGCAGGTCTTGTACGTGCTTCCTCCTGCATTGCCAAATAAGTGGAATCTTTGCTCCCGTCGTCTATTATGACCAGTTTGCTTTCATTGCCAATCTTATCCACTATCGGATACCAATCTTTAATTATGCTTCGGATATTTTCTTCTTCATTATAAGCCGGAATTACAATAAACAGTTTATCCATAAATTCCTCCATTAAATACATCCAGAGCACGCCTTACAACGGCATCCATATTATAATAGCGGTATTCCGCAAGTCTCCCCAGGAATATTACCTTCTCTTCCTTTTCCATCTCCGCCTGGTAAAAGCCGAATTGTTTTCTGCATTCTTTCGTAGGAAAAGGATAATAAGGTTCTCCTTCGCTGCAGGGGAACTCTTTTAATATGGTGGTCATTTTATGCTCCTGCCAGGTTAATTTTTTAAATTCCGTGATTCGTGTAAAATCATAATCATTGGGATAATTTACAACCGAAGCAGGCTGATAATCTTCCCGGTTATAGGTTTCAAAAACGAAATCGATACTCCGGTATTCCATCCTGCCGTATTTAAAATCATAATAATAATCCGTCGGACCGGTATAGATTAATCTATCGTAATGCAAATCACCAATCACTTCTTTATAATCCGTATTCAGTAATATTTTAATTTTGGGGTTTGATACCATCTTTTCACACATTTTAGTATAGCCATACTTTGGAATCCCCTGATAACGGTCGTTAAAATATCTGGTATCCCTGTTTAGCCGGACCGGTATTCTGGATATTACGGAGGTATCTATTTCACCGGGATCAATTCCCCACTGCTTTTTTGTATAAGTCTCGAAAATCTTCTGATAAATATCCGCTCCGACCCTGTTTAACGCAACGTCCTTGCTGGTTCTGATTTCATCCTTTTCCATTGGTACAGCCTGTTTTTTCAGGAATTCTTCCACTTCATAACAGGACAGGTTTAAATTATAAAGCCGGTTGATAGTTTCAACCGTAATGGGCATTGGTATCAAATTACCGTCAACATAGGTAAGCACTCTGTGCCAGTAATCATTCCAGGGTGTAAACTGGCTTAAATACCGGTATACCTCCCTGTCATTGGTATGAAAAATATGGGGGCCGTAATTATGAATTAATATTCCTTCCTCATT
>DBEP01000115.1 GCA_002294045.1 Lachnoclostridium sp. UBA903 | reverse complement strand
TACTAATCCTGCCGCGGTTTGTATGTTTCTGCCTTTGTATCTCATTACAGTTATGCCAAAAGAACTTACGGCAGAAGAGATTTATGAAAAATGCTCTGAGGCTACCGTAGAGATTATTTCAAAAGTAACAGAAGATAAATACAATCTGGGGTCCGGATTTTTCCTGGATAACGGAACGGTGGTAACTAATTTTCATGTGGTGGCAGGAGCTGAGTGGATACAGATTATAACTTATAATAAGAAAGTATATGAAGTACAGCAGGTTTTGGGATATGATGCTAAGCGTGACCTGGCTGTCTTAAAGATTGATTCAGAGAATGCATACTTAACAGAAAACCAGGAAGGTGTATCGGTAGGAGAAGATATCTACATTCTGGGCAGTCCTCTGGGATTAACCGGAACCTTTGCGGACGGAATGGTTTCCTCTGCTTTAAGGAGGATTGGGAATGTAGATTTCATACAGGTAACCGCGCCCATGTCTCCGGGCAGCAGCGGCGGGCCCCTGCTTAATAAGTACGGCGAAGTAACGGGAATTAATACCTGGCAGTATGCGGACGGCCAAAGCCTGAATTTTTCCATACATATCAAGGAAATTAACAATGTCAGAACGGACAATCCTCTCAGTGTAGCGGAGTTTTATCAATTAACACAAGATTATGTGAATGATTCGGCGATGGAGGATATGGTTTTAACCGTTCCTGACGGCCGGGAGATACAAAATGACCAGATGCCGGACAGCCTGGCGGATTTGGGCTCCTTATACCTCACTATAGATTCGGAGCCATATTACGCTGCCATACTGTTACTACCCTTCGGGGATGGTATCTCTGAAGGTGTCCCTTATAAATGGCTGCTGCCCCGGTAAATAAATGCCTTTATCAGATTAATCTATATTAAAGCACTGGAATAGTAAAATTTATATAAAACGATTGTAAAATATCCGCGAATCTAGTAAAATAGTTTTATTAAAGGCTTGGTTTTCTAATTTTTCTCGGGCTTAAAGATTTAGGAGGATAGATTATGGTTGGGATAAAGGATATAGCAAAAGCGGCAGGAGTATCTGTTTCAACGGTGTCGAATGTATTAAACGGAAAGAAGAATGTTGGAGAAAAGACGAGAGAACGTATTATGAACATCTGTAAAGAGATGTCCTATTATCCTAATACTGCCGGGAAAGCGTTAAAAAGCGGTAAAAGCAATACTGTCTTATTTAATTTCAGTGATTTTGACCGGAGTTTTTACTTAAAAATTATTAACGGAATCAGCGATTACTTAAATGATAATGATTTTGATTTAATTATATGTACGGATAAATCCTGTGAAAAATATATGCGCAGCAATCTGACCGGCGGAAGTATCATACTGGATAAAAAAATGAGAGATGAAGTGCTTATAAATATTGCAAGCGAGACCTATCCCATCGTAGTACTGGACAGAATTATGGAGCATCCCTATATTAAGAGTGTAGTAGTCAATAATTATGATCCTATGAGGGAACTGATTCAAGGTGCGGTGGACAGAGGCTACCGGCATTTTGGTTTTATCGGAGGACCTGAACAGACTGCGGATAACAGGGAACGTTATAAAGCCTTCCGGGACGTATTGGAAGAGAACGGCCTGCAGTTTCAGCAGAAAAGTTATTTTGCAGGCGATTACCGGGAGAAAAGCGGATATACGGCCGCTAAAATCATGCTGCTCAGCCAGGAACTGCCGGACTGCCTGGTCTGTGCCAATGATAACATGGCAATCGGTGCCATAAAGGCCTTCCGGGACAACGGACTTAAGGTGCCGGAAGACATTGCGGTCACCGGCTTTGATAACTGCGACCTGGCTGAGGCAATGGGCCTCACGACGGTTGCCATACCCAATTATGAACGGGGTTATATAGCTGCCAGGTATCTGATTGAAAATATCCGGGGCAAGAGAAATGTGGAGCCCTTTAAAATATCTGCCAAAATCACCTGGAGAGACAGTGTGGCATATAAAAAGAAAAGTTCCGACAGATAAAAAAAAATTAATCGTTCATATTAGTAAAATAAAAAACATTATTTTACTAAAATTTCACCAAACCATAGGAAAAAACAATAATAAAATTGCTTTTTCCTATGGTTTTTTTATATTTGTTTTGTGCAATATAATCAAATATATGAAGCATTTCTATAAAGAATTAATTTGTTATTGACAAATTAAGAATGACGGCCTATGATTATGGTATAACGTTTTATTAAAAGGAGAGGGTATTATGAAAACAAGTAAAATTATAGGCATTTTACTCACGATGATTCTGGTTTTCAGTTTCATGCTTACCGGATGCGGTTCATCGAGTAAAGGGTCGGAAGATGCTGCGGGGAATGAAGCTTCTTTAGAAAGTACATCAGGGGAAGATAAGAATGCAGCAGGAGAGACAGGTAAAACAGATACGGCTGAAAAAATAATAATTTTTCAATCCAAAGTTGAAATTATTGATCAGCTGGAGGCCTGTGCCAAGGAATATCAGCAGGAAACCGGAGTGGAAGTTGAAGTATGGGGAACCACGGGAGACGACTATTTACAGCAGCTTAAGATTAAATTAGGCAATAACCAGGGTCCTACCGTATATTCTCTGGCACCGGGTTCAGAATCCGGTGAATTATCTGCTTATCTGGCGGATTTAAGCGATTTATCCTTTGTGAAGGATATTGTTGATAACATGGCGGATGTGAAGGAAGGAAAAGTTGTCGGTATACCATATACGGTAGAGGGTTTTGGTATGGTTTATAATAAAGACCTGATTGATGCATCGAAAGTAACCGATTATGATTCCTTTGTAACTATGTTAAAAGAACAGAAAGAAAAAGGCGTCAACGGTTTCAGCCTGTCCCAGGAAAGCTACTTTTTAATCGGCCATATCCTTAATACTCCTTTCGCATTGCAAGAGGACCCCGGAGTTTATGTGGAACAGTTATTAAAGGGTGAGGTTAAGATGCAGGATACACCGGAATTCGCAGAATTTGCAAAATTTATGGAAGCAATCCGGGAATACACCAATAATCCGTTAGAAATTAATTATGACAAAGAAACCGGTGATTTTGCTACCGGCAAGTCGGCTTCCATCCATCAGGGAAACTGGTGCTACGGCATGTTTGCAGACTATGACATCGACTTTGAAATGGGAATGATGCCCTTTCCTCTAAGCGGCAATGATAAAATAGCAGTAAGCGTACCCTCCTGCTGGTATGTAAACTCTCAGGCCCCAGATGCTGAAATCCAGGCAGGGAAGGACTTCCTTAACTGGTTATATGCCAGTGAAACCGGTGAAAAATATCTGTTAAAAGAATTCGGTTTTCTTCCCGTAGTATCCACTATGGAAAATGCTGATTTAGACCCGCTTTCCAAGTCTGTTGCCGAATATACCGCGGCCGGAAAAACAATCCCCTGGCCGATGAACTCTTACTGGCCCGCAGGTATTGTTGACGTATACTTGTTACCTGTTGCACAGCAGTTCTTCACCACTGAAATGACCGGTACCGAGCTTCTCACCAACCTTAACGACGCTTTCGTACAGGCCGCCAAATAAAGCCTGAATTAAATACGAAAACACCTGACAGCATAGACAGGCAAGCATTTTTCAAACGCACCCTAATAAGAAATCTAACATCCGTTTATCTCAAGCCGGTGTTAGATTTCTGCTGTTAAAATACCGGAGTGCCGCTCTGGTACACCGGTACGCTTGCCGGCAAAAATCAGTTAATGATTGGAGGAAATTATAATGAGGAAAAAGAGCAACATGGCGTGGTATGCTTTATTTGTACTGCCCCTGGTATTTATATTTACAACCGTTGTAATCATCCCTTTTGTTATAGGTATCGGATATTCTTTTGTCTCCTGGGACGGAATGCCCCTCAACAAGAAAACCTTTGTTGGATTAGGGAATTTTACCCGTTTATTTTCAGACAGCCGTTTCCTTGCATCGGCAGGTCATACGCTGTTTTTTACTGTTGCCGCCGTATTGCTTATTAATATACTGGGACTTACGTTTGCCCTGATTGTAACAGGCAGGTTAAAGGTCCGTAACGCTGCCAGGACCATGCTGTTCATGCCTTATTTAATCGGAGGGCTGATTTTGGGTTACATATGGAAATTTATATTTACGGATGTATTTACCGCTATTGGGGAAAATACCGGGCTGACCTCCTTTTTCTTTAGCTGGCTGCTTCACCCGAAGTATGCTTTAATTGCTATGATTATCGTAACCACATGGCAGATGGCAGGTTATATCATGATTATCTATATTACCGGCATTCAGGGAATACCGGAGGATGTGACAGAAGCCGCCAGGGTGGACGGAGCAGGATTCTGGCAGACTTTATTCCGGATAAAATTTCCGCTGATTATGCCTTCTTTTACTATCTGTTTGTTCATGACCTTATCCAATTCCTTTAAGGTATTCGACGTAAACTTTTCTTTGACCGGCGGAGGTCCCGGCAATGCCACGGAAATGATGGCTATGAATATTTATAATGAAATATTTTCTTTAAATAATTATGGGTACGGACAGGCGAAGGCAATCGTATTTTTTATTGCGGTAGCGGTGATTACCCTGATACAGGTATCCATCACCAAAAAGAAGGAGGTGGTGATGTAATGGGCAAAGTGATTAAAATCCTAAAGGAAGTACTTATTATAGCCGTCTGCGCCTTCTATTTATTCCCTGTTTACATTGTATTCGTAAATTCATTTAAGAACCGGCAGGAACTTTATGAAAGCATGCTGGCTTTACCGGAAAAATTTACTGCAAGATTCTATGCGGAAGCCATGGATAAAATGAATTTTTTAAAAGCCATCAGCAATTCTTTTATTGTTACGGCTGTATCCATCGCCGTAATTGTAATTCTGGCCTCCATGACAGCCTGGATGTTAGTAAGGACGGACAATAAACTCAGCCGGATTCTGTTTATGGTATTTGTCGCAACCATGATAATACCGTTCCAGACCATTATGATGCCGTTAATGCAGGTTATGGGTTTTATCCGGGATACCTTTCATCTGCCCATGTTAAATACCTTGGGCGGGCTGATTTATATGAATGTAGGATTTGGTGCCAGTATGGCGGTGTTTTTATACCATGGGTTTGTAAAATCCATACCGGTCTCCCTGGAAGAGGCCGCCACTATAGACGGCTGTAATAAGCTTGGCGTATTCTTTAAAATCGTATTTCCCATGTTAAAGCCGACTACGGTTACGGTTATTATATTGGACGTAATCTGGATCTGGAATGACTATCTTCTGCCGTCGCTGGTAATTTCAGGGAAAGCACTGCGTACCATACCCTTGTCTACGGCATCTTTCTTCGGCCAGTTTACCATCCAGTGGAATCTGGCCATGGCAGGCCTGATGTTAACCATTACTCCTGTCATCCTGTTCTACCTGTGCGCCCAGAAATATATTATTAAAGGTGTTGCGGCGGGGGCAGTAAAATAAAACCAGTGGGAGTCAAATATGAGCGATAAAAAACTGATTTATGAAGTCAATAATCTGAGTATGGATAATGATGCATTAATGGTGAATGAAACCATATTTCACAATGCCAACGGTTATATCGGGATAAGGTCCAATTTTGAGGAAGGATATCCTGACGGTTATACTACCATACGGGGAGCTTATATTAACGGATTTTATGATATAACGGAAATGAAACAGGCGGAAAAACTGTACGGACTGACGGAAGAAAAACAAACCATGTTAAATGTGGCGGATACCCAGACCATACAGTTATTTCTTGACGGGGAAAAATTCAGCTTGTTTGACGGCAAGGCTCTTTCTTACAGCCGTTTTGTAGACATGGAAAAAGGGATTACGGGAAGAAAAGCCGTATGGCGTTCCCAAAGCGGGAGAGAGGTGGAGGTTCTCATAAAGCGTATGGCTTCCTTCCATCAATTATCCTTATTCACCATTGAATATGCAGTTACCGCCATAAACTTTGACGGCAGTCTTACATTTGTATCAACGCATACAGGGGAAGTAATGAATTACAGCAACCCGGATGACCCAAGGGTGGCAGGCGAGAGTTCTGATTATTTAATACCTGAAGAGGCGATACTGGAAGAAGGCGTGTCTTATCTTACTTCCGGTACACTGCGGTCGGGCCTGTCCGTGTGTACGGGAGTAAAAAATATATTATCCCGGGATGGAAGTATGCACACGGAACTAAAGGGGCATAAAGCGGTTTGTACCATGAATACTTTTATTGCCCGGGGCGAGACGGCAGTAGTTACGAAATATACGGTTTTCAGTGACTCCATTCGGCAGCAGGACTGTAAATCCTTTGCCGTTAAAGAAATGCAAAAGGCGCTTTCCCTTCCGCTGAAGGAGTTCTATACACGCCAGAAAGCGTATCTTGCACATTTCTGGGAGAATTGTTATCTGGAGATAGACGGAGATGATGCCTTAAGTCTTGCGGTAAGGTTTAATATGTATCAGTTAATCCAGTCCGTGGGCAAGGATGAATATGGTAATATAGCTGCCAAGGGCTTAAGCGGGGAAGGTTACGAAGGACATTATTTCTGGGATACGGAGATGTATATCCATCCCTTTTTTATTCTGACTATGCCGGAAATCGCAAAAAGCTTAATTGCATACCGGTACCGTATCCTTGATTATGCCAGGGAGAATGCTAAGATACTGGGGCACAAAAAGGGAGCTTTATACCCCTGGAGAACCATAATGGGAAAGGAATGTTCCGGTTATTATCCTTCCGGTTCCGCAGCCTATCATATTAACGGGGATATCGCTTATTCCGTGATTATCTACTTTTTAGCTACCAAAGACCTGGATTTCATAGCGGAAAAAGGCGGGGAAATTATTTTTGAAACGGCCAGGCTTTGGATGGATGCGGGCAATTTTTATAAAGGGCAGTTTCGGATTAATGAAGTAACCGGACCGGATGAATATACCTGTATGGTAAATAATAATTATTATACCAACGTATCGGCTCAATTCAATCTGCGCTGGGCGGTTAAATTTTATCGTATGCTGGCAGAGGAAAATAAATTGGAGACAGTTCTGGATAAAACCGGCTTATCGGAAGAAGAAATTAAGCAGTTTGAACAGGCTGCCGAAAATATGTATCTGCCCTATGACGATACCTTAAGAATTAACCCTCAGGATGATTCTTTCCTGGAGAAGGAAATCTGGGATATAAAAAACACTCCCAAAGAAAACTTCCCCTTGCTGCTGCATTATCATCCTCTCTATCTGTACCGCCATCAGGTATGTAAGCAGGCGGATACGGTACTGGCCCACTTTATTTTTGAAGACGCCCAATCCCTTGAAACCATCCGTAATTCTTTTGAATATTACGAAAAAATCACAACCCATGATTCTTCGCTGTCTACCTGTATCTTTAGTATCGCAGCCTCAAAATTGGGATATAAGGAAAAAGCCTACGGGTATTTCGGGGACTCGGCCAAACTGGACCTTTTTAATACCCATAGGAATACGAAAGACGGTATACATACGGCCAATATGGGCGGTAATTACATGGCAATCGTTTACGGGTTTGCGGGCCTTAGGATTAAGGAGAAAGGCTTATATCTGGCGCCGTACCTGCCCAGGCCCTGGAACGGATACCGGTTTAAGATTAATTATGAAAACAGTCGCATTAAAGTTGAGGTAGTTAAGAATCAATGCAGGATTACCCTGTTAAGCGGAAGCGGGAAACAGATATTCTTATATGGGAAAGAATATGAATTAAGAAAGAATATTATAGTTACACTTTAATTGCATATGATTTACAGTCTTCCGGAGAGCCTGCCGGTTTAATTTCAAACCAGCAGTCCCCAGAGGGAAATCATGCCGAAACTTAAAAATCATAAAACACTGAATCCAAAGTAATCCAGAATTCCGATATAAATAGCATAAGCAAAGTCGTATTGCCTTGTAGCAAGCTTCTGTGCATCTTCGTAATTAGATATATAAGCCAGTTCGACCAGTACGGAAGGCATATTTGTCCTTCTTAATACATATAAAGAGGGGTTGAGCCGCACCCCGTTATTTCTTGTACCTAAACGGCTGACAATAGCAGGCAATATACGCTCGGCTAAATAATAGGCTTGGGTATAATTCTGGTATACGTAGCATTCCGTACCGTTTATGGCAGGGTTTTCATTGGCATTGCAATGGATGCTGAGAAAATAATCAGCCGGCCAGGAGTTTGCCAGGCGGACCCTTTCCGCAAGACTGGAGGCGTTACTGTAGCCTAGCGATTCTTCCGGAGTCGTTCTGGACGTCCGGGCTTCAAATCTGGGATCCGCATTCAGGATATTTGCCAGGTAGATTCCGACAATGTAAGTAATATCCTGTTCTCTTAATCCGAATCCTTCCGCACCGGCATTCACCCCGCTTGGGTTATGTCCCTGATCTATAAATATTCTAATAGCCAATTTATAGTTCTCCTTTACTATTATATAAACATAATATTCAGCAGATACCATAATGATACAGAAAAAAAGACACTCATTCCTGTCAAGAATACGGAACGTATCAATGCCGTATGGCTGACGATAATTTTGCGGTAAAATATTATTTTTATTACTTTATCCTATTGACAAAATTGTACCGAGTAGTATAATTTTTTGTGCATATGCACATTATATTTCAATTGCCGTTTCAGAAATTGCATTAAAATGTGCCGTTTAAGAAAAATCTATTGTCAGAAAGGAGATACTTTATGCCAAGAAATGCAAAATGCAGAAAAGTATGTGCGGAATTTCAACATAAAGTATTTACACCACAAGACAGTAAACAGGGATATGTTGTCCTAAGTGTGGATGAATTGGAAGCACTCCGTCTTTGCGATTATGAAAATCTGGAACAGGAGACGGCTGCACAGAAAATGGGCGTTTCCAGAGGAACCTTTCAGCGGATTTTGTACTCGGGCAGGTATAAGTCCGTGGAAGCCCTGTGTGAAGGGAAAGGAATATTAATCCAGGGCGGTAATTATGAAATTACCGGAAATGAATGTACCTGTAAATTCAGATGCAAACGGTGCCGGAAAATACTTAGGAAAAATCCGGGAATCCAATAATTTCAGAATAGGAGAAAGAATTATGAGTGAAACATATGAATCACAAAGCAGCTGCTCAAGCGATTGCTCCGGCTGCAATATTGATTGTTCGTCCAGAAAGCCTTCCAGGGAGGATTTTTTGGTCCCGCTTAATCCGTACAGCAAGGTTAAAAAGGTAATAGGAATCATAAGCGGTAAGGGCGGTGTAGGCAAGTCCTTTATTGCGTCCTATCTTTCCGTACTTATGAACCGGAAGGGTTACAGCGTCGGTATTCTGGATGCGGACATAACGGGACCGTCCATACCGAAAGCATTCGGAATACACAGTAAAGCCTCCGGGAACCAATTGGGTATTTTTCCTGCCGTAAGTAAAAAAGGAATTAAAATTATGTCGGTCAACTTATTGCTGGATACGGAAGATACTCCTGTTATCTGGAGAGGGCCTGTTATAGCGGGGACCGTTAAGCAATTCTGGTCGGAGGTACTTTGGGAAGAGGTTGATTACATGTTTGTAGATATGCCTCCGGGAACCGGCGACGTACCGCTTACCGTGTTTCAGTCGCTGCCGGTTGACGGCCTGGTTATCGTTGCTTCACCGCAGGAATTGGTATCCATGATAGTTTCAAAGGCGGTAAATATGGCCAATGCTATGGATATTCCCATCCTCGGCCTGATTGAAAATTACAGTTATATTACATGCGGCAGCTGCGGAGAAAAAATCAGTGTTTTTGGTGCCAGCCATATTGATGAAATCGCCGGCAAGTATGATCTGCCGGTTCTTGGCAAGGTAGCCATTGACCCGGCAATTGCGGCAGCCATTGACGGGGAAGCGGTGGAAGAGTTAGAAGGTGACTGGTTAGACCTGGCGGCTGAAACCCTGGAGATTGTTCATAGGGTAAAAGACGTTCCCTTAAGTACGGCAGGAAAAGCGGCTGACGTACAGGAGGAGGCCGCAGCCGTTAAAATTGCCGTTGCCATTGATGGGAACAACCATGTATTTCAACATTTCGGCAAATCGGAAAAATTTAATATATACGAAATATGCGGTAATAAATTAATCAGTAAAACCAGTTTAAGCAGCGGAGGAACCGGTCATTCCCGTCTTGTTACCCTGCTTGCGGAACAAAAGGTAAACGTGCTGATCTGCGGCGGAATCGGTATGGATGCCATGGAAGGTCTGATGAAAGCCGGAATACTGGTAGTGCCGGGCACGCAGGGCGATGCCGATGTGGCCGCGGCAGCTTATCTGGACGGCAGCCTGGCCGAAAGCAGTACTCCCGTCTGTCAAAAGGAGCATGAAGAAAACTGCGGCAGTGAATGTAACTGTACATGATAAAAGGGAGAGGCTGCCGTAAAAGCATAAATTAATAAAGCTTGGAATGCGGGGTATTTTGAAAACGTTGTACTTGTCTTTGAAAATACCCCTCATTTTTATTCAATAGGAAATTTACGGTTGTGTTTGGTATCAATAAATCTTGCCCGTTTTACCGCATCGGTACCGAAACGGCTCCTTATACTGTCTAAAGCTTTATCCAGTTTCTCCAGCTTTTCGTTTTTTTCCATATCAAATAAATTCATCTGGGAATAATCTTTTGTACTTAGTTTTGTAGCACGGATTCCCAACAGGCGCAGCGGATTGCCGTTCCAGCATTCCTTTAACAGGCGGCGGGCGGTCTGATGAATCATGTTTGCGGTATTGGAAGGAGTTAACAGGGTAGTCTGATGTGTCTGGTGGTTAAAATCACAATCCGTAAGTTCTACTGTTATGCAGTTACATTTTACACCGCTGGCACGAAGTCTGGCAGCCACGGTTTCACTTAAAGATAACAGTACCAGATTTGCGGTTTCATAATCGGTAACGTCTTTTGACAGGGTAGTACTGTTGCCGTACCCTTTGT
>DBEP01000042.1 GCA_002294045.1 Lachnoclostridium sp. UBA903 | reverse complement strand
TCATATACTCATACCCGCCCGCACCAAATCCGACGATATATAATTTCATAATTTTCTCCATTTCCGCTCAGGCTTTATGCGCCTCTCCTGACAAGTATCCTTCCGCAGCGTGAAAGGAAACAGCATAATCCATTTCACAGGCGGAGAGGGTTACCCCTTCCAAGGCGGTTTTGGGTATCAGCTTTCTTCCGCAGCCGCTTCCCAGCATGGCGCTTCTTTCACATACGTTATCCACGCCGACTGTTTTCTTTACAAATTCGGAGCCGTTAAAATCTCCTGGAACCTGCTTTAGCTCTTCTGCCGTAAAAGTAAGGTATTCCGCCTTTAGAACCTCCGCCAGCTTAAGGATTCCCTTTTCTCCTGCCTTGATATCAACCGAGCAGATACGGCAGATACGCCTTTTATCCAGTTTAAACCGGCGCAGGGTATCCGTAACCGCATTTATAATTACTTCTCCGGCCACATCTTTTTTACATCCGATTCCCAGAACAATATTCCTCGGCATCAGATTCAGAGTCCTTGCAAAAGGCTTTAAGGCAATGTCCGGTGAAATACATATGCCTGCATCCTGAATATCTCCGGACAGCTCCGGGGGCAAATTCCCTTCTACGGGATAGCTGCTGTAAAATCCAACTTTTTCACCGTTTAGCACGGCCCCCGATATTTCTTTAATCATGGATATATCTGCCAGGATTAAGTCGTGTTTGACTGCCCAGTCGTCCACCGCAAATTTATGATTCACATCCGTGGCTGTGGTTATGACCGGCTCCGCCCCGATTAAGGCGGCAACCTGTCTGCTGAAGTCGTTGGCTCCTCCCAAATGCCCGGATAAAAGGGAAATAACATATTTTCCGTCTTCCCCTGCAACGGCCACCGCAGGGTCCTCCGATTTTCCTTTCAGGTAAGGTGCAATTGCCCGTACGGCTATGCCGCAGGCCCCGATAACCAAGATTGCGTCTGATGTCCCGAATAATTCTCCCATCAGGCCACCAAGATTGCAAAAAGCCTGCAAATCTTTACCGTCTGCATATTTGCCGGAGGCATACCCTTGTACCGCCCCGCCCCGGCCTTTCAGTCCGCCGCAGATTATTTTATTTAATTCACTTCCTCTTTTGGTAAAGGAAATAACAGCCGCTTTCATATCCGTCTCCCGTCAGAATAGTTATATACATCCTGGTTATCCTGGTCTTCCTTTGGCTTTCTGATTTCCGCTTCTGCCGGGCTTTCCTTTTCTTCCTCCGGTACGACAGCCTTACGGTATCCGGTGGAAAAAGACGGGTCATATAGTTTTGACAATTCATAGTCCTCTCCCAGAAACTCTCCGACTACAATTAAGGCTGTTTTGGTAATGTGGTGTTTTTCAGCCATTTCCGGTAAATCCTCCAACACCCCCCGCACTATGAGTTCATCCGCCCAGCTCGCCTTATAAACAATGGCGCAGGGTGTGGCCGGCTTATAGCCGCCCTTTAGCAATTCTTTTTTTAACTCCTTCAGAAGTCCCGTGCTTAAAAATATAACCATGGTGGATTGATGTTCTGCAAGCAAGGCAATCTGTTCCTTTGGCGGAACCGGAGTCCTTCCCGCCATACGGGTAATAATGACGGTCTGGGATATCCCCGGCAGGGTATATTCTGCTTTCAGTGCTGCCGCTGCGCCGGAAAGACTGCTGACACCGGGACATATGTCATATTCGACGCCTTCCTTCTTAAGGCACTCCATCTGTTCCCGGATTGCGCCGTAAATACTGGAGTCTCCGGTATGAAGCCGTACCATTTTCTTTCCGCCTCTGCTGCCCTTAACCAGGATATCCACAACCTCACTCAAAGTCATGCGGGAGCTGTCGTACAACTGACAGCCTTCCCCGGTGTACTGTAATAATTCAGGATTTACCAGCGAGCCCGCATAGATTACCGTATCCGCTGCCTGTAACAGCTTTTGGCCTCTTACCGTAATTAAGTCCGCCGCACCGCAGCCGGCTCCTACAAAATGAATCATACCTAACCCTTTCCTCTCTTAATTTCATCCAGCAAATAACCCGCCGTTTTCGTTTCACCCAATACTCCGAATTGATTGGAAAAAACCACTGCCCCGATAACCAGTCCTTCATAGGCCCTGTGCTGCAAATGAAAATCGATTTTTTCCATAAGCACCTCCATGGCCCCTTTAAGTAATCCTTCTTCCTTTAATAATTCCAGTGCTTCATCCACGGTTACACAGTCCAGGATTTTCTTTAACAGCCCTTTCCTCCCGCCTGCCAGCAGACCGCAGCTGCACAGTATTTCCATTCTCCCGTCGGCCCATCTGGAATGGGTATTCATAATTCCGCCGCCGAGTTTTACCAGTTTTCCGATATGTCCTACCAGCAATAATCCCTTAAGCTTAAATTCATATGCCATGTCTATGGTCTCACCGATAAAATTACTGCATTTTACCGTCTTTTGCGGCGATATGGACAGTACCCCTTCTGCAAAGGTTTCTCCGTAGTTGCCGGGAACGGCTGTCAGGTATTTATTTCCTTCCGCAGTAAGCATACCCATCTCCGCCCGGATGGTCTCTACCAAAGCCGAGTCACTCATAGGTTCCACAATGCCGGTGGTTCCCAGCACCGATAATCCGCCTTCTATTCCAAGTCTCGGATTGAAAGTCCTTTTCGCAAGTTTTTCACCCTCGGGAATGGAGATAATTATCTTAAGACCCCCGGTATACCCTGCTTCCTCACAGACCTTTGACGCCTCGTTATAAATCATTTTTCTGGGAACCTGATTAATGGCTGCCTGCCCTATCTCCTGATCCAGTCCGGGCCTGGTAACCCTGCCCACTCCTGTTCCGCCGTCAATCGTAATATCCTTTTCCGTCTTTTTTACGGTTGCAAATACCAGTATCCCATTGGTTACATCCGCATCATCCCCGCTGTCTTTTTGTATTCCGCAGGTAACATAATCTTCTCCCCGGATAACCTCCTTTACTTCCAGCTCGAGCAGGATTCCCTTGGGTGTTGTTATAAAAACCGTATTTACAGGATTGCTGTTCAGAAGAATTCCGGCTGCCGCTTTTGCCGCTGCCGCCGCACAGGAACCTGTCGTATACCCGCATCTTAATCTCTTGCTGTTTTTATAAATATAACGTTCCACCATACTGAAACCCGCTCCCCTCTGTATATTCTGAGTTCTTCTTATTCTTACTGAGTTCTTTTTATTCTTATTCGCAATCTCACAAAGCTTTTGCCCTACTTTACAATAATAAGGGAATAATACCCTGCCTCCTCCGGAATTTCATCCAGGGAGCCATAAACCTTCTCCTGTTCCATACCGCAGTTTTCCACCATAACGGCCCTGGCTTTCAAAGCTTTTAGTCGTTCTTTCACTTCCCCCAGCTTCTTTCCGGTTTTCATAAGTACCTTGGTGCCGGAGAGGCTAAGGGCGTCTTCTATGGAATAAGACCCCGGAATGATATGAAGCTGCTCCGCATTTTCCGCCAATCCTTCCTTTAACCTGGCTGCGGCGGCGCAGAAGGAAGGAACACCGCTGATAATTTCCGCCGTATATCCTTCCGCCAGAATACGTCTGTGAATGTATATATAAGTTGAATAAACCGTCGGGTCCCCCAAAGTCAGAAAGGCAATTTTAAGGCCCTTCCTTAGATGCTCCCCAATTTTATGGGCCCCTTCTCTGTGGCTTTCTTCCAGCTTCTCCTTGTTTTTGGTCATAGGCATGTCAACGGCAAGCACTTCTTTGTCCCCAATATCCGGCACTGCCTGCTTCACTATCCCGTAGGCAGTGCAGGTTTCCTTATCTGCCGCAGGAATAGCTATTATATCACACTCTTTTATAATCCGTACCGCCTTTAAAGTAAGCAGTTCCGGATCCCCCGGCCCTACACCCACACCGTATAATGCTCCTGCCATAACGATTCCTCCGTTTCTTGAAAATCCAGGATAAACGTATTAATTTTTACTTATCGGGGAACCAGCATCCGTTTCCTGTCAAATTTATTCCCGGTAACCATCAGGCCTGTCTGGCTTCCTCCACATGTTCAATAAATATATTTCTTATACCGATATATTCCCCAAGACCTTTCAGGGAACAGTTCACCTCATAGCCTTCCTCTTTCAGCAGAGATTTCCAGGAATCTTCGTCATCGCCTGCCATATCATTCAGGGCATGCTCTCCGGATACAATCATAAAAGGTACTAAGGTAAGCTTATTATAGTTCTTTTTCTTTAACTGCTTTATAACATTCCCGATAGCCGGGTATGCCTCTGCCGTGGCCACATAGATATCTTCACGGCCATGGTCCCGGAACATATACTCCAAAGCCGCATAACCGGCATTGGAATAATGAGCCGTTCCGTGTCCCATTAAGACATAGGCTTCTTCCCCGTTAATAAAAGGAAAATATTCCAAAAATCCGGCAATTACCTTATGGTAATCCTGGGTGGAGGTGAGCAGGGGAGCACCGATTTTTACAGATTTAAACAGCTTCTTGCAGGTATGTATCTCTTCCGTCATTTTTTCGTTCTCCAGACCGTTTAAAATATGGGTGGGCTGGACAATAACTTCCTCTATCCCGTCCTTACTCATCTGCGCCATGGCCTCTTTTACGGTCATTACCCCAAAGCCGTCCCTTATTTTCAATATATTTATAATAAGCCTGCTGGTAAATGCCCGGTATATTTTAAAGTCAGGATATGCCCTGCCGATATCCTGCTCAATCCGTTCAATGGTCTTTTCCCTGGTCTTCTTGTGGCTTGTCCCAAAACTGACAACCAGAATTGCTTTTTTATACATATTCCCTGCTCCCGGCACTGCATATTATATATTCTTCCAGAATATCGAAATTCTTGGGGACAGGCAGGTTTCTGTCGATGATTCCCCGCGCACATAAACCGGAATAAAGCTTTATTACATCCGGCTGCACTAAATTAGTTTGCTTTAACAGCTCCTTATCCATAAATATATCCTCCGTTTTTCCCGCGGCAATCACTTCTCCGTTATTGAACAGTACAACCTTATCCGCCCATTCCAGGGCATAATCTACGTCATGGGTGGCTATGATTACCGTAATGCCCTGTTCCGGCAGCCGTTTTAATATATTATTTATCATTCCCGTATGTTTGGGATCAAGAGCCGATGCCGGTTCGTCCAGGATAATGATTTCCGGCTCCATCACCAGGATATCCGCCAGGGCTACCTGTTTTTTCTGCCCGCCGCTTAACAGATGGGTCGGCTTATGGCGAAAAGACTGTATTTCCATCGCATCCATAACAGCCTCCACCCTTTTAACCGCCTCCTGCCCGGTTA
This sequence comes from Lachnoclostridium sp. UBA903, assembly GCA_002294045.1. Classification (GTDB taxonomy): domain Bacteria; phylum Bacillota; class Clostridia; order Lachnospirales; family Lachnospiraceae; genus Anaerocolumna. Next base: position 27,388 of record DBEP01000042.1, on the reverse strand, counting down.
TCCCTAAGTTCATCAGGCCAAAAGATATTTCCTGATAAACACTGGCGGAAAAAAGCTGGTTATCCGGGTCCTGAAATACAATTCCCACTTTGCTCCTAAGCTTAAGCAGGCCTTTTCTGGAATATTCCACAGGCCGGTCCTTAAACAGTATTCTCCCCTGCCCGGGTTTTAAGATACCGTTCAGGCAGAGGAAGAAGGTTGACTTTCCGGAGCCGTTGGCTCCCAGAAAAGCGGTCTTTTCCCCTTTTTCAACAGAAAGATTTACATTATTCAGGGCTTTTGTTCCATCTTCATATACATAGGTTAAATTTTCAGTTTTTAAAATACTCAATGCAGTCTCCTTAAAAACAGATACAGACCGAACATGACGGCTTCAAAAGAAGCCGCCATGAAAATCTCCTTCCCGGTTGCCCTGGCAGATTCCCGCAGGACCTGGATTTTGCCGTCATAGCACCTGGATTCCATTGCGTCATAAAGCAGGCTGGATTTCCTCAGTGCCCGGATTAGGAGCATTGCAAGCAATCCGCTCATTGCGTGGACGGATGTCTTAAAATCCTTGTTGCCCAGTCTGCTTTTCTGGGATATGGTTACCGCCACTGCCATATCGTAAAGTACAAAGATAAAACGATAGACAAGCAGCAGCAATTCTGCCAGAACTCCGGGACAGCGGATGACTTCCAGTACATACAGCAAATCGGTAACCGGTGTTGTCAGTGACAAAAAGTACAGGCAGGAAACAGCTCCTAAAGCAGTTATGACCAGATTACCTGCAAAATAGAAATCCTCACCTTTCATAACCAGGTAGCTGCCAAATATGGGAAAGGCTGTCCCCGTCACAGGCTCCCCGGTGATACTGATTAGAATGGTAAAAGTACTGAGTACCAAAAAAAGCAGAGGTATCCGGAACAGCCTGATATAATAGGACAGGGAAATTCCTCCTTTACAGACGGTTATACTTCCCATAACTGCCAGAGTAACCAGGGAAATAATGAAGGAACGCGCCGTAACACATATAAGTAGCGTGGTTACGGCCACAAAGGCTTTTATACATGGGCTTATGTACCGCAGACCGGACGAATATGCCAACTTGTCCATCATTATCATCTTGCCGGACTTTCCTTTCTGTTTTTAGTCCTTTCTTTTAATATTCCTATGCCATAGCCCATAATGCCGGCTCCTATTGCCGCCTGGAGGCTGAAAAGAAGGGATTCCGTTTCACCGCCGGGCGGTTCATACACCGGAGAAGCCCAGGGTTCATACTCCTCTACATCTAAAATTTCACTGATGGTCTCCGATGCGGCGTCATCCGCCCCTCCGAATTCCGAATCTTTAATCAGCGCCAGTGGAATTACGGCAATTAATATACAGACTGCTATCAATAAAACCCCTGTTTTAAATTTACCTTTCATGACTTAACCCGCCTTTCATAAATCCGATTTCAGCAAGCTCCGGTTTTGCATAGGTTTCAAGGGCCATAACCACCAAAGCCGTAATAATACCTTCTATTATGGCAATAGGCACCTGGGTTATCGCAAATATACCCATGAACTTAACCAGGGAAGCTCCTATTCCGCCTACCCCCGAGGGATAAGCCACTGCCAGCTGGAAAGAAGTTACGCAATAGGTGGCCAGATCTCCAAGCATTGCTGCCAGGAATACGGCTCCTAATCTGGGAACCTTCAGTTTCAGGGACAATTTATATATCCCATATGTAATAAAAGGTCCTGCAACCGCCATGGAAAAGGTATTGGCTCCAAGGGTGGTCAGGCCGCCGTGTGCCAGTAAAACCGCCTGGAAGAGCAATACAATCATTCCCAGAACACTCATAACACCCGGCCCGTATAAAATGGCTCCAAGCCCCGTACCGGTCGGGTGGGAACTGCTTCCCGTTACGGACGGCAATTTCAGTGCGGACAGAACGAATGCATAGGCTCCGCACATTGCAAGAATAACCAGGGCTTTCCTGTGTTCCGATACGGATTTTTTAATGGATAAAAAGCCTGCAATTAAAAACGGTATACAAAGTATTCCCCAGGCAATGCAGTACCGGACCGGCAGATATCCTTCCATTATGTGCATTGCGCCAACCGCCGGTGCAAAACATAGGCTTAGTGAAATACCTGCCGCAACTGCGATTAATTTTTTTTGTTTCTTAGTCAAAATAGCTCCTTTCCGCGTGTCCAATCACGCTTTCCGATAACAATCTCCCTCTGGCGCGTCGTGCGCATTCCCCCGAGGTTTTTTATTCAATAGGACCAATTTCCTATTGCTATTGAATAAAGAAAAAGCCTTTTTATTAACCTGTATCCTTCGGAAAAAGAACGATTCAGGCAATAAAAAGGCCTATTTAAATAAAACTCCCATATGTGCCGGGAATTTTATTCATATACACAGCCATCGTCCGTAACTGTGTAAGTTTACATATAAAAAGGCAGGTCTTCTGACTCAGGCGTCATAACAGCAGCCAATCTTCCCGTTAATCACAGTGATTTTACAACAGCAATACATTCCCGGTGAATAAGACCTTAAATGTTTTGCTGCCGGTTGCTACTCTTCCTTTACAGCGGCGGGACCGTATGGGATTTTCACCCATTTCCCTATTATCTTGTCTGCAACAGGCGTTGCTCCAAGCACCTTTTCATATTATATTGTCACACGAAAAGTGTAACATTATACCCTATGGATGTCAATCCTATTTCTGGTATAGCCGGCGGCGCAGCGGCAGGAAAAACCTTTCGGAATACCGCCCTTTTTTCTTATCCCGTACCGGCATCCGCTCCCGCCCAAAAAGGACCTTTCGTCACCATAATTACAAAAAATTATTAGATTTTGTAATTTTTTTTTCTTCCTACGTATATGCAAAAAATAAAAAATGTGTTATTTTATAGTATAGGTTGTTTGAAATGGGGTGAGCATTTTGGGTTTATACGGTCAATATCAAAAATTTATCACACGTATTTTGGTTGTTCTGCTTCCAGCTTTAGTACTGCATCTTAATTTGGGCAGTTCCGGCGATACTAAAAAAACCGGATATGATTTTTTCCATACACAGGCCCCCAATCCAATCATCACTATTTTAGGACCCTTTTACTATCTGAATTACTTTGCTTCCGTTGCCGTTCTTCCGGAGGAAGAAACGGTTGCCGTCCATTTTACAAAGGCGGCGGCAAAGTACTTTTATTTCCCCCAGCGCTGTTTATCAGGCGATTTATGTGTTATGGTATTTCCATTGTTTTACTTAAACCTGTCGATTTTTCTGTTTTTTCGCTTATTTAAGAAACCGGAGGATAATACTCATGAAATCGCAGTTCATACCGGAGGACATGCCCCGCCTTCCAGAGTGTGTTTGAAAAATGATTTATATAAAACAGATAATGAACACTGTTGGCGTTGGAAGAAAATATTATTTGAGAAAGGAATGCCACATATTCTTTCAACTTAATTTGTGGCAGTACCGCAGCAGAGCTGCGGTATGCAATAGGGATAAAAATGAAAAATAGAAAACCAGTATTTTTTATAATTTTTATTATTGCACTGCTGATGGCTTATACGGCCATTTTCGGAATTTCGATTCCCATGGGTTCCAGGACATTTAAAATCCCCGGAGCACCGGATATGCGTTTCGGCATCGATATACGCGGAGGTGTCGAGGCGGCATATGAACCGGTGGGACTGGACCGGAAACCTACCGGCAACGAGCTGGAAGCGGCACGTACAATTATTGAGACCCGTCTTGACCAACAAAATATTCTGGACCGTGACGTAACCATTGATAAAGACAATGGATATATCATCGTGCGTTTCCCCTGGAAAGCCGATGAAAAAGACTTCAATCCCCAGGAAGCCATGTCGGAATTAGGCGAAACCGCACAGCTTACCTTTCAGGATGCGGAAGGCAACGTCTTATTGGAAGGCTCCCACGTTGTAAACAGCTCTCCGGAAATGAACCAAAATACGGGACTGTATGCGGTCAGCCTTACCTTTGATGAAGAAGGTACCCGGCTTTTCAGTAAAGCAACGGCAGAGCTGATAGGGCAGGAAATTGATATTTATATGGATGAAACTTTAATCCAGAGAGCTACCGTAACGGTTCACATAACAGGCGGAAAGGCCCAGATTGACAATATCGGCTCCTATAATGATGCAAAGGCTCTCTCCGATAAAATCAATTCCGGTTCCCTGCCCTTTTCCATGACTACAAAGAATCACTCCACCATCAGCCCTACGCTCGGAGCCGGTGCACTGGATGTAATGGTTCAGGCAGGTATTATAGCATACTGTATCATTTGCTTATTGCTCATCCTGTATTACCGCCTGCCCGGTTTTGTTGCCAGCATCGCATTATTGATACAGGTTTCGGGCCAGATATTAGCTTTATCCATTCCCCAGATTACCCTTACCTTAACAGGTATCGCAGGTGTTATCCTTTCCATTGGTATGGGTGTGGACGCGAATGTTATTATCTCCGAACGTATTAACGAAGAGATAAAATCAGGAAAAAGTATTCCTTCCGCCATTGCTTCCGGTTTTAAGGAAGCTTTCTCATCCGTATTCGACGGTAATATCACCGTTTTGATTGTCGGAGTTATATTAATGGTGTTCGGTTCCGGTTCACTGCTGTCCTTTGCCTATTCGCTGCTTACCGGTATCTTCTTTAATTTCGTGGCCGGAGTAACTGCTTCCCGTCTCATGATCCGGTCTTTAAGCGAATTTAATGCTATACGTAAACCTGCCCTTTTCAAATGCAGGTCAAGGAGGATAACACTATGACAGGTAAAATAATCGGCTTTTATAAAAAGCGTTGGATATTTTTCTCTATTTCATTTGTAATTATGCTTATTGGCATTATTTCAGTTATTGTCGACGGTGTTCAGCTGGACATCCAGTTTAAGGGCGGTGCCCTGTTAAAATATTCCTATGTCGGTGAGCTTGATGCCGACGCGGCCGCGGATACTGCATCTGAATTATTAACGCGGCCGGTAACGACACAGCTTACTTCGGACATAGCAACCGGTGAACAAAGACTTGTTATCAATATAGCCGGCAATTACGGCCTGGATGCCAAGGATCAGGACCAGTTTGACAGTGCATTAAAAGAAAAATTCCCGGATGCGGAGTTAAACCTTGCCGAATCTTCCATGGTGGAACCGTTTTTCGGTAAAAAGTTTCTTCAGAACGGAATCACTGCAATCGTTCTTTCCGCTATATTGGTTATGGTTTATGTATGGATACGATTTAAGAAAATGGGCGGACTTTCAGCAGGTGCCATGGCCCTTGTGGCACTGTTTCATGACGTACTTGTGGTATTTTTTACCTGCGTCATTTTTAAAATACCCATCGGCGATTCTTTTGTTGCCGTAACCTTAAGTATCATCGGTTATTCGGTAAATGATACCATCGTTATATACGACCGTATCCGTGAAAATACGAAACTGCATCCGAAACTGCCGGTGGATACCCTGGCCGACCTTTCCATCTCACAATCCATAACGAGATCCGTCAATACCAATGTTGCCGTATTCTTAAGCGTAAGTTTAGTTTACGTACTGGCCAGCATTAACAGTATTGATTCCATACAAAGCTTTGCACTTCCCATGGCTATCGGTTCTATCAGCGGCTGCTATTCAACTATCTGCATTGCCGGGCCGCTTTGGGTTATGTGGAAAAAGAGAAAGAATTCGGACACAGCTTTTAAAAATGCTTAACAGCTATTGCCAGCCGGCTGTAGTCGATAATATGCGATACATTTAGAGTCCCGCAAGCCGGACTCTGCGCTGATGCGCTAAGAAGGGCCGCTGCAAGTTTCTTACCCGAGTCAGGAATTAAGAATTTGCGGCGGCCCTTTTTAATTTATCTTTGCTTACAGCCAGGAATTTTATATTTCTCCCAAATCATAATAGGAATTCAGGAGATTGTCAAAGTATTTTCCCTGTTCTTCAATTTCCGGATTAATTATGAAATCATCGCTGTTACTAATTAATTTATTTAAATCTAACCTCGCTTTTTCCAAGCTTAACAATTGAACTTTAGGTTTTGTGATTCTGTTTAACGTTTCTTTACTGTAAGTCTTTCTCATCAAATTTCGGTTATTCATTCTTTTGTCCTCCTTGTAGAAAATGAATCCTATTGTAAATCCGTCTGCAAAGACCGGCGGTGTGACAAAAGTCACAGTTAAAATCGCCATAACACAACTATTATTGTATAATAACAAATCCTACTGACGGAATTCTGACAAAATAAAATTAAAAGCCGCCAGCTATAACTTTTTCATATTTTATAATTATTCAAAAGATTTCAGAAGCAAAGCATATAAATCAAGAACCCGGTTATCCGGAGAAAGCCCCATTTCACTATGAAGTATCCTGGTGTATCTCTCAAACTGCCGCTCCAAAAGCTTTCTGTTTCTTTGTAAGGAATAAATTTTCATAAGCAAACAATTGGCTTCCTCATCCATTTCATTAAAATTAATCAATTTCTTGGTAATATGCAGTGCAACCGTTAACTGCATACTGTCAATTAAGTATTTAACCAGTTTTTTTGCATAAGAAAAATATATCTCCGTAATTCTTTCCTTTTCCGGTAAAGACCATCTGTAGTCTTTCTCACCAAACAGCTCTCCGGAATAAAGGTTTTCCGTATGGATTGCTTCCTCCTGGCTGGAACAGTCCAGTTGATTGATTCTTAATACCCGGCTTTCAAAATCTATCATATCAACATAGATATCTTTTAAGTCAATTCTGTAGCTTTCATCTGCCGATATAATAATTGATTTCATACCATGGGGTTCCAAAGCTTTTCTTAATTTATATACCGTCGTATTTAAATAGGTTTCCGCATTCTGAGGCGCCATACCTGCAAATACATCCTCCATAATCCTCCATTTAGAAACCAGTCTTCCCCTGTGTAAGATTAAATATGCCATCAGCTCGGAACTTTTTGATGAGGTGAACTGTACATGCCTGCCATTTATATTTTCCGCGCCCAGGCTGCCCAGGCAATAGAAAAATAATTTATTTTTACCCACATACCTGCCGGCAGGCTGTAAGAAAATTAATGTTTCTTTTGCCTTTTGAATCGAAATTTCCAGTTTTTCCTGAGTAATGGGCTTTACCAAATAATCAAAAGCATGCATCTCATAAGCTTCCAGTGCATACTCCTTATATGCGGTGAGAAAGAAAATGGCGATATCCTTGACCTCCGAGGTAACTCTTCTTACAAAATCGAGGCCATTTTCTTCCCGCATATTTATATCTACAAATGCCATATCCACTTTGTTTTCTTTAATATAATTATATGCCTCACCCGGACTCTGGAAACTTCCGGCCAGTTCGATATCCGGAATTTTAGACAGCATTTTTCCCAAAATTAACAACATTGATCTTTCGTCATCTACAAGTATTACTTTCATTTTATCACCTTGTAATATTCTTCTCATATCCGTTCCTTTCATAAAAAGCAGGTACGGATATAAAAAAATTACTCCCTTCACCTAATGTACTATCAACCCATATGTCTCCATGATTCAGCTGGATCATTTGCCTGCATAACAATAGTCCTATACCAATTCCCCCCTCTCCTTCCGTACCAGCGGCAGGACTGCATTCAATATCCTGAAAAAGCATTTGTATTTTTTCCGGTTCCATTCCAATTCCCGTATCTTCTACGGATATTATGATAAAGCTCTTATCTTTCCGGGCCGTAACAGTTATATTCCCATTCCGGTTTGTAAACTTAACCGCATTCGATAGAAGATTTCTCAATACCATAATCAGCATCTCTTTATCCGCAAACACGGATAAATTATCCTGTAAATCCAATCGGATGCCGATATTTTTCTTTTCTGCTTTTTCGCTTATGGTATTTACTGCTTCCTGTATAAGAAGCGTAAGTTTCCATTTCATAGGCGAATATATAATACTGGTCTGTTTATTTTGAAAATGTTCCAGTACGTTATCCGCTTTATAAAATATATTTCCGACCTGTTTCTGCACCTCTTTTACTAACAGTTTTTTATCCGTCTCCTGTTTCATCAGTTCAGACAGCTTAAAAAGCGGCTCCCGTATATCGCCGGCCACAATTCCTATCAGTCTGTCCTTTACCGTATTAAGGGCAGCCAGCTGGGCAGATGCTGCCGCTAACTTCCCCATATTATTTTCGTTAACAGTAATATCCTCAAATATCATAATTTTACCCATAGAATGCTTTCGGTCGTTTATAAAAATTAATTTTGTTCTATAAATTTTGAGAACATTTTCCCTTTGCATGGTAAATATCTTTTCATACGGTACCGTTTGCTTCAGGATTTCCTCTATAACGGGGTAGTTGTTAAATACGTTCTCTGAATTATTCTGTTTTGACGTAATATGGTTTAATTCAGGTATTATGACGCCTGCCGGTTCATTGTACTTAATTACCTGGTTAGCCAAATCTAATATAACTACACCGTCCGTCATTGCAGCGAATATTTTTTCAAAAGCAGTATGCGTAACCCATAAATTATACCGGTATATTATCCAAATTAACAGAATTCCGGATAAAGTCAGTACAAAAGGGGTTAAATCCAATCCGGGCAATATTAAAGTTAACACCGGTATAATAAATAAGAACCAACAGGACCATTTTTTTGTAAAATACTGAAAATACGTGTATTCAATGATTAAAAACAGCCAAAAAGCCGGTATAAACGGTATACCCAGGTATTTCACCAGAATGCAGAATTTAATTTCTTCAAGGTCTGAAAGAATTACCTCATGGGCATACCCGGCGGTATAAAAGGAAGAAGCCAGCATAATCATCCCTATCTTTGAAGCAATTGGTATTTTCCTGTGTTTCCATGACAGATAAGCGATAAAAAGCATAACATACATGGAAAGAAACAAAGCCGTACTTAAATAATAATTATTAAGCATAAATGTGTAACCTCAATGGTAAATCCCTCTTTATGTAATCAATCAATGCACATGGAAACACCGGTTCATATAAACATATTTATAGGTTTTACTTTGTGCTATTCGGCAGCTCCCAGGAGCCAGCCGGAATCTAGTACAGACTTGCACAATTATCACTTAATATCAGCACCCGCTATTTATGCAAGGCTGTACTAGCTGGTTTAATTTTTGTTGGCTGTTAATAAAGATATATAAAAAGTGCTTCCTTTCCCCGGCGTACTTTCAGCCCATATCTTGCCTCCGCCTTTCGTGATAAATTCCTTGCAGATAAGAAGTCCCAGTCCAATGCCCTTTTCACCTGCTGTTCCCAGTGTTGAACTTGCATAACCTTCCTGAAAAAGTTTTTGAACTTTATCGGAATCCATACCAATACCGGTATCCTTTACCGCTATAATACTTTCACGGTCTGTTACATAAGCTTCAATTGTTATGTTTCCCCCCTGTCTCGTGAATTTTACGGCATTGGACAACAGATTGCGCAAAACTAATTCAAGCATTTTTCTATCTGTATAAACCTGTATATTCTCATCTATGTTACAGCTTATCCGAATGCCCTTCACCCCGGCACCAATCTGGTAAATGGATAGGGTTTCCTGAACAATTTTCGTTAAATTCCAGAAAGACGGTTTGAATACCAAGCCGTTTCTTTGACTATTCAGCCATTCCAGTAAATTTTCAATAATATCATATGTATAATTTACCTGTTTTTTCACTTCATCCAGTATTTCCCTGTAATCCTCATTATGCCATTCCTTATCCTGTTCCATCATATCAATCATGCTTACCATAGTAGCAATGGGATTCCTTATATCATGCATGAATACGGTAAACAATTTGTCCTTCAGAGCATTCATTGCCGTAAGATGTTCCGTAACGGTAATTAAATTCCGATGCATTATATTTTCCGTAATGTCCTGGACAAAATATACTCCATAAATTAAACTTCCTCTTTTATCGTATATGGGAGTTCCATTAAATAACAAATGATTTTCCTTATCCGTTTTTTTCATTATAAAATGGAAGTTAATCACTTTTTCACCCTGCAGTACCTTTAAAACCGGCATATCTTCCAAATCTATTTTTCTGCCGTCCTGATAGTAAAACATTCCGTTATGATAAGCGGTATGCATAAAATCTTTTAAATTATATTGATTGTTTGAAAAATTTTCTTTTACATTATTGCTATAGTATATAAAATTCCCGTCCCTATCGGAAATCAACAAATATGCCATATCGGATATGGTATTAATAATCGTTTCCATCTGCTTTTTCTGCCGGCTTATTTCTTCCGTAAGCTCTTCTAATTCTTCTCTCCCGGATGCAGGTACGGCAACCGGCTTGCCTTCTCTGATTTTTCTTCCTGTTATATCGGTAAGCACGGATACGGTTCCTAATTTTTTTAAATTCTTTTTATAAACAGGATAGACTTTTACATAATAATATCTTCTCTTCCCCCATTTTAGAGTATGGATTTCAAATTCATCCTCCTGCATATTTTTGCAGGATAAATACCATCTTGGCCAGTTGTTCATCAGTACATGCTCCAGATTTTCGCCGGAAAGCTTTGCGGTTTCACCAAAAGTATCTGCAATAAACCGGTCTGCCGCACTGTTTTTATCAATGATAATTCCTGAGCTATCCGCCGTAATAATACCTTCCTGAATATAATCTAAAATCCGGGTCCGTGCCAGCGGCATAGCAGCGGCAGACTGGTATCGGAAAATAATCCAGAATAACAGCAGCATCCCTGTTAAAATAAAGGTTACTGCAACCAGCGGTTTCGTAATATATAAATCCGGTTTGGTTATCTTAATAATTGATGTTAAAACAGGAATTAAAACGCCGGTTACCATAACAAAGTGTGGTTTCTTATTCAGCAGGTTAAAATTCTTATAATATGTCAATAGCAATACTATGGAAAACAGAATCATCGTAAGCTCTGACAGCATAGGTGATAAAGCAAATGAATTAAAAATAACCGCTAACTGCCCTTTTTTAACATAGACATCTTCCACAATCAGATATCTGCACCGGTCCGTCCATCTAAACAGTATGCCCGATACAGGGAAAAGATAGATTAATACAAGATTAATCGTTTTTAAGATATTTTCCTTTCCTAAATAGATAATCATCAGGAGCAATATTGTTGGCATTGCAAGCCAAAAACACGCCTGGCTGATATTTTTCCATAAGATTTTTGCAGTATTGTCTTTCACCGCCAATTCCATAAAAGAATCTGAAGTAAAAATAGAAAACTGTAAAATGAGCAACGCAAATATAACCGTATTTTTAGAATGTTTCATATAAAGTGCATCAATGATAAGCAGTAAACTAATAAGTGCGGAAATTGCGGTTAATATTTGATATATCATAATTGTTTTAATCACCCTAGTATTTAGCTGTCATTTTTAATATAAAAACTTGACCCATAGTCAAATTTTATCACAAAACATACAATTTAAGCAATATAATAAAGTCATTTCACAAAATATTATGGTAATATGAGAAAGGGGCTAGCAGACCGGACTCAGGCAGTGACAAACTACCTCTGACGCGTCATGCGTATCCCATGCAGTCGGCAAAACCGGTGTCTTTCAGTGCATATATGCCTTTGGCGCAAAGTAATCTCTGCCGGTCAGTCATCAAAAGAGTTTGCGAAATTTGTACAAAAAACAGGTTGTTCCATATTATAAACCGGAACAGCCTGGCCTTGTATCCTTTATACCTGAGTCTTTACAAAGAGCCCCTTCGTTTTTTTCCACTTTTACAGCCGGAGAGGCTTGCTCAATGTTCATCGACTGGAATTCTAGGCTTATTGTAAGTTGGAAAATCCATGATACATTTTTCTTTCCGGTTTTTTTTAAACAGACAATAATTTATCACTTTTTTTATTTCCTCCTTGCAAAAATTTTAAAATAGGACTAATATATTTATATATCATTAGATAATCGCAGAATAGCATTATTGTTTCATCGTTTTAGTGACTTTCTAAGTCTAAATTCAGCTATAAAATTGTATTAATGAATAGGTATACAGATACAATAATGTATTTTAAATTACTTAAAATAATTATTTATATGAGAGGAGTTTTATATTAAAAATGAATAAATATTATTAGTATTTATATATTTAACATATAATTGATGGAAAATTATACATCACTAATTAAAAGGAGACTTAAATTATTGAAAAATATAATTATATCAAATATAATTAAATACATGCTTTTATTATTAATTTCTTATATTTGGATAGAAGACAAGAATATAATTAAATCTATTCAATTTTCATCAATTGTTATATTTAGTCTTTTAATATATGATATATACGTGTATATAAAAAAGGGTCAGAAAAAATAATTTCTGACCCTTTACTTTTACCAATAATAAATACTTGTACTCTTGTAATATGTAATATTAGAAGATATCTCTTTTGTCATCCAAACATCTGAATAAGTTGTTTCAACTACTTTAATTTGATAGTCCCCTAAAAAATTTCCTATAGAATCATATTTACCAGGCCCTAATTCCCTGTAATAAACTTCATAGGAATAATAAACATCTTGTGTATCACCATTTACATAGAATTGGCTAAGCAATGCACTAGCAATAGCTGTAGCAAATTTCTCGGATGTTAATCCTGCTTTTCCAAAAGCTGCAACTATTGCGGCAGCTAGAACAGATTTTGATGCTTTCTTTAATTTCGCACTGGAATATTGTGTTGCATCGAACCTCTGAACCCATTCAGTTGGATAAGTTTTATTTGCCGTTACAGTAAAAACTTGATTATCAATAACAGCTGCATTACTAACTGATGGAAATGGTAATGTTATTGTTACCAAAGCCATAACTAAAAAACTTAAAATAATCTTTTTTAAAACTTTAGACATAAAAAACCTCCTTTGCTCCTTTGTTAATAATTACTTTCAAACTAATATCGATATTTTGTTTGTAATGTTATTATAATAATAATAATTTCGATTTTCTATTTAAGGCAATAATATGTACTTTATCTGACATAAATTGTTAAATTATATTTATACAAATAATTATTACTGAGGTGATAATAAGGCTATTCTGCAATATTGTGTATATTTCAGTGCTAAAGCTTCTTCCGCATATTTCCATTTTTCTATATCTTTTTGCAATGAACAATGGTATAATAAAATCAAATATTATTTTAAATTAAAATTCTATGTGAGTACTTGCGAATACCTAAGGGTTCTATGTTATCGCAGAAACTTTATGAAAAAAATCCAACTATTACTACAATAAGTAAATTATGTGATGGTTTTTAAATCTTAATTAAGGATTTTGCTCTTGTGTAGAACATAATTAATTTACAAAGGATGTGAAAGCAGATGATTTCTATTGCTGTATGTGATGATGATCCAAAGGTAATTGAAAGAATTGAATGCTACTTTGATAAACTCAACAGCCAGAAATATGAGTATGATGTTTTTTTTAGTGGTAATGAACTTTTAGATTATAAAAAAACGCAAAATATTAATTATAATTTATATATTCTGGATATAGAAATGAAAAATTTAGACGGGATTACTCTTGCAAAGAATTTAAGAATTTCAGACCCAAAGGCTTTATTTATATTTCTGACCGGCTATTCTCAATATGTTTATGATGTATTTGAAGTAATCACCTTTGATTTCATACGAAAGCCTATCGAATATGATAAATTTATTCAAATTTTAAATAAAGCATCTTCTTATCTTAAATTAACCAAAAGTAATTTTACCTTCAGTTATCGTAAAAACAGATATAATTTAGCGTGTGAAGATATTATTTACATTGAAAAAAAAGGGCGAAAAGCCTTTATTCATACTAATAATAAGGTATATCAATTTAATATGACTCTTGGAGAAATCTGGTCACAATTAGATGAGCATCTTTTCACTAAAATACATAGTTCGTATATAATAAATATGGAATATATAAGGGAAATTGTCAGGGGAGAACTTACTTTAAAAACGGATGAAGTTCTATATATTAGCAGAAATTATCGACAGAAAGTTAAACTTAAACATTTAGAGTTTTTAAATAATAAGTTATGATAGAAATATTTATTCTATTTGTTACTAATCTTTTTGATTTTTTAATAGAAACAAAATATATGAGTTGCTTTATCCATAATAGAAAATTTTCCCGACTAGTCCATATTATAATATTAATAAATAGTGCTGCAACTCTTACCTACATTAATAGATTTGGCATTCCTTTATTAAATTTAGTCGGCAGTATAATAATTATATATATTTTTAGTCTTCAATATTCATGCATTTTATCATCAAGATTTATATTAGTACTTATATATATGGGAATTGGTTTCGTCGTAGAACCGGTTGGTTTATTAATATTACAAACAGCTTTATATTTTTTTAATGAATATAACTTTATAGATGTACATTATATTGGAATTATTATCTGTGAATTACTTCGATTTTTTATTATAAAAGTACTTTGTTATTTTCAAATTGAAAAGCTAGTAAAGCTTCCTAAAAATATTATAGTATTATTAATACTTATTCCAATTATGGGAATAATTACTTGCTGTTTAATTATAAGACTTGCTTGGCATAATCAAGATTTGGAAAATAGTATTCTTTGTCTTTCTATTATTATGATGGTGCTATTTAGTAATTATATTATATTCTATATCTTCGAAAAATTTAACTTTATGATATGGAAAGAACATCAAAATGACCTCATACTACAGGAAAATAAGCTTAAAGAGAACTATTACCGGGATATAGAGGAAAACAATAAGCAATTACGTAAGGTTAGACATGATATTAAAAATCAGTTAATTAGTTTATATGACAGTTTTGAAAATGATAATACATCTGTAAAAAATGAATTTAATAGAATTTTTCTTGAACTGGATGAGGTAGAAAATACTATTTATACCAATAATAGTGTTTTAAATTCTGTTCTTAAGGTAAAATTTGCGTTAGCTAAAAATCATGGTATAAAAATAGAATTCAGTATACATATTCCACAATACTTAAATCTGAATTATGGTGATATAGGAGTTTTATATGGAAACCTTTTGGATAATGCTATTGAAGCCTGTTTAGAATTAAATACGACCAAGACCTTTATAGTTCTAAAAACCGATTTTATAGATGGAATCCTAATGTTAAAAATCACGAATAGCAAAAAACCAGTGCAAAGTCATAAAGTTCGAACAACTAAGAAAGATAAAATTAATCATGGGATTGGAATCAAAAGTGTGCAAAAAATTATAGAAAATTACAATGGAAGCATCCAGTTTTGTGACAAAGGTAAAGTTTTTGAAGTTAGTGCGGTTTTATATGGAATTAAGCTTTTAAAAGAGTAACATATATTACACATAAGTTCCATATTGTTACATTTTAATACAATTTTTATATTTATAATTTATAATATATAAAAACACAAGGAGGTAATATAATGATAAATAACAAATTAAAACTCTTACTAAGCAAATACCAACATAGAATTTTATTATGCATTGCGTCTTTAGCTTTTCTTATGGTTACTGTGAGTGCTAATATAACTTGCTGGTATATTATGTACCAGGACACCCTTCCCGATAGTGCTAAAAAATTAAGAATGTTTGTATGATTAATATTTCTGACTTTATAATACAGCAGATGATAGATAAAAATATCATAAATACACAAGATAAGGAATTATATTATTATGGAATCAAAAGCACAATAAATATATTCGTTAATATATTGACTGCTATATTTATTGGTGTATGTATGCATAAGCTAATCACGGTTCTGGTATTTTTATCATCATTTATCACTTTGAGGACATTCACCGGAGGTTACCATAGTAGAAGAAAATTTAGTTGTTATATTATTTCAAACTCTCTTATATTTATGATATGTATTATTATGAATTATATAAGTACAAATAATATTAAAATACCATATTTATGTATCTTATTATTTGCAATTTATACAATACATAAATTAGCTCCTATTGGAAACATAAATAAACCTTTAGAACACACGGAAACAATATTTTTCAAGAAAATGGTAAATATAATTTTAACTTTTCAATTACTGCTTTTAAGTATATTTTATTATTTTAAACTTACATATACTACTATAATAATATTTTCTTTATTTATCATCTCAATGCTTTTGATAGTTTCTAAAATAAAATTTATAATAATTAGCAAATTTTCAAAAATTTGAGGTATTATAACATTTATTTTTTTAAACCAATTCATATTATAAATTAAATTTCAAAGTATCCTAATCCTAGCATTTAACCTTGCAAATGTAAACAGTAAAACACACGTACCTGACAACTAGTCGCCATTGCTGGCGGCTAGCTGTTATTCGTTTTTAATCCATTTTAACTTTCCGTCATTACTCCCCCGTTGACATGGAGAACCTGGCCGGTTACATAGGAAGAATCATCCGATGCCAGGTAAATATAAGCCGGTGCCAGTTCAAACGGCTGGCCGGCGCGTCTCATCGGTGTATTCAGCCCAAAAGTTTTCACATATTCGGCCGAATAACTGGATACGATTAAAGGTGTCCATATCGGCCCGGGTGCTACCGCATTCACCCGTATGCCTTTCGATACTAATTGCAGGGCTAAGGAACGGGTAAAAGAGACAACGGCCCCTTTTGTGGAAGAATAATCAACCAACAGGGGGGCACCGGCATAAGCAGTTACGGAAGCTGTGGATATAATACAGCTCCCGGGCTTTAACCAGGGAACAGCTGCTTTTGTCATATAAAAAAGCGGGAATATATTGGTATGGTACGTATCCAAAAGCTGAGCATCCGAGATGTCCGTAATACAGTCCTGAGGAAATTGAACGCCCTGGTTCAAAATAAGTATGTCCAGTTTACCGTAGCATTCCAGTGTTTTTCTTATAACCTTCTCCGAAAAGTCAGGATCCCTTAAATCCCCTTCCAGCATTAATATCTTCTGTCCGTAAGACTCCACCATTTCCTGTGTCAGCTTAGCATCCTGCAGCTCACGGTGCATAAAAGTCATGATCATGTCTGCTCCTTCTTTTGCAAAACCAATTGCTACTGCACGTCCGATACCGCTGTCACCTCCGGTAATGACGGCGATTTTTCCTTTTAGCTTGCCGCTTCCCTTGTAATCAGGATTATCCGATATGGGCGCAGGTTTCATAAGATATTCCAGATCTGGCTGTACATCCTGATGCTGCGGCGGAAAAGTAACCGGTACCTGTTCACAGCGTGACTCATAATCAAAATAGGGATACATTGGTATCATTGAACGAACTTCCTTTTACTTTATGATTATAAAATATTCACTTAAATTGGATACGTGTCTGTACCCATTAACTTCTCATAAGTCACACATCATAAACCCGCCTGTGTGATGAACAGCTGACGGGTCTCTACAATATAAAAGGGCTTTTGTTCCATAGCTTAAACTGCTATTTTCAAAAGCCCTTAAATATGATTCTATAATAGGTTCTGTAATAAATGACGGTATACGTTAATTGTGAATTATAGCATCGGTTTTTGTTTCTGCGGAATTCCTCTCCTATTTATTCATATTAGCAAGATATCTGTCATAGGCTTTCTGGTAAACTTCCAGGAAAGTCTGCAAACCGGCACCGTCCAGCTCCTTCTTAAACTGTTCAAAACCGGTGTCCGCACCGCCGTCAATAATCCAGGTCTGGATGGTGGCATCAACAACATTATTAATCTGAGGCAGCAGCTGGTCTAACTGGGACTGTTCCTCCGGCAGGAACCATACCGCCGGTGAAACGGCCTCATACTCTTCCAGCAGTTCCTTTTTCCCTCCTGCTACCTGTTCATCATATACTTTCTGGGCATCTCTTGGATATTCCACATCGGTATCATAATAATCATTAAGAACAATATTAGGTCCTCCGATAGTACTAAAGCTCCGCATCTGCCAGAATTCGGTTAAATCGTTTTTAAAAATCATATTGCCGTTCTCATCCACGTCCCAGCGTAAGATACCGTTTTCATCCTCTTTATAAACAAACCCTTCCGCGCCCCAGTTTAAGGTAATGGAATTCTTCGGTTCATAACAGTAATCAATAAATCTGGCAACCAGCTCCGGATACTTACAATTTGTGGTTATACTTGCCAGGGTTGTGGTTGACAGTTCGGAAGTATTGCGTATATAACCTGATTTTCCGTCAGGTCCCTGGATTCGGGGCTGGGGAACATACATTGCTTTCACATCGGCATCGGTTATATTGCCGTCAAGGCCCCAGGCCATAAAGGTTCCGATCATGGGCAGGTCCTGCTGAAGCTTTTGTTTATGGAGGCTTGTACCCGTTGAAACCGGTGCAAAGGAATCCGGATTTAATATTCCGTCCTTATAGAACTGATGGAACAGTTCGGCTGTTTTCCGATAAGACTCAAGGACGGGAACATAACCGATTTTTCCGTCTTTAATATATAAATGATTTGTCAGGGCATCCTTGCCGTTGGTTACGTCAGGCGTTCCGTAACTGCCGGATACCCAGGCAAAAATATTATCCCAGCCTTCGGAATAATCCCAGCTTAAGGGATATTCATCCGCTATGCCGTTACCGTTTAAGTCACCGGCCTCCTTCATTTTATAAAGCATGTCAATCCATTCCTCCAGGGTTGCCGGCGTGGATAAACCTAATTGCTGCAGCCATTTTTCATTTACATATACGCTGCCCGGCGTACTGGTCAGACCATTCATTTCTTCAACACGGGGAAAACCGTACATGTGTCCATCGGGAGCAAAACATAATGCTTTATATTCCGGTCTCTCCTCAAATATCTTTTTCAGATTGGGCATATACTTATCGACCAGCTCCTCCACCGACATGAACATTCCGGAATCTATATACTGTAATACCTGTTCCTTGCCCACGCCGTTCCAGAATACATCCGGCAGGTCATCGGTTGCCAGCATCATCTGAACCCTTTCCGCAGAACTCTGATCCGGAACGGTTGTCCATTCAAAGGTCACACCGGTATCGGCGGCGGCCTGTTTCATCCAAAGGTTTTCATTGGGATCCTCCGGCTCCAGTTCATTAATGCTTTTATATACCTTAATGACCGGCATAGCGGAAGCATCCTTAACAATGGGATAACCGGTTTCATTAAACCAGGCGGAATTATCTGCCGCCGTATCCGTTTCACCTGACGGGGCAGTTTTATCCCCATTTTTTCCACATCCCATAAGCATTGAGCTTACAATTGCTGCAATCAACATTATTGTAAATAACTTTTTCACAACTCTTCTCTCCTTTATTTAATATTATTTCTTGATTTTTGCTCCGTATCGTCAGCCTCCTTTCTCCGGCGTTATAATTGTACCGGGAAGCAAAAACCGAAAAACTTCTCCTGTTACCCCTTGATGGACCCGATCATTACACCTTTTGTAAAATGTTTCTGGACCAGAGGGTACAAAACCATCATGGGAACCGACGATATGATTACGATACAATATTTAAGCTGATCCGCTCGCATCATACGGGCTACCGTTTCTTTTGCGTCTATGGGCAGTTCATTAGTGACCGTATTCATAATCAGCAGATCTCTTAAAACTGCCTGCAGCGGCATCCTGGATCGGCTGTTCAGATACATGATCGCATTAAAATAAGAGTTCCACTGGCCCACGGCATAGAACAATACCATTACTGCGATAATCGTTCCCGATACCTTTAAAACGACGGATGAGAAGAACTTAAAATCAGAGCATCCGTCCATTTTGGCAGCCTCCAATAATTCATCCGGTATATTGCTTTGAAAGAAAGTTTTAATAACAATTAGATTGTATACGGAAACCGCTCCCGACAAAACGATGGACCACAGCGAGTCGATTAAGCCCAGATCCTTAATCAGCATATAGGACGGAATCATGCCGCCGCTGAAAAACATGGTAAAGGTAAATAAAAACATCACCACATTCCGTCCCTTCATATCTTTCCTGGATAAGGCATAGGCACCAGGTATCGTTAACAGTAAATTAATCACCGTTCCCAGCAGGGTATAAATTACCGAGTTCCGGAATCCGGTAAACAACGGTTTATACTGGAAGGCCGTTTTATAGCCTTCCAGGTAAAAATCCCCCGGAATCAATAACAGCTTCCCGCTGTTTACCACCGTCGGATTGGTTATGGAAGCCAGAATTATATAATAAATCGGATATAGTATAACCACACTCACCGTCAGCATAATACATGTATTTATCACATGAAAAATCTTATCTTCCCTGCTCATTTTTCTTCTTTGCTTTTTCATACTATTCACCGCTTCCTGTTAAAATAAACTTGTTTCTGTTGTTTTCTTTGCAATGGAATTTGCGAAAACTAACAGTATCAGGTTGATAACCGAATTAAAGAGCCCAACAGCCGTTCCGAAACTGTATTGTGCACTTCTGACACCTGTCTTGTATACATAGGTAGAAATAACCTCACTTACTCCCAGGTTCATTCCGTTCTGAAGCAGATAGACTTTTTCATAACCTACACTTAAGATATTCCCGGTAGCCATAATCAGCATAATAATAATAGTAGGTAAAATGGAAGGAAAATCGATATGCCGGATCCGTTTCACAATACCGGCTCCATCTATCATGGCCGACTCGTGAAGTTCCGGACTGACTCCGGTTAACGCAGCAAGAAATATAATGGAATTAAAACCCATGCTCTGCCAAATACCGGAACCGATATAAATCGTCCTGAAATATTCCGGTCTTACCAAAAACATGGAATCCTTAGCACCCATGGCCATTAATATCTTTGTTAAAAAGCCGGATCCCGGGGCTAAAAACAAGGTAATCATACCCACTAAAACTACTACCGATATAAAGCTGGGAGCATAGGTTACTGTCTGTATGAAAGATTTGATTTTTTTATTTCTGACCTGGTTTAATAAAAGAGCGAAAATGATAGGAACCGGAAATGACCAGAGCAGATTATAGGTACTCAGCAAAACGGTATTCCCCAATGTCTTAAAAAAGATACTCGTTTTAAAGAATTGTTCGAAATACTTAAAGCCTGCCCAGGGACTCCCCATTATACCCAGTTTCGGATTAAAGTCCTTAAAAGCGATTAAAGCCCCATACATTGGAACATAGCAGAAAACCGCAATATAAATTATAGTGGGTAACAGCAAACACCATAATTGCCAGTTCTTTTTCAGCGTTAACAGCAAATTGCTTTTTACACTCCTTTTTCTTTCCATAACCTTTACCTCCTGTTATATGTTTCACCGAATGTTAACGTTGTCATTTTTATGTATAAAAATAATTACGATCCACCAATAACAGGAATGTAATTATCAATATAATTGTTATAATATTATAAATAAAAAAATATAATCCCCCGATTAATAACATTTTTTCCAACATTTTTTAATGATAACGTTGACATTTTCTTAATACTAGCATATACTCTAATTATTGTCAACCGTATTTCTATGCAATTTTTTTATAAAGATAAATAAAGAATAGGAGTTTTCAAAATGGTAACCAGCAAGGATGTCGCAAAATTAGCAGGTGTATCCCACACCACCGTATCCAGGGCTTTTCGCGGAGATGCCAAGATTAAGCCGGAAACCTATGAACGGATTATGAATGTTTCAAGAGAGCTGGGATATTCACCTAATAGGATCGCATCAAGCCTCCGCCAAAAGAATACGAAAACCATAGGTTTTATTATTTCTCACGGTTTTAACCCTTTGTTTTTAGAAATCACCCATATGATCGAAACAGAATTGGCCTCCCATGGCTACCGGCTGCTTATCTCATTTGATGACGGCGAATCGGAAAAGCAATGGAATATCATCCAATCTCTGGTAGCCGGACAGGTGAATGCTATTATTTTTACACCTCTGATTCACTCACCGGCGGATCATCACAGATTACATTCCTTAATTCAGCATTCCCAAATACATTTTATCCAATTAATTTCAAATCATTTTGAGGATATTACAAGCTTTAGTTTTGACGATAATTATGGCTCTTTTATAGGTACCCGTCACCTTTTGTCAAACGGACATAACCGCATTCTCATGATCGGCGGCGTCAACCGTGTGGAGGGTTATGTAAAAGCTTACCAGGAAATAGGGCTTACACCGTCCATAACATACGGCGACTTAACGGGAGATACGGAGGAAGCGAGCTATCATAATATAAAAGAAGCTATATTGAGAGAAAAACCTACCGCTGTTTTCCCCATATCGGAATCCATCAGCTATATCACCTATCAGGTGCTTTCCGACCTTTCCATGAAGATACCGGCCGATATCTCATTTTTATCCTTCGATGATGAGCGCTGGCTTCAACTGCTACATATATCGGTAATCGGGCATCCTGTACAGGCCCTGTCCAATGTAATTGTACGGGAAATTATGTCCTATGAAAAACCAGCCGGAGAGATATACCCTTCCAATACCAGCTTTAAGCCGTTTTTAATTGAGAGGAATTCCGTCCTGCCATATAAGAAAGATTAATATTTACACTAAAATCTGATTAAGTAATTGTAAAATGATAAGACTTGTATTTTGTGTATTTAGCCGATGTATATCTTTCCGGTCCGGCGGAGATTTTTCTTTCGGGTAAATAGCCGCAGCGGAACAAATATGCTTAAATATCCACAACCTGATTCTTGCGTTTTACAATTTGCTTATAAAAACAATCCGGGGGAGTATGAAAATGTGAAGAAAATCGTTTTCACAAAGTGAATTACAGAAACATAATTCACCAAAAAAGAGTCTGGCTTGCCAGATTCTGGCGCTGACGCGCTGTCACTTCAGTGACAGATTACCTCTGGTGCGTCATGTGCATCCCGCGGAGCATTTTTATCTTCATAGGAGATCTTTCCTATGAGATTAGAAAGAACCTCGAAATGAGCACAGAGGACTCATTCCAAGCTTCTTCCCCGATTATTTGTGGTGCCGCAGAAGCAGCATCATGACAGGAAGGTTGAATGAAAATATAATAAGAGAAAGGAATGCCACGTACAGATTCTTTCAACCAGTGAAACTTGTTTCACATTCTATTCTGTGGCAGTACCGCAGACCTGTCTGCGGTATTCAATGGGTTAAATTATGATTAAAAGAGAGATTTTATGTGAATTTGATTATCTTCACATTCCAATCATCCCAGGCGGTAAACGAAATGACATGCAGATTTGGGCGGGCGGCGAATTAGTCCGAAGCTTCTGTCTGGCGCTGACAGATCAGGGAGGTGAGTACTTCTTTCTACGTGTCAGCCACCACAAAAATAAAATCCTTACGCTGTTAGTACCTGATCCGGAAGGAATCACCGAAGCCGCCCTGGACCGTATCGTAAGCGGTGGAGCCCCCGGCCCCCGGCATCCGTTATACCGGGGACTGTACAAAGAGCCCCTTCGTCCATTATTCCACTTTTCCAGCCGGAGAGGCTGGCTCAATGATCCTAACGGTTTGTTTTACAAAGACGGACTGTATCACATGTATTATCAGCACAACCCGCTGGGAACTCCCCACGGCGGTGTCAATATCTGCTGGGGGCATGCAGTCAGTAAAGACCTGCTTCACTGGGAAGAAAAGGACGATGCCATTCTGCCCTGGCGCAGAGACTGGTCCGTCGCTTCCGGCAGTGCGGTGGTTGACGTGGAAAACAGGGCGGGCTATGGCAAAGACGCAATTATTGCGGCATTTACCGCCTTGGGTGCACCAAATATTAAAAAAGGATACGGCTATCCGTCAGGCGGTCAGTTTTTAGCCGCCAGTACGGACGGAGGCTATACCTTCTATTTATTTTCCCACGAAGCCACCGTTCCTGCCCCCAACGGTTACGGCTGGAGAGACCCCCGCCTTTTCCGCTATGAAGATCATTATGTTATGGCTGTTTACGAAACCGATGCAAATAATAAGAACTGTGTGTCCTTTTATGTTTCGGATAATTTTCACGACTGGAAACTTGCTTCAAGAAATGACGACCTGTATGAATGCCCGGACATTTTCCCGTTAACGGTTGATAATACGGATGAAGTAAAATGGGTGCTGTACGGTGCCGACGGTATGGCCAGAATAGGGGACTTTGACGGATACCACTTTATAGAATCCGGACAGTTTAATCCTCTGGACTACGGCAATGCCTCCTATGCGGGACAGACCTGGAGCCATCAGCCGGAAGGGAAGCGCCTACATATCAGCTGGGTACGGGGAATGGGCGGTACCGGTGAAGACCTCGGTTATGAAGATATGCCTTTTTCCCAGTGCATGACTATACCATGCGAAATAACCTTAAAGAAGTGCAGAGAAGGACTTCGCGTTTGCCGCGCTCCGATTTCAGAGATGCAGCAGCTACGCCAGGAGCTTATCTTTGAAAAAGTTTTTGAACAGAGTGCCGAGACCGCAATCGAAATAACCTCCCCTGCTCAATATGTCTTCGACTTATCTTCCTGTAAGGATATGCTTTCCATCCGGGTTGGGTCCCACACCATTCATTATCAGGCAGAGGAACAAAAACTTTTGTTTGAAAATGGCCATACTGCCCTATTAAGCAGCGAAATTCTGCATTTTACAGTTTTAATCGATACCACAACCGTTGAATTGTGTTTTGATAGCAGCATTACGGCCAGTTACGCCATGCTTCCGGAATTCATGAGTCTTATAATAAAAGGCTGCTGTTCCGTTTCCTGTCAATGTTACCGGATGGAGAATATCTGGGCTGACGCTATTAAAGCCGGCAGTACGGACTAGAGCGTGTTTGACCTTAATTTAGAAGGGACTAATATTTTTTGAAGATATTTTACGGTAAAATCGTAATATCGGAAAGGCGGAATCTATGTTTAACATATTTAACAATCATTTAGCATCAATTCCACTGGTAAACGGCGGAAAGAGCCGCGCCATCAATGCCGAGAATCCAACCGGAGAAAAAGGCCGCGGCGGAATGGCCGCCAGTAATCTGGGTGTTTCCAGAAAAGGTTCCCCCTGTCTTACCATAAAATCCGGGGAAGAAACCTTACTTGCCGATATCGGCGGAACGGGGGTAATCAACCATATCTGGATGACCGTAACAAATAAGACCTCCGAAGCAGATTGCTTTGTACTTCGGGACTTAGTTCTGCGAATCTATTGGGATCAGGAGGAGAATCCCTCCGTGGAAACACCTTTAGGAGATTTTTTCTGCCTGGGGTTTGGGGCAAGCTATGTGGTGAATTCTTATCCGATTGTAGTAAATCCTTTGCGCGGAATGAATTGCTATTTTCCCATGCCATTCGGTAAACATGCCAGGATTACCGTTGAGAACCAACATGCCCATGATATAGGAGGCTTCTTTTATCAGGTGGATTACTGTCTGTATGATTCCTTGCCGGAATATACCGGTTATTTTCACGCAAGCTGGCGGCGGGAAAATCCTACCCGGATTGGTAAAGACTATACAATTCTTGATAACATTCAAGGCAGAGGACAGTATGTCGGAACGTTTATGGCACTCCAAACCCTGGAACGTTACTGGTGGGGAGAGGGAGAAATTAAGTTCTTCATAGACGGTGATACGGAGTATCCTACTATCTGCGGAACCGGAACAGAGGATTATTTCGGCGGGGCATGGAGCTTTGCCAGACACGAAAACGGTAATACCGTTGAAACTACCTATAACACACCGTTTCTTGGTTATCCTTATTATTCCAGCCAGGACGACATAATAAAACATCCCTGTCACAACAGCGATTGTCCGCCCATGCGAAGCTTCTACCGCTGGCATCTTCCTGACCCAGTCTATTTTGAACAGGACTTAAGGGTGACTATCCAGCAAATCGGTGTAAGTCATAACGGATTGTTCGAAAGAAGCGATGATGTGTCAACGGTTGCATACTGGTATCAATTAGAGCCCCATAATCCTTTATCCGCCTTTCCTGGTAGAAAGCTGCGTATTCCCAGGTAGGCAGATATTCTATAAATAACGGTTGAATTAATAAACTCTGGAAAAAACCGGCTTACCGTTTGCGGATTAACCATTGTAAAGGTAAAAGTTTCAATTCCTTTGGTAATCTATAATTTTTAGATTACAATACATACGTTTCAAACTGAATAAATAAAAAATGCGAGAATACTTTTTGTGTTATATTTAATCACCACAACAAAAACAGAAAAGAAATATTCTCGCATGACTAGTGTGCTGACACATTGGCACTTGGACGAATGGCGCAGAATGAATTTTCAGCCTGCAAGGCGGAGGAGGGAGGCGTAGCGGTGCTCTACGCTGACTGACAACAACGCAGTAGATGGAAATTCAGGCAAGTCATTAGCCAAGATGTCAGTGTGTCAGTACACTAGGTATAACACAAGAATGAGGTGTCTTCTATCACTTATTAAATATGTTCAATAACATGGGGATTCAAAAATTGCCATGAAATTCAAAACCAACACACTCTTGCCAAAATCAAGTTGATTATGGACATGCACAGCGCAAACCCCCATGCCGGTCTGGTTGTTTTGTACCCATTCACACCAAGACATAACGGTAGGTAGAGCGAAGCCACCGCAAGGACATTCAACGCATTAATGCTACTCATCTGTTTTTTTCCTTTGCAGATTTCTCAAACCAGCTAAAAACATATAATTTTATGTAATATAATAACTTTCCGATTCCTCCTTTAAGGTGGAAATCCAAATCAAGTACTTAAAGAATATTTACAGTCAGTGTAACAAATGTTTGACAAACCTCTATGATTCGTTTTTGTCAATCTACAATCCAGTATTTTTGATTGGTAATCAGTACCATAGCATCAGTTTCAATTCCTTTTAGGTAATCTACAATCTCTCCATTCACACTATAACCTTCCTTTCCAGGTCATGTTTCAATTCCTTTTAGGTAATCTACAATCGTGGCCTACCTGTCGCCCTTTGGAATCACAGTCAAGTTTCAATTCTTTTTAGGTAATCTACAATCCCGATTATGGAATCCTCATCTTTTGCAGTTGTACCAGTTTCAATTCCTTTTAGGTAATCTACAATCTCCATTGTTTGTTACAGTATCTAATTCAAAATCTTCGTTTCAATTCCTTTTAGGTAATCTACAATCGTACCGCGCCGGGATATGTCGGCCTGTCGTAAGACAGGTTTCAATTCCTTTTAGGTAATCTACAATCATTGAGCCGGCAAATTTACGGTGGTATGCGGCTTTTCAGTTTCAATTCCTTTTAGGTAATCTACAATCGATTGGCCCATGGCTTCATGAATGAGTTTGTAGATGAGTTTCAATTCCTTTTAGGTAATCTACAATCCGATTACAGCCGCACACAGGAACGCTATAAACAACTGTTTCAATTCCTTTTAGGTAATCTACAATCGTAAGATAGATACCTATGGTATATCACCACGCATCTGTTTCAATTCCTTTTAGGTAATCTACAATCAGAACAGGGACAGGAAAGATACAGGGCATATTTTATGTTTCAATTCCTTTTAGGTA
>DBEP01000003.1:527-16426 GCA_002294045.1 Lachnoclostridium sp. UBA903 | reverse complement strand
AGGCTGTCTGGGCCAGCGATATAAGGCTGAGATACAAAAAGAAATCCGGGAAGTGGACGCCATATTGGGAACCTCAAGTTATGACCAAATCGCAGATGTAATCGAAGGGGTAAAAAAAGGCAGAAAAACCGTTTCCGTGAAAGCGCCGGAAGCCGTCCTGCCCGTTAATACTTCAAGAATTAATACAACGGGGGGATATTTTTCTTATTTAAAAATAGCGGAAGGCTGTGATAAGCATTGTACCTACTGTATTATACCCAAAATCAGGGGAAATTACAGAAGCATATCCATGGAAAGGCTGGTAAAAGAAGCAGAAGGCTTAGTACGAAACGGAGTAAAGGAATTAATTTTAGTGGCTCAGGAAACCACTTTGTACGGTAAAGATATTTACGGCAAAAAAGCATTACCGAAGTTATTAAAAAAGTTATGTAAAATTGACGGTTTGGAGTGGATACGTATCCTTTATTCTTACCCGGAAGAAATTACGGACGAATTAATCGAGGTAATAAAATCGGAAAATAAAATCTGCAATTATCTCGACATGCCCATACAGCATGCCAGTAATTCGATTCTTAAGAGAATGGGAAGAAAGACCAGCAAAGAGGAACTGGTTCATATGATTAATAGGCTTCGCGGTGAAATCCCGGAGATTACCTTAAGAACTACTTTAATTACCGGTTTTCCCGGTGAAACGGAAGAAGAACATGAGGAGTTGAAGGAATTCTTAAAGGAAATGGAATTTGACCGTCTCGGTGTATTTACCTATTCCAAGGAAGAGGACACACCGGCTGCCAAAATGAAAAAACAAATCCACCGGCATATTAAAAAACGCAGACAGGTTGAAATCATGGAGCTGCAGCGGGAAATTGCCTTTGGGCATGCAAAGGACAGAATAGGAAAAAAGTTCAAGGTAATAATTGAAGGAAAACTGCCGGAGGACAGTATGGCGGATGTATCCATACTGAACCAGGAACAGCATGCGTCCATGGGTAATATATATATAGGAAGGACTTATATGGATGCTCCTAACGTAGACGGGTATATTTTCGTACAAGCACGGGGTGAATTGATGTCCGGAGAATTTGCGGAGGTTTTGGTTACAGATGCGAAAGAATATGATTTAATCGGAGAATTAGTATAAAATCCCTGAAGGAGAAAGGAGGTATTTTATGAATTTGCCCAATAAAATAACAATTGCAAGAGTATTTATGATTCCGCTGTTCCTGATTATTTACCTGGCGCCCGGTATTCCTTACGGAAATTATTTTGCCGCAGCAGTCTTTGTCGCAGCCTGTCTTACCGATGCCCTGGACGGATATCTGGCAAGAAAATATCATTTAATTACCAATTTCGGTAAATTTATGGATCCTTTAGCCGATAAGCTGCTGGTATCGGCGGCCTTGATCTGTTTTGTTGAATTAAAGCTGGTTCCCGCCTGGATTATTATTGTTATTATTTCCAGGGAGTTTATTATCAGCGGTTTCAGACTGGTCGCCTCGGATAACGGGGTAGTTATAGCAGCCAGCCCTATTGCTAAATTCAAAACTACGGCTCAGATGATTATGTCGGTTTTATTGATTATCAATATCAATCTGGCTTTTTTTAACCTGCTGGAGCAGCTGTTTATCTATTTATCACTGATTTTAACCGTGGCATCTTTAATTGATTATTTATATAAAAACAGAAAGGTTTTATCGGAAAACAACAAATAAGGGAGGCATAACATGGTAGCAGAATTTATCAGTGTCGGTACGGAGATTTTACTTGGCAACATAGTTAATACCAATGCCAATTATCTGGCGGTAAAATGCGCGGAGCTCGGTATTTCAAATTATTATCAGGTTTCGGTCGGGGATAATGAAGAAAGACTGACGCAGACCCTGTCTTTGGCCTTGTCCCGTTCGGACATTGTAATTTTAACCGGGGGATTGGGGCCCACCCAGGATGATTTGACCAAGGAGGTAACTGCAAAGGTTCTGCAGAGAAAGCTGGCAGAGGACCCCCGTACCAAAGAAAGAATAAAAAGTTATTTTAAGGGCAGAAATATAAACGATATTACGGAAAACAACTGGAAACAGGCTTTAATAATAGAGGGTTCTACCGTTGTAGATAATCATAATGGTACGGCGCCGGGACTGATAGTCAAGACAGAAGAAGACGGAGGCAGGACAGCCGGCCGACCGCCTTACGTGAACAAAGTTGTTATTTTGCTTCCGGGACCTCCCAATGAACTGATTCCCATGTTTGAAAATGAAATTGCACCTTTTTTAAGTAAGCTGCAGCCTGGAATTTTCTATTCGGAAATGATTAAGGTATGCGGGATTGGGGAAAGCAAAGCGGAAACCATGATACAGGATATAATTGCGGTACAGTCTAATCCAACCATAGCCACTTATGCAAAAAGCGGTGAAGTACATTTAAGGGTGACGGCTGCATCTGATAGTATAAAAAATGGTAAGCTCCTTGTAAAACCTGTGGCGGATGAATTAAAAAAACGTTTTTCTACGGCAATTTACACGACCAATGAGAAAGAAAATCTGGAAGATGTGGTAGTTTCATTGCTGGCGAAATATCATATCATGCTGGCTACGGCCGAATCCTGCACCGGAGGCTTAATAGCCGGAAAAATTGTGAACGTGCCGGGTGCTTCCGCTGTTTTTGGGGAAGGGTTTATTACGTATTCCAACGAAGCAAAGCAGAAGTATTTAAAGGTAAGGAAACAAACCCTTATAGATTACGGAGCTGTCAGCAAAGAAACGGCAGCCGAAATGGCATTCGGGGCCGCCGCCGCATCCGGCAGCAAAGCTTCCCTGGCCGTAACCGGGATAGCGGGACCGGACGGCGGAACGGAAGAAAAACCAGTAGGACTTGTATATATTGCATGTACTTTAAATGACAAACTCAGAATTAAAGAGTACAAATTAAAAGGCAGCCGACAAAAAATAAGGGATTATACGGTTATTTATGCCCTGGATTTATTAAGAAATGCAATAATAGAAGAATTTGGAAGTTAAAGACATGCTGTCTGTCAGAAAGATTCATTAACAATCCATAATGATTTACGAAAGCACCGGCTGATTTTAAAATTTGATAAACAGCCTTTAAATTACCCATGTTTTAACATAAAAATGACATAGTTACAACATATTATAAGTTTATAAAATGCTAAGGTAACCGGTATTTAAAGTCAGGAGTGATTGTTATGAATAATAGAAATATAAAACGCTTTTGTTTCATTGCAACTATTTCACTGCTTTTAGCGGTAAACGGCTGCAGTTTAAAATCAGACAAGCAAATTTCAGATAATACAAATAATGATGGTAATCAGACCGAAATGCAGAGCCAGACGGCAGGTGAGGATGTCTTTACGGAGGAAGGTAAAGAGCAGGAAACTTTATTTACAAAGGAAGACGAGACAGCGGATACGGATTCAAAGGATTCGGATTCCGAAACGGTGAAACCTGTAGCAACCAAAGAAATCTCCATCTATACCGTAAATGAAACCACCCAGGGTGTTGAGTCCGTAGTAGCTTTAGTTCCGGAAGACAGCGAGATTACACCTCAGTTAATTCTGGATCTGGTTCAGGACTCCCTGGCCGACAGGCTGGTTATGATTGGTATTGAGGAGGTTACTGCAGAAAAAGATACCGTAATTGTTAGTTTTCAATCCGACCAGCCGCCATTGGTAAATGTAGGAAGCGGCTTGGAGAAAACCATACTGGATGCAATTGCACAAAGCCTGGTAGATAATCTGGAGGAGTATCCGAAAGTTATTTTCAGAGCGGAAGGCAAGGCTTATTCCTCAGGTCATTTTTTATTTGGCCTGAATGAAGTATATTTAAATAACAGTAAAACAAAATAAATTATTAGAGTGTGCTTGAAAAATGTTTATGCAATGATTTTTTCAAACACACTCCGGGCAGGATTGTAATTTATTCATCGCTTTCGTTATATTTCATAATAAGGAAGGATATCCTATTCCTGATAAGTAATCAGTGGGAAAGCATCTTATATATTGATAATGTATTTACAAGCAATAACGGAAGAATTCTGATTCTTATTCCAGTAAGAGTTGGAATTCTTTCCTTGTATTAATAAAAAATTAAAACCCGGGAGGTGAAGCCGTGAATCCGGATAAAAATAATATTATTGTTATAGGCGGCGGTGCTGCCGGTATGTTTGCTTCCATATTTGCAGCCAGAAAAGGCAACCAGGTAATTTTATTGGAAAAAAATGAAAAACTGGGTAAAAAGTTATATATAACGGGAAAAGGAAGGTGTAATATGACCAATTCCTGTGATATGGACGGGCTGTTTCAGAATGTGGTTACCAATCCTAAATTTATGTATAGTTCATTTTATGCCTGTAGTAATTTTGATGTTATTAATTTTTTTGAAGGTATAGGATTAAAAACGAAAATTGAACGAGGGAACCGCGTATTTCCCCAGTCGGATAAATCCTCCGATGTCCTGGCCGTTCTGCTGAAAGAATTAAAGCATCAGAACGTGGATATCAGGTATGGCAGCGAAGCCGCCGAAATCGTGTTTAAGGATAAGTGTTTTCAGGGAGTAAAACTTAAAAGGAACTCTGAAATAATATACGGGGATAAGGTTATCATAGCAACCGGCGGATTATCTTATCCGGCCACCGGTTCTACCGGCGACGGCTACCGGTTTGCGAAAAATATGGGGCATAACGTGACAAAACTGTATCCTTCCCTGGTGCCCATGAACGTGGCGGAACTTGATACGGTAAAAGAACTCCAGGGATTGTCCCTGAAAAATATTCATATTAAGGTAACTTCCGGAAAGAAAGAGATTTATTCGGATTTCGGTGAATTGCTTTTTACCCATTTTGGTGTAAGCGGCCCGGTTATTTTAAGTGCCAGCAGTTACTGTATTCCTTATATGGAGAAGGATTTATTGCTTTCCATTGATTTAAAGCCCGCCTTGTCTAAGGAACAGCTGGACGCCAGAATTTTAAGGGATTTTGATGAATTTAGCAATAAACAATATAAGAATGCGCTGGATCAGCTATTGCCACGTAAGCTGATTCAAGTTATAATAGCATTAAGCAATATTGACCCGGAAAAAAAAGTTAATTTAATTACAAGGGAAGAAAGAAACCGGCTGGTAAATTTGCTAAAGGGATTTGAACTCCGTATAACGCGGCCCGGGGACTATAATGAAGCAGTAATAACAAAAGGGGGAATACGGGTCCGGGAAATAAATCCGTCCACAATGGAATCCAAATTAATCCCCCATGTGTTTTTTGCCGGGGAAGTCCTGGATGTGGACGCTTTAACCGGCGGTTTTAATCTTCAGATTGCCTGGTCAACTGCTTATTCTGCGGGCAATGCCGTATAAGATACGTAACATCAGCCAAATCAGAGGTTTTGTTAGCCGTATTTATATCTGATATACAATTTTCTGTTTTAAACAGGAATAAGATAAACATAACGTAAACGCACCCATCAGGAGGACATGAATGGATAATTATAATATTGCTATTGACGGCCCGGCAGGCGCCGGCAAAAGCACAATAGCAAAAAGGGTGGCAAAAAAATTGGAGTATATTTATGTAGATACCGGAGCAATGTACAGGGCTATGGCTTTATTTATGCTAAGGCAGGAAATTTTTGCCGAAGACGAAGGGAAGATATCAAAAGCCTGCAATCAGGCTGAGATAACAATTGAATACATAGATGGCGAGCAGCAGGTAATTTTAAACGGTGAAAATGTTACCGGTCAGATCCGGACGGAAGAAGTCGGGAAAATGGCTTCTGCGGTTGCAAAATGTAATGCCGTGCGGACAAAGATGGTGCAACTGCAGAAAAATCTGGCTGCAACCTCCAATGTTATTATGGATGGAAGAGATATTGGTACCGTAGTGCTGCCGGATGCCGATTTAAAGGTTTATCTAACCGCCAGCTCAAAGGAACGGGCACTAAGAAGATGGAAGGAGCTTGAGAATAAAGGTATTTCCAGTGACAGGAGTGAAATAGAAGCGGATATTGTAAAACGTGATTTCCAGGACATGAACCGTGAAAATTCTCCGTTAAGGCAGGCAGAAGATGCCGTACTTGTTGATTCTTCCAATTTGACAATTGATGAAGTAGTTGATAAAATCATTTTATTATTCAAAGAAAAATGCAGCGGAGAATTAGGTTGAAAGAAAATTTAAATTTAGAAAGGTCTGCCGAATACGGATTCTTTCAACCTTTTTATTTTTGGCAGTATTACATCTGCAAGCAGATGTGATATGCAATGGGTGTTATTATGAATGTGGAACTTGCTAAGACTGCCGGATTTTGTTTTGGCGTAAAGCGTGCAGTAGATATGGTATATGAGGAAATTAAAAAAGGCGGTAAGGTTTATACCTACGGACCTATTATCCATAATGAGGAAGTTGTAGCGGATTTGGCTGCGAAAGGTGTTGGAGTGATTCATACAACAGAAGAATTAAAAACCATTGCGGAGGGTACAATAATTATACGTTCTCACGGAGTATCCAAAGAAGTCTATGATATCATTGAAACACAGGGATTAAAAATTGTTGACGCAACCTGTCCTTATGTAATTAAAATCCATAAAATAGTAAAAGAACAAAGTGATTCCGGGCGTCATATTATCATAGTAGGAAATAACAATCATCCAGAAGTGGAAGGAATCGTAGGATGGTGTATGAATAATTATACAATAATTGAAAACACCGACCAGGCGGAAAACTTAAATATATCTGTTGAACAAAAGATATGCATTATATCTCAAACGACATTTAATTACAAGAATTTTCAAGATTTAGTTGAAATTATATCAAAAAAGGGTTATGATATAATTGTTTTAAATACGATATGTAATGCTACCGAAGAGCGTCAAACGGAGGCAAGAAAGCTTGCTAAGGATTCTGACGCTATGATTATAATCGGCGGTTTGCATAGTTCGAATACCAGGAAGCTTTACGAAATATCTAAATTAGAATGTAAAAATACTTACTATATACAGACACTTAGAGACCTGGATTTGGAAGAACTCAAATCTTTTCGTAGCGTAGGTATTACAGCAGGGGCATCCACCCCAAACAATATTATCAAGGAGGTTCATACCGCATGTCAGAAATGAGTTTTGAACAATTATTGGAGGAATCATTTAAAACAATACAAAACGGAGAGGTAGTTGAGGGCACTGTAATACGTGTAAAAGAAGACGAAATCGTATTAAATATAGGCTACAAGGCAGACGGTATCATTACCAGAAGTGAATATACCAACACACCAAATGCTGATTTAACTACACTCGTTAATGAAGGCGATGTAATGCAGGCTAAAGTATTAAAAGTTAATGACGGGGAAGGACAAGTCCTTTTAACTTATAAGAGATTAGCTGCCGAAAAGGGAAGCAAAAAGTTGGAAGAAGCTTTCAACAATAAAGAAGTATTAAAAGCAAAAGTTGCTGCCGTATTGGAAGGCGGTTTAAGTGTTATTATTGATGAAACCAGAATTTTTATACCTGCAAGCCTGGTATCCGACGGATATGAAAAAAATCTGGCTAAATATGCAGGACAGGAAATTGAATTTGTTATTACGGAATTCAATCCCAAAAAGAGAAGGATTATCGGTGACCGCAAGCAGTTAATTGTTGCAAAAAAACAGGCGATGCAGAAAGAATTATTTGAACGAATCAGCGTTGGAATGACGGTGGAAGGTATCATTAAAAATGTTACCGATTTCGGTGCGTTTATCGATCTTGGCGGTGCTGACGGCCTTCTTCATATATCTGAAATGTCCTGGGGCAGGGTAGAGAATCCTAAGAAAGTATTCAAGGTAGGGGACTCAATTAAAGTTCTTATTAAAGATATCCAGGGAGAAAAAATTGCTCTCAGTTTAAAATTTGAAGATGAAAATCCATGGCTCAAAGCAGGTGAAAAATATGCTGTCGGCAATATCATTACCGGTAAAGTTGCCCGTATGACTGATTTTGGGGCGTTTATTGAACTGGAACCAGGCGTGGATGCTTTACTTCATGTTTCCCAAATTTCGAAGGAGCATGTGGATAAGCCGTCCGACGTACTCAAAACAGGACAGGAAATAACTGCAAAGGTGGTTGATTTTAATCACGAGGAAAAGAAAATCAGTTTAAGTGTAAAAGCAATGGATGATGCAACGGAAAAAGCGGAAGCTGCAAGGGCAGAAGCAGCTAAGACAGAAGAAGCTGTCGAAAAAGCAGCGGAAGCACCCAAGGCGGCCAAAACAGCGGAACCGGCAGAAGAGGCACCCAAGGCGGCTGAAACAGCGGAACCGGCAGCAGAGGTACCCAAGGCGGCTGAAACAGCGGAACCGGCAGCAGAGGCACCCAAGGCGGCTGAAACAGCGGAACCGGCAGCAGAGGCACCTAAGGCGGCCGAAATAACGGAAGCAGCAGAAGCACCCAAAGCGGCCGGACCGGCAGATTCAGCAGCGGAAACAACAGACGCGGCAGAAACCACTGTGAAGGAATAAACGAAATACGGTATAAATTAATTACAGAAGAAAAAGGAGTTTTTTTATTTGGCTGATAATTATGAAACTTTTAAGGAACGGATTTATCATCTCACCAATATTGATTTGAATTCATATAAAGAGCGCCAAATGAAACGAAGAATTGATGCCTTGATATCAAAGCATCAGATAGCTTCTTATAACACTTATGTAGATACTATAAAGAAGAATCCGGTTATGTTTGAAGAATTTGTCAATTACCTGACCATTAACGTATCCGAATTTTATCGTAATCCTGAACAGTGGAACCTGCTGGAAAAGGATGTATTACCATATTTGTTTAATAAGTTTGGCAATAGCTTAAAAATATGGAGTGCGGCATGCTCTACAGGGGATGAACCTTATTCACTGGTAATGCTTTTAGCAAAATATATGCCGCTTACACGGATTAATATTATTGCAACTGACATAGACAAGCAGGTATTGGAAAAAGCAAAATTAGGTCTGTATAACATAAAAAGCTTAAAAGGACTTCCTAAAGAAATTTTGGCGAAATATTTTCGGGAAATTAACAGTAATACCTACCAGATTACAGATGATGTGAAAGCGCGAGTGGAGTTTAGGCAACATGATTTATTAAAAGACGGGTATCCGAGTCAATGTAATTTGATTATTTGCAGAAATGTTTTAATCTATTTTACGGAAGAAGCCAAGGATGAGATATACAAAAAATTTAATATGGCTCTAAAAAAAGATGCTATATTATTTGTAGGCAGTACGGAACAAATTATACAGCCGCAGAATCTGCAATTTGCAGCTTATAAGTCCTTCTTCTATAAAAAAATATAAATATTTTAACCAGTATCAATATTAAGTGTTATTCCGTAGGTCGTTCAGCTGGTACAATTCTTCAGGCTTATTATTTCATGGCTTTATAAACCTGGATTGTAAATCAGTTAAAAATGACTTTGGAATATCACTTTTTTTTTCATAAATTTGTGGTTGATTTTTATAATAATATCTAGTATATTGTGTATAGGTACTGACAGGGAGGCTTATAGACTGGTATATTATATGGGCTTAAGACTAAATCAGTATGATGTGTAATAATAGCACAAATGGGGGCCGATTATGGACAAAAGTGTAAAAGTTGCGGTTGATGCAATGGGTGGAGACAATGCTCCGGGCCAGATTATAAAAGGTGCGGTAGAAGCAGTGAACGAAAGACAGGATATTAAGGTACTGCTGGTAGGCAAAGAAGCGATTATTAAAGAAGAGTTAAAAAGTTATAATTATGATAAAGAGCGCTTGGTAATTGTTAATGCCGATGAAGTTATAACGAATGATGAAGCGCCGGTTATGGCTATCCGCCGTAAAAAAAATTCTTCCGTTGTTATGGCATTGAACCTTGTAAAAAGCAGAGAAGCAGATGCTTTTGTATCCGCCGGAAGTACAGGCGCAGTTTTGGTAGGTGGGCAATTTATAGTAGGAAGGATAAAAGGAGTTGAAAGACCGCCGTTAGCCCCGCTGCTCCCAACAATGAATGGTGTTTCCCTGTTGATAGACTGCGGAGCCAATGTAGATGCAAGACCGGCACATTTGGTTCAATTTGCGAAGATGGGTTCTATTTACATGGAACATGTTATTGGTATAAAAAATCCCAGGGTAGCAATTGTAAATATCGGTACCGAGGAGGAAAAAGGGAATATGCTGGTTAAGGAGACATTTCCTCTCCTTAAAAATTGTAATGAAATTAATTTTATCGGAAGTATTGAAGCCAGGGAAATACCAAATGGAGCTGCAGATGTCATTGTATGCGAGGCTTTTGTCGGCAATGTCATACTAAAGCTTTATGAAGGCCTGGGAGGTGCATTAATCGGCAAGATTAAATCCGGGTTAATGAGTACTACCAGAAGTAAAATTGGTGCATTACTTTGTAAACCGGCGTTAAAGGAAACCTTGAAATCTTTTGATGCGTCCGAATATGGCGGAGCGCCGTTATTAGGTCTGAACGGTCTGGTAGTTAAGACCCATGGGAATTCCAAAAGTGCTGAAGTAAAAAATTCAATTATTCAGTGTGTTACATTCACAGAACAGCAAATTAATGAAAAAATAAGAATGAATATTCAAGAAGAATAAAGTTAAAGAAAGGTGATTATTATGGAATTTGAAAAGTTGAAAAAAATTATCAGTGAAGTATTAAATGTGGAGGAAGATGAGATTACATTGGAAACTACCTTCGTAGATGATTTGGGAGCAGATTCCCTGGATATCTTTCAAATCATTATGGGGATTGAAGAAGAATTTGATATTGAAATTGCTAACGAAGAAGCGGAGAATATTGTTACTGTCGGGGATGCGGTGGAACAAATCAAAAATGCACTTAATCAATAGGTAAATATACTTATTTGAAGCCTTTTCAATTGGGCCTTGCTCCTGTTTACAGGGCTTGCCTTTTTGAAAGGGTTTTTCATATATGAAACAGGAATTGGGTTTTATTGTATAAAATGTTCTGCGGATGCATATGAATTCGCATTGTTATAATTGGAGGGAGGAATAGTATGAGTCGGTTGGAAGAGGCCGGTTTAGAGAAGCTGAAAGCTTTTGAAGATACACTGAATTATAAATTTCGTGACAGAAAAATTTTAAAGCATGCGTTAACCCATAGCTCTTATGCCAATGAAAAACGTATGAATAAACTTGAGAATAATGAAAGGCTTGAATTCCTGGGGGATGCGGTTTTGGAACTGGTTACCAGCGAGTACCTTTTTATGAAAAATACCAAAATGCCTGAAGGGGAATTAACAAAATTAAGAGCCAGGCTGGTGTGTGAACAGACCTTAGCTGCCTGTGCCAGGGATATTAAAGTCGGAGATTATATTCTCCTGGGTAAAGGAGAAGCGGCAACAGGGGGAAGCGAACGGTTATCCATACTTTCCGATGCAATGGAAGCAATTATCGGAGCTATTTATTTAGACGGTGGTTTTACTAATGCAAAAGAGTTCGTCTGTAAATTTATTCTCTCAGATGTTGAAAACAAAAAGCTCTTTTTCGATAGCAAGACTATCTTACAGGAAATCGTTCAAAGTGAATACAAAGAACAACTATCTTATGAATTAATCAAAGAAGAAGGGCCGGACCATAATAAGAAGTTTACGGTTGTTGCATTGGTAAATGATATCCAGCTTGGAACCGGTGTGGGGAGAACGAAAAAAGCTGCGGAACAGGAAGCGGCTTACCAGTCCATTATTAAGATGAACAAGAAAAAATCCATACTGTCGGGGGAGAAATAATGTATTTAAAAAGCATTGAAGTTCATGGCTTTAAATCGTTTGCCAATAAAATAACATTTGAGTTTCACGATGGTATTACAGGTATAGTAGGGCCCAACGGCAGCGGTAAAAGTAATGTTGCCGACGCAGTCCGCTGGGTATTGGGCGAGCAAAGCGCAAAGCAATTAAGAGGCGCTAAAATGGAAGATGTCATTTTCTCCGGTACGGAAACCAGAAAATCAATGGGGTATGCCTATGTAGCCATTACGCTTAATAATTCCGACCATAAGCTGCCAATTGATTTTGAAGAAGTGACGGTGGCAAGACGTGTATACCGCTCAGGAGAAAGCGAATACTTAATTAACGGAAACGCCTGCAGATTGCGGGATGTACAGGAGTTATTCCTGGATACGGGTATCGGCAAGGAAGGTTATTCCATTATTGGGCAGGGACAAATAGATAAAATCTTAAGCGGTAAACCGGAAGACAGAAGAGAGCTCTTTGACGAAGCTGCGGGTATTGTAAAATTTAAAAAACGGAAACTGACGGCGGAAAAAAATCTGGAAGAGGAAAAACAAAATCTTTGCCGTATTAATGATATACTGTCAGAAATCGAAAAGCAGATAGGTCCCCTGGAGCAGCAGTCTGTTGCAGCAAGGGAATATCTTAAGCTTCGTGATGAATTAAAAATTCTGGAAGTTAATTTGTTTCTTTTAGAAAATGAAAAATTGGAAGAAGCCAAAGGCCAGTTGGGAGAAAAACTTGAGATTGCCCAGGATTCTTTATTATCTGCCAATAAAAGTTATGAAGATACCAAGGAAGAATATGATAATTTAGAATTGCAGATTGAAAAATGCAATGAGAAACTGGAGCAGTTTAAAAATTCATTAAATGATTGTAAACTGGAGAAGGAAAAACAGGAAGGTGAAATTAAGGTATTAAATGAGCAGATCCTTGCCTATAAACAGAATGACCAGCATTACGAGGCAAGAATGCAGGCAATAAGCAGTGATATAAACAACCGGAAGGAAGAACAGGAAGGCCATGTAAAAGAAAAAAAAGAAATAGATTTAAAACTTGACTTATTGGATGATGAGCAAACGACCGTTTCCGACGAACTGGAAAAGATTCGCGCTCATATATCAAATTGCACCAGGCAAATTGAAGAATGCAACGGTGAAATTTTTGAGTTCTTAAGTGCAAATTCTACAATCAAAACGAACCTGCAGCGTTACGAAACCATATTGGAACAAAATAATATTAAAAAGGTGGAATTAAATCAGAAGCTTTTGCATAACAAAAGCGAAGAAGCGCTCCTTGATGTTACCATCAGGGAACAGGAAGAGAAACTCCTCAGTATTGAAAAACAAATAGAAACTATAAACCAGGATAATGAAAAGATAGAACGGTCACTTTCCTCCCTGCAGGAAGAAATTGATAAATTATCACAGAGTATTACGGCGAAGCAGCAGGAATTCCATAAGGAAAGATCCAGACTGGAATCCTTGAAGAATCTGACGGAGCGATACGAAGGATATGGTAACAGCATAAAGAGAGTTATGGAAAAAAGAGATTCCCAGTCTGGTATAATTGGCGTCGTGGCAGATATCATAAAAGTAGCTCCCAGATACGAAACAGCTATTGAGACGGCTCTTGGCGGGAATATTCAAAATATTGTAACGGATAATGAAGACACGGCAAAAAGCCTAATCGGATATCTAAAGAAGAATAAATTCGGCAGGGCTACTTTTTTACCCTTAACCAGCGTTACCGGTAAGGAAGTAAGCGGCCAGGACAGATTTTTATCGGAGGACGGGGTATTGGGATTTGCCAATACTTTGGTGGAGACGGAACCCAGATTTGAAGGCCTAATGCGTAATCTTTTAGGAAGAAGCATCGTAGTTGACCATATTGACCATGCCCTAAAATTGGCGAAAAAATATAATTATTCCCTTCGTATCGTTACCTTGGACGGTGAATTGTTAAATCCCGGCGGCTCCTTATCCGGCGGTGCATATAAAAATACCAGCAATTTATTAAGCCGCCGCCGTGAAATTGAAGAGCTGGAAACTGCCGTCCGTAATCTGGAAACAATGGTTACGGAGTTAAATTCTAAAAAAGAAAGTAAAAAAAATGACAAAAATGCGGCAAGAAAACAGATAGAGGATAATAAAGTTACTTTACAGGAATTTTATTTGAACCAAAATACGGTTAAAATGAGCCTGGAACAGGAATTAAAGAAGAAGAAAGACGGCATTGCAATTTACGAAGAATTTACAAAGGAAATAAAAGAAATTGAACAACAAAGTGTAGAATTAAACAGTAATATAGAAAAATTAAATGAATCACTGAAGCAGAATGAATCCAGAAGCAAAGAAAATGAAGTGAAGATTGAAGAACTCAATCAGCATCTGGAATCAGAAAAGGCACAGGAGAATAAACTTATTGAAAAAGGGGCTTCCATCCGGATTGATTTTTCAGCATTGGAGCAAAAAAATCAAAATACGCTGGAACATATTAAGCGTATAAAACGGGAACTGGAAAAACTCTATGAAGAGGAAGGAAGTCTGAACACCAGTAAAAAAGACGCTGCCGTACAGGTTAATGAAAAACTGAAACAAATCAAAAATACGGAATCGGAAATAGAAAAATGTTCTGTCCGGATTGTTGAATTTGAAAATAAAATTAAAGAATTAAATGCGGACAAAGAAGAGATTTCCAGGGAGCACAAAAATTTCTTCCGGAAACGGGAGGACCTTAGCAAAGAAATAAGAGAACTGGATAAGGAAGTATTTCGTTTGACAAATCAATTGGAAAAGCTGACGGAACAATGTGATGAAAAAATTAATTATATATGGGAAGAATATGAACTTACCTTACATTCCGCATTGGAATTTAAATCTGAATCCGTCACTGATATATCCCGGGCCAGAAAAAATATTTCCGAGATAAAAGGCAGAATGAAGAATTTAGGAGATGTCAATATCAATGCCATTGAGGATTTTAAAAATTTGTCTGAGAGATATACCTTTTTAAAAAACCAGAGAGATGATTTGCTGAAAGCGGAAGAAACATTAATCGGCATTATCAGAGAACTGGATGAGGAAATGCGTAAGCAGTTCGACGAGAAATTTCAATCCATCCGTCTGCAGTTTGATAAGGTTTTTAAAGAATTATTCGGAGGCGGAAGGGCAACCCTGGAGCTGACAGAAGACGATGATATATTAGAGGCCGGTATTATTATAACATCACAGCCGCCAGGTAAGAAGCTGCAGAATATGATGCAGCTATCCGGCGGTGAGAAGGCATTGACTGCAATATCCTTGTTGTTTGCAATACAGAATTTAAAACCCTCACCTTTCTGTCTTCTGGATGAGATAGAAGCAGCTTTGGATGATTCCAATGTTAAGCGTTTTGCAAAATATTTACATAAATTGACAAAGGATACCCAGTTTATCATCATTACCCATAGACGGGGCACAATGGCCGCAGCAGATGTTTTATACGGAATTACAATGCAGGAAAAAGGTGTATCTACGCTGGTATCCGTTAATTTAATTGAGAATGATTTAGAGAAATAATGTGACAGGAGGGTAATATCATGGGAGAAACAAAGAAAGGGTTTTTCAGCAGATTAGTTGCCGGCTTATCCAAAACCAGAAATAATATTGTTGCCGGAATAGAATCCATTTTCACCGGGTTTTCAAATATAGACGATGAATTTTATGAAGAGCTGGAAGAGATATTAATCATGGCGGACTTGGGAATTAACACTACCGGGGCCATTATTGAAGACCTGAAAGGAAAAGTAAAAGAGAACAAAATTAAAGAACCAAGGGAATGCAAGGATTTACTGATTCAAAGCATAATGGAGCAGATGAAGGTAAGTGAAGCAGACTATGAATTTGAAAACCGTAAATCCATTGTTCTTTTAATCGGTGTAAACGGAGTCGGTAAAACTACCTCGGTAGGCAAGCTGGCAGGACAGTTAAAAGAAAAAGGAAAGAAAATTTTAGTTGCTGCTGCGGACACTTTCCGGGCTGCGGCCATTGAACAATTAACGGAATGGGCTAACCGGGCCGGCGTGGAAATTATTGCCCATCAGGAAGGTTCCGATCCTGCCGCTGTCATCTACGATGCGGTTACTGCGG
>DBEP01000003.1:0-496 GCA_002294045.1 Lachnoclostridium sp. UBA903 | reverse complement strand
TAGTTTTGGATGGTACAACCGGACAGAATGCTCTGGCCCAGGCAAAGCAGTTTAATGAAGTTACCGATATTACAGGAATTATTTTAACAAAATTAGACGGTACCGCCAAGGGCGGGATAGCCATTGCCATTCAGTCCGAACTGGGCATTCCGGTAAAATATATCGGAATTGGAGAACATATAGATGACTTACAGAAATTCAACGCGGAAGATTTTGTAAATGCGCTGTTCAACTAAAAGGAGACAAAAGATTATGATGACATTGGATAAATTTGAAGAAGCGGCAGAATTGGTCAAAAGGGTCACATTAAGGACCAAATTAATATACAGCGATTATTTTTCGGATTCCACCGGCAACAAGGTTTATCTGAAACCGGAGAATATGCAGTTTACCGGAGCCTATAAGGTACGGGGGGCTTATTATAAGATTAGCACCTTAAGCGAAGAAGAAAGGAATAAGGGATTAATTACCGCTTCCGCGGGCAACCATGCCCAGG
>DBEP01000110.1 GCA_002294045.1 Lachnoclostridium sp. UBA903 | reverse complement strand
TGGCATTGCAAAGAAGATTTATGACGAAACATATGAATACATAATAGGAGCCAAAGAAGAGCTTACTACTTCCATGAAGGTTACCGGTACCATTTCCAGAATGAATGATGAATTATATGACTATTATATGGATTGGTTTGAAAGTTCCGGTCTGTTAGCAGATATTTCTGCTGAAAATATGAAAGATATTGCACTTCCTTATGTACTCAGAACAGATTATATCGGCCATTTCGAGTATACTTTTGTCTATGTCGTGTTAGCCGCGGTATGCATAATTTTCCTGTATGCCGTTATTATACTGATAAAAGGCCTAACCGGAGGTTATTTATCCTCCGTAAAAAAATATATAAAATCAAATGAAGGCCTCATTAATACGGAAAAAATAGAATCAGATTATGAACATGCCCCGCAGGTGGAAAATATCAGGATAGGGGAAGAATGGTTTTACTTTTTTCAGGGAGCGAAGGCCAGAATAATTAAAAATACGGATATTATATGGGCCTATTTAGAGGAAATTACCCACAGGACAAACGGTATT
This sequence comes from Lachnoclostridium sp. UBA903, assembly GCA_002294045.1. Classification (GTDB taxonomy): domain Bacteria; phylum Bacillota; class Clostridia; order Lachnospirales; family Lachnospiraceae; genus Anaerocolumna. Next base: position 20,387 of record DBEP01000110.1, on the reverse strand, counting down.
AAGACAGGGGTTACCAAATCTCTGATTATATACACGAGGGATAAAAAGAAGCATACCGTTGCAATGAAATCTTCTTCAAATGTAAATACGATTTTAAGTGCTTTTTCAAATACCCAGCCGCATATGGTCATAGGTTTCAATGAGGACTTAAAAAAATGTTTCCAAAAGGATTTTGATACCTTTGTCAGACTGCCATATATGCGTGAAACTGCCTCTTCCAGTGAAGCTACCGACGAGAATTTATAAAAGATAAGAAAGAGCCTGGCGCGTCATGCGTATATGCGGAGCGTTTTTATTCCACAGGATGCAATTTTCTATTGAATAAAAAAGGATATGAAAAGGGGCTTATGTAAACAGCTGTGCTGTGTTTACGTAAGCCCCTATATTACCCTGTCTGGAAATTCACTTATAATTTATCTTAATATTTAACAAGTTCATTTTCTGCTGCTGCCAATTCTTCTTTTACAAGCTGCAGTATTTTTTCCTGTCTTAATCTTATGTCTGCCGGAGCAGTCTTCACTTCTTCCGTTGCTTTGTCAATCAGTCTTTTCTGTTCAGCTATGGTTCTTCTGATTTCATCAATACTCATCACCTAACCTCCTCTCCAGTTGATACTATATTCTATAAAAAGATTGTTTGCAATTAGTATGAGAAAGTACATTGGAAAGTTTTAATTTCGTACTATACTTTAATATATTCCTGTTGTTTTGATATTGTTACTCCAAACTTAACGTTCCTAAGAGCGTGTTTGAAAAATGCCTGTGCCGGACCGCACCCTGGCAACAGCCTGAACTGCCCGCTATGTATGCATCTTTTTATTCAATATAACCATATGTATATGGTCTTCCCATTTACCATTTATCTTCAGATAGCTGCGTGCTATTCCTTCCTTATAAAAACCCAGCTTTTCAACAACTTTTAAGGAGCGCAGGTTCTTAGGCATTATATTGGCCTCTATTCTGTGGAGCCCGTAATCCTCGAACATAATAGTAATCCCTTTGCCGGCTGCTTCTGTCATATAACCCTTATTAATCTCCTCCTTATCCAGTCTATAACCAAGAAAACAGGAAAGAAAAACACCCCTGACAATATTGGTAAAGGCAATATTTCCAATAATTCGTTCCGGATTCTCCTTTTTGTAAATCCAGAGCCTTAAGGCGCTTCTATTATTTATGTCCCGGTAATCCTCGTCTAAAAGCTCTTCCTGGCTTGTTTTCGTGTAAAACTCCTCCTCCTTTAAGGCTTCCCATTCCTTCAGAAATTCCTTGTTCCTTACATAATAATCCAATACCTGCTCTGCGCAGGATTTATCCAGTACTTTTAATAATAACCTTTCTGTCTGATAAATTCGCTGCATAAAACCTCCCCGTGAAATGAATAAGTAGATTTTAGCATTAAAAAGAAAAATAAGCAACTCCTCCGAAAGGCACAGAACAGGCACAGAAAGGAATAAATCCGGAGGGGAAATCGTTTCCGGAGGTCGTTGTCCGACTTTGCATTGGGAAGGTCCTTATAACACGGCATTGGGTTTATTGACATGGATTTTGTTTCCAGTTATAATTATTTTACGTAAAGGTTAGAGTGCGTTTGAAAAATCATTGCGCCGAATTATTTAGGCAGACTGCGCTTTGGAAAGTGAGGAATGTGTTATGGCTGAAAAGTTCAGATATGACCTGCTGTACAACAGAGATATACCCCGGTTTCATGAATGTTTTCCGGACAAGTCGGCCAGGATTGACGGTAAAACCTATTCCTATAAATTAGCCGGTGAAGGAGAACCGGTTATTATACTTTTATCGGGCGGTTTTGGCGTCTGTGCAAGCTGGTTCCGCCATATGCAGCATTTCATAAAGAATTTCAGGGTATTGGCGTTTGATTACCCCGTGGAATTGGATAATAATGCGGCACTTGCCGATTGGATTGCTAAACTGACATCCCTGTTACAACTGCCTCCGGCGGTATTAGTCGGACAATCCTACGGCGGATGCCTCGCACAGGTGATTGCCAGACGGCATCCCGGTATCGTTAGGGGTATGGTATTATCTAATACGGCCGCATTGACACCGGGAACCCGTCATGAGCTTCAGGGCATGGCAAATAAACTGATGCTTCTTTACCGTCTCGTAAAGGTGCTGCCATACTCATGGCTCAAACCGCTGTTCTTAAAAATGAGTCTTTCCAAAGTAAAAGACGGCACCAAAGAAGAACAGGCTTACATGAAAGCCGTATTTAAAGATTTAATGGCTCCATACACGAAACAAAAAGAGCTGCAGATGGACAGACTTCTGTTAGGCCTGACAGAAGAGGCATCCTGTACGCCGGAGCATTTTGTTATATTGGGCGGAAAGGTTATGTTAATACTTTCACCGGATGACAAAACGTTCAGCGAAGATGTGAAACAGCAGTTAATTTATCTTATGCCCAATCCCGCAGTATGCACTTCGTTAAGCGGCGGCCATCTTGCAACAGTATTACATATAGAAGAATATATACGGGAAGTAAGCTCGTTTATTAAAACGCTCTGATTGATTCACGCTCTAGTGTAAACACTAGTCCGCCTGGCGTATACGCACTGCCATATACTCGCGTCCCGGCAGTTCTACCTGAAATTTGCCTTTATATTGTCCGGCTTTGGTAATTGTCATGTTCCAGGTATCAATAACCTCCGCTTCATAGGTGTGTAAATCATCAAAGTAATACTCCCTGAAAGACGGCCTGTTAAATCCGTAATAGTACAGGTAGTAACCTCCGTCACCAAAAGGTGAGCCGTCTGCTCTGGCAGCCACTTCATCCCATTTTGCATTCATCGGCGCCAGTCCAAGTCCGGGAGTTTCTTTTAGTATCCCTGACAAAAACTTAAACCGCTTTGGGCTTTCTCCGTGAAGCTTTCCTCCATGGGACCACCATAAAATATTCTCCGGATCCATAAAGGTTTCCCCGTGTCCCCCATAACCTCCCCGGCAGGCAGCTTCCCAGAATCTTCGGACCATCTCCTGTCCGCTTATATTTCCCCAGCCATGCTGGATATTTCCTTCATAAGCAATTTCATCCAGAACAACCGGTTTTTTGTAGCGGATTCTCCACTCATCCGTATATTCCGCCGTTTTATAAGTATCCTGGCGCTGGATGCTGCAGTGGGTGATCCAGGGCTTTGAATAATCGTAGAAGGACCTGCAATTATGAATGGAACGCAAATGGTTGTAGGCGTCTTTTTTACAGATAATTTCAGCGTACCGTTCCCAGTCTTCCAGTTGTTTATGAGCCATCAGGTCATATTCGTTGGCCAGGGACCACCATACATTCCGGTAAGCGCTCAGTCTGGCAATTACATAATTCCAATATAAATCATCCGCTTCTTTATCCATCATGCTGAATCCCCAGCGGTCATAAGGGTGCATCACAATAATGTCCGCTTCGATTCCCATATCCATCAGGTCATTTACCCTTTTTTCAAACCTTTGGAAATGTTCGGGGTTAAACCTCATATAATCCCAGTTATTGCCCGGTGCACAGCCCATATATTCGATATAATTCTCTTTTAACAGCCCAGAATTATCACAGGGTGTTCCTGCATAAGGATAGCTGATTGGTTCATTGAAGTTATAGTCGTAGTGTTTTGGGAAAATACAAAAACGTATTTTATTAAAGGCGCTGTCTGCCAGGGTTTTTAATGTTAGTTCCTGGAGTTCTTCCGGCTGAAGGCTCCACACATAGCAGGTTGTCCCCAGGGGATAATAGGGAGTACCGTCTTCATAAGCAAAATGATAGGTATTTGCCACTCTGACCGGACCGTGATTGTTTTTTTCAGGAGGTGTTACATCAAAGAACCCATGGTATTTCTCTTCTGAAAAGCTGCCTTCTATATCAAATGTGTAAGACTCCTCAAAAGACGGCATAAACCTTACTTTGTAAATGCCGTCGCCGTCATAAAAGCCATCCACGCATTTATCTTCATTTTTACTGTAAAATCTGCCCCGAATCGTATAATCGGTAAATGGATTTTTATCGGAATAGCCTGGTATGGCTACTTCGAATACCCCCCACTTTTCTACCGTTTTCACATAATTTATCTCTCTCATTGCTTTATCCTTCCTGTTCTTTCATTATGATTTTACTGCACCTGCCATACCTTCCACAAAATAACGCTGGAATATAAGGTATACAAGTATTACGGGTATTACGGATATGAGAACCCCCGCACACAAATAACCGTAATCCGTCCCATGCTCCCCTACAAAAGTCATTAATCCTACCGGAACTGTTTTTTTCGTATTGTCGTTTATGATAACACTGGCTAACAGGTATTCATTCCAGGTTGCCAGGAAATCGGTAATTAACAGAGTCGCTACGGCCGGTTTGGAAACCGGGAAAATTATCCGGATAAAAAGCTGCCACTTATTACACCCGTCTATATATGCGGCTTCATCAATGTCTTTGGGTATTCCTCTCATAAATCCCCTTAGAATCAGAATTGCATAGGAAATACCAAATCCTACATATACATAAAACAAACCGAAATATGTATTCAACAGTTTCAGTTTACTGAATATAACGTTAATCGGCACTAACGCCACCTGCATAGGCAGCATCATGCCTATCAGAAAAAAAATAAAAATACCGGTCCTGTGCCTGACATTAAGACGTGTCAGAGAAAAAGCCGCCAACGCACCCACGAAGATTCCTAAGGGTACTTTGAGACAGGTAACAATCAGGTCATTTCTCATATAGGTGAACAGACGTCCTTTAGTAATGGCATTTATAAAATTACTCCACGCAATTTTTTCCGGAAGTCTAAAGAGACTGATTCCGCTGTAAAAGTCCTGTTTACTCTTTATCGCCGTGGCAATTAAAGTAAACATGGGAACAATCCAGATTATGGCTAAAATTACCAAAACAGCATACAACGCTATTTTTTTTACCATTTTTTTCTGCTTTCCCTCCATATTTTGTCCCTCCTAATTTTCTTTTGCCGTAAATGAAACATAAGGTACAATTACCACAAGCATCATGATAACCATGATACACGCTACGGCAGTACCGAGTCCAACATTATTATACTGGAAGGTCTGCGAATACATGTAAGTAGCCAACATCTGGGTAGCATTGTTCGGTCCCCCGCCTGTCAGCCCCTGTACAATATCAAATACTTTCATTGCCGCTACAATCAAAGTTGCAATGACTATAACAAAGGTTTCTTTCATGAGAGGCACCGTAATATAAAAGAATTTTTTAATTGCTCCCGCACCATCAATGGTTGCGGCTTCCAGAACATCCGCCGATACGGCCTGCAGTCCTGCCATAAAAAGGAGTGTGGGCTGTCCCACGGCCTGCCACAGTGATGCGGCAAATACCGCATATAAACTATACCTGGGATCGGATATCCAGCTTTGTGAAAAATTAATCTCCAACGCTTTAAAAAACTGGTTGATAAATCCGATATTGGGATTGTAAATCCATCTCCAGATGATGGCTACCGCAATGGGTGCAATTACACAGGGAAAATAAAAAAATCCCCGGAAAAACGTTCTTCCTTTAAATTTATTGTTAAGCAGCAGTGCCAGTCCCAAAGAGACCGTCATAGTTACCAGAATGGTCAGCATAATCCAGATTAAATTATTTTTAAGCGCGGTAAAGAAAATTTTATCCGCCGTAAAAAGCTTCCAATAATTCTGTAATCCGATAAACTTCATTTCCCCAATGCCGTTCCAGGTAAATAAACTGATATATAAAGAATAAAAGACAGGGATGATAATTACGGAAAGATATATTATACCTGCCGGAATCAAAAAAGCATAAGTACTGAATTCAAATTTCTTTTCTCTTTTCATTATATCTTCTCCAGTCGGATTAAGGGGCTGCTGACAGCCCCTTTAGGCCCTTATTTGCTGTTATATGCTTCGATTGCCGCCTGAATATTATCCGCACCTTCTTTCGGTGTCATCTGTCCGTATGCAATGGCATCCTGTGCATCAAATAATACGTCTGCAACTTCTGTCGGGAAAGCCTGGTCCGTAATGGTAAAGGTGCCGTTCTCATTGCCGGTTTTAATCATAATTTCCACGTTAGGCTGTCCTTCCGGCATGGCAGTAACCTTTAAAGGAAGAGGTAAATTATAATATTCCGCATATTTTTTTACATTTTCATCGCTATAATAATAATCCATAAATTTAATACAGGCATCCAGTTTTTCCTCGGTAAGGTTCTTGTTAAACTGTGTCATCTCTACGAAGGAGGATAACCGGTTTGAACCTCCCGACGGGAACGGAAATGTTCCGAATAAGTTAATATCCACGCCATTCTGTATTATCTGACCGTCATACCATTGTCCCTGTATATCCATGGCAGCTGCTCCCGATGCCATATTCAGCAGCGTGTCGTTGGGATCCGCCGTAACAAAACCTTCCGGAAAATATCCTTTCTCACAGAATTCCTGGTATTTTGCAAGTGCTTTTACAACGGCATCATTATTCCAGCTCTCGTCAAAAGTATTTAATTTATCATGAAGTTCGGCCCCCGCATAATGTTCAATAAGCAGCTCCACAAATCTCATGGCATGCCATCCGTATAATCCTGCGGTAGATATGGGTATTATGCCGTTTTCCTTTAAGGTTGCACATGCCTGTTCAAATTCTTCAAAGGTTTTTGGCACCGCAATGTTATATTTTTCAAAGATATCATTGCGATAATATATTGCCAGAACATTAAAGCTGGTAGGATATCCGGATAAAGTATTGTTTAACCGGCATAAATTCAATGCCGCCTCGCTGAATTTGCTATCCCAGTCATGCTCTTTTGCATAATCCGTCAAATCGTATGTAAGATCGTTTTCCGCATAAAAACCGCCTAAGCTTCCGCCCCAGTTAAACCACATATCAGGCAGGGTTTCAGAAGAAGCCGCCACCTTGCATGCATCTTTTATACCGTCCGTATCGTAATAGGAAGCGGTGACTTTTATGTTATTGCCGGCCGCATTAAAAGCTTCCACAATAGGCTCCACTGCTTCCTGCCTGGTAGACAAGGTCCAGAAGGAAACCTCCACAGGGCTTCCTGAATCCTCTTTCACACTCCCGGTTTGGGCGGCCGCAGTATCCTTTGTATCTTTATCTTCCGCTCCGGACGAACTATCCTTACCGCATGCTGATAAAAAGGCTGAAAGAAACATTGCAGCTGCCAGCAATAATGCTGTTATTTTTTTAATTTTCATGGTTATCCTCCCTTTTAAAAGTTAAATGACTCATTGTTCTGTGCGCACATCCGACTAAATAGTTTTAAATTATTCCCCCAAATAATTTAAATATCTAAATTTAATTTAACATAATATAAATAATATTTCAAGTATTTTATATGTTTTTGTTACATTAAACATTTTTTATTTATTCATTTTGTACATATTATATAAATTTCTTCTATATTAATTACATTATGAATTTAAACCAAAATAAAAAAGATAAACCTTTTAAATCCGATTTATCTTTTAAATTTCTTTTATTTTCAAACCCGCTCTAATGTAATTGATTTTATTATATGTCGGTTCTTTTTTCTATCTTTTTAACACTGTTTCCAATTACAAATTCCGTATTTACCAATATCTGAACCGATTCTCTCGCTTTCCTTTTTATCCTCTCCAGCAGCCTTCCCACAGCTATATAAGCTACGCTCCCATGCAGTGCCCTGAGGATAGCGGGCCTGAAATCCAGAATGGCCGCACCGGGTATTTCATCAAATCCCACTATGGAAACATCGTCGGGAATCCGGTATCCGCAGCTTTGAAGTGCTCTGGATACGCCGATGGTCACCTCATAATTTTCCGCAAATACGGCACTTGGGATATGCCCGTTATTTTTAATATACCGGTACATGTTATCGTATATTTCCTGAGTCGTGCTGCCTATATCCAGTATCCTCTCATTCTCCGCCTGCTGCAGCCTTTTTTCATTCATAAACTCATTACAGGCAATTCTTCTTTCATACATATTAAAAAAGTCCTTGGAATTGCGTAAATACATAATGTCTCTGTGTCCGTTTTCAAAAAGGTATCCAAGTCCCGTCTTTACTCCCTGCCGGTTGTTCAGTACGATACTGTCCGTATGCATGTCATTAAAATCCTGGTCACATACCACATAGGGAAGCTTAAATCCCCGCCGGATATACTGGTAATCTTCCTCCGTCATATAAGCGGCATTCAAATAAACACCGACAACATCCTCTTTTTCACATTCTATAAGCAATTTTACAAAGTCATCTTTGCTGCGGTCCACAAACACGATATCCATTTTATACCCTGCTGCCCTGGCTCTTCTCGAGGCTTCCGCATATCCCATATAAAACCTGGCGTTTTCATCCGTATCAACAAAACCGCTTTTCTGTATAAAGGTATACATACGTATGGTTTTTTCTTTACGTTCTTTCCCTTCGTCACGGTTTTCCTGGGATTGCTTCATATAACTCAGTACTTTCTGGCGTGTCTGCTCATTTACACCGGGTTTGTTATTAAGTGCCAGCGATACGGTGGCTGTGGAAAGCCCCAGTTCTCGTGCAATATCCTTTGCTTTTATCTTCATCTGACCCACCTTGTAAAATAAATTTAAATTTTTAAATATTTAAATTTATTTTACAGAGTTATTTAAATTATGTCAATAAATATTTAGACGCAGACATATTAACAAAGCAAAAAAATTGCTGACTCGAACCCGGCACCAAACTTTATCAGATATCTAAGTCCGTAGGTTACGTAATAGCAAATACTTGTTGACATGCTTCACTTTATCGTCTAAAATAAAATTATATTTTATTTTAGATGTGTTTTATTATCACAAATCCTTATAATGGAAGTGAGGTGTTAATAATGTATATTAAAAGAGCGATTGAAGACTCCATAATTGAAATATCAAATTCTTTCCCCGTTCTACTTGTAACAGGGCCGAGGCAGGTAGGTAAAACAACTCTTCTCCAGCATCTTGCAGGGCCGGAAAGAACCTATATTACATTGGATGATCCAGACATACGTTTTCTTGCAAAGAGCGATCCCGCTTTATTTATGCAGAGATATGTTCCCCCGGTTATCATCGATGAAATTCAATATGCACCGGAAATTCTCCCTTATATTAAGATGAGTGTTGACCGTTCACGTAACAAGGGAGATTTTTGGCTGACAGGCTCTCAGATATTCCATATGATGAAAAACGTCAGCGAGTCTCTGGCGGGTCGTGTCGGGATTGTAAATCTGCTTGGCCTGTCCGGCAGTGAAATCAATAATATACCATCCGAACCTTTTACAACCTCCTCTGAACGGCTTGCGGACAGAATGAAAACGGCCCGTAAAATGTCATTGTCTGATATATACGAACGCATTTTTCGTGGAGGGATGCCGGCATTATATACAGATAAAGAGATCAATCTGGAGACTTTTTTCTCCTCTTACATCAACAGTTATCTTCAGCGGGATATAAAGGACCTGACACAAGTAGCAGACGAAATGTCTTTCTATAATTTTATGGTTGCTGTGGCGGCGCGCACCGGAAAACCCATTATTTACAATGAACTGGCTAATGATACCGGAATCACCGCACCCACCGCAAAAAAGTGGCTGTCTATTTTAGTCTCATCCCACATCGTAGCTTTGGTGCAGCCCTATCACAACAACGTTTTGAAACGTATGGTTAAAACACCTCTCCTGCATTTTTTGGATACAGGACTTTGCGCATATTTACTGAAATGGGGAAATGCGGAAATTCTTGAAAGAGGCGCTATGGCGGGTTCATTTTTCGAAAGTTGGGTTTTCTCCGAAATTTATAAAAGCTATCTAAATTCGGCCAAAGAACCGCCCGTCTTCTATTACCGCGACAAGGATAAAAGGGAAATAGACCTGCTGCTGATGTATAACGGCGCATTATTTCCTATCGAGATTAAAAAGTCAGCCTCCCCTGGTTCAGAGGCAGTCAAGCATTTCAAGGTGCTTGAGCCTGTAACCGATCCGGAACGCTTTGGTGAACTGGAACAATACAAATTGGAAATTGGAGCAGGAGCAGTCGTTTGCATGGCCAATGATTTTCTTCCCATCGACAAAAAAAATTGGTATGTTCCCGCATGGCTGCTATAATTTGAAAAAATCTACCTATATGTTTCCTATACTATAAGTGATATTTAGTATCATAAAAATATGCATATATTTGAAATTATACGTCAGATTTTCAATGGTACACCAGCCAGATTTTAGGCTGGTGTATTTAGTGTCCTTTATCTCAAGGCCATTCTCTAGGCGGCTATTTAGCTCAGATTGGTGCTACTGAGCTTCTTAAAATTGCTCCATAATTTGGAGAAACAACTTATTCTAACGGTATCGGCTTAAAATATAACAAACTTCTCTTTTGGACAAAAGATGCAGCAACGGTGGTACTTTAATTAGTTATTCCGGCATCTACGGCGCAGAAACATGAGTTTATCCTTTTACGGCCCCGGCCGCAACACCGCCAATAAACTGCTTTTGAAAAATTAAAAATAGGGTGATTAACGGCAGGGCACATAGGAAACAGGATGCAAATAATACATTCCACTGGGCGGGATTTTCTCTGTCGCCTAAAAACTGTATCATGGCAATCGGCAAACTGAACTGCCCTGATTTCGTTATAAATACCATGGGGAAAAAATAATCATTCCAAATCCATATCCCCTGCGTAATAACCACCGCAACCGTAGCGGGCTTCAGAAGAGGAAAGACAATCTGCGTAAACCGTCTTAGAAGATTGGCCCCGTCTATATAAGCTGCCTCTTCCACCTCTACCGGAACACCTTTCATAAAACCGGTGTAAAGGAACGTGGTAAATGGCATGCTGCACGTTATAAACATAAACATTGGGGTAAACCTTGTATAAAGAATATTTAAAGAATTAAACATCTGGGCCACCGGTATAATCACCATCTGGGCAGGAATTACAAGACCCGCAATAAAAAAATAATATAAGAATCTGCTCAATTTTGTCTTCAGCCTTCCAATCGGGTAAGCTGCCGCTGCACCAATTATCACGATTACAATCAGGGAACCTGCCGTTGTGAGAAAGCTATTCAGGAATACCAGAGGGAATCTCATTTTCGTAAAGGCTGCCATATAGCTCTCCATGGAGAATTCCATAAATAACTTTAAATGGGATGCCTGGTTTTTAATCGTCCTAAAAGAACTGGAAAATACGGTAATAAGCGGCGCCAATGTAATGACAGAATACACAATGAGTACAATGTGGATTATGAGGTTACCAAACTTAAATTTTCTTTTTTTCCTCACTACATTTCAACCTCCCTTTTATTCATATAAATGAGCATGCAAATGGTAATGCCGATAATCAATATAAATGCTACCACGGACAATGCTGCGGATTTGCCCATTAACTGCTCTGTAAAAGCCAGTTTATATATGGAATACATTAATGTATTTGTGGATTTTCCCGGTCCTCCGTTTGTCATAATAAAAACATAGTCATATGCTTTCAGTCCGTTTATAATACTCAATACCACATTAATGGTAATCGTAGCTGAAATCAAAGGTACCTTTATCAGACGGATCATTTGCCATCCGCTGCAGCCGTCAATTTTCCCAGCTTCAATTAAGCTGGTATCAATGGTCTGCAATCCTGCCAGATATATAATCATTGTCGTTCCGATATGCTTCCAGATATCCACGGTAATAATTGCATACAGCGCGGACTTAAATCCGGCTAAAATATTAAACCGGGAACCATCCAGGCCTACGCTGTTCATTATAGCGGCTATCATCCCATTGCCCGGCATATAGACATAGGACCAGATAAAACCAATCACGATTGCACTGAACAGGGTAGGCAGGTACGCCGCCGTACGATAGACAGCCTTTCCTTTGATATTGGAATCCAGCAGTAAGGCAAGGGCCAGCGCTATTATATTACTGACGGCAACAAGGACAACCGCATAGATAACCGTATTCGGAATGGCATTCAGTAAGGTTCCTTCTTTATATAATGTGATATAATTTTTAAAGCCTACAATATCATAATTCTGATTAATGCCGTTAAAATTGGTTATGCTGTAGCGAGACAGCTGCAATACCGGGAATATCCAGAATGTAAAATACATAAGGAAGGCAGGCATTGCAAACCAGAACATTTTCTCCGTCATAACCAGAGACTTATGCTTTTTCTTCTTTTTCAAACTGTTTTCTCCTTTTTCCATCCTTTTCCAGACTGCCTTTTAAACCAAGAAGCTGTTGTAATAGCTTTGACAAACTTTAACGAATGGATTGGTCGTTTTCCAACAGCCTCTTATATCGGACATAGTCTTCTATTCGGCAAGCAATTCTTCCAGTTTATTCTGCATTCCTTTTGTAATATCCGGAACCGTAGTGCCGGCCCCGCCGATCATCTCGCCGAATAATGCTTCCATCTCATTTTCCGTACCGGCAGGCCAGGCTTGATTGCACCAGTACCAGGAATTACCTTCCGAATAAAGTTTCATAAAATCTTCATATAAAGGCTCCACTTCAGCCCCTTCATTGGTGGAAATAAATTTACCGCAGCTTTCATATGCCTTGTAGAGTTCGGACTCACCGTCAAACCAATATTCCAGGATCTGTTTGCACAAATCAATATTTTCAGATTCGGAATAAACAGCCGGACCCGCGCCGGGAACACCTGCCGCATAAAGCTGCTCTCCTTCCTCATTGCCAGGCAGCGGGAAATAACCTCTTTCAAAATTTGCCGCTCCGGTTGAATTGACTGCCTGTGCATTGAAGGTTCCGTCAAAAATCATGGCGCATTCTCCGTCTATAAATTTCTGGATTGCCTGGGAAGCGCCTAATCCCAAGGAACCGGACTGGATATATCCGTTTTCATATAAGGAACCATACCGTTCAAGAACTTTATCCCAGGTTCCTTCGTCGGTAAATTTTACGGAACCGTCACGCAGCTGATCGTCATAAGCAGGATTTTTCGGATAAATCATGTTGGCAGCCAGCTGATATAAACCGAACTGCATAACATACATATCCTTATCCCCCATTACAATGGGCTGTACTCCGTTGTCTTTTAAAACTTTGCATGCCTTTTCAAATTCAGTCCAGTTCTTAGGTACGGATAAACCATATTGGTCAAAGATATTTTTATTGTAATAGGTACCTAAAAAAGTAACACCTGCGGGAATGGCATAAATCTTGTCATTATAAGTAAAATCCTTCACACCGGGTCCCACCAGTTTGGCGGCATTCAGATCGGATAAATCCGTTAGATAACCCGCTTCTGCCAACGCAAATACGGCGTTGACACCTGCATATCTTGGCTGTACCCACATGATATCAGGTGCTTCTCCGGTAGCAAGTTTCGTTTTTAATGCCGTATAATACTGGTCATCCGGTAGTTTTGTAACTTCCAGATTAACATTGGGAAACCTCTGCTCCACCAATCCAGGCATTTGATCTATCTGGAAATCCTCGCCTTCCGTAGCAAGTGTTCCGGAACACATGAATGTGATGGTTACTTTTCCAGACGAAGTCTTCGTTCCGTCTGCCGCCGAAGCCTCTGAGCCGGCTGTATCTGCTGCCGGATTACCTGAACTTTCCGTACCGGTATCATTCTTTTTTCCGCATCCGAAAAGCATGACCGCAGCCATAACCGTTACCAGCAACACTGATATTAACTTTTTTCTTTTCATACTTCAAATCCTCCCAATTTTCAATGCTTATTTATGTTTGCAACGCTATTCTAGCATAAATTAAGTATATTTTTGTTTGATGTTAAGGTATATTTTTGTTGGGTTGGGTTATTTTACTATTCTGCCCTCGTATTTCAGTCGGCCTGCGGTTCTCTCTTGGTATCTCAACGACAGCAGTATACTTTAATACGGTTTTGTGGTATAATGACGCCAGACATCATACCCGCGCCGAATAAAGTGAGTGTGCATCAACGCCACGAAGCGGCGCATACCATGGGAGCTTGCGGACATGGTATATTATTTCTGCAGCAATTACGAAGGGAGAATTTATTATGAAACTGAATAATAAATTTTTGCTTATATTTATATCAATTTCTGTCCTTCCCATTGTTATTATTACTATTTTTGTTTACGGGCGATATACGGAACTGGTAAACAAACAGACCATGCAGGTAACCAACAGCATCGTAGATAATGCGGTAGAGGCTACTAAGTCCCACATTGATGCCGTAGACGGCATGACAGAAATCTTCCAGCTGTACTCCAGCAGTTCTTACAGTGTTGTGGATGATATTAAAAAGTACCGGGTAAAAGGGAATTATACCGTATATGATTTATGGAAAAGCCGCAACAATATGCGTTTTTTATGTCAGCATCTCTTATACTCCAGCGATTTCGTAAATGGGGTATTCATCTTTACTCCCAGCGGTGAAAATATTGGCTACGGCTGGGGAAACGGAATCGATATCCGAAATAACTATACTCCTTTTGAGGATGCCTGGTACAAGGAGACTATTAAAAAAAACGGGCAACTCTATATAAGTGACGTGAGCAAAAAAGATTTCATATTGAATTCCCAGAATTCCATTTCTTTTTCCAGAGCCCTCTATGACGTATACTCCAAAGAATTTTTAGGAGTTTTATTCATTGACTGTTCTCTGAAGGTTATGGATATAAGCAGTTCCAATACTCTCCCTGAACATGCTTTATTAACCGTTTCCAAGGATAACGGAAACATCCTTTATACCAATATTAATTCTGTAAAGACTAACTTTACCAGTAAAAAGAGCAAAAAAAATATATCCGTTATAAAAAACACCTTGGACAACCCTTCTTTAACCGTTGTGGCCGCCATAGATATGAAACCGATTTACGATGAATTTAATTATACTAAATTTTTAATTGTCGGCATTGCTACCTCCTGTGCGTTTATTTTTATTATTATATCCTTCCTGTTATCAAAGTCCCTTACCAAACCAATCGCTACCCTGAGTGAAATCATGCGCAACCACAAAAAACACGGCCTGGTAACTGCCGATAAGTATCTGAATTTACATAATGAGATTGGTATTCTGTATAACGAATATAACAATATGGTGGAAGAAAACAACCAGTTTATCAAGGAGCAGTACCATAACAAGCTAATAACCCTGGATTCCCAGATGAAATCTCTGGAGGCTCAGATTAATTCGCACTTTTTATACAATACGCTGGAATCCATCAATAGTATTGCAGAAATTGAGGAAATCGAAAGCATTTCCGTAATCTCTCTGGCCCTTGGCAATATGCTCCGGTACAGTATTAATACGGAAAGCGAACTGGTTACGGTCCATGACGAATTAAAAAATGTAAACGATTATATGTCCATACAGAAAATCCGGTTTGATAACCGTTTTGAACTCCTCTATCAGATAGACAAATCCGTCAGTAAATTAAAAATATTAAAATTAATCCTGCAGCCTCTGGTGGAAAATGCCCTGTATCACGGCCTTAACCGCTGCTCTATTGCCGGCAAGGTAACCATCGCGGCATCGGTTAAAAATGACATCATCCGTTTCGAAATTACGGATACCGGTAAGGGGATGGATGAAAAACAATTGGCAGAGGTCCAGGAATCCTTGAATAAACCAATCTTAATTACGGAACTGGGCCGGCGGGAAAAACAAAGTATCGGCTTGAAGAATATTCATTCCCGTATTGAACTGTATTATGGAATCGGATACGGATTAACTGTCAAGAGTAAAAAAAATGAAGGCACCACCATAGTAATTAAATTACCCGTATTAAAATAGGAGGCAATTATGTACCGCTATATTATCATTGACGATGAATCTTTAACCAGAAAAGGTACTATAAAAAAAATCGGAACCCTGGACGACAGGGTGCAATGTGTTGGGGAAGCCGATAACGGAGAAACTGCTATGCAGCTGATTCTGAAAACCGATCCTGATATCATTATAACCGATATGAATATGCCTGTGGTAGACGGTACCCAACTGCTGAAATTAATACGCGAAAAATATCCGGATAAGCAGATAATCGTTATCAGCGGCTATAAGGACTTTGACTATGCAAAGCAGGCGATTCAGGCCAAAGTTATAAGTTATATATTGAAGCCGTTCAGTAAAAAAGATATACAAAAAACCATGAAAGAAGCAATCGGTCTGATTGAAAACAGCCAGTCTTCCGACGATAAGATTATAACCATGGAAGCAGAAAAAGAATATGTACAATACGGTTATGATATCCAGATGTTAAAAAATCTGATTCTGGGTTACCATAACCGGCAACTGGAATTAAACTCCGATAAGTTAAAAACTATGTATTCCATGCATCATATCGTTCTGATGACAATCCATTCCACTTCAAATTTAGATGAAACTGCCCTTAATAACTACTCTGCTTCCAGCGGTTACGGAGACCTGGGCCTGTATATTTCCCATCTGAATAATGATAAAATGGGATTCTTTATCCTGTTCTTCCCGGATAATACTCCCTTTAAACTAAACAGTCTGTGCAAGCAAATAAGCTCGGGACTTATCCAATTGTTAATGGAAACGGATTCCTCCGTTTCCATCGGAATCAGCAATATCAAAACGGACTTATTACAGCTGAACAACGCTTTTAACGAGTGTATGGAAGCCTTGAATTCCAAAAATCTTACCGATTCCAATCATTATTATTTTTTTCAGGAGATTAATCAGATTCATAAACGCCTTAACTGGAAATTAGCCGATGAATTCCTGTTCCGTATTGAAGCCGCGGAGGAGGTTAAAGTTTCAGAGCTGGTAGAAGATTTATTTAAATATTTTTTATCCGTACCGGACTGTACCCTCTACGAAGCAAAATTCTACTGTAATGAGCTAATCCAAAAAACAAAAATAATGTTAAGCACTTATTATCAATATTCTTCCTTAAGAAATGATTCTTCCAGTATAAAGAATATTTTTAATTCCATATTCAATTTTGAGGAAATGAAGATATATTTAAAGCTGCTCTTTACGAATATAGCAGGAAGTATGTCTGAAACCAGTGTTTATACCATTGAAGACAGCATTGAAAAAATTAAATTATATATCGAGCGGAACTATAAAAACAATTTATCCATGGAATTTATTTCTTCACTTTTTTATATGAACCGAAGTTACTGCAGCTTCTTATTTAAAGAAAAAACCGGTGAGAAATTTGTGGATTATGTGAATAAAATCCGTATTAATAAAGCAAAAGAATTATTAATCCAGACGGATTCCAAACTATATCAGATATCCAAATCCGTAGGTTATGACAATATCAAATACTTTTTCCGTATATTTAAGAAAATAACCGGCATAACCCCGGAACAATACCGGAAAACCGCCAAATAAGTGTATAAATCCTTACCTTAGCGCTTATTTGAAGTATATAGTTAACAGATGCACTACATATTACCAAGAAATTATTTTAAAGAAAAACTTCATGGAATAAAAAATAAGGCCTGTATCCGTAAAACCTAACTTAGAGCTGTTGTCCAGAATAGGGTTTATCTTGTATTTGACAACAGGCCCTTTACGGCTGCAGGATACATGCCTTATGTATGGTATAAATATACAGCAGACAGGAGGAAAGCTTTGCTAAAATTATATTTTAACAACTGCCTTCACAATTTCTGCTTTATTGTTAACACTGTAATCCATAGCCTTCTGAATGTCATCCAGGGAGAATTCATCCGTTACAATACCTTTTAAATTAACTTTGCCGGCTGCCACCGCTTCAATTGCCATGGGATAGATATGACGGTAACGGAATACGGTTTTAAAGGTCAGCTCCTTATCCAAAACAAGGCTCATGGGCAGAGTCATTTCTCCGCTCTTGCTGTAGCCGACCAAAACAATATGGGCGCCTTTTTTTGACATATGGATAGCCTGCGTTGTAGTAATTTCGGTTCCTGCGGCTTCAACCACCAGATCGCAGCCTGCACCGTTGGTATACTCAAGCACCGCCTTAACGGCATCTGTTTTACTTCCGTTAATAACGTCTGTTGCTCCCAATTCCAATGCTTTTTCCAGCCTTTTATCCATAATATCCACGACGTAAACATTCATAACTCCCATGGCTTTCAGAGCCATCATACAAACCAGGCCGATACACCCGGCACCCATTACAACCGCTGTCTGGCCGGCTCTTGCCCCGCCCTGGATAGCCGCATGGAAGCCCACTGCCAGAGGTTCAATTAAAGCACCCTCCAAAGTACTTACATTATCCGGAAGTTTAAAACACAAATCTGCTTCATGAGCTGCGTACTCCCCAAAAACGCCGTCTACCGGAGGAGTTGCAAAAAAAACAACATCCGGGCACAAATTATAATTTCCTGTTCTGCAGAACTCACAATGGCCGCAAGTCTTGCCCGGTTCTAAGGCAACACGGTCTCCTGCTTTTAAATGCTCTACATCCTTTCCAACCTCAACCACTACGCCCCCCGGCTCATGTCCCAGCACAAAAGGCGGCTCTACAATATAATCTCCGATCCGTCCGGTTTCATAATAATGTAAATCCGATCCGCAGATACCTACATATTCCAGCTTTACAAGCACCTCATTGCTCTTTGGTTTCGGAATGGCCCTTTCTTCAAAACCCATTTTCCCAATACCGTTCATAACCGCAACTTTCATAGTCCCGTCCAAAATAATTACCTCCTTGTTGTTAAAATAATAACTTTAATAAAATGTTTTATAAAAGTTATTATATTATTGCACTCTTATGCGTAAATGTCAAGTTAAAATATAATTTTTCAGGAGTAAAACAGGCTGTGAAAGTCCCGGAAGCTGCCTTCCTCCCGGGACTTTCCCGGTCTGTTTTGTTCCGGCAATTCCAAAATTACAATGTATAAGACAGAACTATGAAAACACATCCAATACTTCCTGCAGTGTCGGAAGCGAAGTCTGGGCTCCCTCCCGCTGCACCACCAAAGCCGCAACTTTTGTTGCAAATCCGGCACATTCCAAAATCACCGCATCGTCATATTCTGTCTTTTCCGACAGTGCCGCTGCCAGTCCGCCTATAAAAGAGTCTCCGGCCGCCGTAGTATCAACCGTATTCACCTTCCTTGTAGGAATGAAGTAGGAACCATCCGAGCCGGTCAGCATGGAACCTTTTTCACCCATGGTTACCAGAACATATCTTACACCTTTTAATAATAATTCACGGGAGGCCTGTTTAATCTCATCCTCTGAAGCAAGTTTTCTGCCTGCAAGCTGGCTCAATTCGCCTTCATTGGGAACAAGGATGTCAATATATCTCCACATTTCATCCGGTATTGCTCTGACCGGTGCCGGATTAAAAATAGTGACTGCCTCTCCTTTCATACCGTTTTCCTTCGCCATTTGGAATGCCTTAAGGCTGGCTTTTACAGGAACTTCAAACTGTGAAATTATAATTTTACTTTTTAACAGCGTTCCTTTTGTGTTTTCTATATCAATACCGGACAGCTCATCGTTGGCTCCTGATATGACAATAATCGAATTCTCACCGTTTTCGTCCACATTAATCAGGGCTATTCCGGTCGGTTGCTCTGAGGATTGAAAAATATACCTTGTATTTATTTTATTTTTTTTCAAATGGGATATATATTCATTGCCAAGCATATCATTTCCAACTTTGCCTACCGCTGTAACGGGCAGTCCAAGTTTACTGATTGCCATAGCCTGATTGGCACCTTTCCCACCGAAATGCCTGCTGAAATTATATCCTAATACTGTTTCGCCTGCTTTAGGAAATTCCTTTACATGGGCTACCATATCCACATTAATACTGGTTATAACATAAATGGAATTCATACATTTTACGGGACAATTAAATACCCTGGACTCCTTTCTCCCCTTATTCCGGAATGCCTGTTCTTTTCCGGCCCGCTTATCCTTTTAATTTATTATTCCTTCCGGTTTCCTCTGTCAGTGCATACCTTGCAAAAGCCGTCCGGCTGGAAGAATCATTACCAAAACCGATGCACCCATTCAGATAAGGCCGGTCCGTATCCGTATACTCCAGGAGCAGTGTATTTTCCAGATATACGGATATACGGTTCTGCATTACTCTGGCACGGATGCGGTAGCTCTGTCCGTACTCCCAGTTAAAATCCTTTTCACAAAGGATACGGTAAGTACCGTCTTTTTTATACAGTGTAAGTTTGTTATTTTCGGACAGCCCGGCCGCATAACAGCGCATACCGCCCTGTACACGGAACAGCATGTTATGCTTTTTGCCGATTATGGGAACCAACTCTGCCGTAAACTCATAATCCTTCCAGTCCACGTTGCCGGTATAAGCTTCACTGGGTTTGCCATATCCGCTGACCGTCAAAGCATGGTCCTGGAGCCTGACAATTCCCCTCAGGTAAGTTAAGTGGGCCGGGCATTCATGGAGGACATTCCATTTTTCAACCGGAAGCCTGCCCAAATCCA
>DBEP01000059.1 GCA_002294045.1 Lachnoclostridium sp. UBA903 | reverse complement strand
TAATAAAGCCTTGTACATAATACTTGCTGATTACGGATATCTGTATGCCTTTTGTGGACGGACTGGAATTATCCAGACATATTTATGAAAACTATCCCGATACCCGGGTTATTATATTAAGCGGCTACAATGAATTTGAATATGCCAAGATGGCCGTAAAATACCAGGTTATGGAATATGTGCTAAAACCTGTTACGGTGGCGGAACTAAGCGAGATACTGCTTCGGGTGAAAGAAACCCTGTCCCGGGAGAAAAGCAAAAAAGAAAGCCTGAAAAAACTTACCGGTGCGTATAATAAAAATCTGCCGATTATCAGAACCAGATATTTAAATCAGATTATAGAAGGGCTCAATAAAGAGCGGTCGGAGGAAGAAATACGCGATAAGTTGAGGGAATTGGGCATAAACGTACGGGGCAGCTGTTTTAAGACCGCCATAGTTATCGTTGAAAATGCGGAGGAATTTTTAAAAATGTCGCCGGAAGCGAAAAAGGATTTGCCCGCATTTATCCTGTTTAATATATTGGAGGAGATGACAGAAAAGGAAGAAAATATTATTGTATTCCAGGATATCAACAATGATACGGTCATACTTTCCGGTGATGATACGGAAGACGGACAGATAACCCGGTTAACTGCTATTTATGAGGAATGTAAAAAAATATTGGACCTTCACTTTGGGCTGGAAATTACCTTTGGTATCGGAAATAAAGTAACTTCTTTAAGCCGGATTAATAAATCTTATGAAAGTGCTCTGTCGGCATTGGAATACCGGTTTTTATACGGAGACAGCCGGATTCTTGATATACGGGATTTCGGAAGGATGGATATGGTCAAAAATCTGGATATCAGCGAAGACATCAAAAAACTGGCTCTTGCGGTGAAAATCAACAGTGAGAGGGATATAACCCGGGTTTTGAACGGCATTATGATGCAGCTTAGAAAATTTAATATATCTACGGCCCGGATTTATATCTATGTACAGAATATAATTGTTGCAATCAGCAATCTGTTAGAAAGTGCGGACCTGACGGAGGAAAGCTTTTCAGAAAAACAAAGCGATTTACTGCAGCTTTTGTACAGCAGAAAGACTCTGTATGAGGTGGAAAAGAATGTCCTGAATTACTGTCTCCATATAAGCACTATTCTGCAGGAGCAAAGAGACAGTTTCGGTAAAAAACAGGCAATACTGGCCAGGGAATATATTGAAGAAAACTATTCAAACCCCGAGTTAAGCCTGCAGTCCATCTGCTCTGAATTATCCATTAGTATGAGTTATTTCAGTATTATTTTTAAAAGGTATACGGGAGAAACCTTTATAGAAGCACTGACCAAAAAACGTATGAATAAATCCATGGAATTATTGACGAATACCACCATGAAAGTCTATGAAATTGCGGAAAGGGTAGGTTTTACCGACCCTCATTATTTTGCCGTCACTTTTAAAAAATATACTGGTATGACACCCAGGGAATATGCCAAAGGAGTAAGGCAGGTGTAAGGTTGAAAGAAAATAAAGTATGAAGAAAGGGCGCCACTAACAGATTCTTTCAACCTATTTATTTGTGGCAGTATCGCAAGCCTGCTTGCGATATGCAATGGGTGTAAAAATGAAATTTATAAGGCTTCCATTTAAAAGCATACGGATGAACACCATATTTCTTTTTTCCGCCCTGATTTTATGCGCGGTATTTGTATTCTTGGGTATTTCAATCCGTGTAACCCGGAAAGCGGTCATTGAGAATTCCACCGAATACACAAAACAGTTAATCGGACAGGTTAATTCGGATATTGATGAGTATATCAGCTACATGGAAAATATATCGACCATAGTGGTAAGCAATATGGATGTCAGGGAGTATTTATCCGGCAGCGGACTGACGGGGGACAGGGAAGAAATTCTTTATGAAAGAATATTGTCCTTATTTGAGACTGTCTTGAATATGAGAGAGGATATTTACAATATCGTCATTTACGGTGAAAACGGCAGGAATGTCTTAAACCGCGGCAATCACATGATTAATCCCAATGTGGACGTTAAGGCAATGGACTGGTACAAAAAGGCCGTTGCAGCAGACGGCAGAAGGGTCCTTTCCTCTTCTCACGTGCAGAATCTGGTTTATGACGATTATAAATGGGTGGTAACCTTAAGCAAGGCAATACGAACCAAGGAAACAGGGGACATCCTGGGAGCACTGCTGGTGGATTTAAATTACAGTTCCATTACAAACCTGTGCCAGAATATTAATATCGGCAATAAAGGATATTTATTTCTGATTGATGAAAACGGTGAGATTATTTACCATCCGAAGCAGCAGCTTATTTATACCGGACTGAGAAGAGAAAAGATTACCGAAATAATTTCCTGTAAAGAGGACCACTTTATAACCGAAGTGGATAACGAAGAAAAATTATATACCATGTCCACTTCGGAAAAAACAGGCTGGACCGTGGTAGGAGTAGCCAATATCAATGAGCTTTTTTCCGGCAGAGAGGAAACCCAGAGAATCTATTTTCAAAGTGCCGTTCTTTTATTGCTGGGTGCCCTGGTGATTGCAGTCCTGTTTTCGGACAAGCTGACGAAACCGATTACGGAACTGCGCAATTCCATGAAGGAAGTGGAGAAAGGCAACTTTAAGGAAATACAGTTAACCGAAAGGGGGGACAGCGAGATTGCCATGCTGTATAAATCCTTTAATACCATGACCAATGAAATCCAGAACCTAATGGAAGAAAAAAGCAGAAGCCAAAAAGAAAAATACAGATTAGAATTAAGGGCTTTGCAGGCTCAGATTAATCCCCATTTTCTCTATAATACACTGGATTCCATAGTATGGATGGCGGAAGGGGCAGGCAACCGGGAAGTAGTTATTATGACAGCCTCCCTGGCAAAGCTATTAAGGCAGAGCATCAGCAATGAAGAAGAACTGGTAACCATTGAAAAAGAAGTGGACTATGTCAGGAGCTATCTGACCATTCAGAAGATGCGGTACCGGGACCAGCTTGCCTTTGAAATTGATGTGGATCCTGAAATCTATTCCTGCCTTATTGTTAAGCTTACCCTTCAGCCTCTGGTGGAGAACGCCATTTACCATGGAATTAAATACAGGGAAACCAAAGGAATCGTTATTATAAAAGGCGGGAAAACGGAAAACGGCATTCTGCTTCAGGTAATAGACAACGGAGTCGGTATGGATGAAGATACCCTTCTTCATATATTGGACAAAAAAGAAAGGGACGGCAAACGAGGCGGGATAGCGGTGGAAAATGTAAACCGCAGATTAAAGCTGCATTACGGGGAAGAATATGGACTGAAATATGAAAGCAGGGTAAATGAAGGAACTATTGTAAGTATTATGCTTCCTGCGGAAGAAGGTGTACAATGAAATCTTTAAAGTCTTATGTGAAAAAGAGCCTGGTATTTCTTTTCATTTGTATGGTTCTGATTATATTGTACAGCTGGCAGACAAAACCGCCTGAAATGCAAAAAATCGTATGTATCATTAAAAGTATGGATGAAAGTAACGGATTCTGGCGTTCCATTATGGACGGGGCCAGCCTGGCAGCCTCGGAGTATGGGATGGAACTGTTCATCCGGGGTCCGGAGACGGAAGACGATTATGAAAAGCAAAATGAAATCATTTTACAGACTATTAAGGAAAAACCGGGAGCCATAGTGCTTGCGGCGGCGGACTACGAGAAAACCAATGGCACTGCAAGATTAATAGTTGAGAATAACATTAAGCTGGTGTTGATTGATTCTGAAATTAAAGATAATATAGCCGATGCGGTGATTGCCACGGATAATTACCAGGCCGGCATCCGTATGGGTGCCCTTATGAAGCAGCTTATACAGGACGGGGATGAAATCGGCATTATCAGCCATGTAAAGGGAACTTCCACGGCTATTGACAGGGAAGAAGGCATACGCATGGGATTAACCGACGACAAGGATAAAATTGTAGATGTGGTATTCTGTGATTCTGACTATAAAAAGGCGGAAGAGCTTACCAAAGAAATGCTTAGAGAACATCCTAAAATCAGAGTTATCGCCGGACTTAACCAATATGCTTCCGTGGGGGCCGGAACCGCGGTAAAAGAACTGGGGCTGGAAGAGTCCATTAAGATAATCGGTTTTGACAATGCAAGGGAACAGATTAAATATCTGGAAGAAGGTATTTATGAGGCCATTGTGATTCAAAAGGCCTTCAATATGGGATATCTGGGGGTAGAGAGCGCCGTTAAGCTCATAAGAGGAGAAAAGGTAAAAAAGGAAGTCGATTCCGGCTCCACCTTAATTACCAAAGACAATATGTATTCCGGCCTGAATCAGAAGCTGCTGTTTCCCTTCGTGGAAGATTGATTTATTCCGGAAACAATAAAAAAACAATACAATAAAAGAGAAACAAACAACAAAACGGCAGAATAAAAAGGTTAAAATGTTACGAAAGTAATATTTTAACCTTTTTTTATAAGATTATCTATTAAATTAACCGGAACGCAGGGATACAATATGCTTACAGTTAAGGCAGGGGCCGAGAAAATGTGAAAAGGGAAGGTGAAAACGGTATGGATAAAACATTAATCTCCATGGAAGGAATCGATAAGGCTTTTGCCGGTGTCAGCGCATTAAAGCAGGCAAGACTTGATTTAAAAGCCGGTGAGGTTCATGCTCTTATGGGGGAAAATGGTGCCGGCAAGTCTACTTTGATGAAGATACTGACCGGAATTTACAGTAAAGACAGCGGCTCCATCCGGTTTGAAGGGAAAGAAGCGGAATTTAAAAACCCCAGGGAAGCCCAGGATGCAGGTATTGTTATTGTACATCAGGAATTAAATATGATGAACCATCTTACGGTTGCCCAGAACCTGTTTATTGGAAAAGAAAACAGGAAAGGCAGATTCATTGATGATAAAGCCAATAACAGGCAGGCGGAATTACTGTTCCAAAAATTAAACATTGTCATCAATCCCAAGGAAATAATGGGGAATTTAACCGTAGGCAGGCAGCAGATGGTTGAAATAGCCAAGGCAATTTCCGCAGATGCCAAAGTAATTGTATTTGATGAGCCGACGGCGGCGCTGACGGAAGCAGAAATCGCGGAGCTATTTAAGATTATCCGGGATCTGCGCAGCAAAGGAATCGGTATCATCTATATTTCTCACAGGATGGACGAGATCAGCCAGATTACAGACCGCGTAACCGTTATGAGAGACGGGGAATATGTAGGGACCCTTATTACGAAGGAATGTACGAAAGATGACATTATCAGTATGATGGTTGGCCGTGTCATATATGAAGCACCGAAAGAAAAGAGCAATGTACCGGAGAATGCACCGGTTGTTTTAAGCGTCAGAAACTTAAATGCAGGAAAATTGGTAAAAGATGTGAGCTTTGATTTAAGAAAAGGTGAAATACTGGGCTTTTCAGGGCTTATGGGAGCCGGACGGACGGAAACAGCCCGGGCGCTGTTTGGGGCAGATGAAGCTGACGGCGGAAAAATCTATGTAAACGGAAAAGAAGTGACCATCAAAAATCCAATGGATGCGGTAAAATGCGGAATCGGATATTTATCGGAGGACAGAAAGCGTTTCGGAATCATTGTTGAGAAAACCGTAGCGGATAATTCTGTTATGGCGTCCCTGGAAAAATATTGTTCCGGACTCTTTATCAATGACAGGAGAATAAAAAAAGACGCCGGAAAATATGTGGATATGCTAAAGATAAAAACACCTTCCGTAGATCAGTACGTAAAGAATTTATCCGGAGGTAACCAGCAGAAGGTTGTAATTGCAAAATGGCTGATTGAGGACAGTGAAATCCTTATATTTGACGAACCGACAAGGGGAATTGACGTTGGCGCGAAGAGTGAAATTTATTCCCTTATGAATGAATTAGCAAAGCAGGGAAAGTCAATTATTATGATTTCTTCCGAATTAACGGAGATTCTGAGAATGAGTGACAGAGTTCTTGTAATGTGTGAAGGCAGAATCGCCGGAGAATTTTCCATTGAAGAGGCGACACAAGAGAAAATCATGCATGCGGCAACCTTAAGAAATTAGTACAAAGTTCTGTGTACTAGAAAACGTGCCGGAGCACACGGATATGATTCATATCATAAGCAGAAGCGTAATTTTCGCTATGCTGATTAGAAGGCGTGCTGAACAGACGCAGATAGGAGTATAAGGACATGAAAACAGATGTAAAAGATAATACAGCTTTATCCTGGAAACAGGTATTTAAAAATATGGGTACGCAGAAATTAATTGCAATACTGGCATTGATACTGATTTATGTATTTTTTGCAGTATTCAGCACATCCTTCAGGACATCCAATACGTTAATCAGCATATTTGATTCTTCCTATTATATCGGATTCCTGGCAATCGGTGTTACCTTCGTCATTATTACGGGAGGGATTGATTTATCCATAGGTACGGTTATGGTATGTTCCGCATTAATGGGCGGTGTATTGTATGAAAAAGGACTGCCGCTGCCCCTGGCTTTAATTGCGATTATTTTAATCGGTGCATTGTTCGGTCTGGCAAACGGCCTGATGGTTTCAATTTTAAAACTGCCTGCATTTATTGCAACCCTGGGTACCATGATGGTAACAAGAGGTTTGGGTTCCATTATAACCGGAACCAAAAGTATTACCTTCCCTCTTCGGACCAGCGGCGACGGATGGTATAAATCCCTTTTCCGCACAGGTCCTGTCGGCGGAATGGATACCGGATTTCCAACCGGATTTGTTTTCCTTATTGCCGCCGCAGTCATTATGGCAGTTATTTTAACCAAAACGAAAACAGGAAGATATATACTTGCTCTTGGAAGTAACAAAGAAGCCACCAGGCTTTCCGGTGTAAATATTGTTAAATGGGAAACTATCGCTTATATCATCAGCGGCACCTTTGCAGGCATTGCAGCCGTATCCTATGTGGCCATATATTCAACCGTACAGCCCGGAACCGGCAACGGATTTGAACTTGACGCAATTGCGGGTGTGGTTATCGGAGGAACTTCCCTGGCAGGCGGTATCGGCTCCGTAGCAGGCACCATCATTGGTGTATTTATTATGAGTATATTAAAGGTAGGTCTTCCGTTTATCGGTTTACAGCCTCATTACCAATTATTTATCACCGGATTCGTATTGATTGTAGCAGTATATGCGGATGTCCGCAACCGGATAAAAAAGAAAAACTAACAAAGAAAAACTAATATGGTTTACCATCCTGAAAGAGGATGTAAATATATCTTAAATTTTTTAAGAATAAGGAGGAAATTTTGAATGAAACTGAAAAAGGCAGTAGCAATGGGGATTGGGGCGGTATTAGTAACCGGAATGATGTTAACCGGCTGCGGCAGCAAAACGGAAGTACCGGACTCAACAGGTACACAGGAGTCAACCGGGACGGACAGCAGCGGCAAATTGCAGATAGAAATAGTTGCTAAGGGGTTCCAGCATGACTTCTGGCAGGCGGTTTTAAAAGGAACCGAAAAAGCGGCGGAAGAGCTTAATGTAACAACGAACTTTGTGGGACCGGAAGGGGAAGGCGCAATCGCCGCCCAGGTTGAACAGCTTAACAATGCCATTAACAAAGGACCGGATGCCATCTGTCTGGCAGCCCTGGATACAAGTGCGGCAATCGATTCCATTTCCAATGCCCAATCCAAAGGCATTCCCATTATCGGTTTTGACTCCGGTGTTCCGGGTGCACCCGAAGGTGCGGTTCCGGCCAATGCGGCAACGGATAACTACAAAGCCGGAGAACTTGCGGCGGAAAAAATGTATGAAGCAATTAAAGATAAAGTAACCGATCCTGCTAATACGGTAAGAATCGGTATTGTTGCCCAGGAAGCCAATTCCGAATCCATAACACAGCGCACGGCAGGTTTTGCGGAAAAAATGTCATCCTTAATCGGCGAAGATAAATCCTCCGTTGAGGGTCATGATAAGTATAACAGAAAAGTAGAGGGTGCCAAGGTTATCATTGAAGTCAGAATCCCTACTGAAGTTACCGATAATGCCGGGAAAACAGAAGCGCTGACACTGCTTAACAAAGCAGACTTAATTGGAATCTACGGTTCCAACGAATTTGCGGCAAAATGTATTATCAATGCAAATGAAGGTATGAATAAACTTGGAGCAGACAAAGTAATCGCAGTTGGATTTGACTCAGGAGCCCTCCAAATCGATGCCGTAAAATCAGGCGTATTTTATGGTTCTGTTACACAGGACCCGGTATCCATCGGTTATAATGCGGTTAAATTAGCGGTAGCGGCATCAAAAGGCGAAACGGTAGCCGATGTTGATACGGGCTGTCAATGGTATAATGCAGAAAATATAGACAGTGAAGAAATTGCTTCCTGTTTATATGAGTAATATATAGCAGAATTCATCCGTATAACTTATAAATTAAATTAATCCATAAGCCTGTTCCTTATAACTTACAGTTTTTCAGCTTGAGCGGAATGATCTATCTGTCCTGCCGCAAGCTATGGAATACTTGGTTTGGGGACAGGCTTCTTTATATTCTGCTATTTTACTATTTAATATTCTGTTTTAACCTTTCATCTACCCTTTTTCAAACCATGGGATACTTCCAACACCAAATCGTCCGATATAAATTTAAGGTTCGGAAAATTGCTCGCCCTTCCTTACATACAAAAATATTACACTAACACACAGTTCTTAATCTGTAAGTACGATATCTATATCTTAGGATCACTTGGTTATAATGATGTTTAGAGGATATAAAACTTGGATCACCTTACAGGCTGTTCAACACGAAGCATCTAAAGGCAGGAGGCTATTTCTTGTTACAGACTACTTTTGAATGAACTCACTTAATTCATCGTAATAGTATAAATATAATTCATGTAATGCTCGCGTACATGCTACATATAAAATTTGTCTATCGATATCTGTATTAAAATCTGTCTTTGTTACTTCTGGAATGATAACCATATCAAACTCAAGTCCCTTTGCAAGAAAGGCATTTGTTATAATTTTTCCTTCTTTAAATTCTACATTTTCGTCATTCATTAAATAATAATCGTCCTTGTTCTTAATGTTATTATAAAAGTCCTGGGCTAACCTTTTGGACTTGCAGATTATAGCCACTGTTGTATAACTATTTAGATTAACATAATTCATGGTCTTTTCTATTTCTTCAACCATCTTCATATAATCATCACACTTCACAATTAATGGCTCTTTTCCATGCCTGTCAAAAGGTTCCATATTCTTAACATTGCAGATTTTTTTACAAAACTCAATTATTTCATATGTTGATCTGTAACTTTTCATAATTTTTGTTACCTTAATATTATCATGGAACATATTTTTTGGTTTTTCAATTACATCATCATTTGTTTTATATATTACTTGTTGGACATCACCCAAAATAGTCATATTGCAATCAAATATCCGATTCAGTATTTCATATTGTGTAGCGTTATAATCTTGCATTTCATCAATTATGACATGTTTAATGTTTTGATATTTTCGTGTACCAAATAGTAAAATCTTCATCAAAACTAATGGATATATATCTTCGTAAAGTATTTCACCTTTATCTATTTTGTCACCCTACACTTGTCTTAGGTGAAAAACCTCCCAAACCTATATATATTTTCTCGGCATTTTCATCCGATTCCTCTTCATAAACGAAGTCAATTCTTCCGAAATAAGTATTTTCAAGTAGTTTTTCTAATAAACGTTTAGTTAAGCCTAAGTATTTTAAGAATTATCCCTCTATCCTAATGTTTGCAACTTCAGTAGCCTTGCATAAAATCCGCTTAAACCAGTAAGCTCAGCATGGGTGCCAATCTCAACCAGTTTTCCTTTATCCATTACAATTATGCAATCCGCATCTTTAATTGTGGAAAGTCTATGAGCTACTACAATAATCGTTTTATTACCTTTTAACTTATTCATCGTTTCCTGTAAATATTTTTCAGAGATTGGGTCAATCGAAGCAGTGATTTCATCAAATAATAGAATCGGTGCATCTTTTAAAAGTGCTCTTGCAATTGATATTTTCTGGCGCTGTCCTACGGATAAGAGCACCCCTGATTCCCCAACTTGTGTGTCATAGCCGTTTTTTAAATCTTTTACGAATTCTGTAACTCCGGCATCAGCCCCAGCTTGATATACTTCGCTTTCAGCAGCTTCACTCCGCCCCATTGCTATGTTCTGAAAAATTGTACCTTCAAATAAAGGACATTCCTGGGGAACATACGCCGTCATATTCCTTAACACATCCAGCGGAGTACTTGAAACCTCTTTTCCCAATATTGAAAGACTTCCGTTATAGTCATAAAAACCCATTAAGGTCTTTAGAAAAGTACTTTTACCGCCGCCGCTTTCACCTACAACAGCAAGCATCTTACCTCCAGATAAAGAAAAGGATATTTGATCCAATATATGATGGTCATCCAATGTAACCGCTAATTTAGTACATTCCAAGGCATTAACTTTATCAGTACCGGCATTGAAATTGATTTGAGATGTACGTTCCTCCGGTAAGTCCATAATTTCTAATACCCGGATACCTCCGGTAACATCATTCTGCATATCAGAAATTATAAAACCGATCCGGGAAAGCGGTCCCACCAGCATACTTCCCATGCTTTGCAAAATTGGAATCTGTTCAATCGTAATCAGACCTGCTTTCCATAATAGAAAACCTATACCGATACTACAAAGAACAACTAAGCTTGCCTGAATCTGACCGAGTGTATTTTGTAATGCTGTCTGCTTAACTGCAGACATTTTCTTTGACCGTAATTCAATACAGTCCTTCTCATATCTATCCTGCAAGAGCGTATTTTTCGTATAAAATCTTAACATCTGTGAATTTGACAGCAGATCCGTCATACCCATAGCCGTTTTGCCGGCCTGCTTCCTGGCGGTTGCATATTTTTCTTTGGCCGGAGCTATGAACTTTATATTAATCCATAACATGATTAATCCCAGTATCAGCAATGCAATTCCGCTGATCCAGCTGACGGAAAAAACAGTTACGGTTGCGGCCACCAACGTAATTATCATAGTTAAGCCATATTGTACTGCCCCTTTGAAGAGACTGGAAGCAGCATTGGCATCGCCGTCCAATCTTGTTAGGATATCTCCGGAATGCTTTGTTATAATTTTGTCCAACCGAGAATTCAGTATACGATTGAATGCCGTTAACCGAATATTTTTTCCTGCAAATGCGGCATCTCTGTTACATATGCTATTGCTGAAAGCAGCAAGGAACAGTACAAATAAATATAATGCAGCGTATATCAGTATAATGGACCCTGCTTCTTTAAAACTTCCTGCTGAGACTGCACCAAGTACCCGTCCAATTAATGCTGCCATTATAATATTTTCACAATAGTTTGATATCGATATGACCAGGGAACCGGCAGAATAACTCCATTTCCACGGCAAAAGATATCTGAATAATCGTTTCATTTCCATTATTGTCTGCATTATATCTTACCACCCTTTAATTCTTGATTTTGCAGCATTTCTCTGTACTGACCTTCCTGATTTATCAGCTCATCATGAGATCCGCATTGTACTATTTTCCCCTGGTGAAGAACATAGATCCGGTCAGCGTTATTGATGGTATGCATTCTGTGTGCAATAGTAAGAGTGGTTTTCTCTTTTGTTAACATATGTAAACATTTTTGGACTGATTCTTCCGTAACCGCATCCAATGCAGATGTGGGCTCATCCATCAAAATTAATTCCGCTTCGCTGAGTAATGCTCTTAGAATATGAATACGCTGTTTTTCACCTCCGGAAAATTGATGCCCGGTCTCACCAACTTCTCCGTCTAAACCTCTTTCGGATATCAGAGATTCCAACCCAGCCTGTTTGCATAAGTTTATAAGCCGTTCATCATCTATGTCCTTTTGAGCTACCAGCAGATTATCTCTTAAATTACCCGGAAACATACTGTTAACCTGTTCTACCAAAGCAATATTTTGACGCATTGCTGCTTTATCCCAATCTTTCGACAAATTTCCAAAGACCTCAATACTGCCGCCATCCGGAAGGATAAGGCCGCAGATTAACTTTACAATAGTGGATTTCCCGGAGCCACTGGCACCTACCAGAGCAACCGATTCACCTGCATGTATATCCAGGGAAACTCCGTTTAATATATTTTTCTCTCCGGGATAAGCAAAATAAACATTTTTTAGTTTAACAATAACAGAATCCTTTTTATGACACTCCGTTTCATTACCGTTTTCCTCCTCCGGTAAGTCTAGAAAGCCGTATATACGCTCACAGGCGACCTGGGCTTTTTTTAAATACGCTACAACATCCGGAGTGCCCTGAAGCCATGAGAAAAATCCCCCGCCTATTGTAAGCAGTGAAAGCAGTTCACCCTGGGTTAGGCTACCTTTCGAAATTCTATAAACTCCCAGAGCGATCATGGCTGTAAACGGTATAAAACCAATAGCCATTCCTGCTGAAGTGACATAGGCGATCCTATTTTCATTTTTAACGGCTGATTCCGTTGTTTTATTAATTGCTTCCTTATAACGGCTGAACATCATATTTTCAAGCAGGTAGGATTTAACCATAGTAATAAAATGAATTCCTTCTTTTGCACGCTGCTGTGCTCTTGCCAATTGCTCTAAATAATCTCTCTCATTTTTTCTGACCTGTCTTGTCATAAGAATACTGATTGGCAGAACCAGCAGAGATATGGATATAAAGAGAAATGTAATCTGGAAATCGATAGACAGCATAAATGCCGTTACACCAATTAATTGTACAAACAAAGTTGTCACCATAGAAAGACCGTAATAAGTAAAACCGTTTAATGTGTTAAGTTCTGAACCTAAGTGAGAAATTATTTCTGCACTCTCATGAGTTTCCAGGTAGTGCATACTTAGTCTTTTGGTTTTCTTACCAATTGCCAAGCGCAACTTTAACAGAACTTCTTCCGCCATATACCCTTTTGTAAAGGTCGATAAGCCATGAAACGGTGAGGCAAAAAAGGCAGCAGAAAGCAATAACAAAAATGACTTCACAAACGTGTCATTCCTGTAAATGATGTCATCAGCAACAACACCAACCATTTTTCTCATATAAAAATCCATAAGTAAATAAGCAATAGTCGCAAAAATACTGGTAAAGTACCAGGGCCAGCTGCCCAGTACATCTTTCATAAGATTACTAATATAATTGTTTTTTCTTTTAAGTGAGTTCAATGATATCATTCCTGTCCATAGTCATAAAAAAACGTCAATATGTTAGATATTACTTTTAATTATTATACCATAATTTACCATGAATTTATATCCTTATTATAGCTTTTTATATATAAGAATATTATTGGGGTGTCAAAAGTACATCTATAAAATTTTGTATAATAATAAAAATCTATGTTAGAGTATAATTTTCTCTTATGCTGTAATCTTTTTGTTAATTATAGTTTATTACAATCTTTTTATAATAATAGAAATAACCATGGTTTCCTGTAAACTCAAAATAGTTTTCAGAAACCATAGTTATTTCTATTACTATAACATTTATTTATTCTTATTTACTAAACTGCCTTCCTTCCTGATCCATATAATATTCCTCAGTATAAATCAACTGGGAGACAGGTACAATCTTATAGCCTTTATCCTGTAAACCGTCAATCATTGCTTCCAGGGCATCCTTTGTATATTTCGCACCGTTATGGCACAAAATGATGGAACCATTCCCTAAGTGTTTATTGTTTACTACCATATCAATTATGGAATTTACACCGTAATCTTTCCAGTCCAGGGAATCCACATCCCACTGGATACAGTGATAACCCAGTTCATTTACAGCTTCAATTAAAGTGTTGCTGTAATCTCCGTAAGGCGGACGGAACAGATTCATTTCTATCCCGGTTAATTCCTTTACCTTATTGTGAGCTTTTGAAATTTCTTCCTTGCATTCTTCCTTGGATAACTGGGACATATGTTTATGGTTTTCACTGTGATTACCCAGGTCATGTCCTGCGGTGGCAATTGCTTTTACATCGTCCGGATATTTTTCTATCCAGCCGCCGGTCATAAAAAAGGTTACCTTAATATTATGTAGAGCTAAAATTTCCAGGATTTCCGCTGTGTCCTCATTGCCCCAGGCCGCGTCAAAACTGAGCGCTACTTTATTTTCTTCTTCGTCCACACAATAGATTGGTAATTTTTTCGAATTTGCGGAATTTGTGACGGATATTGCTTTCGGTATGTACCTAATGCCAATCGCCATTAGTACGAGAAAGGATAATACAACGATTCCTGTTTTGATAAAGAATTTCAATTTGTCTTGTTGTTCTTCATTATCCATAGTTTCACCACAATATATTCTTCAATAATAATATATTGAAGAAACAGCATATCTATTACAATTATCTGCTTTGCGGCTTTTTAACACTTTATTATTTTAAATGAATAATGGCATAGGAAATTATTGTTAAAAAATTCCGAAAGTTCTTAAAAATATAGAAAGTACTTAAACCAATCTTTTGTAGGGTGTGAATGTCTATGCCAGAAATAAATGAAGATATTAAAGTTCCAGGAACGAATCCATGACCTTGAAAAAGAAAAAAACGAATTAAAAAAAGAAAGTGTTTTTTTGCGAAAAACTTAAAGTAGTTTATAAATTAAGAATTGTTTTTAAATATTAGTATAATGCAGTAGACTTATATTTATATTATGTATAAAAGGCAAATATAAAAGTATTTTAAAAAATAAATGATAATAAAGTTTGATAATTTTACCGAAAATACTTGATTTTTCTGGTAAAATGGATATAATTGTATTTATAGAACATATTTTTCTAAACAAAAGTATTATTTTTCTGAATAACGGAGAAAAGAATGAGAATTGAAATTTTCTTTAATGAGGATCATCCGATAGAAATTCCCATACAGTATAATCATATAATACAAGCAATGCTATTATCATGGATAAAGGATAAAGAATACAGCACATTTATCCATGACAAAGGTTATCAGATTGGGGATAAAATCTATAAGCTTTTTACTTTTTCCCGTATCAACGGCACTTACCGGTTGGATAAACAAACCGGTAAAATTATATTCTTAAAAGGTATGAGTCTTACAATATCTACTATGTCCGATGAATTTATGGGATATCTCCTGAACAGCGTATTATTGGAAAACCGAGAGTTAAATATCGGCGGTGGCAGAGCAATTATCAACAAGGTTGAATTAAAAGAAATGCCCGTTTTTACTAAGAATACCTTCATTCATACCCTTTCCCCCTGTACGGTTTACATCACTTTAAATAATAAAAAGACAAGGTTCTTCAGCCCGTTTGATAATGAATTTAATGAGTACGTTAAATTGAATTTGATACATAAATATGAGGCTTTTTATGGGAATAGTCCTCAAAATACAGAATTTAAGATTACTCCAGTAGGAGGTGTAAAGCAGGCAAAGGTTAATTATAAAAATTTTCATATTGTGGCTTATAATTGCTGTATGAAAATGGAAGGGAGTGAGGAATTAAAAAGAGTAGCTTATAGTGCCGGACTGGGCGCTAAAAATTCCCAGGGCTTTGGATGCATTGAAATACAGAAAGAACAGGAGGTGAAAGGTTGATTTACGATATATACAGAGTCGGGAAAGCTGTCAGTGGCAATGAAGATGAGATGGACCCGTTGTTGCTGCCGGATATGCCTAAAAACATAACTAATGTTATTTGGTTAAACTTTGAAAAGGATAAGGGCGGGATTAAGTATGGTGGTATTGAGGTGCTGGAATATTCTGATATTACCCCGCAGTACAGTTTGTTACGAAAAGCTTCTTCCAACGGAACCAATTATGGCCCCAGCGCACAATTGACAGAAGCAGATAAGACATTATTAAAAAAAATTGCCCCGTGGTTTAAAGAAGCGTCAATGGGTACAGAAATGGAGGAAGAGAAAAAAACTTTATTATTAATCTATGAGTTTATTATCAATAACCAGAAAGATATTATCAATGAAATAAATGAGAAAGCACCCAAAGGAAAGAATACCCAATATATGATTTCCGTTAAACTAAACGGAGTTATTCCGTATAAGGTGCCCATGTTTTATCGGTATTATGGAAATAAAATCAAAAAGAAAATTGTTGGTGACGATAGTCATAGGGGTACCTGCTGCCTTTGCAGCAAGAAAGAGGCAAGCCTGATACCTAAGTTAGATGTATTTAAATTTTATACCTTTGATAAGCCGGGTTTTATCAGCGGAGGCTTTGAAGAAAAAGATGTATGGCGAAACTGTCCTGTTTGTACTGCCTGTGAGCCTGTTTTAAGAGAAGGGAAAAAATATGTGCTGAACAATCTTCATTTTAAATTCTTTGGATTAGATTATTATTTAATACCTTCATCGACATGCGGTGAAGACAGATTAGAACTGTTGCTTGCCAGGCTGGAGGATATTAAAAACAAAAGTTTTTCTTTGAAAGAGGCAGCAGAAAATGAATTTCAAAGTCTGAGCGGCGATATTTTTGAAGAACTCTCTGCACAGGAAGATATTAATTCCTATCGCATTTTATTTTTCCGCAAGGACAATTCTGCCGAAAGGATACTTCTTGATATTAAAGATGTTTTTCCTTCCAGATTTTATACTTTATATTCTGCCAAACATAAAATAGAAAAGGTATATGAAGAATTGACAAACGAGAAATTCACTTTTCGGTATTTCAGAAATTATTTATCGAAATCAGAGCCCAGCAGCAGGGTTTTTGATTTGGACAGTAATTTTCTGGCTCTGACCCAGGCGATATTTAAGCGGGAGAAGATAAAACCAGGAGCTTTAATGCCTTTTTACATGAATAACATCAGACGTGCATTTTTAAATGATGAATATTTTTATCATACAGTTCTTCGTGCCTGGGTTGGTATCCACTATTTACAAGTGATTGATTGTATGGATTATGAGAAGGGAGAGGATAAAATGGATGCTAAACTGGAAAGCGTACTGGAACCATACAAGATGGGTCTTGATACCAATATTAAAAAGGCGTTGGTTTTAACAGGAGTGCTTGCTCAGAAAACCATGAATATACAGGCAAAGGAATTGAATGGCTCCACACCGTTTTTTAACAGATTAAAAGGACTTAAGATGAGAAGCTCCGATGTTGAGGGGCTGATAAAGGATGCCATACAGAAAATGCAGGAATATGAAAGATATTCCAAAGTTTCAAAGCTTATTACGGAAGCCATTACGGAATTAATTTTTATGTCACCAAATAATTGGGGCCTCTCAACGGACGAATTGAATTTTTATGTGGCAGGCGGAATGACCCTAAGCAATAAAATATACGCGCAATTAAAGGAGGAACAGTAATGTCT
Source organism: Lachnoclostridium sp. UBA903 (assembly GCA_002294045.1). GTDB lineage: Bacteria > Bacillota > Clostridia > Lachnospirales > Lachnospiraceae > Anaerocolumna. Next base: position 6,428 of record DBEP01000059.1, on the reverse strand, counting down.
ACTGCAAAAAGAAGTGAAATTGTATTCTTATATGATATAACCTGGGGGAATCCAAACGGGGATCCCAACGATGCAAACAAGCCCAGGATTGACGAAGAAACAGGGTTGAATATTGTTACGGACGTACGTTTGAAAAGAACCATTAGAGATGAATTAATTGCCAGGGGATATGAGGTGCTGGTAAGAGATACTCTTATAGAAGACGGATTTCTGGCTGATGCCAAACACAGAGGAATAGATTTCCTGCCGGAATCAGCTAAGGCAAAGGCCGCTAAGAAAAATGAAAAGGATAAGCTGACACAGGAGGAACTGGAAGCATTTAAAAAGAATGTGAAGAACTGTGTTGATATCCGGATGTTCGGTTGTGTACTGCCCAGTGATATTAAAAACGCAAGCCTGCAATTTACAGGCCCGGTGCAGTTTAAAATGGGCACATCCATGCATCCGGTAAAACTGGAATATGTAAAGGGAACAGGCGCTTTTTCCAGCGGCGATAAAAAGGACCAGAAAACCTTTCGTCAGGAGTATTTTCTTCCTTACAGCCTGATTAATTTCTATGGATTGGTAAATGACAGGGCTGCAGAGATTACAGGGCTGACGAATGAGGATGTAGTACTTTTACTTCAGTCCATGTGGGACGGAACAAAAAATCTCATAACCAGAACCAAAGCCGGTCAGACTCCAAGATTTTTAATTCAGGTAGTATATAAAACAAAGGATTTTTACATAGGAAGTTTGGATAAGAAAATAAAATTCTCTTTTACTATGAGCGGAGAGGCTGTTCGTGCTGTCCGTGACGGAACCCTTCAATTAAATGAATTGAAAGACTGCCTGGTTGACTATAAGGAGCATATTGACAAGGTTGTTATAAAACTTGATTCGGAAGTAATCACTGATATAAATGTGGAAAAGGAACTGGAAAAAGCAGGTGTAACAGTAGAAGTTATGGCCTGAGTGAGGTGCCTATGAAATGTGTATGTTTTAAGTTAAAAGGAGATTATGGTCATTTCAAACCCTATTATACGACCAGTTCACCCGTTACCTATTCCCTGATGCCGCCGACAGCCGTCTATGGTCTACTGGGAGCTATTCTGGGACTTTCCAAAGAAGATAATAGTTATTACAGGCAATTGGATAACGCAGGATTAAAAATTGGAATCGGGCTGCTTACGCCGCTAAGAAAGGCAGCTATGAGTACTAATCTTGTTAATACCAAGGGGAATTTCTGGGTGCCCACAGGAAGGAACACCAACGGTATGCGGTCACCTACCCGGTACGAGTATGTGGTGGGGCAGGAATATATAATATTTGTCACTATGAGCGCGGATAACCTTCTCATGGAACTTGCTGACAGATTAAAGGAGCATAAATTTTTCTATAATATCTCTTTAGGATTAGCTGGATTACTGGCAGAAGCAGAGCTTCTTTGTTTTGGAGAAGCACAAAAGCTATCTGGGAACGAGTATCGGGAACTGGATACAGCGATTTCAATTAAAGACCTGGAAGGAGAAAATCCCATTGAAATAACCGGTAAAGTACAATATTGCAGAGAACGTTATGTTAAAAGATTTGGAGATAATCGTATTCCCATGGAGTATGTAGATGCTTTGTTTTCAACTAACGGTAAGAAAATAAAAGTTAAATGCAGGAAGGTTTACAAATTGCAAAAGTATGTATTTGCATTCCTAAATGACGATTAACATTAGGTTTCCCAGGAAAAAGTTTACATTAGCTCTTCTCAGGCCATTGTGTTTTATCTTTCTATAAATGAAATACGGATGTTTTGTCGGAGAAGAGCTCTTTAAAAATAAAGGAAAGCATTTAAGAAGCGTTATCCAGGGGCGTGAAATAAGAAAGTCTGGCTTACAAAAATTTGGATTTTAATTCTAGAGAGTACGGAACAGGGTAGGAAAAAACTGCTTTTATGAACGAAAGGAGAGATAAGATGGAGTTGTTATCCCATCCTGACAAAAGGCTGCAGGATCACCTTGAGGAGGTAAGACAGTGGGGGAATTTTTATAAAGGCGCTGCGAACCCATCTGTTTTTAAAGATATGGATGCTCATATCTTTGACAGCTATCTGATTTTTCATGATATTGGTAAAGGAACTCTTTACTTCCAGAAATATATTCGCAAAGAGCCGGTGGAAGAACAGTTAAAAAGCCATGCGGGTATATCTGCCATACTTTTTTTATACTATCATATCCAAAGAGGAACCGTAAAAGAATGGGAAGAAATCATAGCAGCCATGGCGTATGCAATATTAAAGCATCATGGCGATATGGAAGTATACCATGACATTGACAATTACCTTTCCTCATCCAAAAATAAAGAGTTATTAAAGTGCCAGTACGAAGCCTTTGATTATGAAGGAATCATAAGTATATGCACCGAACTGGGTTTGGAACCGGATATATTGCAGGAAATTTTTAAAGGAGATTTTGAAAAGTTTTTTCAGACAGTTTCAAAATTTATGAAGGACAGAAGAAACAGAAGAATTCTGAAGAAGCAGCAGCGAAAAAGAAGAAAGGATATTAATAAAGAGAATTTTGAAGAATATTTTGCGCTGCAACTGTGCTTTTCCCTGTTGGTGGATTCGGATAAAAGCCAGGTTGCTTTGGGAGATCGTAAACTGGCGGAACGGGCGGATTTTTATACAGATGTTGAGAAATATATCCTTAATAAGGATGTAAAAGCGACGGTTTTGAACGAATTGAGAAATCAGGCCTTTTATGAAGTTGAAAGCAAAATTGATTCGGACAATAATGTTTATACCCTGACTTTGCCCACAGGTATGGGAAAAACTTTAAATTCCTTTAATTTCGCTTTAAAGCTGAGGGAGAAGCTCTTGAAAGAAAAAGGTAAACGATACCGGATTCTATATGTTCTGCCTTTTATGAGCATCATTGACCAAAATGCAAAGGTAATAGAAGAGGTGATTACATCCGGCGGGGAGGAAATAAACAGCGGTATTCTATGTAAGCATCATCACCTGACGGAAATTACATGGAAGACCGATGAAAATACCTTGTTAAACAATACTCATGCGGAAATTCTTTTAGAGGGATGGAACAGTGAGATTATTATTACTACCTTTCAACAGTTTTTTGGAACACTATTTGGCTTTAAAAACTCCGTTCAAAGAAAGTTCAACAAATTCTGTTATTCCATAGTAATAATTGATGAAATACAGGCAATACCAGTAAAATACCATAAATTCGTGGGAAAAATGCTATCAGAATTTACCTTAGCCCTGGACAGTAAGGTGATAGCTATGACAGCCACCCAGCCCAGAATATTTCCAGGTAATACTGCTGAATCCCTTTGTGATTACAAGAAATATTATAGCAAATTGTTCCGGACGGTAATTTATAATGAGATGAACCAGCCCAAAACCATAGAGGATTTTGTTTCAGATTTTTCATTTAACAAAAATAAAACCTATCTGATTATATTGAATACAATTGAAAGCGCTAAGGAAATGTATAGGTTGCTGGTAAAAAAATATGAAGATGTTCCGATATCTTATTTAAGTACGCTCCTTCCGCCAAAAGAACGGCTGCAGCGTATTGGAGAGATAAAGAAGAAAAAGTATAAAATAGTAATAAGCACGCAATTAGTGGAAGCCGGAGTAGACATTGATTTTCAGGTGGTTTACCGGGATTTGGCCCCTCTTCCCTCCCTTTTTCAAAGTGCGGGAAGAGGCAACCGTGAAGGAGGAAGTCAAAAGGGTGAAATCCATCTGATTAAGCTTAAAAGTAATAAGGGATATTATGTTGACCAGGTTTACCGGGAGGCAAAAACGGATGTGGATGTAACTGAGAGGATTCTGAGCAGATATGAGCTGTTAGAAGAACCTGAATTTATGTCGGTCATTGAAGAGTATTTTGAAGAAATGTCCGATGATACGGTGAAATCCCAGGATATTTCAAATTATCTTTTAGAGGGGGCGGCGGATAAGTGGTTTTATGGGAACGGGGATTCTGTGGATTTAAATCAGGGAATTCTTCCGCTTAACTTTTTTGAATTAATTGAACCGGAATCGGATAAATATCCGGTATTTATCGAATTTGAGGAAGAGGCATGTGCTTTATGGGCTGAGTACAAAAGTCTGCTTAAGGAAAAAACGGATCGTTGGGAACATAAAAGAAATCTTAAGGCCATCACAAAAAAAATGGCAGAGTATGTTGTTGATGTCAGAGCCTTTACCAGAGAAAAGTACAATAAACCTCCCAAGGATGAGAATGATATTTACTATTATGTCTCTTATTCCGAACTGGAGAAGTATTATGATAAGGTTACCGGCTATGGTGTGGATTCTTCTGTTTATTTCTACTGATAAATTATAGGTGCAGAGAAGAACTAGAAGGAGTAAAGCAAATGAAAGATTTTAAAGTTACAGGAACATTTGTCTGGTATTACTGCATCTGCAAAAGAGAAGTCTGGCTTCTGGCTCATGGGTTAGAAGCAGATCAGCAGAATGAAAAAATGCAGATGGGTAATGCCATACACGAGACAACCTATAGGCGTGACAGTAAAGAAATAGAGTTTGCCGGTTCCAAATTTGATGTGATATCTAAGGAAAATGGTAAACTAATTGTGGGAGAAATAAAAAAATCCTCCAGGTTTCTGAAAAGTGCCAGAATGCAGCTTCTTTTTTACTTAATGGAATTGAAGGAAGCGGGTATTCATGCGGAGGGAGCACTAATGTTCCCGGAAGAAAAAAGAAGGGAAACGGTAATTCTCACAGAAGATACCAAAAAACAAATATTACATATAGTGGAAGAAATTAAAATAATAGCAGATATGGATGTTCCCTTGCCGCCTGTTCCAATAAAATATTGTAAAAATTGTGCATACAGTGAATTTTGCTGTTCTTAGCAAAAGGATAGGAGATATATTATACATGAGGAAAACAATTTATATATTCAATGAAGGAGAGCTGCACCGAAAGGACAATACTATCTATTTTGAGAGTGAAGGGGGTAAGAAGTTCCTTCCGGTGGAAGATATTGGTGAAATATGTGTTATGGGAGAAGTGGGAACCAGTAAAAAATTCCTGGAATTCTGTACTACCCACCAGATAGTTCTGCATTATTTTAATTATCATGAATATTATGCGGGAAGTTATTATCCAAGGGAGCATTACAATTCGGGATATATGATATTAAAACAGGCGGAACATTACCTTGACTTGGAAAAAAGGAAAGAACTTGCTTTATGTTTTATTACCGGCAGCGGAAAGAACATATTTGAGGTATTAAAATATTATCTCAACAGAGGAAAAGCCGTTCAGGAACAGATTGATAAAATTCTGGAATTGGAAAGTAAATTGAACAAGGATATGTCTATAGAACAAATGATGGCAATTGAAGGAAATGTGAGAGAAGTATATTACAGAGCCTTTGATGCCATTTTAGAAGATAAAAACTTTACCTTTGAAACAAGAACCAGAAGACCGCCGCAAAATAAGATGAATTCTTTAATCAGCTTTGGAAATTCACTTATGTATACTACTACTTTAAGTGAGATATATAATACTCACCTTGATCCAAGAATCGGTTACCTGCACTCCACAAATAACAGAGGATTTACTTTAAATCTGGATGTGTCGGAAATATTTAAGCCATTACTGGTTGACAGAGTAATATTTACTCTTGTTTCCAAACGAATGATACAGGTGAAGCATTTTGAAAAGAAAGTTGATTCTATTTTATTAAATGAAGAAGGGAAAAAGTTGTTTATCTCACAATTTGAAGAAAAGCTCAAAACCTCATTTATGCATAGACAATTAGGGCGTAATGTATCCTATCGCCGATTGATTCGAATGGAGCTTTACAAGTTGGAAAAACATCTGATGGGTGAAAAAATCTACACTCCTTTTGTGAGTAAATGGTAGGAGTTGCTTATGTTTATGATTTTAGTTTATGATGTGGGAGAAAAGAGAGTGTCAAAGGTACTAAAAACAGCCAGAAAATATCTTCATTGGGTGCAAAACTCTGTATTAGAAGGAGAAATTTCCGATGCCAATTTCAGAAGGTTGAAGGATGAATTGAAAAAAATAGCAAAAGAAAATGAAGACTCTTTTATTTTCTATACTTTTCGTACGGAAAGATATTATTCTCGTGAGATTTTCGGACTTAAAAAGGGTGGGCAGGATATGTTTTTGTAGTCGTCGCTCTTATATACTGTTAAATTCCCGGGAGACCGACGATTATTATTAAAGTGGTTAAATACTTAATTTCAGCTCATTATTGCCATTTAAATTATGTTAAATTATTACATGTGAAAAAATAGAAAAGGTAGCATCTAAGCGGATGATATGGGATTGTAGATTACCTAAAAGGAATTGAAACCCGCAATTGTTTATTGATACTTGAAGCATTCAATGACCCGATTGTAGATTACCTAAAAGGATCCTTTTAGGT
>DBEP01000086.1:22850-25625 GCA_002294045.1 Lachnoclostridium sp. UBA903 | reverse complement strand
CCGAAGAGGCAAAAAGCGCGGCGTCAGGGCCTGCCTTTGGCCGCCGGAAAGAAGCCCCACTTTGGAAGTCAGTCTGTTTTCCAGTCCTAAATCCAGCGTTTTTAAAAGTTCCACGTACTCTTCTTTTTCCGGCTTTGTAATTCCCCAGCTTAAGCCGCGCTTTTTGCCTCTTCGGTAAGCCAAAGCCAGATTTTCTTCAATTTCCATATCCGCAGCAGTTCCAAGCATGGGATCCTGAAAAACCCGGCCGAGATACTTCGCTCTTACATATTCCGGCAGTCCGGTAATATTTACGCCGTCTAAAACAATGGAACCTTCATCCGGTAAATGAACTCCGGCAATCATATTAAGCATGGTTGATTTACCGGCTCCGTTACCGCCGATAATGGTTACAAAATCAGACGGATTAAGTTTCAGTTCCAAATCGTTTAAAACTCTTTTTTCATTAATAGTGCCCGGATTAAAGGTTTTATATAAATTTGATATAGTGAGCATTTTTATCGGACCTCCCTGTGAACTTTGACTTTTTGTTTTTTTAAGACAGGCACGGACAATGCCACCGCAACCAAAACAGCAGTCAGGAGCTTAAGGTCATTGGTATTTAAACCAAGCTGATATACAAGTGCTATAATAATACGGTAAATAATGGAACCGCAGACGATTGCCATAAGCTTATGGGCAAAAGATCTGCGCTTACGGAATACAACTTCCCCGATAACAATGGAAGCAAGACCTATAACAATAGCACCTACCCCCATGGTAACATCTGCATACCCCTGGCTTTGGGCAACCAAGGCACCCGACAGTGCAATCAAACCATTGCCGATTGCCAAACCTAAGATTTTCATCAGGTCCGTATTGGCTCCCTGAGCCCGTACCATGGCTTCGTTATTACCCGTTGCACGGATTACGCAGCCAATTTCCGTCCCGAAAAACCAGTATAATAAAGCAATCACTAAAATAACAAAAGCCAGTCCCATACCAATTGAAACCAGTGTTTGTAAAAGAGAATCCTTCATACCAAGCTCTTTTGCCGAAGGCAGCAGGCCTTTTATTACGGATATGACGGTTTTCTGTCCCAGAAGCGGCGTATTTGCCTGCCCCATAATTCTTAGATTTATGGAATACAAAGCTATCATGGACAGAATACCGGAGAGAATGGCAGGTATTTTCAGCTTTGTATGCAAAAGTCCTGTTATAACTCCGGATAACATTCCTGCCATGACGGCAATAATTAGGCTTACGAACGGATCCCAGCCTAAACCGACTATAATAATTGCACTGACGCAGCCTCCCAAAGCAAAACTTCCTTCACTGGTCATATCTGCAAAATTCAATATCCGGAACGAAATATAAACTCCGATGGCAAGTATTGCCCAGAAAAGTCCCTGTGAAAGAGCACCTACCGCAGCCAAAATTAAGGCTGTCAATGCTACTGTTATATTCATAATGATACCTTACCTTCCCGTAAAACAAGAAAGACTGCCCCATATATATTCCCGTGCATGCATTGAAACAGATGCAGGAATCCTGAATCAGGGACAGCTTTTCCGTTATATCAATGACTTAAATTTTATTCCTTGTCCTCTGCCAAGTCAGCAGGGATTTCAATTCCTAACTGGGCTGCAACCTCTTCGTTAATGGATAATGTACAATCTTCTGCTGCCAAATATTCAATCGGCATTTCTGCCGTTGTAGCTGTTCCTTCAATAATTTTAACCGCCTGTTTTCCGGTTAATATGCCGAGTTTGTAATAATCAATGCCATATGTAGCTAAACCGCCGGCTTCCACCATGCCTTCCTCGCCGCATATAATAGGAAGCCCGTTTGTATTGGCAACCTGAGAAACGGCAGGCATCGCTTTCGCTATTACATTATCCGTCGGAGCATAGATAGCATCTACTTTTCCAATCAGTGACTCTACAACCTGCTGGATTTCATTGGTATTGGACACCGTCGTTTCCTGTGATTCAATTCCAAGCTCTGTTGCTGCTTCAATGGCCATCTCTGCCTGTATTTTGGAATTAACTTCGCTGGAGCAGTACAATATTGCAATTTTCTCCGCATCCGGAATCAGTTTTTTCAGAAGACTAATCTGTTCCTTAACCGGTGTTAAGTCAGACGTTCCGGATACATTGCCTCCGGGTGCTTCATTGGATGCTACCAAACCGGCAGCGGCAGGATCGGTAACCGCAGTAACCAGAATGGGAATATCCTTCGTTGCATTGGCGACTGCCTGGGATGCCGGAGTTGCAATCGCTAAAATTAAATCGTTGTTATCATTCACCAGCTTTGTGGCTATGGTATTTGCATTGGCCTGATCTCCCTGGGCGTTCTGATAATCGATGGTAATATTTTCACCGTTGATATAACCTGCTTCTTCCAGTGCATCCACAAAACCCTTATAGGAAGCATCCAGTGCAGCATGTTCTACTAATTGATCCACCCCGATACGGAAGACCTCGCCGTTTGAGGCACTTTCCTTCGTGCCGCATCCTGCAAGGGATGCCCCTGCCAGTAATGTTATTAAAATAACGGACACTGCTTTTTTCATTCTTTTCATAACTTCCTCCTTCTCAGCTGTTATTGCTTTAAGCTTCAGCGCAAGGGCGCTTTAAAGTATTAAAGTTTAACACTTTTAATGGATAAAGTCTATACTGATTTAAGCTATTTGTCAATTATTTTTTATAAATTAAACCCGGAAAAAGCAGGAAGGGAAATTTTTTGTGCCTGCCTGAAAATAACAGGGCTTCAGAACATTTTATATTCTAAAGC
>DBEP01000086.1:0-22687 GCA_002294045.1 Lachnoclostridium sp. UBA903 | reverse complement strand
CGGATTTCTTTTACCACACGCAAAGCCCTTGCCCCATCTGCAGTAAATACCGCGCCTGCCAGTCCGTATATGGTATCATTGGCTAAGGAGACGGCTTCTTCCTCCGTTGTAAAAGTCTGAACGGTTACAACCGGTCCGAATACCTCTTCTTTAACAATGGTCATATCCGGGGTGCAGTTATCAAATATGGTGGGCCTCACATAGTACCCCCTGGCGCATTCGCCCTCGGTATGGCGGTAACCGCCGCATACACAGTTTGCCCCCTCCTTTTTTGCCGTCTCTATGTAATGAAGTACCGTATTCATATGAGCTTCGGATACCAAGGGCCCCATATCCGGATTATTCAGGCCGTTTCCCAGAGTCATGGCATTGGCCCGTTGGGCAAGTCTTGCAACAAATTTATTCTTGATGCTCTCTTCAATGATAATCCTGGAACCTGCCGAACATACTTCGCCCTGGTTAAAGAAAATCCCAATCATGGCCCATTCCACCGCACCTTCCAAATCCGCATCCGCAAATATAATGTTCGGTGATTTGCCTCCTAATTCCAATCCTACCTTCTTAAGGTTGCCCACTGCCGCACTGGCTATTTCCCGGCCCACTTCTGTGCTTCCGGTAAAGGTTACCATGTCCACGTCCGTGCTCTTTGCTATTTCCTGGCCAACAGTGGCTCCGGAACCCATGACCAGATTCACGGTTCCTTTCGGCAGGCCGGCGTGAGCCAGGATTTCAAACAATATTACGGAAGACAAAGGGGTAAGGGAACTTGGTTTAAATACGATACTGTTGCCGGCCGCCAGAGCAGGTGCGATTTTCCACACTGCCATCAATAACGGGTAATTCCATGGAGTAATTTGTCCGCATACCCCTACCGGTTCATGGACGGTATAGGAATGCATCGGCCCAAAGGCATCACTGACATCATATACGCCTCCGTAGGGAGCCTTAATCATGCCCGCATAATAGCGGAAGCAATGGATGGCATCATCCACATCTCCTTCTGCTTCACGCAGGGGTTTTCCGTTATCCAGAGTGTCGCTTCTGGCTAATTCATCTCTTCTTGCGTCCATCTCATCCGCAATTTTTAAAAGTATGTCGGAGCGGTTCTGGGCGCTCATACGCCTCCATTCACCTTTGCCAAAAAAAGCTTCCTTTGCGGCGGCAATTGCCAGTCCGGCATCCCCGGCGCCGCTTTCCGCCGTTTCGGCTATTACTTCTCCATTGGCAGGATTTATTACTTTTCTTGTTCTGCCGGACAGGGCAGGAACCCATTCACCGTTTATATAATTATTTTTAATAACCATAGTGGCCTCCTTCCTATAAATCAAATTCTTCCTCCGTATCGGCAAGTGCCTCTTCCATTCTGGATAAAACCTTATCCATTTCTTCATAGCTGATGACTGCCGCCGGTTCAAAGCGGATGCATTTTGAATTGACCAGAGTTCCGGCCGTCATAACCCTTCTTGCAAACATGCCTTTGGCAACGGAATATCCCACTTCGCTCTTTACGAATTCCAGGCCAATCATCAAACCGATACCCCTAACCTCGGATATAATGGCCGGGAATTTCTCTTTCAGCCGGTTCAATCCGGCTAATAAATACCCGCCTTTTTCTGCACACTGCTTGGGAACATCATTTTCCAGCATATATTTTATAGTAGCAATGGCTGCGGAGCAGGCAAGGGGATTGCCTCCAAAGGTAGGGGAACCGAGAAGCCACGGATTTTCAACCAGTTCCTCCGTCCACATATGGGGCCTGCAAATAATGCCGGTAATCGGCATGATTCCGCCTCCGAAAGCCTTGCCGAAGGTAAGGATATCCGGTGTTACACCTTCCGCTTCACAGCGGAACATAGCTCCGGTTCTGCCCATTCCCGTCTGGATCTCGTCAAAGATTAAGGCAACCTCGTACTCATCGCATATTTCCCGGACCTCCTTTAAATAACCGGCAGGCGGTATAATAATGCCCGCTTCCCCCTGGATGGGCTCCAAAATCACGGCGGCCACGGATTCACCCACCGCAATTAAGTTGCGGACTGCTTTTCTGATATCCCCGGCATTGCCGTATTCCACATGCTGCACCTGCTGTACCATTGGTGTATAAGGAACCCGGTAAGTACTTTTGCCTCCCATGGATACGGCACCCATGGATTTGCCGTGAAAAGCCCCGACCGTGGAAATAAACCACCTGCCTCCCGTTGCGATTCTGGCCAGTTTCAGCGCCATTTCGACCGCTTCCGCCCCGCCGTTGGTAAAGAAACATTTCTCAAGGTCTCCCGGCGTAATGTCCGCTACCGCCTTAGCCAGATATCCTCTTAAAGGGTCCAGCAGCTCCTGTGAATGAAGCGCCTGATGATTCAGCTGCGCTTTGACGGTTTCCATTATCTCAGGATTTCTGTGACCGCAGGTATAGATACCAAACCCGCCCAGGCAGTCTATGAATTCTTCCCCGTAAAGCCCGGTGCAGCAGGCACCGGAATCCTTCCATTCCACTACGGCCGCATTGGTGGATACGGATTTTCTGTATTTTAACCATCCGGGGCTGACATAAGTGTCAAAGTATTCCACCGTTTCTTCCGTTATCTGCTTCTTTTCTTCTTCACTTAATTCGTCGCTGTGAATGATTTTAATGACTCTTTCCAGGTCCTTGATTACGTTTTCTTTTTTTGTCATAATTGCTAACTCCTTTTATTTTGTAAATTCAGCCCATATTTCACTATATAAATCCACTGTCTTGCCAATGTTCTTTACGTAATATCCTTTTGCAATTTCTTCCGCAGGTATTACGATTGCCTTATTGTCTTTATAGGCATCATTCATTAACGCCACTCCGGCCGTATTGGGATTCAGGTAGGGGAATTCCGTGGAAATTTCTTTATTGACCTCCGCTTTTAATACATAGTCAATAAATTTATAGGCATTGTCCGGATTCTTCGCATCTTTTGTAATACACAGATTGTCCAGGAATAAATACATTCCCGTTTTAGGAAATGCTATGTCCAGATTTTCGTTCTCCGATAAAGCAAGGGCGGCTTCCCCGCTCCACATAAGACCTACGGCCGTTTCTTCCGTAATCATTAAGGTCTTTGGCGAGTCGCTGTCAAAGCTCTTGATATTTGGTTTTAAGGTAAGCATTTTTTCCTTTATTTCTCCCAGCCTGGTTTCATCCGTTTCATTAAAGTCGTAACCCATGCTTAATGCCGTAATGCCGATAATGGACCTGAAGTCATCCAATACGACCATGGAATTATTATAGTCCGGCTGAAACAGCTCATTATAATCCGTAAAATCGGCCCCCGGCTCTACCATGTTCTTATTGTAGATGATTACACCCGCTCCCCCCATATAAGGAACCGAATATTTGCTTTCGGGGTCATAACTGGGATTCAGATAAGCAGAATCCAGATTTTCTAAGTTGGTTAATTTGGATTTATCCAGTTCCAATAATATATCCTGGGAAATCATATTTTCTACCATATAATCGCTTGGCACCACAATATCATAGGTCCCCGGACTGCTTCCCTGAACCTTGGCAAGCATTTCTTCATTGCTGGAAAAGGTCTGCATCTGTACGTCAATCCCGGTTTCCTTTTCAAAACTTTGAATAACGGAATCCGGTATGTATTCCGTCCATATAAATAAATTCAGGGTTCCGTTTTTTTCTGTCCCGCAGGCGGTAAGCCCCCATATCAGTACGGCCATGGCCGCAGTTAAAAATAATACTTTTCTTCTCTTCATAAATTCGCTCCCTTTCTCTCTAGCCTTTTACCGGCTTCTTCCTGTCTTTTTGCGACAGGAAGGTAACCGCAACGGTAATAATAAATACAATCGTAGTTAGTGCATATACATCCGGTGTAACTCCTGTTTTGGTTAACTCCATAACCTTAAGCGGAAAGGTATTGCTGCCGGGTCCCGTAGTAAAGAAACTGATAATGATATCATCAATGGATAGGGTAAAGGCCAAAAATGCTCCGGATATAACCCCCGGCATAATAATGGGCAGAGTTACCGTAAAGAAAGTCTTCAGCCTTCCGGCTCCTAAATCCATTGCCGCTTCCTCCACGGAACGGTCAAAGCCTGCCAGTCTCGCATTTACCGTAAATACCACGAAGGGGATACTGAAAGTGGCATGGGCTATAATTAAGGAAGGCAGGCCCATAGGTACTCTGGAAAGATTAAAAATAGCAAGCAGGGATATACCTAACACAATTTCCGGTATAACCACCGGAATATAAAGCAGGGCGTCAATAATTCCTTTTCCCTTAAATTTATACTTTGACATCCCATAGGAAGCCAGGGTGCCGATTACGGTGGCAATTACGGTGCTGGCACATCCTACCAAAAGGGTATTGCCGTATGCGTTCAGCAGGGCTTTGTTATCCGCTAACCGCAAGTACCATTCGAAAGTAAATCCTTCCCATACGATATTCCTTTTAGAAGTATTAAAAGAGAATAAAATAATTACAAAGATAGGCAGATACAGGAATAAATAAACAAGATAGCCGTATATACCGGATAAAACCCTTCCGGTTTTCTTCCGTCTTTTCCTCATTTTACATCACCCCCAAATCTTCCATGCTGCCGCCGCTCTTTTTATAGAGGGTTACCATAATTAGAATTAAGAAAATAAGCATCATGGAAAGGCTTGCACCCAGCGGCCAGTTATTGGCTGCTTTAAACTGGGTTTCAATTAAGTTGCCGATAAGCTGTGATTTGCCTCCGCCCATAATATCGGACACAAAGAAATATCCCAGGGACGGTATGAATATCATAATGGAGCCCGAAAATATTCCCGCAAAGGTAAGGGGCAGGGTAATATGAAGAAAGGTCTTTACCTTACCCGCGCCCAAGTCATTGGAAGCTTCCAGTAAACTGTGGTCTAATTTATCAATAGAAGCAAATAAGGGAAGTATCATGTACGGAATTAAGATATACACCATCCCAAGTAATACGGCTCCCCTTGTATACAGGATTTCAACCGGCTCACGGATGATTCCCAGATTTAATAACAGGGTATTTACAAATCCCGTTTTGCCTAGAATGGTTTTCCAGCCGTTTAACCGGATTAGGGAGTTGGTCCAGAAGGGCACCATTAACATTACCATCATAATGGTTTTCTTCTTTTTTCCCGCCCTTGCCATATGGTAAGCAAAGGGATATCCCACCCCAATACAGATAAGGGTTGTGAAAAAAGCAATCAGGAAGGAATTTGCATAAATCTCTATATAGGTTGGATTCACCAGATTCTTATAATTATCGAAAGTAAACCGGAATATCACATTATAGCCGTCCGTGGATAAAAAGCTTAAGAAAAAAACATATAATAAGGGGGCGGCCACCAGTAATATCAGCCATAGGGCAACCGGAGAAACCGTTGTTAATAATGGTATTGTTTTATTTCTGGCCTTGTAGCTCCTTTTCATTTTAACCTCCGTTCCTTTCAATCTAATCCCCTCCCAGCCTGGCATTCTCAATTACATGGTGTATCTGGAATCCTCTGGATTTCATAATTACCACATCATCCGGATTCCAATAGAGATTGATTCTTTCGCCGACCTTAGGCACTTCATCCGCATTAAGCCGGCTGAGCTTTACGGTCTGTCCATTGCCTATGATTACGTTGCTTTTAATGATGTTGCCCACATAAATCTGTTCCTTTACAATTCCTGTGATGTTAAACCCTTCTATCTCATCCTGGGAAAATAGAACTTTTTCCGGTCTTACACAGGCATAAACCATTTCTGACGGCGCATAGACGGTATCTTTTTCCACCTGTCCGCTGGCGTAGCCGACTTCCAGCCCGATGCTTGCCTTACCTTCTTTTATTTCCGTAATAGTAGCCTCAAAAATATTGGATTCCCCGATAAAGTCAGCCACAAATTTAGTCGCGGGTTTTTCATATACCTGTTCCGGTGTGCCGAGCTGGTCTAAATATCCCTGGTTCATAACGGCAATCCGGTCACTCATGGTAAGTGCTTCCTCCTGGTCATGGGTGACATATACGAAGGTGATTCCCAGCTTTTTCTGAAGATTTTTCAATTCCAGCTGCATTTCTTTTCTTAATTTTAAATCCAGGGCACCCAAAGGTTCGTCTAATAGCAGTACCTTGGGCTGGTTAATCAGCGCCCTTGCTATGGCGACCCTTTGTTTCTGTCCGCCGGAGAGCTGGCTGGGATACCGTTTTTCGAAACCGTTTAGCTGAACCAGGGCAAGCATTTCTCCCACCCGTATGCTTATTTCCTCTTTTTTTACTTTCTTCATTTTCAGGCCATAAGCAATATTACTGAAAATATTCATATGAGGGAACAGTGCATAGCTTTGAAATACCGTATTTACATTACGTTCAAAGGGTTCTTTCTCTTCCACTCTTTCTCCCTCGACCAAAATCTGTCCGTCCGTCGGTTCCTCAAATCCGCCTATCATCCGTAATATAGTGGTTTTGCCGCATCCGGACGGACCAAGCATTGTCAGAAATTCGCCTTTATAAATTGTCAGGTCCAAATCATGGACCACATGATTTTCCCCGAAGATTTTATTTACATGCTTTATTTCCACAATTGCTTTTCTTTCCTCCATATGTCTATCACTCCATTCTGCCTTATCAAATCCATAAAAGATAAAAAGCCGACGGTTACCGTCAGCTCCTTTGCCACATTTTAAGTATTCCTTTTTTTATATTGCATCCGTTCCCCGTTCTCCGGTTCTTATCCTCATAACATCCTCTACCTCCTTAATGATTACCTTACCGTCGCCTACGGCTCCGGTTGCAACTTTTTCCCTGATTTCCAGCAATATGTTATCTACGATTTCGTCCTTTACAATTACTTCGATTTTAATTTTGGGTATCAGGTTAATATTGGTCCTGAGTCCTTTAAAATTAACCGGATTTGTTTCCCCCAGCTGAATGCCGCAGCCCATTATGCTCATAACCGACATACCGCCGCAGCCCTGTTCATGCAGGATATTTTTAACCACTTCCAGCTTTTCCGGTTTGATGTACATCGTAATTTCCTTCATATCATATTTCCTCCTATCTTTATTAACAAACTTTTTTAACAAGAACCCTCCGCTTCAGTGACAATCTTTCTCCGGCACGTCATGCGCACCCTGCCGGTCAGTCTTTTTATATAACAAGACGCAATTCCTATTGCAAAAAAAAAGCGTTTATGCAACGGAACAGCGTAATCTGTTCCATTTACCTAAACACATTTGTTTTTATTCCTTATGTATTGGTGTTACTATATCATTTGTGCGTTATATTGTCAATCTTTATTTTCAAAAAATTAATCCCAGGTAAAAGTAATACTGAATTTCACGGTACCTTTTCCATAATTGGAATACGAATGGTCACAATAGGTGGGAAATCTTATGGAATTTTCTTCCCTGATTTCATATACCTTGCCTTCCACCTCGAGAGTTAACACCCCTGTAAATACGGTCAGGTACTCATATGTATTTTCACCGTGGCCGCCGGAAGAATAACTGATACCTTCTTCCACCTCCATCATATATATTTCAAATGTCCGGTCCTCCTCATAAGGAAAATACTCATAAACTTTATATTCCCCTTCTATATCCTTGGATGGAACCAGCTCTTCCTTCTCCACAATTATGGTATCTGTTTTAACGGAGCTGACCAGAGAATTAAAGGACACCCTTAATCCGCTTACGATTTTCCCTAAGGTTTCAACCGTGGGAACCGACTCTCCTCTTTCTATCTGACCCAGCATGCTTTTACTGATACCGGTCTGTTCCGAAACCACATCCAGGCTCATTTTCCGGGATTTTCGGATACGCTTTAGGTTTCTGGCCACATTTTTCGTTATATATTCCATATAAAATTACACCTATGCCTTTCCTTTTTAACCTTTTAAAAATTGTATTTCAGGTTCAAAATTTCTGCCGCCATAGCTTAAATTTGTTAATATAAACTTTTCATTTGTGCGTTTTAGCGCATGAATTAGTTAACATTATAACAGTTAATTTATAAAACGCAATATATATTATAAAACATCCATGTATATTTTAAAAGTATCAATGCATGATATTTTTTAGTTAGTATGAAATTGAATCCGGTTAGGGCGTGTCTTCGGGAATTAAGCGGTGTCACGGGAAAAGAAAGAGAAAACATAAGAGCAATCCGGATAAGCGCGCCATATACAAATTGATATAGACATCAACTTGCCGGTTCACTAGTGTACTGACACATTGACATCTTGGCTAATCACTTGCCTGAATTTCCATCTGCCGCGTTGTCGTCAGTCAGCGTAGAGCACCGCTACACCTCCCTCCTCCGCCTTGCAGGCTGAAAATTCATTCTGCATCATTCGTCCAAGTGCCAATGTGTCAGCACACTGGTGCAGTATTTTTAAAAAATTATACCATATCCGATTTCAATAAGACATAAGGCCTTTAAAATTAAAAATATTGAGGGGAGTATATTTTTAACTAAAACACGTAGCCTTATGCCTTATTGAAATCGGGTATGGCATTCAAGTACCGGAACAAGTTTGTTTAAAGCTTGCTTCTGATTCCTTCTATATTATATCCACTTTTCTTTATTTTGTCAAATATTTTTAAATATTTTCCATTATTTTGAGAGTAATATTCCAAAAAAATATATTTATGATACTATTTATAAATAAAAAGGGGTGATATCTTGGATATTGGTAAAAAAATTCGAAACTTAAGGCTGCATGGAAATATGAGGCAGGAAGACCTGGCTAAAATTCTTGGGGTTAGCAAATCCAGCATGTCAAATTACGAACGCAATTACTGTTCACCGCCTCCTGATATATTAAAAAAAATAGCGGATTATTTTCATGTCAGCTTAGATTATTTATATGACTATGATGCCAGCCATGGATTGGAGCTGATAAAAGAATCCACCGATTATAATCCTGCCGATGCCACCGTATTAAGCAAGGATGAATGGAGCGTACTGCATTATTATAAGCGTTTAAGGGCTGAAAATAAGGATTATATCAAAGGCCAGATGATCCAGTTATATCTAAAACAGACAAAAGGTGCAAAAAAAGACAGTTCCAGATAACCGGTACAGTCAGGCGGAATTCTGCCTTTGTTTATCCCGTATGAAATTACGGCCGCATATAAAACCGGCTGGCAGACCGGACCGCAATGGATACCCTTATTCTGCATATAAATTCTTCTTGCCGTAATAGTAGAATAAAAGCCAAAAGGCTTTATAGAAAGTCTTGCTTTATAATGGTAATCGGCGTACTGTGCAGTAAGCTTATCGCGGCAAAATTTCACGCTGCTTTAAGACTTCAATCATTGTTTCATTTTCGTCAGACAGTTTCTTAATATCTTTGCGAATATTAGCTTCCGTATTACGAATCCTTAAATCTAAATTATCAATCTTTAAATCTAAATTATCAAATCTTGTATTTGTTCTGTCCGTCTTATACTCAACAACTTCCAACCGCTTATCAGGCCTATCAATCCTATTAAGGATACTGTCTAATATTTCTTTTAATTCTTTATCCATTCTAGACCTCCTGTCCGATTTTATTCTATTGTAACACAGCATGCACCAAAATATCAAATGGTTATTTGCCATTTTTCAAACATACTCCAGGCCTTGTATTCTTTTCATAATGTTCCCTTTAGAAATGTCACCGAAGGTTATTGATTGATTTTCTTTTTACAATTTGTCCACTATTTTTTGCTTTGTCAAATATTTTTAAAATTTATCCAGTATTCTGAGAGTCTTATTTTAAAAAAATATATTTATGCTACTATCTATAAATAAAAAGGGGTGTTATCTTGGATATTGGTAAAAAAATCCGGACTTTAAGGCTGCAAAGAAGTATTCCGCAGAATGACCTGGCTCAGATTCTTGGGGTCAGCAAATCCACCATGTCGAATTACGAACGCAATTACAGTACGCCGGATCCTGACATATTAGTGAAAATAGCGGATTATTTTAATGTCAGCATTGACTATTTATTTGATTATGAGGAGAGCCATAAATTAGAACTGACAAAAGAGTCCGACGATTACAATCATCCCAATGCTGCCGTATTAAACAAGGATGAATGGAATGTATTAAATTATTACAACCGCTTAAAGGATGAAAATAAGGATTACATAAAGGGCCAGATGATCCAGCTATATTTAAACCAGACGAAAGCGGCAAAAGAGGACGGTTCCAAGTAAGTAGTCCGAAACCCGGAGGGTTTTTATCTCATAGGACGAACTTTCCTGTGAGTTGCTTAGAGGCTTGTAATTGGACTTTCTAAGTGACAATCCTGCCTGCATTGGTCCCGATGCTTTTGCCGTCAGCGCATTTATATTACGGAATCATGTACAAAAGTGCATTGCAGATACTTGCCGCCACATTGCTTCCGCCTTTCCTTCCCCTTGCTACAATACAGGGAATATCCGTTTTGAGGATTAATTCTTTTGCTTCTGTCACATTCACAAAGCCAACCGGAACACCGATAATCAGTTCCGGTTTTATCTTTCCGCTTTGAACCAGTTCATAGAGTCGTATCAGCGCAGTAGGGGCATTGCCGATGGCAAAAATCAGCCTTTTGTTCAATTCCGCCGCTTTATCCATGCTGATAACAGCCCTTGTTACCCCAAGCTCTTTCGCCCTGTCCGCTACGTCTTCATCCGCCATAAAACAGTATACTTCCCCATTAAACCTGGCTAAGGACTTTTTATTGATTCCGGCTTTCGCCATATTGGTATCCGTAACGATACAGGCCCCCTCTTTCATTGCATTAATCGCTTTCTCCGCTACCCCCGGAGAAAAGTACAGGTTCTCTTCATAATCAAAGTCAGCCGTCGTATGGATAACCCGTTTTATTATGGGTTTATATACCGGGTCCGGCTCTGTTTTTAATTCTGCCTCAATCAATTCAAAACTTCTTTTTTCAATTTCATCCGGCAGCAGGGTATCTATATTTATTTTCATAACTCAATTCCTTTTCTTGCTGTGACATTTTTATCATAGGGATGTTTTATTTTTTTTATTTCCGATACGTAATCGGCCATACGTAAAAACATAGGGTCCGGTTCCCGTCCGGTAAGCACCAGTTCCAGCTCCGTTTTTTTATGCAGGATAAGGTCATCAATTACGGCCCGGTCTACCAGCTGATACTTATATGCGGCCGTAATTTCATCCAGGATAAGCATATCGCAGCGGCCCTCCTTTACCAGATGCACAGCCTGGTTCAGGTTTTCATTGTGGAGCATTGTTATGGCCTTTTTATCCTGCTCCGTCATGGTATTATAAAATCCAAAGTCTTTGTTGTTGCGGATTACGGTTATACCCGGCAGCAGCTTTAAGCCGGCCAGTTCGCTTACCGGCCTCCCTTTTAAAAATTGCAGAAATACAACCTGCATGCCGCTGCCCGCACCTCGGACCGCCAGTCCGATTGCGGCTGTTGTTTTACCTTTCCCGTCCCCGCAGTAAACATGAATCAGCCCCTTATTCATAATCCCTCCTCTATTATTCCGTAGATAAACTCCATATCCATATTGTTTCTGACCGTATCCGCCAGACAATCGTACTGCCTTTCCTTGTAAGCTTTTAAATCAACCGATTTAACCTGATTAAACTCCAGCCCTTTCCGTTTAAAAAGGGTTTTAACGATTCCTTCCAGAAATTCCTCATTGTCAAAAATCCCGTGGATATAGGTTCCCAGCACATTGTCACAAACATAACCGTCCGTCTTTAATTCCCTGCTATTCCCTGCTTTCTTTTCCTTTTCAATCTTGTCGCTGATTAAGGAAAAGAAACTGCCCCTGCTTTTTTCCGCTGCTTTGGTTACTCCCATATGGATTTCATAACCTTCGATACGGATTCCGCTTAATAGGGCCAGCTCTTTGTCCATATCGCCAATATTTCCCGATACCCTGGTACGGACCTTTTCTTCTTCAAATACGGTTTCCACGGGAAGCAGCCCCATTCCCTCCATACTGCCGGCGGCTTCCACCTGATACGGGTCCTTTAAGCTTTTCCCAAGCATCTGGTATCCGCCGCAGATTCCAAAAATATAGGTACCCTTAGCCGCCTTCTGCTTGACTGCCGCTTCCAGACCGTTCTGCCGCATCCAGGCCAGGTCCTCCATGGTGCTTTTGGTACCGGGTAAAATAATCATATCCGCCTCCTTTAAATCGGAAGCCTTCAATACGTAACGCAGGGAAACCCCTTCCATGTGCTCCAGAGAATTAAAGTCCGTAAAATTAGAAATACGGGGCAGTTTTATAACAGCTATATCAATCACACCGGTGTCCTTCTTTTTCTCAAAGCGTTCCGTTAAGCTGTCCTCATCATCAATATCCAGATAAACATAAGGGATTACTCCGGCAATCTTTTTCCCGGTCAAATCCCTTAACATGGCAAGTCCGGGTTCCAATATGGTTTTATCACCCCGGAATTTATTAATGATAATTCCTTTCACCATTGCCTTTTCTTCTTCCTCTAAAAGCATCAGGGTTCCTGCAAGCTGTGCAAATACTCCGCCCCGGTCAATATCTCCCGCCAGCACAACCGGTGCCTTTGCCAGTTTGGCCATACCCATATTGACGATATCTTCACTTTTTAAGTTAATTTCCGCAGGGCTTCCGGCACCCTCTATTACTATTATATCATATTCTTTCTCCAGTTCATGATAAGCATTCATAATATCCGGTATCAGCTTCTTTTTATATTTAAAATAATCCGTTGCCTTCATATTTCCCCTTACCTGGCCGTTTACAATGACTTGTGAACCCACATCGGTAGTAGGCTTCAGAAGTATGGGGTTCATCCAGACGGAAGGCTTGATATTGCAGGCTTCCGCCTGCATTACCTGGGCACGCCCCATCTCCAGCCCATCCTCCGTAATATAAGAATTCAGAGCCATATTCTGTGATTTGAAAGGAGCAACCTTATATCCGTCCTGTTTCAATACCCTGCAAAGCCCTGCCGCCAGCAGGCTCTTTCCCACATTGGACATGGTGCCCTGAATCATAATTGATTTTGCCATATTTTCCCCCATTCCTGCGCACGCTTTATGCACTGAAGTCGAAAGTAAATTCTTTCGTCCTTTCTAACATGATGCCGCAAAGCGGCATCTCAAATAACGTGGAAAGAATCTTGAAATGAGCACAGCTATGCTCATTTTGAGTTCTTCCTAAGTGAATTATGACTTTTTAATTCACATTGTGAAGATGTTTTTTTAATTCACATTGTGAAGATGTTTTTTTAATTCACATTGTGAAGATACCTTTTCTTCACTTACACCTATTATTCTTTCAGGCATTCTTCAATCTCCTGAATCAGAATTACGTTTTCTTCATGTTTTTTTACGGCAATCCGGTAGAACTCTTTATTCAAACGGTTATAATTATCACAATGCCGCACCAGTATTCCCCTGGCTAACAATGCATCGTAAAGGCTATCCCTGCCTTTAAAGAATATATAATTGGCAGTCGGCTTAAAGACCTTTAACCCGAGATTTTCAAGGCTTTGGCATAAATACTCCCGTTCCCGTCCGATAAGTTCCCTGGTCCTTATGCGGTAGGTCTCTTCCTTTAATGCCTCGATTCCTGCAAGCTGGGCCGGTACGGATACATTCCACGAAGGCCCGGTGCCATGCATAAGTTCTAACAGGCGCTTATCGGAGCATATGCCGTAACCAAGCCTTAATCCGGCCATGGCATATTGTTTGGTAAAGGCTTTTAACAGAAATATCCCGTCATTATCCGCAACATATTTTTTCAGGGAATGGGTCTTTTCTTTCTCCGTAAAATCCATAAAACATTCGTCCATAACCAGGAAAATATGATGCCGCAGGCATTGTTCCATTACGTCTTCCAACAGGCCGGGACTTATGAGATTCCCGACGGGATTGTTGGGATTGCACAGGAATAATACATCCAGCTGCTTATTAAGCTGCCCGCCCAGCCGGCCGGTAACCCGGAATTCCTCCTGTTCCTCTAAACAGCAGTATACCACTTCGCTCCCGGCTTCCCTTAAAGCTTTTTCATATTCCGAAAATGCGGGAGCCGTTATCATCGCTCTTTTGGGCTTTAAGGCATAACATAAACGGTATATTAAGTCCGAAGCCCCGTTGCCGCAGATAATAAAATCCCTGCTGACCTTTTCATACTCCGCTATGGCCTTTGTGAGTCCGCCGCACCGGTTATCCGGGTACCGCGCAAAAGAATCCGTCTGTGAGATGAGAGCTTTCCTCACTCCTTCCGGCAATCCAAGAGGATTGGTATTAACGGAAAAATCCAAATATACCTTTTTATCATAAATTTCGCCGCCGTGCCTGTATTGGTCCATTGTTTCCTCCATTCCAAATAGGTTTCATGCCCGGTGTGGGCTTATTCAGCGTCCTCCCGGAAACAGCTTTATTAAGGTTAACAGTACCATGGCAACGACGGATACGGCGTATAACAGCTTATTCACCCTCTTAATGTCTTCTGCTTCAATCGGCCTGAGGGCATCCCCAATGGAGGGCTTTTTGCAGAGTTTGCCGAAATAATAAGCATCTCCGGCAAGCTTCAGCCCCAGGGCCCCCGCACATACGGCTTCCGTCTGGGCAGAATTGGGGCTGGCATGGTTGCGCCTGTCCCTTAGGTAGATACGGAATGCCATCTTTCCATCCAGTCCGGCAAACGGACAGGCCAGAATCATAAGTACAGCCGATATCCGGGCAGGAATATAATTAACCGCATCATCCAGCTTTGCCGCAGCTTTGCCAAAATACAGATACCTTTCGTTTTTATATCCTATCATAGAATCCATTGTGTTAACCGCCTTATAGAAAAAGCCTAACACCGGGCCTCCCACTGCCAGATAAATCATAGGCGCAATTACGCCGTCCGAAGTATTTTCTGCAACGGTTTCAACGGCAGCCCTGGCAATCCCGGCTTCGTCTAACTTATCCGTATCCCGTCCCACTATCATGGATACGTTGTACCTGGCCTTTTTTATATCCTCCTTTTTCAGGGAATGATAAACACGCATGCTTTCCACCTTAAGGCTTTTCGTAGCCAGTATCTGATAACACATGACACTTTCCGCCAGAAAACCAAGCCAGGGAATATAACGGTACAGCAGAAATAATATGGCAAAGGGAATAAGGGTTGCCGCCGCAAGTACCAGAATTACCAGGACCCCGCCTGCCCTGACCAGACTTTCCGGGGTCTTGCCGGAATATTTCCTCACCTGTATTTCCAGTTTGCTTATCAATGTCCCTATAAGCCGTATGGGATGGGGCAGCCAGTGGGGATCCCCAATCATAAGGTCCAAAATATAGCCGGTTATAAATGCGGCTATGGAATAATCAACCATGCTGCCCTCCCCTTTCTCCCAGTTTTAACAAAACCTTTAAGCGGATGTTATCCTCTTTAAGCTCACACAGATATCCTTCTCCGTTTTTTAACTGCCAGTCATAAAAGCCTTTCCTGGGCTCCCCGTACCTTTCCAATACTGCCATAATCGTACCTCCGTGGACCACCAGAGCCGTATCTTCCTTCCTGCTGTTTCCTATAATTGTTTCGTAAGCGGCCCGGCAGCGCTTCTTAAAATCCTCCTGGCTTTCACCGCCCGGGAATTCCAGGGTTCCGTTACCGGCGAGCCAGTTCTTATAGTTCTCATTACCGGCCAGTTCCAGGTAATTTTTATTCTCAAATTCCCCAAAATAACACTCTCTGAGGTCAGCACACAGAATGGGCGTTTTCTCCGGATAGATAAGTTCTGCCGTATGGATACAGCGTTTTAGAGGGCTCGCATAGACAATGTCCGCTCCGGGATATGCGCCTGCCCTGACCCGCAGCCGGATTTCTTCCATCCCCTCCCGGCATAAGGGTTCATCCGTTGCTCCGATATACCGGCTTTCCATATTTCCTTTTGTTTTGCCATGCCGGATTAAAATAACTTTCAACCTATCCTCATCCCCAATCCGCATACGATTCTCTCTACCGTCCCGGAATATTCCGCCAGCCTGCATAAACAGCGTCCCACCGTCTCCCGGTAAATCCTGTCCGCCCTGTCTATGGGAACAATGCCGTATCCCACCTCATTGCAGATAATGACAGCGGACGGATTTTCTGCAATCAGTTTTTCCGCCAGGGCTTCCTCAATGCTTTTTGCTTCCCGGCCATGGGCCTGTTCCAGGAGAAAATAACTTCTTAAGCCGCAGTCCGGTTCATTTTCCGGTTCATTCCGGGTTATTCCTGCTTCCTCCTGCAAAAGCCGCTCTATGAACCTATGGAAATGATTTATAATTGGCTTCGATAATAATTCGTCCGCAGAACAGACCGCACCGTCGCAGATGTCCGCACTGTCCTTTGAAATCCCTTTCTTATTGCATACATAGTTCAGCTTTCCCTGGCTGATACCTCCGATGTACAGCTCCATTTAATCCTCTCCTTCCGGACATAAAACAATTACATAACTACCGCCGCTCCTATCACCATGGCCAGTTCACAGACCTGGAGAAAAAAGCCGGCCAAATCTCCCGTAATACCGCCAAACTGCCTGCGGGCCATTCGCCTGTAATACAGGAATACCAGCATCGCAGCTGAAAAAAGTACAATTCCGCCCGTAACATCCACATAAAGCATAAGGCTTTCGCAGAGCAGAATAAGAATAACCAGTACAACGCCTGTAATTTTCCTGGGGGAATCTTCCCGCCGGGAAGCGGAAGAAAAGGCATACAAAAGCCCGCTTTTTTTTGCGGACGGAAACAGCACCAGCGCAAGTCCGCTAAATGCTCTGGAAAGGACGAACCCTATGCTTATAAGCGCATAAGCTTTCAGGCTTTTCAGTTCCGTCAGGGCACCAAAATATAATATAAAATAAATGACACAGCCGATTACGGCAAATGCTCCCGTATGAGGGTCCTTTAATATTTCCAGTTTTTTTTCTCTTGGCTGGCAGGAGCTTAAGGCGTCCATGGTATCAATAAAGCCGTCCAGATGAATACCCCCTGTTATAAAAACCGGTATGCACAGGGCTACGGCCGACTTCATAAATATGCCGAAACCGAAAAATTCGGAAAGCTGCCGCCACCCGCATAAAAGACCGCCGATTACGGCACCGATAAGCGGGAAAAACAATAAAGCATATTTCCTGTTCTCTTCCTCCCATTCTACCCGCGGTACAGGTATCCTGGAATAGGTGGAAAATGCCGTCAGAAATGCTTTTTGCATGGATTTTAATAAACTCATGGCATCCTCTCTCCTTTCAGGCACACCGGTATCCCGTACACCACTTCGCATACATAGGATGACAGGGCGGCAATACGGCAGTTGATTTCACCTAAAAGTTTTATGTACTCTGCGGTTTGTGCATATGGTGAACCGTTATCGGAAAATACTTCATTGGAAACAATTACGACATGTTCGCACCGGCTGTTAAGGTGAACGATGCCCTCCAGAATTTCCTCCTTAACCGACGCATTTCCCCGTGTCTTGCTTATCCCTTCCTCACAGAACATCTCATTGGCCAGAAGATTGGACATGCACTCCAGCAAAACCGTGGGAAACCCGCGGATATCCAATTGTTTTAAACCGGTATAGCATTCCAGAGTGGAAAATCCCTTATTCCTTCGCTGGTCTTGATGCCTGGCTATTCTTTGAATACTTTCCCTGTCCGCAGGCATCATGGTAGCAATATACAGCCGTTCCTTTTTTCCAAGCTTTACGGCCAGGTTTTCCGCATATTCCGATTTTCCGCTGCCGCTGCCGCCGGTAATTAATACAATCATGGCATCCTCCTTTTTTCCCGGGTGCTCTAGAGCGTGTTTGGAAACTCTTTTACTGCTCATTTGTTTCAAACCGTTGGTATGCCTGAATCCGGATATCTTCAAAAGTGGAATTATAGTGATATACCTTAAGCACCGCATCCAACAGGGGGAACAGTAAAACGGTTCCCGTCCCTTCCCCCAGTGCCAGATTGCCGTGGATAACCGGAGAAAGTCCCAATTCTTCCATAATCCTTGCCCCGGCAGGTTCTTTGCTTATATGGGAAGGAATCATATAATTTACAGCCTCTTTGTTTATCCTGGAAGCAATTAAAGCGGCCACGGAAGATATTACCCCGTCAATGACTATGGGAATACCGTATTTCAAGCCTCCCAAATAGAGCCCCGTCAGTCCTGCAAGGTCATAACCGCCAAGCCTTGCAAGTACTTCCACCGGATTGTCGGGAGCCGGCCGGTTAATACGGATTGCCTCTTCAATCACACGTATTTTCCTCTTAAGGCCCTCTTCGGACAACCCTGCTCCCCTTCCTGTCACTTCCTTTACGGGCAGATTCAATAAAACACTGGCAACCGCACTGCTGGTGGTGGTATTCCCGATTCCCATCTCACCTGTCCCGATTATGTTATAGCCTTCCCTTTTTAAGTCTTCAATCATATCCATACCCACTTTTATGGCTTTCTGCGCCTGTTCCATGGTCATGGCAGGGCCCTTGGCTATATTGCCGGTTCCGTAGCCGACTTTTCTGTCCAGTACCCCTTCCTTATGTATGTCCCGTTCAATGCCGATATCCACCGGTATTACTTTTGTATCCGAAATCATTACCATCTGATTAATACTGGCTGTCCCTCCGGCAAAATTTTCAGTTACCACAGCTGTTACAGAGCTCTCCGTCTGGGTTACCTTCTCTTTAACCACACCGTTATCGCCGCACATGATAACAACGGCCTTTTTGCGGAGGTCCACCTGCTCACTGCCCTGGATGCCCGCTATTTTTATAATGATATCTTCAAAAAGCCCCAGGCTCCCGATAGGTTTTGCTATACCGTCCCAATGCTTCTTGCAGGCAGCCATGGCGGACCGGTCCAGACTGCAGGGCTCCTGACTTTTTCCGTGCCGGACACACCGGTTTACAAACCGTTTCGCTATGTCCGGGCTGCCGTAAAAATAAAGGTGGGGAAAACCTGCATAAAGATTTTCGGAAGCGTGTATGCAGTCCCATTCGCCGCTGCCGGCTGCCTTCACCGCATGGAAAGCCTTCCCTGTGTTATCACTGTCCCAGTAATGAAATTCATGGGCTTTTATGACCTGGCCTCCTGGAGCAATTAAACTGTCCTCCCGTCCCTTTAGGTGAAGATACCCAAATCTTTGGAGACGTCCGGTTTTAAAGCATCTTCCGGTAATAACGCCGGCCATGGGATATTCTCTTCCTTCCATATCCTCCAGGCTTTCGTGGAGATACATAAAGCCGCCGCATTCCGCAATAGCCGGCATTCCCCTTTCAATTGCCGTTTTAACGGCCCGCAGCATGGAAGTATTTTGCGACAGGTCTTTCGCATATAATTCCGGATACCCGCCGCATAAAAGCAATCCGTCCGCATTCCCCGGCAATTCTCTGTCTCTTAAGGGGCTGAAGGGAACCAGTTCTGCTCCCAGTTCTTCCAGCAGTTTCAGATTATCCTTGTAAATAAAGCAAAAGGCTTCATCCTGTGCCACCGCAACGGTAACTTTTTCCCTGTTTTTCACCGGCAGGGGAGGGGGCGAAACAGGAAGGGGAGGAGCCTCCCCCGCTATGGTAAGAATGGCGTCAAAATCAACGGTGTCCGAGAGTTTTCCGGCCAATATATTTAATTTCCTTTTTATATCTTCCCTCTCATCCACAGTTACTAATCCAAGATGCCTGCTNNTCCTTACCCTTTCATATAAGCTGCCGGATATCCGGTTAAAGATGACCCCTTTCAGAAAGCTTTCTTCTTTGTAGGAGAGAAATCCCTTTAATACCGCCCCAAGGGAACTGCTCATTCCCTTTGCATCCACAATTAAGATTACCGGTGTCTTCGTCATGGCTGCTATGGAATAAGAGCTTGCCGTATCGGAAAGGCCGATACCGTCATAATAGCCCATAACTCCCTCCATTACGCTGATATCCGTATCTCTGGAGTTTCTGTATAACAAATCCCTTAGCAGGTTTTCTCCGGTAAAAAAGCTGTCCAGATTACCCGATTTAATGCCTATTACTTTGCTGTGAAACATAGGGTCTATATAATCGGGTCCGCATTTAAAGGAGCTGACGGCATATCCCTTGTTTATAAGGCCCTGCAATATACCGCAGGTTACGGTTGTTTTGCCCGAGCCGCTTTTTGTACCGGCTAACATAATCCGATTGATGCGCTTCAATTTGTTTTCCCCCTGCCGCTTATAATAAATACCGGATTCTGTCCCATAAGCATATGATAATTCCCGGCTTTCCTGGTTTTGGAAATGGCTGCCTGCACCACTTCTGTTTCTTCAAATTCCGGCTCCTTCATAAGGCTTAAGGCCTCCGTAAGTGTTTCTAAGGCAATGGCATTTACTACAATCCGTACCGCCCTGTTTTTATCCAGCAAAGAGGTTATAATGTCCTTCAGATTACCGCCGCTCCCGCCGATAAATGCCGCATCCGGTGCCTCCAGCTGCTCTATGGCTTCCGGCGCGCAGCCGGTGATTACCACCATATTATCCAGGGCAAATTTATCTTTATTCTGTTCTATGAGCTCTGCTGCTTCTTCCTTCTGCTCTATGGCATAAACCCTTCCCTTTTTAACCAGGTGAGCCATTTCCACGGATACGGAACCGGTTCCCGCCCCGATATCATAAACAACGGAATCCTCCTTAAGCTTTAACTTGCTTATGGATATGGCCCTGACTTCACTTTTGGTTATGGGAACGTTCCCCCGTATAAATTCTTCCTCCGGAATTCCAATTCCGTATTCCGTCTTATAATCGGGATTCAGGACAAAGGCCGCACTTAAGGGTTCAAAATCCTTATCCGTAAACTCTTCCGCCCTTCCCTCACTGATTCTTTCCAGGTCATAGGACAGGTTTTCTCCCACATATACCCGTACCCTTCCAAGACCTGCCTGGGTAAGCTTCCTGCACATATCACGGATTTTACCGTCGGTCAGAACAAAGGTCTTTTCATTCCGTTTTACTGCCTGTACGATATTCTCGTTCCGCCCGTGAAGACTTAACAGGCAAGCGTCCTCCCAGGATATTTGCAGCTTTGCACTGAAATAGGATACGGTGGAAATACCGGGAAGCACCTTAACATCATATTCCTCAAGCAGGGGAAGCAGCCGGACGGCTCCGCTGTAAAAACCGGTGTCACCGGACATAAGAACGGCATATCTGCCGTAGCCGGAAGAACGGATATAGTCTCTGATTTCTTTGCCGTCATAAGAGATAAAGGCCGGCTTGTTACTGCTGTTGACAGCCTCAACCATACGCCTGGCGCCAATGTACGCTTCCGCCTCTTCCATATATTTTTTTCCTTCCAGGGTCAGGGTATCCGGATTTCCCATCCCTATCCCTATAACTGTAATCTGTTTCATGATAAACTCCCCTTTTCTGGCATGGCTGCCATCAGCCGGCCGTAAATGATGCATAAGACTCCAACTACGCTCCCAAAATCGCGACGCAGTATACCGCAAAGTGGAGCGTTCAGAACGGTGCAATGATTTTTCAAATGCACTCCAGTACTGCCATGGCTTCCTGGCAGGTATGCCCTTCCTCCGCTTCCGGCCGGCTTATTACGATAACCTTTGCTCCCGCTTTACCGGCTGCCCGGACTTTCTCCGGAAAACCTCCGAAAGAGCCGGATTCCTTGGTAACCAAATAGGAAGCTTTTATCTCCTTTAATACGGCCAGGTTCAATTCTTCCGAGAAAGGCCCCTGCATGCAGATAATATTGGAGCCCGTAAACCCCAGTTCCATGCAGTGTTTCAAATTCTCATAATCCGGAAGTATTCTTACCGTAAGTCTTTTCGTATAATCCGTTACCTTCGTAAAAGCCTCCAGTTCTTTGCTCCCCGTTGTAATAAGCGCCCTGCCCTCATACCTGTTTAAATAATCCGCAGCTTCTTTAAGGTTCCGAACATATATGGCATCTGGTATGGGCAGGCTTTCCCGTATAATACGGATATATTGTATCCCGCATATTCTGCAGGCAGCCTTAATATTTTCCGTGGCTTCTTTTGCATAGGGATGGGTTGCATCAATTACCAGCCGGTACCTTCCCTTCTTAATCAAATCCGCCATCTGTTCCCTGTCCATTCTTCCCACCAGGACATGGGATAATTCACCCTGGGGAAGTACGGCTTCCCCATATTCGGTTGCCACCGCCGCAGTCGCGGAAATCTTATGTTCATTACAATATTCCCAGAGAATTCTGCCTTCCGTGGTTCCTGCAAACAGGAGTATTCTGAGTGTTTTTTCCATAGACCTTCGGCCTTTCTTTTCTTACTTAAACATCAATTTTATAGCCTCTTGGCGTTACCATTTTATTGCCCAGTTTTTTTGTGTTTTTATTCCCTATAAATATGGTGGTAAACATATCTGCCTGCATATTCTTTAAATTGCCCAGGGAAGTAACCATACCGGTTTCTCCCTCCCTGCCGATATTACGGGCAAAACCGCATACCGTGTCTTCATTCCGGTATTCCAGGATAATTTCACACGCTTTTTTCAGATAATCATGCCTCTTTTTACTGGAAGGATTATAGAGGCAGATAACCATATCACACTGGGCCGAACAGCGCAGCCTTTTTTCTATTAATTCCCAGGGCGTCAGCAAATCACTTAAACTGATTACGGCAAAATCATGGGACAGGGGAGCTCCCAGTAACGCCCCGCCGCTTAAAGCGGCAGTAACACCGGATACTACCCGGATTTCAAAAGGTTCATAATCGGCCGCCAG
>DBEP01000099.1:5810-9052 GCA_002294045.1 Lachnoclostridium sp. UBA903 | reverse complement strand
GTATTGGCGTTTGATTTTGGTGATTACCGGTAATACCATAGAACTCTGCCTTCGGAAGCTTTTCAAAACTTTTTTCAAGCATTCCCTGAGTACGCTTATCCCTGTAATGTACCGGATTTTCCAATAGATATCCGTTTTGGTCGAGAAGCCCGAAATCAACACCCCAGGTATCAATACCAAGGCTGTCAAAATCCGATTCGTGTTTCGCTTTCAGTAACCCCTGCTTTATTTCATGAAATAAGCGGAGGATATCCCAATACATGGTGCCGTTTACAATAACCGGGTCGTTGGAAAACCGGTGAATTTCCTTTAACTGTATGGAAGTACCGTCATAAATCCCAAGCATGGCTCTTCCGCTGGAAGCACCAAAATCAAACGCCAATACTTTTTTCACGGCAAGTTCCTCCTTTAATTGTAAAGGGGACCATAAGCTTTACAAGCTCTGTAATCCTGGCCTTCTTTATCCATGCCGAATGCATTCCAGGATGCCGGTCTGAAAATCTTTTCCTCTGAAACATTGTGCATGCATACCGGAATTCTTAAAATGGAGCATAAAGTTATGATATCTGCGCCGATATGTCCATAGCTGATGGCACCATGATTGGCCCCCCAGTTATTCATTACGTCATAAGCGGACCTAAACGCACCCTCACCGGTAAGTCTCGGAGCAAACCAGGTACACGGCCAGGTATAGTCCGTTCTCTTCCATAATTTATCCGATACTTCTTCCGGAAGGTTAACCGTATACCCTTCCACTAACTGCATCACAGGTCCTAAACCTTTTACAATGTTTAAACGCACCATGGTAACCGGCATTTCACTTCTGGTTAAGAATCGGGAAGAATAACCGCCGCCTCTGAAATAGCCGGTATCCGCCGGATTCCAGGTAGTTGCAGCAAGGCAGGCTTTCTGGTCCGCTTCCGTCATTTCCCAGAAGGGTTTAATAACACCATTGCCATTGGCATCTTTTACTTCGCCGCAGGCGTCAATGCAGGCCGCACCGGAATTGATTAAGTGAATGAAGCCTTTGGATTCCTTCGCGACGCCTTCAAGTTCATAACCGGTTGCTTTCTTTACGGCTTCCGGGCTCCAGTAAGTTCTCACATCGGCAAAAATCTGTGCCGTATTGGTAAGTAATTTGCCAAACAACATACCCACACCGTTTAAGGTGTCGTTTTCCGTGGCAAGAATATAGGGCTCCCTGGCTCCTTCCCAGTCAAAGGAGGAATTAAGCATAGCTTCCGGGAAGTCGCAGTTGGGATAAAAATCCGTCCACTGCCTCTGCCCCTGGAAGCCTCCGGCAATGGCATTGTGTCCCACCCTTTCCTCTTTCGCTGTTTCCGGCAGGTTTGGATTGCCGTTAAATAAATCCTTGATAATACACATCATCTTAACAACAAATTCCCAGTCTTTTTCCTTTTGTTCCGGAGTTTTCTGAATTTTTTCAGGATTCTTGTCAAAACCCTCCTTACAGTTTGCCTTTGTCCAGGCCAATGCTTTTTCGTATTCCTCTTTATCATAAATATCTTCCGTCATTCTGCGGATAATTTCCACTTCATCCACGGATTCCACCCTCATACCCAGATATTCTTCAAAGAACTCAGGATTAATGATGGAACCGGCAATACCCATGCAGATAGAGCCTATCTGTAAGTAAGACTTTCCTCTCATGGTGGCTGCCGCTACGGCCGCACGGCCAAAACGCAATAATTTTTCCTGTACGTCTGCAGGAATCTCCGTATCATCCGCATTCTGCACATCATGACCATAAATTCCGAATGCGGGAAGTCCCTTCTGGGCATGTCCTGCCAAAACTGCCGCCAGATATACTGCCCCCGGTCTTTCCGTTCCGTTAAATCCCCATACACCTTTAATTGTCATAGGGTCCATATCCATGGTTTCGGAACCATAACACCAGCATGGTGTTACGGTAAGAGTAATATCCACACCGGCTTTTTTGAATTTATCCGCACAGGCTGCTGCTTCCGCTACCCGGCCAATGGTAGTATCG
Organism: Lachnoclostridium sp. UBA903; assembly: GCA_002294045.1. Taxonomy (GTDB): domain Bacteria; phylum Bacillota; class Clostridia; order Lachnospirales; family Lachnospiraceae; genus Anaerocolumna. The sequence continues at coordinate 7,041 of DBEP01000099.1, read as the reverse complement.
GCTATAATTACTTTCACCGGTTCTCCGTTTGAGTATTTTAAGTTCTTAGTAAAAAGCTCTGCCGCCGCCTTTGCCATATTCATAGTCTGTTCTTCCAGGGATTCTCTTACCCCCAGCACACCTCTGCGCCCGTCAATGGTAGGTCTGATCCCGATTACCGGATAGTCCCCAATTAATCTGCTTTTAGCCATAATGAAATACCTCCGTTAAAATATAATAATTTATTCACTTATAATATACTATTGAAGTAAGTTTAATACTTGTGTTATAATAGCAAAGAATATAATAATATTCACATTGGAGGAGCAGATGCAATACATAAAATATAACGAAGGAAAAATACGCGGAACCTTTGATTTCCCTATAGAATTTTATCATATAGACAGCCAGCACCCCCAATATGCCATGCCGTATCACTGGCATGTGGAATATGAAATTATTCGTATTTTAGAAGGTGAATTTAAGATTTCTCTGGATGAAAAAGAACTTTCTGCCAAAAAGGGGGACATTATATTCATCAACAGCGGAACCCTGCATGGCGGAATACCGGAAAATTGTCTCTATGAATGTATTGTATTTGATATGAATATGCTGATAAAAAAAGATAGTATCTGTCAGAAATTTATACAGGATATTATGAACCATGTCATAAATATAAAAGAATTCTTCCCGGGAGATTCATCGGAATTTCATGGAAATGTATGGCAGCTGTTTGATGCAATGAAAAAGCAAAATTACGGTTACCAGTTAATCATACAAGGCTGCCTCTATCAGTTAATCGGTATTATATTGGAAAACGGCGATTATGTTACAGATTCTCTCCAGACTCCGCAAAACCATAGAAGGATACTGCAATTAAAGCAGGTTCTCGAATTAATCGAGAGCTCCTACTCTGATTCCATAACCTTGGAAGACCTTTCCAAAGCCGCCGGTATGTCCCCCAAATATTTCTGCCGCTTTTTCCAGGAAATGACCCATAAAAGTCCCATTGATTATTTGAACTATTACCGGATTGAACGTGCCTGCTACCAATTGCTCCATACGGATGCGTCCATTACCGATATTACCTATAATGCCGGTTTTAATGATTTGAGTTATTTCATAAAAGCTTTTAAGAAATATAAGGGAATCACACCGGCTAAATACAGAAAGTTAAACTATATTCCTATCACTGGTACTGCATTGCATAAATTTTGATGAATTCAGTACCTGCCATTTCCGTTGATGCTGC
>DBEP01000099.1:5116-5665 GCA_002294045.1 Lachnoclostridium sp. UBA903 | reverse complement strand
CGGCTCAATTAGGTCCGGAACCATAATCGGCTTCATACCGGCATGATAGGCAGATTTTAATCCATTGGGAGAGTCTTCTATGGCAATGCTGCACTCCGGCAAAGAATCCAGCTGCTTACATGCTCTTAAATAAATCTCCGGATCCGGTTTCCCGTGGATTACCATATCACCGGTTACGATAGCCTGAAAGTAGTGGGTCATCCCTGCTTTTTCAAGATATTTCATAACCTTGGACTTATTGGTGGAAGTTGCCAGAGCTATCTTGTAATCATTGTCCTGCAGGAAGTTAAGCAATTCAAAAACACCAGGCTTTAAAGGAAGCCCTCCCGTTTCCAGGGTTTTTTGAAATAACAGGGAAGAACGTTCCATAAATTCCTCATAAGGAAATTCCTTTCCGTACTGATTCAGGAAGAATTGCCTGGTATCATTGGAATTCAAACCTATGCACTTAGATACGGCAATTTCAATATCCGTAAGATTCATTTCTTTTCCGACCTGGCGCCAGACATCCGTACATACCCTTTCCGTGTCAAAGAGTATACCATCCAT
>DBEP01000099.1:0-4973 GCA_002294045.1 Lachnoclostridium sp. UBA903 | reverse complement strand
CTCACTACGTTCGGCGCGGGTATAATGTCTGACGACATTATACCATATCTTAGTACGGATGTCTTGCGGTTATGCATTAAAAAGATGTTTTTTTGCGGGAACATTTTACTTAATAACAGTATCATACTCCTCACTGTGACCTACCGCTCCCGTTCCCATATCGGCAAAATGGTACCTGCCGCCGTCACCCATGCGCAGTTCCACTTCCCGATACATTTGTCCCCAGGTTTCATCCCTGCCGGGGCTTTCTCCGGAGTTGCCGGCCGCCCAGAATGCGTTTCGTGCAATCGGGTATGTAGGTCTTACGGAAAAGGTAACGGAAAAGACAAACGCTTTTGGGGCCCCTTCTTTCGATACCTTGATAATATCCAGATTATCTATTGCGCTCTCCGTGATGTACGCCATATTGTCCTTCGGCAATGCTTTATATCTGTTAAACCACGTCTCCATCCAGGCAAGGGCGGTTTTCTCATTGCTTCCCTTATCATCAGCCATAATTTCCTCATTGCTGACAGATTGCCGGGCCGCCTCCAGAGCCTTAAAATACTCGTCTTGGTTCTCAATTTCCGGCTGTGCACTCCATTGCTGCGGATTAGCTGCAAGTCCGATACAAACCGCCAATACCGTGACCAATGCCGCAATAATAACTAAAATCGCAGGTTTCTTGTAACTGAGTACATTCTTTATTCTGCTTTTCGTGTCACCTTCCCCAAAGGCAAGAGGATTCCCTGCAACGATTTTTCTGCCTGTGGCAAGTTTCAGCAGCGAAGCGGAATATTCCGTGCGAATGTCCGTATCCATATGTTTCATCACGCTTTCGTCGCAGGACATTTCCATATCCTTCACACACAGGATGAAAGCAAGCCAGACCAGAGGATTAAACCAGTGAATGGCAAGGATAAGAAATGCAATAATTTTTATAACATGGTCAAGGCGCCTGATATGAAGCTGTTCATGCAGAATAATATAGGTTTGCTCCTTTTCCGAAAGTAAAGAGGGCAAATAGATTTTCGGACGTATCACCCCCATTACAAAAGGAGACGTAATATGGTCCGCAAGGTAAATATTGTCGCGCCATTTAACCGCACCGATGAGATTATAACGCAGGCGAAGAAGGGTTGTCACGCTGTAAACCAGCATTACTGCAATGCCGGTGACCCAGATAAACCTCCCCAGAAAAACCGTGATTTGCATTGGATTAATACTGGCATACGGCACTGCCTTCTGTGTTGCCAGAATTGGATTTGCTATGCTGTCAACAAGGTTTATACCGGTATCGATTTGCGGAACCTCCTCATACATAATATTGCTCGGTATTGGATTGGCGTTTATAAAAAGCAGACTGAACAGGCTCTCAAAAGAGAACGGACATGTCAGCCGGAATAAAACGACGCTCCACAGCGCATAGGAGAATATTTTCGGAGTCTTTTTCAAAAGCAGCCTTGCAGCCAAAACAAAAAGAATAACGTAACTTGCCGTAAGACTCATATTCAAAACCTGTAAAAATATCATATCCATTTCATCACCTCTTATGCTGATTGATGAGCTTTTGCAACTCGTCAATCTCATCTTCACTCAACTTACTGCGCGTCGCAAAGGCCGCCAAAAAATGCGGAAGCGACCCGTCAAAGGTCTCATTTATAAATTGTTCACTTTGCAGCGCTTGAAACTCCTGCCTGTTTATGACAGAGGAAACCACACCGTTTTTATTCTGAAATATCTTTCGTTCGCACAAGCGCCTAAGCATGGTATAGGTAGTCGATTTTTTCCAGCTAAATTCTTTTTGGCAGAGCTTCACCAGCTCACCGGACGCAATCGGCTCGTTATTCCACATAAGCTCTGCAAACTTTGTTTCCATTGCTCCCAATTTATAGTCTTCCATGATTATCACTCCTTCGGTTTAATGTCATTAAACTACAATGTAAGTCTAACACCATTAAACCAAGTTGTCAATAAAGAATTTAATTATATTCAGAAAACTTTCCAGAGGCTGTTGTAAAATATTCAATATACTGAACTTGTGGGAGAATATGATTTATATTTCTTGAATTTTGTTCCATGTCGTGCGAATAAACGGCTCCATTCTCTATCTTGGAGCCATTCGCCCATACATTTCACAAAATATCTGCGAAATATAAATCATATTCTCCCACAAGTTTGTTATATTCTGAATTTTGCAACAGCCCCTCTTATATACTCCTGCATATCAAATTGAATAACAACAACATACTTTAGTACTCCGTTCTATATCTTCATAAAATCCATTCTGGTTTAGTAACTTTATCATTTGCTTCAGTGTCATTGGTAACTGCATAAATTCGCTATTTCAGGTTGTTCCATACATTTGATATATGTGCTAAAAAAAACATACCACTGAGAACTGCGAGAACATAATTCCCCCGCCACAGTCCAATAAAAGCGTAATACATTGGTGGCAAAGCAACTAAAGAGCAAAGTATTAACGGCAGACTTTGATAACCATTAAAGTAAAATATCCAACCAATAAAGTACCCTATAATCGCTATCATTGCCACGCTGAAAAAGACTATTTCCTTTTGGGTACTAAGCGAGAACCATTTCGCATTACCGCGCACAAGGAATAGCATAATGACAATACACAAAACGCCAAGCACTTTTTCAATAGTATTCAAAACTACTGATTTGTCCTGCATTTCCATAAGGGGATTCGATTTTAAGGGTATAAATGGCATAACAATATAAGGCAATTCCTGCAGGACAAAAAAGATAAGTCCAAGCGCAAAGAATCCAAAGTATTGATTTTCTGACAATCTAAACCATTTCACCATAACTCCACCATCCTTTATCAAATATAAATAATCCGTAGATCCAATCTGCAAAACAAGTTCTAAAATTGATTACAGAACAAGCATAGCACAACTCTCACTTACTTTCCACAAGAAAAATGCCAATATGAAATAGGCACAAGGAAATGTAAAACGTAAGGGTTTGTTTGGACACACAAAAACACCGCCATAGTTTTAATAAGGCGGTGTCTTGTGTATAAGCAACAGTTCACTATTGTTATTTTTCACCCTATTTTCAAGGGCTTTTCAGCTTTCTTAATAATTACGGTGAAGGCGTAAAGTCCTGTAGTCCGTAACCATAGGGAAAGAGCGGATTTCCGTAATCCGTAGGTACCGGCAGTCCTTTCCGAATAAACTCGCGTATCTCGGCACGTTCCGCATCCGTTGCACCCAGGTCGTAGGGCAGGTCCCATTTCTCCAGCTGATTGGAGCTTACATCGGTGCCCACCTGCTCCACCGACCGGGGAAGCTGGAAGGGCAGCTTTCCGCTTGGCAGGAAATCACCAAAAAGAAGCTGTGAGGTTGCAAGTCCTCCGCCGTTGCCCGGCCGGTAAACTACTACCACCGCAGCGCATTTATCCAGAATGTCCGTCAGGACATAGGGCCTGGGCATAACCACCACGGCAATAACCGGGATTCCACGGTTGTAGAATTTATCAATTTGTGCAATCTGGTCTTCAGGAAGGGTAAGCTGCTTGTCCGGCCATTCCGTTCCATGGGTATAACTTTTTTCACCGACGACAACTATGGCGGCTTTAGCCGCAGCAGCGTCGTCCAGAACAACATTTACACCTGTTCCCGCCCTGTCTTTGATGCCCTGGTAATAGGTTTTGGCCTGGGGATTGTCATGGTAGATGGACTGCCAGATAACATTAGCAATATTATCACCAGCCATGTCGTCGCTGGTAGCCCGGGGTCCCGCAACAACCAGAGTATCGCCGTTATCTGCTTTAAGTGGCAAAATGCCGTTGTTTTTTAAAAGGGTCAGGGACTGCCGGGCCGCTTCATTGACAATATTCTGGCTTTCCTGGCTGTGCCACAGGGTTGTGGGATATTCCGGATCACCATAAGGATTCTCAAAAACTCCCAGCCGCATCTTTAAATCCAGAACCCTTCGCACTGATTCATTCAGGCGGTCCCATCCCACGGCATTGATAAGAGTATTAAAATCGGTGCCGGAGGCTACGGCGCCGCCCATAACATCACAGCCGGCACTTAAGCTCTTAACGGAAATATCCGTTGCCGACGCCAGCCAGTCGGTCACAACAACACCGTCAAATCCGAGAACATCCCTCAGATAATCAATAGTCGGCTTGCTTGTCCCCGCGCCTTCACCGCTGGGATCTAAGTAAGGTGCTCCGCCGTAACCCGGCATGATGGTACCGCAGTTGGCTTCCAGTGCCGCATACCATGGCTTCATATGCCATTGGATAGTGTCACTGTCATAAACGATGGTCTGCTCTCCGCCTGCGCCCTGGCTCGGCCAATGCTTGACGGTAATCATAATAGATTTGGGATTGACTTCGGGCCCGCCCTGCATACCGCAGATTATAGCACGTACCATGGCAGCGGAATAATCCGCATTTTCACCGGTTCCTTCCTGGAAACGGGGATAAAGAACTTTTGTATTCACTTCTGCCAAAGGAGAGAGCGTGCCCGTAAAGCCCCAGGCCTTCTGTTCCCTGCGCTGGAGATCTCCGCACTGCCAGACAATATCCAAGTTACGGGTTGCCGCTAATCCAAGCTCCGTAGGAAAGACCGTTTTCCAGCCCTGGATTTTGTCGCCGGCAAAGGCAATGGGAATGCCCAGTCTCTGTTCGGAAGCTACTTTTATCTGTGCCTCTCTGATAAAGCCCGTCGTTCCGTAAGAGAAAACAAAACCGGCCAGAGTATTGAATGAGTTGATGGTATCAGGTGAATAGAACAGCTGGTTAATCTTCTCTTCACTGCTCATCCGGGCCATGAGATCATCAAGACGGACGGAAATTGGATTATGCCAATCCTCATAGGGTTCAATGGTACCGTTTTTGTTCAGATCCCGGCAGCCGTTAATTATATTTATGCCGTCCTCTACTTGCTCCAGGTAGGGAAGATAAACGCTGAAACGGCCCACATCCGACTGAATCCGGCTGCCATTTCCGTCTATGG
>DBEP01000084.1 GCA_002294045.1 Lachnoclostridium sp. UBA903 | reverse complement strand
CGGTTTTAATATGATATTTACTGCATCTGAGAAGGAGCTTTGTATATCTTCCGCAATAATATTATTATTCTCATCATAGGCAACAGCCCGCAGTTCCCCTTTCTGATAGGGAATTCTCCAGTCACCAATCAACTTCCGGCCGTTTATATGATCGATTTCAAAGGTACCCTGTGATATACCATTTAAAAATAGTTCAACCTTGGGAGCATTGGAACAAATACGCACGTCAATTAACTGCCCTTCATTAAAATCCCAGTACGGAAACAGATGTATCATGGGTGCGGTACGGTAATCGGTCCACTCCGCCTGGTATACATAAAAGGAATCTTTTTTAAATCCTGCCGTATCAAGCTGCCCGAAGTAACAGCTTTTGGTGTGATAAGGGGTCGGCTCCCCTATATAATCAAATCCGCTCCAGATAAACATACCGGCACTAAACCCGGCGTCCCTGTCATCAATAATACATTGTTCCATACTTTTTGCTCCCCAGCTTGTGGTACTGTTCCCAAGAGAAGAGCATTGTTCGTCATCATCGCACAGTATACCCGCGCTTAAAGGGAAATGGTAGATACCACGGCTTTGTACAATTGAACCGGTTTCGCTTCCATATATAATCCAGTCTTTGTATTGCTCATGATGCGCCCTGTAATATTTTTCAGCATAATTATAGCCTGCTAATTTCACTATATCCGCACATTTCCTGGCATTCTCCCAGGGCATGTAATTCGAGCCCAAAGTAACAGCCCCATTGTGATAAGGATCATGTTTATGAACTATCTCCATTAATGTCCGGGTCAGTTCCTGACCGCGGCCGCCGGCATGTGTATCATATATTTCATTACCGATACACCACATAATGATACTGGGATGATTCCTGTCCCTGCGGATCCAGCTTGCGATATCAAGTTCCGCCCAATCTTTAAAAAAGCGGGCGTAATCAAACGCAGTTTTTGGTTTTTCCCACATATCAAAGGATTCCTCATTGATTAAGAATCCCATTTCATCAGCCAGTTCCAAAAGCTCTGTGGCACACATATTATGGGAAGTCCGTATGGCGTTCACACCCATCTCCTTTAAAATTGTAAGCCGTCTTTTCAGAACGGCAGGATTTACGGCTGCCCCAAGCGCCCCCAGATCGTGATGTTCACAAACCCCGTGCAGCTTTACATGACGGTCATTGAGATAAAAACCGGTGTCCGGCTCAAAACGAATGGTACGGAATCCAAAACGATTCACTTCCTCGTCTATTACATTATCATTTTGTAAAAGCTCTGTTTTCAGCGTATACAGACAGGGCTTTTCAATATCCCAGAGATTGGGGGATACCACCGGCAATATCTGTGTTTCCCCGCCTCCTGCCGGGCCTGCGATAACCGAACCGCTGTTGTCAATAATCGTATGGCGTATTGTATATATATCCTTTGAAAATGTTCCGCCGGCTGCTCCGTTTCCGGTCTGTGCCTTCTTATCCGGGGAATCTTCCGAACTGCCATTGGAAATTTCGCTTTTCACACGTACCTTCCAGCCATAATCTGTTTTCTGTGTCGAAATATAAATCCCATCTGAGGCCAAATGTACTTTGGGAACCGTTTTCAGCCAAACATTGCGGTAAATACCGCCTCCGGAATACCATCTGGAATTAGGTACCCGTAATACGGCCCGAAGTAAAATTTCATTGCGGCCTGCCTTTAAGGCATCCGTAATATCTAATTCAAATGTGGAATATCCGTATTTCCACTCCCCCGCTTTGATGCCGTTGACATAGACAGTGCTGTCCATATAGACTCCCTCAAAGCGAAGCAGATAAACAGCGTTGTCTTCCGGACAGAGAGAGAACCGTTTTCTGTACCATCCCTCGCAGGATTCACCAAAAAAGGCCGTATCATAGATTACCCAGTCGTGGGGAATGTCGACTTCTGTCCATACACTATCATCCTTTACAACTTCATCAATATTACAGCCTATGTTCTGTTTGGTAAATACCCAGTTATTGTTAAATAGTGCTTTTCTGCTCATTTTGCCGCTCCCCTTTTAGCAGGTATTTCGGCCGGAGCCCACCCTCCGACTGAAACAGACAAGTCCTCCGCTTACAAAGCGTAAGCATAAGCGGTGGGTCCGGGACTTACTTGAAAGGTTAAAAAGAGGGAGCTCGTAATTGCACGAGCCCTCCTATTGTTGCAGTTATTGTTCTGGAAGACTTATAGCATCTCCGAAGTATTTTTCCCATGCCGCTTTACGTTCATCGATAATCGCCTGTCCGCCTGAGTTAAGATAATCATTTAGTCCTGCATCAAATATTCCGTCAAATTCATCGGTCCCAGCAACTACCGCCTGGTCAAGAAACGTATTACGTTTGTCTGTAAGGGACGTTCCTACACCCTGTTCAGCTGCAATTGTACCCACATTTATATTTTTGCCGATTCGTGCATCCGTTATGGAAGCCGCGTAAGCCTTCTCTATATAACGTGTATCAATGCCGCTGTAGCCGAGGGCGATAGACTTAATGGTCTTATCCGGATCTCCAAGATCCAATCCGTTGCACGTAATAGTATAGTCAATGTTGTTAACGGAGTTCATAATCTTTTCACCGGTTACCGCAATCATTTTTACCGAACCGTCCGGCTGAACCTCATGAGTAACGCCTTCATCACCAATCTGAAGGAATTGACGGTTTTCAGGCTTGCTGATCCAGTCAAGATACAAAAGAGAAGCAACCGGTTCGTCATTGGTGGCGGGAAAGAATATTTTACGGTCAATGGGACCAGGAAGGTACTTCTTATATAAACCGGCATCGTTCTTAAAACTGCTGACTGCGATATAACCCGCATCAGGACCAACGAGTCTCTGCAGATTGCTCTGTATACTGTCCTCACCATTACGGTAAGGATAATCCCAGTTATGGATGAGTGCGCCTACATAACCGGCTTTCATCATGTTATCTTCCGTCGTATCACCGGGGGGATAAAGTGCAAAATCTTTCCATATCAGATCTTCGTTATACCATTTATTAAGGGTTCTTATAGCTTCTTTGGTGCCGGGCATAAGCAGCTTTCTGTCGTCAAAGCCGTTAACATAGTAATCCTTCTCCGTAATGTCATCCGGTATGTAACTGGATATCAGGTCGTCTGAGCGCCAGCCCACATCGTAACTGGTGCTAAAAGGAATCATCTTATCCGCATCAGCACCAAGAAGGGTAGAAGCATTATCCCTGAAAGCAATTAACATAGCTTCAAACTCTTCCAGGTTTGTAGGTTCCGCTATGTTCAGCTTTTTCAGCCAATCCTCACGGACAAAAGTGTTAATACGGTTATTAACCAGAAGTCTGGCCTCAACCGCCCATATGGCACCGGTATCAGGATTTTTATTCCAGTTAATATTGGTTTCCCCCAGCAAATCCCATAAATTAGGCAGCAGGTCCTTATTCTCTTCAATTATGGAGCTGATATCCGTCACTCCGCCCATATCGGCATAGGTCTGAATAGTCGGATAATCATAGGTAACACAGATATCAGGTGCATTATCGGCTGCAAGCAGATTGTTCAGGTGTTCAACCTCCGTCCAGCGAGGAACCGGTATAAAGGTAACTTCAACGTTATGATCCCGAAGCATGCCTTCTTTAATATAATCCGTATAATAGTTATCTTCCGGTTTGGAACCGCCATCGTTGGCACGGTCATATACCTCAACCGTAATTTGTCTTGTTTCCACAAATTTGCCATCCACAATTTCTGCATTTTCCGTACCTCCGTCACCCGAAGCCTCACCTTCGGCGGTGGTCTGCTGATCCGCGCTGCCGTTTGTTTTCTGACTTTTACCGCAGGCTGTAAGGGCCCCTAATAGCATGCAGCAAACAAGCAGGATTGTAATAATTTTTTTCATTTTTTTTCCTCCTATTATTATTTATATATGTTTATATGACATATTGCGTCCGCTGAATAAGATATTCCTTCACTGCGGTTATTCCTTCACCGCACCTAAGGTTGCGCCTGTAATAAAGTATTTCTGCAGCCAGGGATAAACCAGCAGGATTGGTACCGTGGCAAACATAACCGTAGCCGCCTTGAGGGTCTCGGAAAGGCCCGGACTGGAGAATCCTTCCATTGTTGCAACCTCAACGCTTGTAACATTGTTGAGGATGTTGTATAACAGTAATTGAATTGGATGGAAACGCCTGTCATTCATAAACATCAGCGCATCCGAAAAACCGTTCCAGCGTCCGACAGCATAGAAAAGTGCCACCGTAGCAATCACCGGAGTGGATAAGGGCAGATAAATTTTCAGGAGTATCTGGATATAGCCTGCGCCGTCTATCTCCGCAGATTCACGAAGGCTATCGGGAATACCGAATAAAAAGCTGCGCATAATTATCATATTGAATACGCTCAGACAACTCGGAATAATAAGCACCGATGGCTTGTCAAGCATATTCAAATCCTTGAGAAGCAGATAGAACGGAATAGTACCTGCATTGAAGTACATGGTTAGGATAATTAAACCATTGAAGAAACGCCGTCCTTTGAGTTTATCAAAGATGAGAGGATATGCACAGATGGTAGTCATAAAGAGTGACAGAGCGGTACATATAACTGTCAGAATTGCAGTCCAAGCAAGGGACCAAACATACTTGGCATCGCTTAATACGGTTTTATAAGCATCGAAATTCAACCCTACCGGCCATAGGATAACCTGATTGCGGATTAAAGCTTCGGATGAACTAAGGGAACGGGCTAAAACGTAAAGGAGCGGCAGCAAACATATTAAAATAATAAAAAAACAGATGAAAGCAACAACCCAGTCGCCAATTTTAGTAGCTTTTGATTTTATCATAATAAATACCTCCTCATTGATATGTCTTTCTTACCAAACACCCCGTTCACCAAACTTTTTGGCAATGGCATTAGCGGCGAATAAGAAAATAACGCAGATGACAGATTGAAAAAGACCTACCGCCGTAGTCAGCGAAAACTGCAGTCCGCGTACGCCATTCGTATACACAAACGTAGCTATAACATTGGATACACCTTTAACCAGATTATTTCCCAGAGCATACGGACGGTCAAATTCACTGCCCATAATCCGCCCAAGACTCAGAATAAGAAGAACAACAATTGTGGAACGGATTCCCGGTAAAGTTATATGCCACATTTTTTTAAAACGGTTTGCACCGTCAACCGAGGCAGCTTCATACAATTCGGGATTAATACCCGTAATCGCCGCCAGATAGATAATGGTGTTCCAGCCAACACTCTGCCAGATTCCCAAAAATATGTAAGTACCTACCCAGTATACAGGGTCATTGAGAAATTGAATCGAGGCAAAGCCCATACGATTCAGTACCATATTCACAAGACCGTTGGTAGGTGCAAAAAGCTGCAGTGCCAGACCGGAGATAATAATCCAGGAAAGAAAGTGCGGCAGGTAAACTATGGTCTGGGTAATGCGCTTGAATCGCTTAAACGTCAGCTCGTTAAGCAGTAATGCCAGTATAATCGGAGCCGGAAAACCGATTATCAGATCAAGAAAATTCAGTAAGACCGTATTACGCAGCGCATAGAGAAAATCACGGTTGGAAAAGGCTTTGATGAAATATTCGAATCCATGATTCAATGCCCAATCCATATCCAGGACGTTTTGGACAATACTGTACTTCTTAAAAGCAATCAGTATGTACGCCATCGGTGTATAACGGAAAACCAGAAAGTATATGATTGGCAAAGTCAGTAAAAGGTAAAGTGTCCAATAGCGTTTAATATAATTACAAGTCTTCCTGAAATTTATGGCAGGCCGTTTTGTATGAGAATTTTTCATTCTGCACCTCTTTCTTCGTAATAAAATGTAATGTCAATACAAATCTTGATGCTTCTTTATTGGAAATCATCTAACGCAGCGGCAGCATCAGCACGCTCTGGTTTAACCCTTGATATTAAAGCGAAATTCATGCAAGGCTGTACTGTTTCCTAACAAATATATTAGTATATTAATATGATAATCTACTTCACAAATAAGCTCAATACATACACCCTACTCATAGCAATTATTAGTAATAAAATGACTATTATTAGTAATTACTCTCCGGAATAGTATCCTTTTTTTAATTATAGGCCATAATTATACAGAAAAAGAGGCGCCATCATAATACTTGGTATGTATGATAGTGCCTCTATATTAATTAATACTGGTATAAAATCCGGATAAATTGTATCTCATTAGGCTCCAGCTCTGCTTCTATACTCAGTACCGTATCCTTCACTTCACATCTTTTTACGGAAAGTCTGGGGGTGCATACCCGTTTTAAATATTCGATTTCCTCCTTGTTTGCCGCCGTAATTAAGTCCATCCGCACCCATTCGTCCTGGACACTTCCATAATACCGGTTAATATAATGTATTTTTATCAGGTATTTTCCGTTTTTTACATTCTTTATTTGAAATCTCAGCCGGATTTTATCTCTGTCGGCAAACATACGATTTATTTCCTTTATCCTGATTTCATCTTCCATATGCAGATAGTAGTTGTAATTGTAATGTTTATAATTATGACATATAATACCGTAATTGGAATGGCCGCAATACGTTATCATATAGCTGTCACCCTTTTGTATCAGCTTCTTACCCATATTATTCAGAAATTCCATTGCATAAAAAGCGGGCTTAGATATTCCGTCCTTTGTTATCAGACCGCAGCCTCCGTTTAATATGGCCTGCGAATCATAATAATCAGCAAACAAATCAGAGCCTACCCAGTATCCGGTCACATCTGCCAGCCCGATACTGTCAATCATATTTTTTATAATATATGCCCCTTTATTGCAATGATCATTTAAAATATTCCTGTTGGATACCGTAGAACTCCATTCTGTAACATGTAATTCGGCCACCTGAAAATCAATTTCCTCCATCAGCTCCCTTGCCATAATCAATTGATTCTTCACATAGCTCCGGTCAGTTGAATGCTTTGTGATTTGTTCTCCTTCCACTTCGCCGGGTACAAAAGGATAACAATATAACGTAAGAAAATCCGGCAGAATATGTTCCGCCTTCCATTTTACTAAAGTTTCTTTAAAATTCTTCTGTCCGAAACGTATTCCCAAACCCGCGCCGCCAATGCGAAAATTGGGAGAATACGCCTTCATGGTCCCCGCAATCATATCAAATACTTTTAAATAATCCTCATCGCTTTGGACCGGCTTAACCCGCACCGCTTTGCCGGCCTCCATTTCCTCCTTCCAGATTTCAAAATACCAGGCTTCCAGTTCTTCAATTCCATAGCGGTTAATGAGGTGTATGGTAAATGAATTAATAAAGGCTTCCAGTTCTTCAATGGTATCCGCTCTGATTTCAATTTCCTCCTCTATTAATACGGAATACAAATTCGAAAGCAGTTTTTTCGGTTTATTGCCAAGTTCCATATAGGGCCTTATCCCGTTTGATACAAGAAAATCCAGTACCCGGTCCAATCTGTCAAAATTGTATTGTCCGCAGGCAGCCTTCATATTGATATACATCTCCGGGGAAAAAGCGTCCCAAAACCGGATATAACGAAACTGCAGCTTATTTTTCAGCATAAGTATGTGTTCCTGCATATCCGACTTCAATAAGTCGGGTGCGGCTCCCATGTTAATCATTTTATTCCAGCTTTTATTATAGCTTTCCGCACTTGCAGCATCTGCCCCAATATTCTGCTCTGTCCGGCTGTTGGAAGTCACAATCGGATTTTTTTCGAAATAATCGTTTAACCTTTCTTGGATTAGTTCATTATTATCCTTTTGTTTCTTTCCGTCCTTATACCGGCTTTTATATTTCTTCTGATAAGAGGAAGGAGTCATATGGTACATTTCTTTAAATGTCTTATTAAATGCGGCCACATTCGGAAACCCGTTATCCAATGCGGTTCTCATAATGGAAGTGTTTTTGTATAACAAATCAGAAACCGCATGCTGCAGGCGGATTGTATTCAAATAATTAACAAAACTGACTCCAAGCTGCTTCTTAATATATTTCGAAAGATAGGAATTCGTTAAGTACAGTTTCTTTGACAGATCACGAAGACTGATATCCCTGTTATAGTTTGACCGGATATAGTGAATGATTTCATTGGTCCGGTCGTCGAATCTGTTTCTTTCTGCTTCAAAGCGTTTATCTTTCGGGCTTAATAAAAAATTACCGTTAAGGACATGAAGCAGGGAGTAAAACAGGCTGATTAAATAAATTTTCCCTTCCTCCCTGTTTCCGAAGCATTGGTTGAATATATTGCGGGTAATTCTTCTGACGTCCTGATAGGCTTCGCTTTTATCAATAACAGAATTGCACCAGTATATGAGAAAGCTCCGGTTAATCATATCACTGAGCATGGAATAGGAAATTGTAAAAATGCCCAGCAATATATCCTCCGAAGCAGTATAAGCATGCCATTTCCCCGAATTTATGATTACAAAATCCTCCTGATTCATGGAGAATATCTCGTCCTCCACTGTCAGTACCGCCATCCCTTCCAAAACATAAAAAAGCTCTATATCATCATGGAAATGAGTATTCTCCTTTTTCTTTACCGTTATATTCAATGATATAATATCACCCTTGATTATCGGCAAATTATCCATAATATCACCTGCTCTTATACCATTGCTCTCCGATTTGTTCTATTTCTAACCTTTTACCGCTCCAATCGTAATCCCTTTAATAAAATGTTTCTGAAAGAACGGATATGCCATTAACATAGGCAGTATCGTAACAACTGCAATCGCCATTCTTGCGGATGTAGCCGGTAATTTTATCGCACCGGTATTTACCGTACTGCCCAAATTACTGCTTGCTAAGAACTGGGCATCCGATATCATCCTGTTTAAAACATTCTGGATACTGAACAGCTTGGTTTCCGTCAGGTAAATTAAACCGTTATACCAGTCATTCCAATAATTAATTGCCATAAACAGTCCAATCGTAGCCATAATCGGTTTTGACAGCGGCAGGACCATTCCGGTAAATATCTTAAATTCACCGGCCCCGTCCATATAAGCGGATTCAATAATAGCATCCGGTATATTGGTTATAAAATACGAACGCATAATCATACAAAAGAAACTGTTTACCAGAAGGCCCGGTACAATCAGCGCCAGCAAGGTATTTTTTATATGCAGATAACGGACATACATCAGATATGTGGGAACCAGGCCTCCATTAAACAGCATCGTAAAAAAAACAAAAAATGCAAATATCTTTCCATACGGAAGATCCTTTCTGGAAAGGGGATATGCCAGCATGGACGTAATTCCGAGGCCAACCGCTGTTCCCATCAGTGTTACCAGAATTGTTACGGTATAAGCCCGTGCAATGACAATTCCCTGATTCCAGATGTATCGATAGGCAGCCAGACTCCATTTGCCGGGAAAAAAGGAATAACCGTTTAATATTAAGGTATTTTCATCCGTCAGGGAAGAAGTAATCAGAAGCAGAAAGGGAATAAGACAGAGAATACTTGTCATAATTAATATTATATTGGGGATTACCGCTCTTTTTTTCATCTCCGGCCTCCTTAAAATAAAGCATTTTCTTTTGATACTTTTCTTACAATCAAATTCGAACATAACACCACCACAAATCCCACAACAGACTGATATACACCTGCTGCGGAGGACATACCGATATCGGACAGTTTGATTAAGGCCCGGTATACATAAGTATCAATCACATCCGTAGCCGAGTAAAGCGCTCCGGAGTCCATGGGCACCTGATAGAATAGCCCGAAATCACTGTAAAACATCCTGCCCAGACTTAGAAGCACCATTGTAACGACGGTGGATTTGATTAAAGGCATCGTTATATATTTAATTTTCTGCCACATTCTTGCGCCGTCTAAAGATGCAGCCTCATAATAGTCACCGGGAATCCCGATAATTGAGGCATAATAGATAATGCAAAGGTAACCAATATTTTTCCAGGCATTCACGATTACTATAATAAACGGCCAGTATTTGGGTTCACTGTACCAGGAGATTCCGGACTCTTTTCCCAGCAGACCGGTAATTATCGTACTGTTTATGAATCCTTTCGTACTCAAAAAAGCCAGCACCAGATAGGATACTACAACCATGGATATTAAATAGGGAAGTAAAATTAAACTCTGATACAATTTTATTTTTTTAATACTCACTATCTCATTCAGTAAAATTGACAAAAAAACAGCAAGCACGGTGTTTATGACTATAAAAGTCAAATTATACAGGATTGTATTCCGTGTAATTATAAATGCATCCGTGGATTTAAATAAAAATTCAAAATTTTTAAAGCCGATCCAATCGCTTCCTAATAATCCCTTCCGGAAATCTATGTTTTTAAAAGCCAGATACAGCCCTGCCATCGGTGTATAATTATTTATTAAAAGATAAAGCAATCCGGGAATCATCATCAAATACAGCATATAATAACGTCTTATCTTTTTTTTCCTGTTTTTCTTCCTGCCATTCCTGTATAAGGTTATAACCTCGTCAGCCATATTTGCCTTTCCTTTCCTATGAGATAAAATCAGCGGGGCAAAGAAATACTTGCCTCTACCCCGCTGTGTATATTTAATTATTGAATATTATTTTCTTTGGCAAATTCATCTAACTGCGTCTGTTTTTCCTTGACTATCGTGTCAATTCCGGCTTTTTTCAGCATTTCAATGAATTCCGGCAGTACCGTATTCGGATCTACGGTCCCCTGGCCTATGAATTGTTTATATTTTTCAATAACGGAAGAAACTGCCGCATACTCTGTTTTTACGTTAGATGAATCAAATTGGAAACCCATTGCCTTTGAAACAATTGCAGACTGGTTAAAATCCGACAGGTCCTTCCATAAGGTAGGTGAATCTCCTTCCCAGATATAAGAAAGCATTTGGTTGCCGAATTCAAAATCAACGCCCATATCATATCCGCTTGTGGAGGCGTCGACACCTCCGGGATAGTTAATAATTCCTTTTTCGGCATCTACAACCTGGTAATGAATTCCTTCAATGCCATGATCCAGCAGATTTACAAAAACAGGGTCCGAATACATCAGGTTAAGCACCTGCATAGCTTTATCCGGATGTTTACTGGTGGCCGCTATCGCCCACATAAAACCGGTTACCTTCTGTGTATCCGACAAAATGTCGCTTAATACAATTTCCGTTACATCTTCGCCTACACTTGCAGATTCCTGCTTCTCAATCCCCGGTTTTGAATTGCCGAAGAAGCCGAACAGGATACCCGCTTTCATTAATTCCTCAGCTGAAGACTGATTGGTCGTTGCATCCTTTAAAATATATCCTTTTTGGTACCAGTCATAAGCCCGCTGTGCTGCCTCTTTACATAGCTCTGTTTCATAATAGTTGGTAACTTCAAGCTTTTGGTTATCCATCAGCACACCAATCATATCGCTTAACTGGTCGCCATGGGTGTCCACACTTAACCCCAAACTGTCGAAAATGGTTCCTGAAGCAGTCTGCCCTATCATAGCAGGTGTAATACCCGGTTCATTGTCTTTTATAGTCTGGAATACATTCTCAAGGTCGGCATAAGTTTTAATCCGGGCAGAGTCTATACTATACTTCTCCAGCAATGATGTTTTGCAGATAAAACTTGTCCTTGCAGCTAAATCTCTGTTGGTTGCAACCCCATATATCGTACCGTTTACGGATGCCGCATCTATGTAATCGCCGAGTGCCTCACCGATACCCTGTCCGTGTTCCGGCAAAAGGTCATTCATGGGATACAGCTGGCCTTTTGACGCATGGCTTGTATAATTAAAAAATGCAAGTATGGTACCGTCTGCAAATAAATCCAGCTTTTCATCACTGGTCAGCATTAAGTCAAGCTGCTGGGAATAGTTGCTCGCATTAATTGGAATCATAGTCAGCGTACAGTTAATTTTTTCTTTTAAATATTCGTTGATAGCATCGTTAACCTTCTGCATATCATTCGGAACCGAACCAAAAACCAAAAAAGCCATTGTTAAATCTACCGGCTCTTCTGCAGATTCGGTATCCTCCCCCTGGGTTTTTGCATTAATGTCTTCATCCTTTTTTCCTGTTTCATTCCCGCCGCCGCATGCTGCCAGATTGAACAGCAAAGTAAATAGTAATAATACAGTCCCCATACGTTTAAAAAAAATCTTCATAATACCTTCTCCTTTCTTTCAGTGCTATATATTTATCACTGCAAGCATATTGTACATTTTTTTCTTTGCAGAAGATATTTCTTATCCGATTTGCCCTATCATTTATCCGACATATTATAATATTTGTTGTTCTCAAGCCTTTTTTTCCGTAATTCCTCCATATATTGCACAATCCCCGGTTATATTCCCGGTTAAAAATTTCTGCCGGTACAGGGTAGGTGTCACTCCGTATATTTGCCGGAACATTTTGGTAAAATGTGAATAATTGGGATATCCTACCTCGTCCGCTATTTCATTTATGGAAGCATCCGTTTCAATCAAAAGAAGGGAAGCCAGCCTCAGCCGTTCCCGGATAATATAGTTCAGAATGGAACACCCCTTTTCCTTCTTAAAAATCCTTGTCAGGTAATCCGGATTCAGATAAACCTGTCCTGCCAGCAGCTCAACACTTAAATCTTCATGCAGGTTGTTTAATACAAATTTAGATATCTCGTCCACTATTTCCTTGTTGGATTTTTTTATTCCGGATTTTTCATTGACATCCTGTCTGACACGGTCCAAATAAATTTCACCGTACTTCAGAATCCGCTGCTCTTCTTTTTTTAGATTAACGGCATCGATAGCTTTATCCAAACGCTCCTCAAGCATATCATAGGCCACCGGCTTTATCAGATAATCAAAGCTGTTTAAACGAAGGGCATCCCGGGCAAACTTAAAATCGGCATGACAGGTAAGGAATATACATTCTATTTCGTCATTCTTCTCTCTTAACCATTTTATAAGACCGATTCCGTCTTCCTGAGGCATCTCAATGTCGCATAAGATAATATCAATCTTCTGCCGCAGAAGAATCTGCTTCGCCTGTTTGGCACTGTTTGCGGTGAATATTTCTTCAATATCGAGCCTAGACCAGTTAACCCCCTCCTGAACACCCCTGATTGCATAGACCTCATCATCAACGATTAATAAGTTAGCCATAATTCTCCTCCGTTTCCTTTGGTATCCGAATCACTATCTCGGTGCCTGCATTTAATTTACTTTTAATTATAATTTCCGCCCGGTCGCCATATAGATAATAAAGGCGTTTCCTGCAATTTATGATTCCGGTGCCGGAACCCTTCTGATTCACATATGCTTCTCCCGCCATGATTTTATCAACCAATACCTGTTCCATTCCCTTGCCCGTATCTATGACGGAAAGCTCGATTCGCTCCTCATATTTCTTTGCTTTCACAAGAATTTCAATGCATTCGCCCAGTTCAATCGCATATTTGATTATATTTTCTACAAAATTCTGAATCAGAAGGGGCAGTATTTTAAATTCTTCAAGCCCTTCATCGATTTCATAATTTTCATGAAAAGTATCCGGGAACCGCATTGCTGAAATTGCCAGATAATCTTTAATAAAGTTAATTTCTTTCGATAGCTCCACCATTTCGCCGCCGCTATAAAAAATATATCTGAAATAATTCGACAGATAAGTGCTTAAGTTCTGAATCGTTTTGTAATCTTTTATTTGTGCCATACTGTATAGGATATTAAATGAATTCAGTAAAAAGTGAGGATTGATTTTAAGCTGTAAAATCTGAAAATCCGCCTGTTGTTTTTCTAATTTCTTTTCATAATTTTCAATTTTTAAGGCGGTTATTTCACTTGTCATATTATTGAAAGTTTCATTAATACGGCTGAATTCATAAGAGTCTTTCTGCGATACAATCTTATAATCCATGTTTCCTTTCTTTATTTCCTCCATAGCCGCTTTGATTTTTGCAAGTGGCGTAATAAGCCATGTTTTTAAACATATAACCAGAAAGGGAATGGACAGCAGGCTTGCTATTGCAAAGCCCATGGTAATCTTGCTTGTAACCGGAATGCTTCTGTATATCTCTTTTTTTGAAATCAGGCCGGTTAATTGGTAATCATCCTGGGAAGCTGCGGAAGATACTTTAATATAATTTTTACTGTCTTCCTCTATTATTTCATTTTTACCGGCAAATTTTATTATTTTATTGGTATAATTCTTCAGTAAATTCAGGCTGCTTAACATAGTATCTACTTTGCCGAAAGCCCCAAAATACGCTTCGTCGTACTTTTTTATCCACATGATATAATCCTGGTTATCAACCGTTATAATATGCCATATTTTCTCTTTTTCCCCGACGGCACGCTGAATTATATATTGGTTCAGGCTTACAAATTCCTCCAGTGTATTATCCTTGGCAACGGTTAGCAGGTCCTGGCGTTTGGGTACATAGACAAACATACCGGTGACATACAGATAGCTGGATAACTGGATTTTAATGGCATTCTTCACAACACCGCTGGAAATATAATACCGGTCTCCGCTGTAATTACTGTTCATGGTCACAAAATCGGCATTGGATGAGGTATATGTATAGATGAATTTTTTTACATTGGATAAATCATTGTCAATCTGATTAATGGCAAGGTCCAGACTATATTTACTTTCTTCGATTGCATTCCTCTCAAGAATCTGCATGGAGTTATTGGAAGAATACGCCGCTATAGCCGATATAACAAAATTCGTAGTTATAAATAACAGAATAATTTTGGCACTGATGGAATTTAAGACTTTTCTTTTCATTATTACCTCTCCATGGGCATTCCTTTGCAGGATAAAAGGAAAGCCGTATAACGGAAGCGGCAGGCACAGGAATGCGCTTCTTATTTGCAGTATAATATAAGTTACGGCTGAGCCTATGTAACTTGATATAATTCTATACTCCTCTGCATAGATTGACAATATAAAATAAATGATACCAAATCATACCAGCCCAAATCATGAAAAACTTTATTGAAAGAGCTGCATCAAAGTTAAAACTTTACTGCAGCCCTGTTTCAGGTACACTCACCGGCACCTATTCTTCACCTATGTATTTTTTCAGCATTTCGTGATGCCGTCTTACCTGTTCCACACTGTCAACATCCCAGCCGGCTATATCATGGTAATGACGCTGCCCTTCATATTCCGTGCTAATATAACCCTTCCAATGATTATCCTTTAATATTTTAATAATCCTTTGATACGGAATGCTGACCTCTTCACCGTTCTCCATTTCATATATTTTGCCGTGTATATGAATGATATGGGGAATGTACCGGGCCAGAAGCTCCGGCTCGCAATAGGTATAGGTAAACGCTTCCTTTGCCCAGAAAAGGTCTTCCTTATTGGGATTCATCTTTTTTACCAGTTCCATTGTTTCTTCCGCGGACTTCCGTTCACAGTAGCATTTGCTTACGAATTCAACTATTTCCGGTGTGGCCCCGTTCCGGATATGCTTTCGTTCCAGTATACGTACCGGTTTTTCTACGAAGATTCCGAAATCGGGTATGATTCCGAAATGCTTCGTTCCAGTCTTCTTAATAAAGTCGATATATTCTTCCAGCCATGGTGTCCCAAGTTTAAAAGGGGAATGTACTTCGATACCCATGACAATATTATATCTTTCCGCAATGGGAATTGATTTTTCAACAATCCGGAGTGGAACCGCACATAAAACACGCATATATTTAAAGCCCAGTCTGGCCGCCAGCTTAATATCCCGTTCCATTACTTCTACCGCTTCCTCATCCGTAATAAATTTCCCTTCATAAATCTGGCCGTCCATAAACGCATCATAACAAACCGGTACCGTATGATATTTATCCATTAATGTAAACCAGCTGTCAACCCATGTCTGGGGCGGGTTCGGAAAGTTCGGTATCATGGCTTCCGATATAATCTCGATTCCGTCAGCTCCTAAATCCGATACCTCTTTGATGCAGTCCTCCAGGTTCATTTCCCTGAGATAATACTCCTGCTGGTAACTGTAAAGGGATACCCCTCTTTTTATATCGGGCGGAAGCTTAAAAGTCTCTCCCAGAAATAATTTCTTTCTCCATGTAGCAATATTGGGTAACAGCATGTCCCTGAGTCCGTACACAACACGGATTTGCTCTGTTACCTCCACCTCATGTTCTCCCTCCGGAAGGCCGCCGGGCCGTAAAACCGTCAGGTAAGCAACATCTCCGAAATCCCAATGCTCATCCGTCTTTCCTATCATTTCTTTGAAAGTATAGGTATTTCCATTAACCGTAAATGTCATCTGATCCTTTGTGTAGGCAATGCCGTCCACAGTTACCTTAAAGTCCCCGATTACGGCCAGAACCACTCCCCGGTAATAAGTTATCCTGACCCCCACCTGAAAACCGGTAATTTCACCGTCTTTCTCTACATTTCTGAAACCTTTATCATAAATCATATACTTTTCAAACATTATCTTTTTCTCCTTCTTCCTTTATATTATCGTTAACCGCCGTTAAAACGTAAGGCTGAGATTTCTAAATTACTTCCGCATTTTTCAAACACACTCTAGTACTGCATTGCGTAAGTTTTGGTGAATAACAGTGCAGGTACTGAATTCACCAAAATTTATGCAATACAGTACTAGGGGATTCCAAGAATTCTCCGTTCCATTTCTATATGCTTTTTTGTCATGTCAAATGCATTCCCGCTTGCATGCCCTTCAAATTCAGAGACAATATATCCGTCAAATCCTGTCCGGTCTATTATGGGAAGTATTTTATCATATGGTATACTGAATTCATTTCCGTCTTCTTTCATGGCATGGAATTTTCCATGAAAATGAAAACAATACGGCATTATACGTTTAAGCCCTTCAAAATCCGGATTTTTACTGAAAGTAAGGAAGCCGTACATATTATAAAGAGAAGACATTACCTCCGCATCTGCACCTCTTTCCGTCAGTTGCCTGGCCGCATCCTGCATAGGTACGTCATCATATTTCAGCTGTACGGCAAAATCCAGCATTTCTTTATGGGCACCGCGCTGCAAAGCCCCATAATAGCTGTCAATATTCGGCTTGTCGGCAAAACAGCCGAAGTCAGGTACGAAACCGATATATGACGAGCCGGAGCTTTCAATGGCTTCAAGATATTTGAGCATATTCGGCGAGCTTGGGGTTTCGGGATTATGTATTTCTATGCCGACTTTGATATTATATTCTTCCGCATACGGCGCTATCCGTACCAGATTTTCAGGAGAAAGCAGATATTGGGCGCGCATAACCCTGCACCCCAGCTTACAGGCAGATTTAATATCCAAAAGTGTTCTGGCAAACAGTTCGTCATCCGTTAAATCCCTGTCAAAACGCATTCCCCTGTCCGTATTTGCACCATAAGATACGGGTCTTACCCCATACTCGGCGGCATATCTGTTAACCATTCCTAAAAATTCATCACTAACATAAGGATAGGAAGGTATCATCTGTGCGGCAACTATTTCATATCCGCCGATGCCAATTTCCGCACAGCGCCTGATACAGTCTTCCAATGTATATTCTCCTGAAATATATTCTTTCGTGAAACTGTAAAGAGTAATTCCTAATTTTATTTTTGTCATGTTTACACCCATTGCATATCGCAAGCAGGCTTGCGATACTGCCACAGAATAAAATGTGAAACAAGTTTCACAGGTTGAAAGAATCTGTTAGTGGCGTCCTTTCTTTATACTTTATTTTCTTTCAACCTTTCAAACATGCCGATGCGGCATGCTCTCCTACGTCGTTCCTGCCTTTCGGCACAAACAATGTATGAATCTTGTTTACCTCGTTTCCACGCATGCTTTTTGCGCATCTGAAGTTTGTACCGGGGATTTATTCTCCCTTTAATCAGCTAATAACAGAATTTTTCTGTCACAGCTGTCTATCGGCGTATAACAATGTTCTTTTACAGAACCCGGAAGCGGCATGTAGGGACTGCGCAGCATTAAGGTTAAATTAATGTCATGCTCACCCGGGCTGAGACCTCCTGCCTTGCGAATCTTTATTGTTGCCGGAGTGAGTATATTCCAGAACTCTGAAAACTGATATTTTAATTCAAACGTATGAAATTCTTTATTGTTGATACAAAACGTAATATTATCGGAGTTAACTTTTTCTCCGTCCGTCTCAACTCCCAAATCATCAATTACAGAAAGGAAATGTCCGCGATAATAGCCCAGACGTATATCAAACCCGTATCCCGCTATTTTTCCATTTACATAATAATTCCGTAAAGTTCCTTCCCTTATAATCTCAGTAAACCTTAATTTCATTACCAATCCCATCATAGTCCTCCGTTTCTATCCCTCATTCTTTATTACATATAAATTTTCCGTCTGGGAAACACCCCCTTGGCTCTTACTAAAACTTATTCATAATTTTATAAGGAACTTACTTTAAATACTGTTTGATTTATTTATATTATAAATATAAAAATTTCTTGTTTCATTCTTTATTCGGTCCATAAAGACATAATAATTTCGTTTATTTTTTCAGCAAAATATCAGAAATTTAAAACGCAGCAAAAAATCTATAAGGATTTTTGTCCAGTCACGCCCCAAAGGCTTTTATTTCATAAGGAATTTGAAAAATTCCGGAAACAAAAATGCGGATTCAAAAGAATCCGCAAAATAGTCCGGTTAATTATACAGCCGGCAATATAAAAATAACAGGGATTTTTAGGCCGCATTCGGCCGTTCTTACCCTTTTTGCCGCTCCTTACCGGGTCAGCTGCTGCAACACACAATTGGTGACAATTGCGCTTATATTGCCTCTCCCTGCTAAAAAATTAATGGTAATGCTCTCCCCTTTTTTCAGTGACGGGTCCCAGGAAGCATTTCTGATTACATGGCGGCCGTTCTCGCTGCTCACTAACGTTGCTCCATAGACTTCCGTTATATCCCTGTCAAAATCAAAAGTTAATGTCCAGCCGTCGGTAAAATCCGTACCGGTGGTATTGGTTATGGTCAAAGAGCACTGGCAGCCGTCGCCCCAATCATTAATAAAAGATAAATCGTATTCCACATTTCCGTCCGTAATCTGGTAACCGGTGACATAATTATTCTGTTTGGTGATACTGTAATTGATTGACGTCCCATCATAAAAGTCAATCACAAGGGTATAGGTGTCATCCGGAACGGCATTGTTATACCAATTCATTAAGCCCAGAATGCCTTCGGCATAATTTACTGCAAATTCACTGCCAAACTGCATATAATCACTGGCCCACGTATTAGCCGATTTCGGATTCCCGGCAGCATCATAGGAAGCGATTCTCCTGACTGATTTACCGTTAAAGTCTGCCGGAATCAGCGTGGTGGGATATGTAGGCGTTCCGTCCGTATCATATACCGCCATATATCCGTCGTCCTCACGAATCGGGGCATTAATGGATTCCAATACGGCGGTACCGGTATAGTTAATGAATTCATGCCAGGCACTGCCGGCCGAAAATACAAATTTTAAATCTGCTTTTACCCCATAATCGCCTTTAATCAGTCCGGAAATATAACTGCCCTTTAAAGTAACGGTTTCATTCTCATAAGTATAATCGGCTCCTTCCCCCAGCCTGGTACTGCCGTTGTATATTGCCGTTAAGGAATTACCGTTTAGGGTAAGGGGTATTTCTATATCATCCGAAGCGGTGCTGTTCGTTACAAACAGCTGGGACAGGCCCGCAGCATAGGAGGATCTTTCCGTCATGGAGGTGATTACAATATCTCCCCAGGTTTTGTTATAAAATTCACCTGTATTGCGGTTGACGATACCTCCGTTATCCCAAAGCATGGTACAAATTCCCAATTCATTTGCCCTGTAGTTCATATATTCAAAGAATTTAACCATTTCACCATCTTCCAGGCTGTTTGGCAGACCCATATTAAACAGGCCGTACTCTCCGACCACTACTCCGATTCCATTGGCTGTAAAGGTCTGTTCAAGACTGTCATAGAATTCGTCCACCGCATCTCTTGCCGTTAAGCCTCTGTGTTCCTCATCAAACAGAGATACGCCGATGTTACAGGTAAATGCATAGAGGGAAGTGGAATAATAATGAACCGTGGCAATTACATTTTCATCGTTAAGGCCTTTTATAAAATCCACCAGATACTGGCTGTAAACCAGGCCGTGATTGGTATAAGAGGTGGGCAGTACCAACATTCTGGTGGCATTATTGCCGCCTGATGCTCGGACAACATTATAAAAGGCCTGATTAATCGCTCCTACAAGCTGATTCTGTTCGGCGTCCGTCGTACTGGCTGTAAAATAAACTTCATTTATGGATTCGAACATCAAATGATCGCCGTAATTCTTAAAACGGTCTGCCAATTGTGTCCATAGAGCGACAAATCTTACGTATTCATCCGAGGAAGTATTCCCATCCCAGTATTTTAGCCATTCGGAGGAATCATGATGCAGATTTATCATTACGTAGAAACCTGCATCCAGTGCATAATTAACCGCATTTTCATAACGCTGTAAAAATACTTCGTTTATCTGATAATTTTCATCCATGCGGGTAAATGCCGTAAATGGAATACGGATGCTGTCAAATCCTTTCGCTTTTAAAGCATCCATATACTCCCTGGTTACCGCCGGGTTGCCCCAGGCAGTTTCGTCGTCAATTTCGGTATGGTTGATACGGTCAAAAGAATCAAAACTGTTGCCAAGATTTATGCCTGTCCCCATGGCATCCACATATTGCTCAGACGGGGTTTTTTCTGCTGCTGATACAACTTTACCGAAGGAAGCCGGCATGGCTAATCCCAATGCCATCATAAAACACATAGAAACAGCAAGTACTTTACCTAATTTTCTCATCGTTAATCTCCCTTTCTACTTTTTTGATTTACAATCAAAATTATCAAGTTTCCGAGTTATAAACATGAGGTCAAAAAACTTAGTACAGCCAGGTAATCCAGTAAACAATTTTCAGGCATCCCCCCTTTATGCTTTTTTTGTACCGCATCTTGACTCAATGCAGAACCTGATTTATTAAGTCTCTTAATTTTTCATCCGTTTCACAATTTTCAAAAGAGAAATCATAAGGCATCCTGAGAATCGTATCTGCCTCAATCTGTCTTAGCTTAGGCAGAAGAATATGCTCTTTTTGAAGGACATATAAACATGCCCGAAGACGAAATTGCAGAAGATACCGTTCTTCTTCTGTAATTGTCTGAAACCACTCCCTTCCGATTAAATCCAGTATCCGGCAGGCCTGTTCTTTCTCAGTCTCCTGGGTCCATTCCTCCTTAACCTGTCCGGAAAGCTTCATCCAATCCGAAGATTGTTTCGGTGATACCATGCTCATAAAATGTGCATCCTTATAGCACCATAAAAGCCAGCTAATCTTTCTGTCCTCCATAAGCTTAAGAGTGTCCTCCAAAAGTTCCCGTGTAAACTCAGAATCCCCGCAGTCGGCCCCGTAACCGAATTCCCCGCAGAAGGCCGGACAGCCGAATTGGTCCTGAATCTGAATGAGCTTATCCAATCCGTCCGCAATTTTCTTCTTCCTGACCTCCCTGTCCATGGTCCTTTCCAGAAGTTCCGGATGCCATACGGTGGGGTAGTAATGGAAGCTGAGTGCCGTCTGTTTATCCTTAAAACGCTCTAAACCTGAGAAATCCATGGAAAACCGGTCCCCTTCCAGGACAATGATATGATTTTTATCCGCTTCCCTGACCGCCTCAATGGTTTCTCTGTAAAATTCATTTAAAACAGGCCATTCTCCCATAGCCGGTTCGTTGAGCAGGTCATATCCCATCAGATACGGTTCTTCCTGATACCGTAAGGCAATGGTTCTCCAAAGCCCCGTTATCTGTCTCCTTAAAAGCTGATATTCCCAGAACAGGGGAACTCCGTAAGAATTGTCCGAATGCCAGTCCGGATTCTGCGCTCCCGGCGTCGTATGCAAATCAATTAAAGCAAAGATTTCATATTTCTTGCAGAGTGCAAACAGTCTGTCAAAACATAAAAATCCTTCTTCCTGATATTTCCCGGTATGATTGTCGTCTATAAATAAACGGTAATTAAAGGGCACACGGATAAAATTTACACCGCATTCCTTCAGTAATATAAAATCTTCTTCTTTAAAAAATTCCTCCCGGTACTTTCTAAAAAATACCTCCGCCGTCCGGGTTCCGTATTCCTTTTCAAAGGCCCCTTTCATCATCTGTTCCGACGTGGGAAGACCAATCATAAAATGCTCCAGATTCAGCCATGTCCCAATTCCAAAACCACGCAGCCTGATGGGTCTTCCCTTGTAGCAGAAGTGTTTATCCCGTATTTGTATATATTCCATAAATTGCACCCGTTTCATTTGCCACTTATATTAAAATATCCCGCTGCGGACATTTACCGCCCTGCCCTGAATAGAGGCTGAAAGAATCAGCAGGTGGCATCCTTTCTCTGTTCCTATTTTCTTTCAGCCTGTGTCAGGCTGCCGCCATGGAGCAGGAAAGCGGTTTGATTTCAACCCTAAATGATGCATATATATCATTAACTTGTTTTTCTTTAAATTAACATATACCCCCAGTAACAACAAGGTTGATTTTCTTTCAACCCCTCTTTGAGCGTGACTGTTCAGGGACTCAACCGGCTTCGTCCGTCAGTCTCTGACTGCCGTCTTCAGTTATCCGTATCATTGCCGCTCTGCTTTCTGATAAACTCATAAAGATTCATGGAATGAATCAGGGAGATGACTTCGCCTGCAGATTTTTTATTAAACTTCTGCAGGATATTGCGTATCTGGGTTTTTACCGTTGACATTTCCACGCAGCGTATTTTACAGATTTCTTTTCTTGTTTTATGCTGCAGAAGCAGATTAAGGATTTCCATTTCCGTACCGGTCAGGGAAGTCACAATATTTACGGCATATAAAAAACTGCTTTCATAGGATTTCACCCTTTTGAATTCACCCAGGATTTTAGCGGCCAGTTCCGGGCGCAGGGGCGCTTTTCCGTAATAGACATCCCGGATACTTGTTACTACCTCGGAAGGCATGGCATTTTTTAATATGTAATCACATACCCCAAACTGAAATGCCGTATAAATTAAATCATCTTCTTCGTATACGGTAAGAATGATAATTTTGAGATTATCGTATTCCTCCAAAAGCTCTTTTGCCGCCCTAAGCCCCGCATCCCTGCTTTCCATTTCAATGTCCATCAGTATGACATCCGGATGGGTTTTATGTGTCTGTATAACCGCCTCTTCTCCGGTGGCTACATCTGCTATAACCTGAATGTCCTCTATCCCGGACAGCATTTTTACATATCTTTTACGGATTGGTTCCATATCTTCAGCAATTAGTACCCGGATAATATTATCATACATAGCGCAAACCTTCTCTCTTCCTGTTGACTATTGAATCCATATTTCCTTTACCGGCACGCGGCATACCCGTTTACGGGAAGTACAATCACTTCCGCCGTATACTGTACTAGATATATTTGTTTAAGTCAGGCAGTAATATACGGAAGTTGGTTCCCGCATTTTTATGGCTTTCCACCTCAATTTTGCCTTCATGGGCCATTATAATCCGGTGTGTTAACGCAAGACCAATCCCCCAGTGCTTTGTAATGGGTTTGGAGGAATATAACGGAGTGAAAATATTCTTTAAGTTTTTTTCGGAAATTCCTGCTCCGCAGTCCTGTATGGAAAGAACAATCCAATTGCTCACCGACCGGAGGCCGACGGTTATCTTTTTATCTGCTGCCGGGACGGCTTCCATGGAATCTATGGCATTTTCAAGAATATTTTTCACTGCCTGTTCAAAATACGCCGAATCGAGCATAACTTCGGGAATATTGGCATCCATTTGGGTTATTATCTTACAGTCACCGAAATCTCCTTTCATTCTTTCCAGCATATCGGTTACCAATGCCTTAATATCCGTTTCCACCAGATTAAGCTCCGACCTTTTGGTGCTCCGGTGTATGGTATCCAATCTCTGATACAGATTATTGCAGCGTCCGAGCAATCCCCGTATTCCCTCTTCGTTCTCCTCTGTAACCTGCAGCAGCTCAATTTCCGACTGAATAGCAAGCAATTCGTTTTTCATATAATGGCAGAAAACTTTGGAGGTCGTGTCTGCTGCGTCAATCTGTTTTGTAATGCTAAACTCTTTCTTTCTTATTCTTCTTTTTATTTCAATCAGTTCATAAATACAAAAAGCACACAAAAGAGTAGTTGCAAACAGATAATAAGGATATGCCGTGTATATAATCTGATTGCTGCTAAGGGGTACGGAAAGGTAAGTGGTATAATCCGCAATTTTTGAGATTTTGACCAGAAAGGCGGGGGAAAACCAGAAAATGATGATATACGAAAGCATGATTAACGTATAGCAGACTCCTTCCCCTATTAAATAGCTTCTTAAAAAATGCAGAAAATACACTTTCCTGAATACCTGGCATAACCGGAGGATACTGAAAATAATAATACCGGTATTTATGGCAACCGTAGCCTTATGAAAGGCTTCTGCCAGAAATTTAATTTGGGACAGGCTCAGTAAATCCGGATAACAATTAAAATAAATGAGATATTGAATGCCGGGGTCATAAATAATAAGCTGGATGATAAGTATAACCGGTAGAATAAATTTAAAGCTGTCCCATCTGTGATGGGCTATTTTCTCCTGGTAGGAGTCGGAAAAACGGTAGCCGAAATAGATGACAGCCAGGGAAGACAGGTTTAGCACACGGATAATAATACTTTTTGGTATATCGACGAACATAAGGTATTTCCACACCGCCTTGGGAAGTGAAAAATAATTGTTCACCACATTATAATAGTAAGTATCCTTTGACAGGTAAAATATCATGGAAAATATGGCCGCCACATAAGCAATCAAAGTAGCCGCCAGATATTTGGATGAGACCTGGTTATCTTTTTGCAGGAGAAGATAGGTAAAAATAAATACTATGACCAAAACGAAACTAAACATCGAATTGTTCCTCCTTATGTAGTATTTATTGACGAAATCCACTATTAAAATTATAATATAGGTAATTGTAAAACACAAGGAATCATCCGGTTAATTTTAGAAGGGACCAGCCATGAATAACAAAAGCCGTATCAGGATACTGATTGCCGCAGCTTTCATAACCATAGGTTCTGCGGTACTTGCCAGCTGCAATCAAATAACTCAAAATCCCTCTGTTACTGACGGTGCTTCTTCCCCCCTTAAAAACGGTGCCGATGGAAACAAGGCAGTACTGGATTACTATACCTGGGATGACGAAGAATCTTATATCATGCCCGTTGTTGACGCTTACAACGCCTTACAGTCCTCCGTTCAAATCAATCTTCACGTCTTAAACAGTACTTATTATGAAGACAATATCCAGGTGCTTTTATCCGCAGATACCAAAATCGACTTATTGGGTATCAAAGGCATCTCCCAGATGGTCCAGATTAGGGATAAAGGACAGCTTCTTGACCTGACTTCCTGCATTAAAAACAACGATATGGATGTTACCGCTTACGGCAGCATGTTCAATGATATTGCCATAAACGGCAGGTATTACGGCATACCTAGCAGGAGCACCTGCTGGGTTCTTGTCTATAATAAGGACCTTTTTGACAGCGCCGGTATCAGTTATCCGGAAAATCTGACCTGGGAGGAATACCGCCAGCTGGCCATATTACTGACAAAAGGGGACGGGGAAAATAAAATATACGGCGGCTACTGGGTTCCCTGGTGTTATAATTTTGCCGCCATACAACGCTCCTCCTATCTGATTGACGACGATTTATCCCTGGCAAAAGAATCTCTTGCATTGCTTAATACCTTTTATAACCTGGACGGTTCCCATATGAGCTACAGACAGATGACCGACCAGATGGTAAGTGTCAGAAAGGAATTTGAAAGGGGTACTATAGCAATGATGCCCCAGGGTGAATGGATTTTAAATATGCTTATGGAGGACGAGCGAAAAGGCCTTACCGATATTAACTGGGACATTGCTCCCATGCCCGTATTCAGCGGGCAGGAGTCCGGTATCACCTGGGGCCAGTACCAGTTTGTCAGTATTACATCGGATACTCCCCATCCTGAGGAGGCATTTGATTTCGTCCGGTTTCTCTGCGGTGAGGAAGGTGCCCGTATCTATGCCGGGAATGGCATTATCCACGCCTATTCCAATGATGATATCGAGCAAATCTACCTGAATGCAGTAGGCAAAGAGTCGGCTTCCATCTTCTTTGAAGCAAAAAAAGTCCAGGAGCAGCTGGCAATCTCCGGATATCAGGATGTGCTGGACGCCTTTGGCCAGTGTGCGGAAGAATATTTTCTCGGCCGCAAAACACTGGATGAAGCCATGTCCGATTTTGAAAGGATGCGAAAGGATATTTTAACCAGTGTGCTGTATCGCTCATAATTAGCCAAACAGCACTGTTTAACTAAAGATGAACGATACAGCACACCAGGCAAGTCTTTTCTTTACCCTTTTACGCCGGTAAACGCAACACCTTCCACAATATATTTCTGGGCAAATGCATAAACAATTACTACCGGAATCAGCGAAATTACCGTACCTGCCATAATTGCACCGTAGTCCGTATCAAATTCCCGCTTAAAGGTGGCAAGACCCAGCTGGATTGTTTTCTTCGTATCCGTATCCAGATAAATCATAGGGCCCATATAATCATTCCACACATTGGTAAAGGTCAGTGCAGTTAAGGTTGCCAGTCCGGTTTTACTGAGGGGCAGCGCGATTTTCATATAGATTCCGAAGGGACCGCAGCCGTCTATTTTCGCCGCCTCGTTCAGGCTGTTTGGTATGCTTAACATATTCTGTCTCATGATAAATACGCCGAAGGCACTGAAAGCCCCTGTCAGAATAAGGGCCAAATGGTTGTCGTAAAGTCCCAGCTTCTGTATAACCATGAACTGTGGAATCATTATCGCATGCCAAGGAACCATCATGGTACCCAGATATGCCAGAAATATTTTATCCCGCCCCGGAAAATTCAGCTTGGCAAAAGCAAAGGCGGCCATGGAGCAGGTAATAAGCTGCAGCGCCGTTACGCAGACCGTAATTTTTGCCGTATTAAAAAAATAGACGGGAAACGGAATTTTGTTGAACACCGTATCGTAGTTTACCGAACGGAACACTCTTGGAATCCATTGAATGGGCTTTGTAAATATTTCGGTTTTGGCTTTAAAGGATGCACTTAACATCCAGCAAAAAGGAATTATCATGATAAAAGCAACAATCAGGCATAAAATAAAAATAATTATTATAGTCGGTTTTATTTTTTTTCTGTTTTTGGGAAATTTATTTTCACTCATGGTTCTCCTCATTCTTTCCTCTCTTATCAGCCTATATATCATCATTAACCCATTTTTTCTGTGCTTTCCACTGGATTAACGTCAATGAGAATACAATTAAAAACAGGAAATATCCTATGGCGGACGCATATCCCATTCTTCCGTACCGGAAGGCCTCCTGATATACCCGCATGACCAATACGGTGGTGGCCCTGCCCGGACCGCCTTCCGTTGTAACATTGATAATATCAAAAACCTGGAAGGAGGCGATAAAGGTTAAAATGGTAACCATAAAGGTTGTCGGCGAAAGCATGGGCCAGGTTATGTACCGGAAGGCCTTAAGGGGCGTGGCTCCGTCTATCTTGGCCGACTCGTATAAATGGACCGGTATGTTTTTTAATCCCCCTAAAAACATAATCATATAGTAACCGGCCTGTTTCCATACAACTACAATAACAATGGAAAGCAGGGCAGTTGAAGTACCCCAGAACCATTTCGGCGGATTTTCCACCCCCAGTGCCGTAAGCAGCTGGTTTACGGGACCGTTTTTGGCCTCAAAAAGCTGAAGCCATACGCAGCCTACCGCAACCATTGAGGTAAGATTGGGGAAAAAGTAAATTGTCTTGAAGCCATTGCCGAAATACAATTTATTGTTTAACATCAATGCCAGTAATAATGAAAATAAAATCGTTAGCGGTACGCTTGTAAACGTGTAAAACAGATTATTTTTCAAAGCAATCTGAAAACTGCTTTCCGAAAACATATCGATATAATTTTTGAAGCCGATAAAATTTAAATTACCGAATCCGGTATAATCGGTCAGACTCACTACAAATCCCATGACAACGGGTATTGCCGTAAAAACAAAAAAACCGATTAAATTAGGAAGCAGAAACAAATAACCGGCCAGCCATTCTCTCCGGTTTAACTTTGAACTTCTTATTTTTATTTTATGCATCATTCATTAATCCTCCATGCCGCTGTCATTCAAAAAGAAACGGATTTATGAATTTCCGGTGACCGGACTTTTAACAGGTCACCGGAAATACCAGGCTATGCCATACGTACTTACCACCCGGCTTAACCGCCATGGAAAAAACAGTTATCCGTACGAAAAATATATGCCGTATTCCGTAAAATATCCTGCAATGCCTTATTTGGCATTGATTTCGTCCCTTCTCTTCTTATATTCATCAAAGGCCCCTTCCAATGTACCGTTGCCAACCAGGGCATCGTTCAGTTCTTCTTTAAATGCCGTATTCAGCTCTTCATATTTGGTATCCAGACCCTGTTCCAGACCGACTTTGGCAGAGAATACATATTCCGCGCCGGGTACGGTAACCTTCTGTTTGTAAATTTCAAGGGCTGCCTCCGAAGGATAGGCGGGAACGCTGGAATTCTGCGCATAAATGCTTGCGCCCTCGTCACTGTAGCAGGCAAATTTGATAAAGTCAAAAGCCGCTTCCGGATTCTTGCTCTTGGCCGCTATGCTGAAGCAGGAAGTACTGCCGACGGTGGATTCGCTTTCGGCATCCTCAAATACCGGCAGGGGAGCGGCACACCAGGTAAACTGGGGCTCGGCAGACGGGAAAATCAAAAAGGTCCAGTCACCGTTAATCATCATATAGGTCTTCCCCTCCGCAAAAAAGGAATTAATATCAAAGGAGCCCGACATTTCCTCAATGCTGGGATGGCTTTTGTCCGTTACATACCATTTTTCCAGATATCTTGCATACTCCATGGTTCTTGTCAGATCTTCATCGGTTAGGTATTCACCGACAGCCGTCGCGCCAAGGTTCATGGTCCAGTTCGGAACAACTCCGCCCCACAAATCATCGGTGGTCAGAGATTTTGCCAAATCCGTATATTCCTCCCAGGTAAGGTTAATGGGATATTCCGCGCCCGCCGCATCAAATAAATCTTTGTTATACCACAACAGCCAGCAGGATTTGGAGGTGCTTAAACCATAGGTATTGCCATTATTCACAAAAGCCTGGCCCATATCCCCGTATTGGGTTATATCCACATTATTTGCAGCTATCATATCATCCAGGGCAAGCAAAGCACCGGTATCTGCCAGCTGTCTTGCCTGGGGGCCGCCCCGCACCCAGAAGCAGTCCACATCCGCTCCGCCGGAAAGCATGACCTTGATTTTGTCATCATAATCGTCATTTGCAATAATGGATAAATTTACTTTTACACCCGTGCTTTTTTCATTATAGGCATCTACTAATGCCCGGGCAATGGCCTCACTGTCGGAATGTTCATAGAAATTGATTTCCACCGGTTCCCCTGAGGGCGATGCCCCGCTGTCATCTGTTCCCGTTTCTTTGCTTTCTTCGTCTGTTCCTGTTCCTGCGGTATCGTTTGTTTTTGTTTGCTTGCCGCATGCAGTCAAACTAAAAACGAGCATCAAAACAATAAAAATAGATAAAAGCCTTTTTGTTTTCATGGTAACCCTCCCTTTATTTATTTTATACTTATACCCTAACACCCCTAGCGGTATATGCATAGGTTTATCTTTTATCATCCCTGTTTCCCATAATTTTCTATGGGGAAAGATAAGGAGAATTAAAATTACATGGACATTTTATTCTGAATTATGCTATAATTGTTTTATCAAAGGAAAAGGACGTGTTTCTGTGAGTGATAATGAATTACTTTTAGCCCTATCGGATATGATGGATAAGAAATTAAATGCTCAGTTAGAACCGATGAAAAAGGATATCAACGACATAAAGAACAATGTACAAAAAATCAATGTTATTCTGGAAAGTGAAATTCGTGCAGACATTAAACTCTTGGCAGAAAATTATCTCCCCTCTGCTACTCGTTATGAAAAAGCCAATAAAGAGTATGAGGCAATAAAAAGCGATATAGAGCTTTTGAAAAAAGTAGTTACGGAACATAGTGAAAAATTGCAAAAAATATCATAAACGAAAAAATAGAGAGAGGTTTCAACCTCTTCAAAACAGGGAATACTGCTTATGCCTGGCAGTATTCCCTGTTTTTGCGGGTAAAAACAATTCATTAAATAAGACATGCTAATGTCATATTTAATCTGGTATCCTGGTAATCTATAACCCAAAGCGGAACATCCGGCACAGCACAGGCACTTTCTAAACACACTCTGGATTTCAAATATATAAAATGAAAAGGAGGATATAAAAACAATGCGGGAATACAGCGACAAAAAAGATTTAATTGCAGAAATCAGCAAAACAGCCGATATGTTCATCCGGGAATTCGAGGACATCAGGGAAGCCGACAAGGACATACGTTTCCAGGAAGCCGACCGGACTCCCGGAGAAATAATCGCATACCAGCTTGGATGGATGAATCTGTTATTGCAATGGGAGCATGATGAACTGGAAGGGAAAGAAGTTATCACACCGGCTCCCGGTTATAAATGGAACCGTCTGGGCGATTTATATCAGGAATTCTATGACAGATATCAGAATTATTCTCTTCAGGAGCTGAAAGAAACCTTTACGGATACGGTCTTAAAAATAACGGTCTGGGTCAATAAGTTTAGTGAGGATGAATTATTTATTCCCGGAGGAAGAAAGTGGGCATCGTCAACCCCATCAAACTGGCCGGTTTGGAAATGGATTCATATCAACACGGCAGCCCCGTTTAAGACTTTTCGCGGAAAAATCCGTAAATGGAAAAAATTAAGAGGTTTTCCCTGAAAGCAATCCGATTCCGTATTGACTTAATCAAATTATAAACTATAATTGTTTAGTGAACACTTATGAAAAAAGGGTTGCTTAATTGCTTTTTTAAGGGCATTCAAGTGTCCGGTTGAACTGTCCCATATGTTACAATCGGCAGGAAAATCCTCAAAAAGACTAATAATTGTTTTTGTGAGTACTGATGCGGCAGAAAATACGCAAAGGAGAAAAGAATGAAATCAAATGATATGCTTCATGGAAATGCCGGAAAATCATTGTTTTTATTTGCACTTCCCATGATTATAGGTAATTTATTCCAGCAGTTTTACAGTATGGTAGATTCTGTTATTGTCGGAAGATATGTAGGTGAAGATGCCCTGGCGGCCGTCGGCGCCTCCTATTCCCTCACAACGGTATTTATATCTGTTGCCATAGGCGGCGGTATCGGTGCGTCGGTGCTTATCAGCCAGTATCTGGGCAGACGGGATTATTCCAGGATGAAAACTGCCATATATACCGCATTGTTTACTTTCCTGGTTATAAGTATTTTACTTGGAATATGCGGTATCCTTTTGAATACGGACATTATGCGGTGGCTGAATACTCCGGATAACATCATGGAGCAGGCTTCTTTATATTTAGAGATCTATTTCATTGGGTTGCCATTTTTGTTTATGTATAATATATTGGCTTCCGTATTTAATGCATTAGGCAAATCAAAAATACCTTTATATCTTTTGATTTTTTCTTCCATTTTAAATGTAATAATGGATTTGGTTATGGTACGGGTATTTAACATGGGTGTGGCGGGTGTAGCATGGGCAACCTTAATTGCTCAGGGAATCTCAGCCGTTTTGTCTTTTATCATATTAATGAAGCACTTAAAAATATATAATGTTACAGCCGCTGTTAAAAAGTATGACCTTTCCGCCTTGAATAAAATGGTTATCATTGCCATCCCGTCCATTCTCCAGCAATCCATCGTATCTGTCGGAATGATGTTGGTTCAGTCCGTAGTAAATGGTTTCGGTTCAGAGGTCCTGGCCGGTTATTCCGCTGCCATGAGAATTGAAAGCATCTGTGTCGTCCCCATGGCGGCCATGGGCAATGCCGTGTCAACCTTTACGGCACAAAACATTGGAGCGGGTCAGAAGGAACGGGTCAGAAAGGGATACCATGCCGGCTATTATATTGTTGCGGCCTTCGCGCTGGTTATCTGCTTAATTCTGGAATTATTCCACAAACCCATCATATCTTCTTTCTTAAATGAAGAAAGCAGCAAGCTTGCTTTACAGACAGGAACTTCCTGTTTAAAATTTATGGGCTTCTTTTTCGTATTAATCGGTTTAAAGATGATTACGGACGGTTTGCTGCGAGGTGCGGGAGATATGACGGTATTTACGGCTGCAAATCTGGTAAATCTTGCAATCCGTGTATTTGTGGCGTTTACCTTTGCTCCCCTCTGGGGTGTAGCTGCCGTATGGTATGCGGTGCCAATGGGATGGCTCGCAAACTATCTTATATCTTTCAGCAGATACTTAACCGGAAAATGGAAAGCGATTATATTATAAAAATATCTGAAGCTTAACCGATATACTTTCCACTTATAAACTGTGCTCACATTCTATGCCGCTATCGCTGTTCCACATTTTTACTGCGGTCCAGGGCTTATCCCCGCCTGACCAGAATATATGTGACGGTGCAAGCCCCAGCGGTAAAAAGACTGCCGAACAAAGGTACAGGCTTCCGGTAGAAATATAACCTTCCCCCATATCCGGCTGATATCCGCACACACCAACTCTGAGCCATCCGTCTTTATCAAAATTTCCCGTAAATGACATAATCCTTTTTATTACCGCCGTTAAGGCGCAGCGCACCTGCTCATAGGTAAGGGTTGCTTCCAGCTGATTATTAAGGACTGTTTGTGCCAGGCAGTGAAACGCCCCAAAGCGATAGGTTAAGGAGCGTCCAAACATGGGATAGGAGCCGTCGGGTGCTATCAGATGCTCCTGAATGGTTCCGTAACGGGACGCTCTTTTTACTATTTCAGGTATCATTTCTTCCCAGTCTTTATAAATACTGCCGGCTATCTTTAATATATCCGAAAGCATCGGCTGTATTACATAGCTATTGTAATAATCCCAATGAAATTCGCTGCCGTCGCCATAGATACCGTCACCCAGGTACCACTGTTCATGCTGTTTCAAGGCATAATCAATCCTCATGGGGTCCCAGTCCGCCTCTTTTGCATAACATAGAAAGGTTTCAATCATACCGCTGAATAGAAGCCAGTTACATGCAAAAGGCTTTCTTGTCCGTGTCTGTTTCATAGCCGCTATCAGGTTTTTCCTGTCTTTGTCATCCAGTTTTTCCCATAATTCATTGGGTGCACGCAGTATTGCCTGTGCAAGAAATGCCGCGTCCACAATAGGCTGGTGGCCATGACGGAAATTCATATAATCCTTTGCGTCAGGATTAACGGCATTGGATATGGCCTGTCTTGCCATCCCGGCATATTTTATCCTTAAATTTTCTTCCTCCCCCTCAAGTCCCGTACATGAAAGCCACGGAGCCATACCCAGCAGACTGCGGCCTAATGCCTCGAGATAAGTAAACTGCGCCCTGTCATCTTTGGGAAGCTTTCCTTCCACCGGCATCTCATCACGCAAGCTATCCTTGCTTAAGGCATTAAGTACCGGAGTTGTTATTTTAAGCATGGTATCCAGCCAGTATTTTCTCGTCTCATTCATGTTCATCTCTCTCCTCTTTTCTTCAAAGTATAAAATTTATTGATTCCGTAACCGGCATAAAGACTCGCTAACGGTGGTTTGCCAGACCTTGCCGTATGGGAGATTCCACCCGTTAAACTATCCGCCCTTTTCAAACACGCTCCAGAGTGTGTTTGAAAAANNCTCTCCCAAAATTGCGACGCTGCATACCGCAAAGTGGAGCGTTCAGAACGGCGCAATGATTTTTCAAACACGCTCTAGTGTGGTGTATCGTTCATCTTTAGTTAAACAGTGCTGAATATTTTGTCACTCCGCAAGGCGGAGGAGGGAGGCGTAGCGGTGGCTACGCTGACTGACGACAACGCAGCGGATGACAAAATAGGCAGTGCTGTTTGGCTAATTATGAACGATACACCACGCTAGGCGCAATCAGCCTTTTACGGCACCTATCATAACACCTTTTACAAAATATTTCTGCAGGAACGGGTATATACACAGAATCGGTACCGTCGAAATTACTATAGCTGCATATTTTATCGTTTCCGCATAGGTATCCATGGTATCCTTGCTGGCCGCACCCTCATTCAGCAGATTGGAATTTGCAATGAGCACCGCTCTTAATATGTTCTGGATAGGGAGCAGTTCATTTTTGGTGATATACAAGGACGCATTAAACCAGCTGTTCCAGTGCCCCACACCATAATATAGCAGCAGAACCGCCAGGGTAGGCTTAATCAGCG
Organism: Lachnoclostridium sp. UBA903; assembly: GCA_002294045.1. Classification (GTDB taxonomy): domain Bacteria; phylum Bacillota; class Clostridia; order Lachnospirales; family Lachnospiraceae; genus Anaerocolumna. The sequence continues at coordinate 2,149 of DBEP01000084.1, read as the reverse complement.
GAGTGATAATCCTAAACAAAACTGTGAAGTCACTGGCACCATCTATGTAGGCCGACTCTGTCAGGCTTTCCGGCACTGCTTCAATAGCCGTTTTACAGATAATAGCATTGTATATGCTTAAGGCTCCGGGGATAATCAGCGCCCACAGATTATTATACAGCCCCAGGGATTTCTGATTTAAATAAGTAGGAATCAATCCGCCTCCAAAAAACATGGTAAACATCAGATAGGCTATAATATATTTCTTCCAGAATACATTTTTTGCAGCCATAAAATATCCGCACAGCAGTGTCATAATAAGGTTAAGGGGCAGGGCTCCCGCCAGTACGGTAAGGATGTTCCGAAAACCGCTTACAATCAGAGGGTGGCTCAGAGCCTTTTTATATGCCCCTATTCCGAAATCCTTGGGCCATAATAGTTTTCCCGGATTGGTACTGATTGCCGCACTGCTGCTGAAAGATGCGCACACCACATACCAGATGGGATAAAAAGTTACGGCAATAAGCCCCAGCATAAGCAGAGTAATAATCATATCTATTGCAAAATCTCCCCTGCTTCTTTTCCTATATTTTATCATATAAACCTCCTCTTTAAAACAGACCGGAATTATTTACTTTCTTGCTGACCGCATTGGTTGTAAGCAAAAATAATATGTTGACAAGGGAATTAAATAAACCGATAGCGGTACTGTAGCTGAAATTAGCATCCAAAACTCCGATACGGTAAACATAGGTAGATATGACATCTGCCACCTCATAGGTTGTGGAGGAATAAAGAAGCAGTATTTTTTCAAAGCCTACGTTCAAAATGCCGCCCATTCTGAGTATAAATAAAATCGTAATGGTAGGCAGCAGGCCCGGCAGGGTAATGTAGAGCATCTGGCGTATTCTTCCGGCGCCGTCAACCTTTGCCGCTTCATACTGTTCCTGGTCGATTCCGGCTAAGGCCGCCAGATAGATAATGGAATCCCATCCCACCGACTGCCATATATTGGAGACTATATAGATAGGATAAAACCAGTTTTTACTTGCCAGCAGATTCTTCCGTTCTCCCCCCAAAGCGGCTGCCATGTCGGTAATCAGTCCGTCGGATTGTGTGAAGGTCTTGATTAATCCGCATATGATAACAATAGAAATAAAATAAGGCATGTAAGAAATGGTCTGGACCGTTTTCTTAAAGCGGCGGTTTCTTATTTCATTGATAAGCAGCGCCAATACAATAGGTGCCGGAAAACCAAAAACAATGCTTAAGGCGCTGATGGAAACCGTATTCCGTAAGATTCTCCAAAAATAATAATCATTAAAAAATCTCATAAAATGCTCAAAGCCGACCCATTTACTATCTAATATTCCTAAAGCAGGGCGGTAATTTTTAAATGCTATCATAATTCCGTACATGGGCTTATAACAAAATATGGCAATATAAATAATTATCGGCAATATCATCAGATACTTGACTTTATTCCTCTTAAAATCCTTTGCGATAACTTTTGAAAGGGAATACCCGGGGACGGCCGGAGCAGCGGCCTGATTCTTTTTCCTGGACAAACTCTTAACTCCTTTCTTTATTAAGGGGCCTCCCAAAAGCAGGAAAATGCTTTACCGGGACACCCCATAAAATATTGTTCTCCGTCCTTTGCAGGATATATGGCTTTAGCGGCCATCCGGCAAAAGTCATTCTTTAAGATTACCTTGCCTGGAAACGGTCATAGGCTTCCTGACGTATTTCAAGCAGGCGTATAAGACCCATGTCATTTAAGGTCTGTACAAAAGCATCGTAATTTTCCAAGGGTTCTTCTCCCGTCAGGAATTTTAAGGACATTTCTTTTACATAAGTACTGATTGCATTATAAATGGAGCTGCTTTCCGTCGTTTCCTCCGGTGTCATGGTAACGGCTGTGGGATAAATCCAGTTTGTAGCTTCCTCGTTTGATTTGTCATACCATAAAGCTCTTGCTTCTTTTGATTCCGGTTTTGATGTCTCATTTATCATTTGTAATGCCTGTATTCCTAAACCCCATCCCACTTCTCCGGTATACAAGACCATGGCTTCGCTCATACCAAGCTCATGATTTCTTATTTTATCCGTAAAAACAGGCAGCCCATCAACCATTTCATAAGTATCCCCCTCCGTACCAAAGTTCCAGTAG